>CAVUSY010000011.1:0-57358 GCA_963744195.1 uncultured Solirubrobacterales bacterium
GATCGTGCTCGCCCTGGCGGCGCCGGCGCTGTCGATGAACACCGGCCAGCCGCGCGCGAACTCACTCGGCGGCAACGGACAGCCGGCCGGAAAACGCTGCACGCGCTCGAGCGCCAAGGCGTTCCCAGCGCCGTCGTGTTCCCGATTGAGGTGCTCACCCATGGTGGTCCGGCCGCCGCGCGGCAAGCAGCGGCGATCGCCGGCGCCACGCCCAGCCATCCTATCCGTCTCGCGCCGCAGACATCCTCGTTCCGTCAGGGCCAGGACTCGCTGATCAGCGTAATACCCCACTGCCGAGGGCGACGCATGGGCCGGCACCGCAACCGTCACCCGCCTGCGAACGGCCCTGGCGCCGCGTGCCGAGCCGCATCGAGGTCGGCGGAAACACCGCCCAGAACGTCGACTTCAACAGCGCCGTATACGGCAACCTGCCGCTGATGCTCGCCGCGATCGCGATCGTCACCTTCCTGTTGCTGGCGCGCGCGTTCCGCTCGGTCGTGCTCGCGGTAAAGGCGGTCCTCGTCAACCTCGTCTCGCTCGGCGCGACCTACGGGTTCCTGGTGCTGTTCTGGCAGGACGGCCCGGCTCGGACCTGATCTACGGCGTGCCCGCGACCGGGTCGATCCGGGACTGGATCCCGATCGTCGCATTCGCGTTCCTGTTCGGAATCTCGATGGACTACGAGGTGTTCATCCTCGCCCGCATGCGCGAGGAATACGACCGCACCGGATCCACCAAGCAGGCCGTCACGCGGGCGCTCGCACACACCGGCCGGCTGGTCACGTGCGCCGCGCTGATCCTCGCGATCTCGTTCGCGTCGCTCACCGCCAACCCCGACATCGTCGTGCAGATGATCGCCAGCGGCCTCGCCTTCGGCGACCTGATCGACGCGCTGATCGTCCGCACGCTGCTCGTACCCGCGCTCGTCGCGATCATGGGCCGCTGGAACTGGTGGATGCCGAACGGACTCGCGCGCCTGCTACGGATCCCGCCCGCCACAGCCGACCAGCCGGCTGCCGCATAAGACGGGATGCTCCGAGAACTCACCGATGCGGCTGCGCCCATGTCGTCGCACCGGACGTGACCGCTCCAGGCGTCGACCAATAGCGGCTGGCCGATCGACGCACGTCGATGCCGGACCCCGAACCCTGGGCCATCCAAAGTGTAGTCTAGCAGCGGAGGAACGCAACAACAGCGGTGGCGTCCACAGGGCGGCTGCGCAGCTCAAGCAGCGTCCCCGCCGCACTCGAGATCCGCGCAAACGGTACCGAGCCGAAGGCGCCGAGATGCTCGTGACTCAATACGGGCCTAACGGCGCGCGTAAGGATGGCCACGAACGCTGGCGTCGAAGCGAAGGGCGCGCGATCCGCAAGCCGCGCGTGCGGGGCCAGGCGGGACGCGCGAGCTGATGCACGTCCGGAGAAGAAAGGAGATCGGACCTCCGGTCAGGTAGTCGGCGTGGTTCCGGCGTCCTCAGGTGTTGTCAGGGGCCCTTTCAGCCTAGTGCTGCGCTTGCTGCCCGCAGTTCGTCGAGCGCCGCCAGCGCGTAATGGGCGAGCGTGTTCTCGCTTTCGCGGTCATCGATCGACCACTGGGTGTAGCCGCGCTTGAACGCGAGCACACCGAGCTCGGCGGCGAGCTGCGCAGTTGGCTCCGGGACACAGCGGCCTATCAGCGCGCGTGTCATGTCAGCAGCCAGGCCGACGCTCTTGAGCGCGTCGCGCTCTCGGAGTTCGGTGCTGGCGGCCACGGCGGCCTTCATGCGGGGCCCGAGATCGCGGTTCATCTGGCCCATCGCACTCGATACACGCTCGAGCCCGGCGGCGACGGCCTCGAGCGGCGTCGCGCCTGCGGGCGCCTCCGTGATCCCTTCGGTGAGCAGCTGGCTGAGCGTTTCCTGCCCGGCCGCGAGAATCTCGCGCTTGTCCGGGAAGTAGCGGAAAAGCGTGCTCTTCGTCACCCCGGCACGCTCGGCGATCTGCGTCACAGTCGTGGCGTCATATCCCTGCTCGGTGAACAGGTCGATGGCGGCGACGACGAGGCGCTCGCGTGCTCCTGGTTCCCACCTGGCCATGCCACCATTCTAATTGATGGGACTCTTGTCTCATCACTCTGGTATCGTAATGCGACAAGAGTCCCATCACTTCCAGGAGAACCCATGCACGTGTTCATAACCGGGGCCACCGGCCTGATCGGCTCCGCCGTCGTGGCCGAACTGATCGCCAACGACCACACCGTCCTCGGGCTTGCCCGCTCCGACGCCTCTGCGGCGGCACTCAATTCCGCCGGCGCCGAACCGATCCGCGGAGATCTCGCTGACCTAGACGCCCTGCGAAAGGGGGCCGCGCAGGCCGATGGCGTGATCCACCTGGCATTCGCCAACGACTTCTCGAGTCCCGAAGCCCTGGCCAATGCGATCGCGCGAGGAGAGCGCGGCCCTCGCGACGCTCGGCGAGGTGCTGGTCGACAGCGGCCGCCCATTTGTTGCGTGCTCGGGTACGCCCGCCGTCCCAGGACGAGCCTCCACCGAGGCCGATCCGCTCCCGACCGTGGGGCCGGTCGCCGGCCGCGGCCGTTCCGTGACGGCGGTGCTGGGCCTGGCCTCGCGCGGGGTCCGCAGCAGTGCCGTGCGTCTGCCGCGCACCGTGCACAACCAGGGCAACGGCGGGTTCGCCGGCCTGCTGACCAACATCGCACGCCAGTCCGGCGTGTCCGGCTATCCGGGTGACGGCACCCAGCGCTGGCCGGCGGTGCACGCCCTCGATGCCGCCGGCCTGTTCCGTCTGGCCCTGGAACAGGCGCCCGCCGGGACCTCCTGGCACGCCGTGGACGACGAGGGCGACGCGGTGCGTGACATCGCCGCCGTCATCGGCCGGCGCCTGAACCTGCCGGTCGAGTCGGTGGGGCCAGCGACGTACGGCCCGCTCGGGGCGATCTTCGCGGCCGATCAGCCATCCTCGAGCGCCCACACCCGCGAGGCGCTCGGCTGGGAGCCGACGCATCCCCGGCTCCTGGAAGACCTGGAGAACATCCAGCCCTGAGACGGGCAAAGGGCGGGCTCGGTCTCCGGGTCGGGCCCGTGCGGCTTAATCGACGGGACGAAGGTGTTGTCAGGGGCCCTTTTTCAGCCCAGTGCTGCGCTTGCTGCCCGCAGCTCGTCGAGCGCCGCCAGCGCGTAATGGGCGAGCGTGTTGTCGCTCTCGCGCTCGTCGATCGACCACTGGGTGTAGCCGCGCTTGAACGCGAGCACGCCGAGCTCGGCGGCGAGCTGCGCGGTCGGCTCGGGGACACCGCGGCCTATCAGCGCGCGGGTCATGTCCGCGGCCAAGCCGACGCTCTTGAGCGCGTCGCGCTCTCGGAGTTCGGTGCTGGCGGCCACGGCGGCCTTCATGCGGGGCCCGAGATCGCGGTTCATCTGGCCCATCGCACTCGATACGCGCTCGAGGCCGGCGGCGACGGCCTCGAGTGGCGTGGCGCCGGCGGGCGCCTCGGTGATGCCTTCGGTGAGCAGCTGGCTGAGCGTCTCCTGCCCGGCCGCGAGAATCTCGCGCTTGTCCGGGAAGTAGCGGAACAGCGTGCTCTTCGTCACCCCGGCACGCTCGGCGATCTGCGTCACGGTCGTGGCGTCGTATCCCTGCTCGGTGAACAGCTCGACGGCGGCGACGACGAGCCGCTCGCGTGCTCCTGGTTCCCACCGGGCCATGCCGCCGATTCTAATTGATGGGACTCTGTGTCTCATCACTCTGGTACGGTGATGCGACAACAGTCCCATCACTTCCAGGAGAACCCATGCACGTGTTCATCACCGGGGCCACCGGCCTGATCGGCTCCGCTGTCGTCGCCGAACTGATCGCCAACGACCACACCGTCCTCGGGCTGGCTCGCTCCGACGCCTCTGCGGCGGCACTGAAGTCCGCCGGCGCCGAACCGATCCGCGGAGATCTCGCTGACCTGGACGCCCTGCGTACGGGCGCCGCGCAGGCCGACGGCGTGATCCACCTGGCTTTCGCCAACGACTTCTCGAGTCCCGAAGCCCTCGCCAACGCGATCTCGCAGGAGAGCGCGGCCCTCGCGACCCTCGGCGAGGCGCTGATCGGCAGCGGCCGCCCGTTGGTCACGTGCTCGGGTACGCCCGCCGTCCCAGGCCGAGCCTCCACGCGAGGCCGACCCGCTGCCGACCGTGGGGCCGGTCGCCGGCCGCGGCCGTTCCGTGACGGCGGTGCTGGGCCTGGCCTCGCGCGGGGTCCGCAGCAGTGCCGTGCGTCTGCCGCGCACTGTGCACAACCAGGGCAACGGCGGATTCGCGGGTCTGCTGACCAACATCGCACGCCAGTCCGGCGTGTCTGGCTATCCGGGTGACGGCACTCAGCGCTGGCCGGCGGTGCATGCCCTCGACGCCGCGAGCCTGTTCCGCCTGGCCCTCGAACACGCCCCCGCCGGAACCTCCTGGCACGCCGTGGACGACGAGGGCGTCGCGGTGCGTGACATCGCCGCCGTCATCGGCCGGCGCCTGAACCTGCCGGTCGAGTCGGTGAAGCCAGCAGACCTACGGCCCGCTCGGGGCGATCTTCGCGGCCGATCAGCCATCCTCGAGCGCCCACACCCGCGAGGCGCTCGGCTGGGAGCCGACACATCCCCGCCTCCTGGAAGACCTGGAGAACATCCAGCCCTGAGACATGCAAGGCGCGGGCTCGTCTCCGGGTCGAGCCCGCGCCGCTTAGTCGACGGGGACGACGATGGCCTTGCCCGACACGGCGTCGGCTTCGGCCCTGGCGTGGAGCGCGGCTAGCTCGTTCAGCGGAACTCGTTCGGTAACGTGGACCTGGAGATCGCCGCGGTCGACGAGGTCAACCAGATGCGCGAGCTGCTTCTTACCCCCGACACGCACGGCTGTCAGGGACGCGCTTCGAACACGAGGTTGAAGGGTGTCTCCGAGGAACGCCGGAATCGAGTGAATCCAGCGCCGGTGACGACCTCGCGGATCCGTTGCTCGCCGGCCTGGGCACCGAGTGCGAGCGCGACCTCCTGCGACATCGAGCACGGCGTGCAGAGCAGCGTCGAGAAGCCGTAGTAGGCGCGGCCGACCGGGTTCAGGTTGTCCTCGACCGCGTCACCCGCTGCCGGCTCGACGATCATCCACGTGCCGTCGGGCTTCAGCATCGACAGCACATGGGAGGCGGCACCGGCCGGGTCACCCATGTCGTGCAGGCAGTCGAACGTCGTAGCGAAGTCAAAGCCGTCGCCCCCGAGGTTCTTCGCCGGTTCGACCGTGAACTTGACATTCGTGACGCCCGCATCGGCCGCGCGCTTTGTTGCCGCGTCGATCGATCCGGCGTGCGAGTCGGAGCCGACGAAGGTCGAGTTCGGAAACGCCTTGGCCATGATCACCGTCGACGCGCCTTGGCCGCAGCCGACGTCGGCGACCGTCGCGCCGGCTTGCAGCTTCTCGACGACGCCCTCCAGCGCCGGCAGCCAGGCCGCGACGAGGTTCGCTTCATAGCCAGGCTCAAAGAACCGCGAGCACCCCTCGTGGACATCGTTGGACTGTTCATGCCAGCCGAAGCCCTCTCCGCTGCGAAACCGCGCCGTGATCGTCTCGGTCGCGTGAACCGAGCCGAGCGCGATCTGGAAGAACCCGGGCAGGAACGCCGGGCTGCTGGAGTCGGTCAGCGCGACCGCTTGCTCGGGCGGCAGCGTGTACGTCCCGGCCGACGGGTCGTAGGTCACGTAGCTGCTCGCCGCCTGTTGGTTGAGCCACTCACGGACGTAGCGCTCGTTCGTACCAGTCCGCTCAGCGAGCGTCGACGAGGTCAGCGGCCCGGCGCCCGCCATCGCGCGGTACAGCCCGAGCTTGTCACCAATTGCGACCATCGCCGTGTTCAGCGTTGCGCCGACCTCGTCGACGGCACGGAACACGAACGCCATCAGCTTGTCGCCGTCAAGTTCGACGGGCTGCTGCTCCACTGTGGACATCTCACACCCCCCGGTGCGTGCGGGTCGACCGATGCCCCGGTGGCAGGCCGTGACCCGAACGGTATGGTACCGGTTCGCTCAACGGCCGGCTCATCGTGACGTACCCGTGACCGTCGGAGACACCGCCGACATCTGGCCCGGCGCTCCAAGCTGCCTGCGATGCGGTCAGGTCCGCGTTTGTCGCGATGGCGTGCCTGAGCGGGGGGTGGCGGGCACGTCGAGGAGGCGGGCGTGTGCTTGCCGGATCGCGCGGCCGGGGGTGATTCCGAGTTGCTGGTCCAGGGTGGTGCGGGCGCGGTCGAAGATCCGCATCGCTTCGGCAACGTTGCCCTGGGCGGCGAGAGCGTCCATCAGCAGGGCGTAGCCGGTCTCGCGCAGCGGTGAGCGCTCGAGCAGGTGCCGGGCGGCCCGTTCGGCACCGGGCAGCTCGGTGCCGCCGATGCCGAGGCAGCTGGCGGCATAGGCCTCGAGCGCGCGGTCGTGCACGTCGTCGAGTCGCTGGCGCCATTGGTCAAGCCAGGGCGTGTCGTGCTCGGGCAGCAGCCGCCGGCGGGCGATGAACTGGGCGCGCAGGGCCGGACCCCATGCCCGCTTCCAGTCGCCCTGGGCGATCGCGGACTGTGCCTCGTGGACCGCCGCGAGCGCGTCCTCGACGTCGATGCGCGCGTCGGGGGGAAGGTTCAGCCGAAGTTCGCTGCGGCCGCCCAGCATCTGGGTGCTGAGGGCGGCCCGCAGCTTGGACACCAGGACCGTGAGCGCGGACGGCGCGGCCGCCGGCGTGGCATACGGCCACAGCGCCTCCACGAGTTCGTCGCGGGTGACCGCTCGGTCGCGGTTGAGCGCGAGGTAGGCGAACAGCAACCGGCCTTGGCGGCTGGGCAATTGGGCGTCGATCCGCCGGCCGTCTAGCTCAAGGACGAAGCGGCCGCAGAGCTGGATTCGTGTGCGAGAGCCGGGCAGCGGCGAGATTTCTTCCAACCTTTCTCCAAGGTTGCTGCCAAGATATGAGAAAGGACCGGCGTCCACAATCGCCGCGACAAGAACATGTCCAGGCAGATCAAATGCGAATGCGGCTTCGTCGCACGGGGCGAGAGCGACGACGAGGTGGTCACTCGGATCGAGGGCCACATCCGGAGCGATCATCCGGAGCTCGCCGAGACGCTCACCCGCGATGAGATCGCCAGCTGGGTCGAGGTCGTCGAGTAGCACCCCGTCCCCGGCTCGCGCTGCCTGGCAGCGAGCGAAGAATGGAGGCCGAGAATGGCGATCAGAGTGCCGCTGGTAAGCAGCGAAGAGCTGGCCGCGCACCTGCGCGACGAGGATCTGTTGGTGTGCGACTGCCGGTTCGCCGGCGATGCGGACACGTCGCGCGAGCCGTTATGAGGGTGGCCACGTCCCGGGCGCGATCCATGTCTACTGGCTCGACGACCTGTCGGCGGCCGATACGTCGGTGACGACGTTCCTGCCCGAAACGCGAGAGAAGCTGCCGACAGGCTCGGGCGCCTGGGGATCACGCACGGCAAGACCGTGGTCGCCTATTCGGACGGCGGGAATTTGTACGCGTCGCGGCTCTGGCACGTCCTGGCGCACTTCGGCCACGATCGCGTCGCGCTGCTCGACGGCGGGATCGAGAAATGGCAGGCGGACGGCCGGCCACTCGAGCGCGGCACCGTTCGCCCCGTGCCGGCGCGCTTCGAGCCCCGAGAGTCGCGCTGGATGCGTGGGATCAGTGCAGAGGAGATCCTCGAGCGGCTCGACGATCCAGAGCTGCGCCTGGTCGACGTGCGTGACTCGGCGGAGTTCTCGGGCGAGCAGCGGCGCGCCGCGCGGGGCGGCCACATCCCCGGCGCGGTTCTGTGGCCCTGGGAGGAGAACCTGGGTCCGGACGGGCTTATGCGTGACCCGGCGGAGATCCGGGCTCGAGCCGAGGCGGCCGGCCTGGTCCCCGAGCATGAGCTCGTGACCTACTGCCAGGGCGGGGTTCGTGCCGCCCACGCGGCGTTGGCGCTCCGCATCGCCGGCTACGCCGCGAGTGCGGGTCTATGACGGCTCCTGGGCCGAGTGGGGCAACGACCCGGCGCTGCCGATCTCGCGCGCCTGAAGGGGGCCCCGGGGTCAGCGCTGAGCGTCCGGGTCACAATCACGCGGGCTATTTCGTTTGGTTGATTGACGGTCCATGATCGCGCTCGCAAACACCATGAATGTCGGCAGCCATCCCGAGATGAAGCCTGATCGCGAACTCCTCGAGGAGGCACGAGCCGGTGTGGGTGAGTCGTTCGAGCTGCTCTACCGGCGCCACCACCGTGTGGTGCTGGCGTTTCTTGGACGACGGGTGCACGAGCCAGATCTGGCCGCAGATCTGATGGCCGAGACGTTCGCGGAGCTGCTGGTGCTCGTCCGGGATCGGGAGCGGTCGTTGCCCCCGGTTCCGATCGCCTGGCTACTGCTCACCGCCCGCCATCTGCTGATCGACGGCTACCGCCGCGGACGGGTTGAGGACTCGGCCCGGCGCCGGTTGGCGATGCGACCGGTGCTGCTCGAGGATGCCGACCTCGAGCGCGTAGCGGAGATCTCGGCGGAGACTGATCTGCTGTCTGAATTGGCTAGGCAGCTGCCCGCGGCCCAGCTAGAGGCGCTCCGCTTGCGAGTGCTCGAGGACCATGGCTACGGCGAAATCGCGGCCAGGGTCCGTTGCTCTGAGTCGGTGGTGCGCAAGCGTGTGAGCCGGGCCCTGCGAGTGCTACGACGTTCAATGGAGGGAGATAGAGATGGCTGACTTCCTCGACCGACTCGGGGCTGAGCTATCCCGCGCGGCCAGCGCCGAGCACCGCTCGCAGCCTGCGCAGGAGTCTGTCCTTCCGTTCCGCCCACGCGATGCCGGCCGCCCGAGGCCGCGGTGGCGCCGCCGTTCGCCCGGCCGCCTGGCGCTGTTGCTGGCGGTCGTTGTCATCGCGGCCGGGTCGGCGGCCGCAGCGCTTTCGCTCACCCAATCGTCGGCCCCGTTGTCAGGTTCTGTTCCCCCGCAGAGCGCCGCCGCGCTTGGCTTCGCTCACTATGACTTCGAGGTCTTCCCTGAGATCGAGGGCGGTCAGGCTGGCTGGTGCGTTTGGATCTACAGCGCCCCCGCTGGCGCCGGGAAGTACGGCGGCATGGGCGGCTGCGGCGCCGGCGCGGCCGGACCAGCCATCTCTGCGCCGGCGACGAAAGGCTCACCGGCCCAAAGCTTCGCTTGGTTGATGGTCCCCGAGCGAGTCGCAGCGGTGCGCCTGCCGGCCGGCAAGACGGTCACCACGGTTGCCGATCCGCGGCTGCCCGCGGGGTTCCGTGGCGTGGCCTTCTTCGTCACCCGCCAGGACGCCGACCCGTTGCGCGCCATCTCCGCACTCGACGGCCGCGGCCGGACGATCCAGGTGGGCGGCCTCGGCGCAACGCGGTCGCCGCACGCTCTACCAGGCACCGGGCTTGAGCCTACGAGCTACTGGACGCGCCACCAGCCTCCGGCCCACGGGCGCTGTTCGATCAGCGTCCACCGTCTCGCGGACGCGCTCACGCTGTGGGGGCGGATGGTGAACCACCTGCAGCCGTTCCCTGGCGCGACGGCCGGCACGTTCCTGTCCTGCGCCAGTACATGGCTGCGATTCCGCGGCCAGCTGTTCTACTCGTCCGTGCTGACCGACGCTGTCCAACCTGGCGCTCCCACCGGTGCGTTGCCCGGGCTCTCCGCAGTCGTCGGAGATCGCGGCGTTTACCACCGCGAGCTCCCGTCGAGGTTCATCGCCGTCAACAGCATCCAACCGATGGTCGCCCGGCGGACCAGCCGCGGGTGGCTCGTGGTCGAGAGCGTCGCACCCCTCAACCAGCGGCTGACCGTCCTAGCCGCACTCTCTTCGCCGTAACCGAAGGGAGCTGTGCCGATTGCGGGCTATGCGGACGCGCAGATCAGGCGCTCGCGCTGGTGCAGCCGGGCGCAGCGCTGGTCGTGGAGTTGGCCCTCAGCCGTTGCTCGACGCGACGTCGTGCTCGGTGCAGCCGGACTCGAACGACGTTGGCTGAGATGCCCATGACCGCCGCGATATCTCTGGGTGTCAAGCCTTCCCACGCGGTCAGCATCAGGATCTCGCGATCGCCCTCGGACAGTGAGTTGAGTGCCGCGTGCAGCAAGGCGCGCGGGTGGTCGTCGATCTGAGGGTGCTCGACGTGTGTACGGCGCAGCTCGCCGGCGAGTCGCTCAACCAACGCGTCGGCGACTCGCCGCTGTCGAAATCCTTTGAGCATCAGGTTGCGTGCGACGCCAAAGAGCCACAGTTTGGCCTGATCTCCGGGCGGGATCGAGTTGAGCTTCTGCCACGCGATCAGGAAGGTCTCTGAGAAGAGATCGGCGGCAAGCTCCGCGTCGCTGCACCGGTTCACGAGATACGCGGACAAGCTGTCGCGCGTCTCCTCGAAGAGCTGCTCGAAGTCCTCCCGGGCATCGGCCGTTGGCTTCTCCCTCATATGCCCTCACTGCGCAAGTGCGCCAGCAGGAGCTTCTCCAGCTCGGGAATCGACTGAGTCTTGGCATGCGCCTGCATGAAGTTGGCAATGTCAGGGTCAGGCCCCGACTGACATTCGCCGAAGCCAAAGGAGCGATCGCCATAGCCGACGTGGCCGTCGAGAAGGCTCTCCATGCGCGCTCGATCGCCAGACCGAACTGCCTGCTGATAGAAGAGCATCCAGCCGAAGGTGGTCTTGGTGCGGTCCCCGCCCGGCGCATCACCTGCCGGCGCGCTGTCGGGGTGTGGGTCGACCCACCTCACAGCCCTCCAGTGGAGGGCGCTCAGGATCGCTCGCGCGTCCCGCGCTGCAGCCGCTCGGTTGCCGGCGCCGACGTCCTGCGCCCAGGCTTGTGCCCATCCGCAGAACGCGGTCGTAGCGAACCACTGGCCGAGCCATCCGACGGTCACAT
Source organism: uncultured Solirubrobacterales bacterium (assembly GCA_963744195.1). Lineage (GTDB taxonomy): Bacteria > Actinomycetota > Thermoleophilia > Solirubrobacterales > Solirubrobacteraceae > Palsa-465. Next base: position 10,919 of record CAVUSY010000011.1, read on the forward strand.
TTCCGGCGTGAGCGTTGCACGGGATGCTCGACGTCGGATGCTTGATCCCAAAGCTCAGGGTCAGCACATAGGCCCGCCAGGACGCATATCGGGCTGGGAACGGGATGTCGTTTGAGACCTGGAACGCGACTCGGCAGAAGTTCGGTGCGCTCGAGTTCAAGGCCTCGCCCGGCCCGCTCATGTTCACCGGGACCCCGTGCTTCGTCGGGTAATAACCCGTGTGCGCGTTCAGGAGCGAGGCGGCAACGGCGACACTGCCGCCGAGGCCGGCGATGATCGCGCCGACCAGCAGGACGTGACGCGGCGCGCGGAGCCGCTGCCACCGTTTAACGGGAGCCGACCGCTGCGGCATCCTCACAATCGCGGCGGCGATGTCGTCCTGCGCCCGCACGATTTCGGGGGTCTTCAACGACTCGGATGAGATCGGGCGAACAGATGCGATCATCGCGCCGACGCGGTCGTTGTCTTGTCTGGAGCGCTTGGCCACTCTCGGGAGTCCTCGATTCGGGGTTACACGCCCTCATTCCGGACGGGCCACATTTCATTACACCCAAATCGTCGTTGGCAGGCCGCCAGCGAGCGTTCGCCGGATGCAGGACCTCATGACTTGTCGAATGTGCGGTAGTCGCCGATTAGTTCGGGCTGGGTGAACGTGGCCGGCTGTGCGTGGCGATCCTCCGCCCCGGCGACGAATGCTTTGAACGAATTCAGGCCTTGCACGCCCGATGTGCTGCCCTCATCGGTGTACAGGTGTATGAATTGGCGCGAGTCCGGGAGGTAGAACACCGCGTACCGCAATCCGGCCGGTTGTGTCTGTGCGAGCTCCTCGAAGACGGCCCGCACGAGCGCGGAGTTCTCCTCGTCGCGTCCCGGTTTGACGGTGTAGGTGACCAGTGTTTGGCGCATCGGTGACTCCTGTTTTGTGGTGTCGGCGGTGGTAGTGGCGAGCGTCATGTCGCGGGCTCGGGCTGCGGGTTGCGAAGAGCCGTTGCGGCGACTGCCTTTGCCATCTCGTCCTTGCGGATGAGCAGGAACGTGACCGGGATTGCGAGCAGCGCGATGACTCCGGACACCCAGAGAGCGGAGTGAAATCCGCCCGTCAGCGCGGCGCGGACGGTGTCTCCGCCGCGGAGGAGCGTGGTGTAGTGGCTGGCGGCGACGCTCGAGGCGATCGCTATCCCAAGCGCTCCGCCGAGCTCCTGAGAGGTGTAGATCAGCCCGGACGCCACTCCGGCTTCGCGTTCTGCGACACCGGCGAGCGCGGCGATCGATACCGGAATGAACGCGAATGCGCTTCCCATGCCGACCGCCACCAGGAACGGTCCGAACAGGTTCGCCCAGTAGTGCCCGTGCACCGGCGCTTCGGTGGTCCAAAGGATGCCGATTCCGATGACGGTCATTCCGAACGCCATCACCAGCTTCGCGGAGCCCTTCGTGACGAGCAGTTGGGAGACGCCGGCGAACAGCATCGAAGTGATCCCCGCCGCGGCCCAGGCAAAGCCCCCCTGCAGCGCTGAGAAGCCGAGCACCTGCTGCATGTACAGGGTGCCGATGAAGATGAACGAGTAGAAGCTCGCTCCGAGCAGAACTCCGACAGCGTTCGCTCCGGCGAGCGTTCTCAGGCGGAAGATCCGCAGCGGCATCAGCGGTGCCTCGCCGCGGCTCTCGATCACCAAGAACGCTCCGAGCAGCGCAACGGCGACGGCCAGCTCGGCGATAGTCCTGCTTGCGCCCCAACCGGTCCGTGGGGCTTGCGCGATTGCGTACGCCAGCAGCACGAGCGCACCGGTCACGGTCACCGCGCCGAACGGATCAAAGCGACTCCGGGCGGTGTCGACGCGGGTCTCAGGCACAACCCGCCGGATCAGCAGCAGCGCGACCACGCCGACCGGGACGTTCAGCAGAAAGACGTACTGCCATCCGGCGAACCGGGTCAGGATGCCGCCGAACACGACCCCGAAGGTTGCACCCATGGCTGCGAGACCGCCCCAGATGCCGAGCGCCTTGTTGCGTTCGGCGCCCTCGGTGAACATGTTCCGAACGGTCGACAGTGCGGCGGGGAGAAACATTGCGGCGCCCAGACCTTGGACGGCCCGCATCGCGATCAGGACCGCCTCGCTGCCCGCCAGCGAGGCTCCCAGCGAAGCGGCTGTGAACACGGCCAGGCCGGCGATGATCATGCGGCGGCGCCCGAGTAGGTCGGCGGCCCGGCCGCCGAGAAGCAAAAAGCCGCCGTAGGCCAGCCCGTATGCGGTCACGACCCACAGCAGACTCGTCTGCGAGAAGTGCAGCTTCCGCCCGATCGTCGGCAGAGCCGTGTTGACGATCGTCAAATCCATCACCGTCATGAACGCGGCGACGGCAAGCAGCGAGAACGCTCGCCAACGATGAACATTTGGTGTCTGAGCTTTCATCGGACCTCCAGTGGCGTGTTTGCCGCCTCTCGAAGGCGGCCTCACTAGTCCGACGCAGCACGAGCGGCGATTTGGACAGCCTGCTCAGAGATCCTGCAAGCGCCGCTCGAGCTCGGCCCGCTCCACGGCATTGGCACTCAGCTTGATCGCCGTTTGGTAGGCGCGCGCAGCGCCCTGTCGCTCACCGGCACGCTTGAGCAGCTCCGCATGGGCGGCGTGCAGCGGCTGGTAGCGCTCGAGCGCTGGGTCGTGCAGCAGCGGCGAGAGCAGATCGAGGCCTGCCTGCGGGCCGTCCGCGAAGCCGACGGCGACGGCTCGGTTGAGCTCGACCACTGCGGTTGGCGTGAGCTTCGCCAGCGCGCCGTAGAGGTCGGCGATCCGCGGCCACTCGGGCTCCTCCTCCATCTGGCGCGCCGTGATCGCCGCCTGCAGCTGGTACTGACCGGGCCGTCGCATACGCACGGAACGCTCCAACGCCCGCAGGCCCTCGCGGATGCGCGCTTGGTCCCACCGCGAGCGGTCCTGCTCGCCGATCGCGAGATAGCGCCCGTGCTCGTCGACCCGCGCGACGCGCCGCGAGTCATGCAGGAGCATCAGCGCGAACAGTCCCCACACCTCGGCGTCGTCAGGCATCAGCTCGCGCAGCAGCAGGCCGAGCCGGATCGCCTCGTGGCAGAGCTCTTCGCGCACGAGACGGTCGCCCTCGGTTGCCGAGTAGCCCTCGTTGAAGATCAGATAGACCACGCGGAGCACCCCGCGCACTCGATCCGGCAGCTCCTCGTCGCGCGGCACCTCATACGGGATCCGAGCGTCGGCGATCTTCCGCTTCGCCCGCACGATCCGCTTACCCATCGTCGGCTCGGCAACGAGAAACGCGCGCGCGATCTCGCCGGTCGTGAGGCCACCAAGCGCGCGCAGCGTCAGCGCCACGCGAGCGGACACATCCAGCGCGGGATGGCAGCAGGTGAAGATCAGCCGCAGGCGATCGTCGACGATCGAGCTCTCTTCGATCACGGCCCGGTGCTCCTGCTGGTCCAGGCGAACGAGCTCCGCAAGGCGCTCGGCGCGATCTGCCACCGAGCGGTCGCGGCGCAGGCGATCGATCGCGCGCCGCCGCGCCGTGACCGTGAGCCACGCACCTGCGATTCGCCGGAACGCCATCGCGCGGCCACGTCGTGAGCGCAGCCGCATAGGCGTCCTGGACCGCGTCCTCGGCCAGCTGGAAGTCGCCCACATGACGAATCAGAGTCGCCAGCACAGCCGACCGCTCGTCGCGAAACGCGCGGACGACCGCATCCGCCGTCGGATCACTCAACCGGCCCCGCCCATGACGGGGCGGACCTCGACGCTTCCGTAGCGGGTCAGCGGGATCCGCTTGGCCACGCCCAGCGCCTGATCGAGGTTCTCGGCCTCAATCAGGCAGAAGCCCGCAAGTGCCTCCTTCGTGATCGCGAACGGGCCATCAGTGAGCTCCGTCTCGCCGGAGATCGCACTGACAGTCGTGGCCGTCGTAGTCGGATGCAGGCGGCCGGTCGCAACCAACAAACCGGCCTCCTCGAGGCTCCTGTTCAGCTCCACCCACATCGTCGGTATCTCGGACTCGCGCTCTGCGAGCTCCTCGCCTTCGACCTCAGTGGCATACAGCAAAAGCATGTACTGGGACATCATTCCCTCCTTATCGACTCTGTCAATACGACGCAGCGTCGACGCGCATTTGGACACACGCCCTTCTCGGCCTCGGCGAATCAGGGCCGGTCACAGCGATAGACGTAGTGCAGAGGGTCGTCGATCGGGTTATCAGGGGGACTGGCGCCCTGGGCGATGCGCCGCAGGCCCGCCTTCTCGAGCGCCCGCCACGATGCCACGTTCGCCGCGAGTACGGCGACGAGGACGGCCGGCGCCGCTGGGTGCGCGCTCCAGGTGTCCTCGATCGCGGCGGCGATGATCCTTGTCCCGAGCCCCCGACCACGCAGGGCGGCCTCTCCGATCAGATAGTCCAGCTCGACAGCGCCCTCCGGCACCTCAACTATCGCTTCGAACTCAGCGAGATCCTCGGGGTAATCGTGGATGGCCGAACGTTGCAGCAACCCGATCGGGCGCCCGTCGAGCGACACGACGAGATCCTCTCCCGGCTCCTCGCCACGCACGCTCGGCCCGAAGTCTCGCTCGACCGCCGCCGCACTCGACTCGTGGTTCCACCACCGCGCGACCTGCGGATCCCCCAGCCACGCGCTCAGCCGGGGGAGATCAGCGACCGTCAGTCGCCGCCAGGTCAGGACACCGTGATGGTCAGGCGTAGGGCGCGTAGCGGTGGTGGAGCATCAGTTCGTTGCCGTCCGGGTCAGAGAAGAAGGCCATGTGGCAGACGCCGGTGTCGAAGGTGTCGCCGGCGAACTCGACGCCCTTGGCCTCGAGCTCGGCGCGGGTGGCGGCGACGTCGTCGCACCCCAGCGGCCAGGGATTGCCCGTCTGGGCGACGAACGGCCTCCCCATCTTCTCAGGCTCCCAGATGCCGAAGCACGTATCGCCGGCCCACTGCTCATAGTCACCGTGCTCGTCGGGTCGGAGGCCAAGCGTGTCGCGGTAGAAGCTGCGGGCGCGGTCGGCGTCCTGCGAAGGGATGCCGATGAAATCCAGTCGGGTGATCATGTTTGATGAACCTCACTGTGGGGTCGGTGGTGGCCGCGGACGTTCAGGAGTCGCGCGTGGACGGCGGTAAAGGCCTCGATCCCGTCGATGACGGCGTCGAAGCGCGGTGAGTGGAACAGGTCGAATGAGTGCTGCGCACCGGGTAGCTTGAGGTAGAGGACCGGACGGGTCGAGCCGGCGCGCAACCGTCGCACGAACTGGTCGGCGTGCGCGATGGGAATGAGCGTGTCGTTGATGCCGTGTGCGACGAGGAACGGGGGTGCGTGGCAGCTGACATAGTCCGCCGGCGAGGAAGGGAGGGTGCCCGTGCGTTCGCGGTCGCCGTAGTAGCCGTATAGGCAGACCGCGGCGGTGACCGCGGTGTCGGCGTCCTCGAAGCCGGGCTGAAAGGCCGGCTCGTTGGGGGTCAGCGCGGCCATCGCCGCCAGGTGGGCGCCGGCCGAGCTTCCAGCCACGATGAGCGTCGAGGGGTTGGCGCCGTACTCGGCGGCGTGTGCCCGCGCCCAACTGATCGCTCGCTTGGCGTCGATGAGCGAGCCGGGGAACGTGCCGGCCGCACCGAGCCGGTAGTTGGCGCTGATGCACACCCAGCCCTGACTGGCGAGCCTGTGTAGCAGGGGGCGTGCCTCGCGGCTCTTGCCGCCGAGCTGAAAGTGGCCGCCATGGAAGTGGATCAACACCGGCCCGCCCTGGGCCGAGCCGCGGCGGCAATAGACGTCGAGCCGGTTGCGCCGTCCCGCGTCACCGTAGGCGACGTTCCTGATCAGCCGGACACGTCGAGGGCGGAAGGGGAGGGGGTTGAGCAGCTCGCGCGCCAACCGAAGCCGGCGTGACTGGTCGGCGGGCCGCACCAGCGAACGCCAGCCGGGGCCGATCTCCTGATCGAGCGAGCGCTCGACTACCGGCGAAGTCATCAGCCCGCGCCGGATGAGCTCGAGCAGGCCGAGCGCCGTCAGTCCAGCCAGCCCGAGCGTGACCACGCCACCGGTCGAGGCGAAGTCGCCGCCGATCAGGGCAAGCAGCGTGCCGGCGGCTAGTGCCCCCAGCGCGAGCCCCGGCAGCTCGTTGACCAGATGGCTGACGAAGAAGAGTAGGAACGCGAGCGCTCGGGGGCGCCGTGGTGGCCACAGCACCAGCAGGGTGTAGAGGCCAATGATGGCCACCAGTTGCAGGTATCCGCCCGGCACTACTCAGCCTTCCTCAGCCATCGGCTCGGCACCCGGCCGACGAGCTACGCCGGCTTGTCGGGCGGTCGTGGCGTGATCGAACAGGCTGGTCAGCTCGCGCCCGCAAGCGGCCAGATCGAGCTCCGGCTCCTCCCGCAGCCTGTAAGCCACGGCGTCGATCGCCGCTCGGATCGCCAACGCCATCACATCCACCGAGAAACGGCGCAACTGCCCACTGCGCTGCCCCTCCCGCAGATAGCCCTCCAGCTGCGCCAAGCCACGAGCGTGACGCGGCGCATACGGCGCCGACTGGCCCCCCTGTTCGCGCGGCAGCGCGTTCTGGATCTCCGCCACCGCGCGCACGTGCGCGGGGTGCAGGGCCATGAACTCCAAATTCGAGGTGATGTATGCGCGCAACCGGGCGCGGCCGGGGGAGGCCGCCTCGATCCGCGGCACCATGAAGCCCTGACCCGCCGCGACAACCTCCGCCACGACCTCCTCGATCAGCTCCGCCTTGCTCGCGAAGTGATACGAGATCAGCCCGGTGCTCGACAATCCCGCCTGCTGGGCGATCTGCGCATACGAGGCACGTTGAAAGCCCACCCCGGCGATCGTCGCGATCGTCGCCTGCACGATCTGGGTCCGCCGAGCGGCCTCGGTGAAGCTCGCCGATCGCTGCCCCCGGCCACGCGACTCCGTGAGGAGCTCGGTCTTGCTCATTCGAGCAAAAGCTAGCACAGCTGTGCAAATACCGTGCGCAGGGCTACCGGAATGCCGGCGCTTGCGTCTAGCGCGCTCGGCCCTGGTACGGGCCGGCGCGTGGCGAGCTGCCGATTCCTTTGTGGGGTGGCGGAGGTCTACATGGTCGACGGTGCGGCGCGCCGAAGAGGCCGGCCGCGCTGAGACAAGTCGACGAAAGAGAGCTGATTGCCGTGAGCATTCCCGCCACCATGCGCGCCCTGCAGCAGACATCCCTGGAGGGCCCGCGGGACGTTCGTTTGATCACCGACGCCCCAGTACCGAATCCAGGGCCGGGCGAGGTCCTCATCCGGGTGATCGCCGCCGGTGTCAACTTCGTTGACATCTCGCAGGCCCGCGGCACATTCGCCGGCGGACCGCAGCCGCCGTACGTGGCGGGCATCGAGGGCGCTGGTGAAGTCGCTGCCGTTGGCGATGGCGTAACCGATCTGCAGCCCGGCGCCCACGTCATCGGCGTCGGCATCGGAGGCGGAGCGTTCGCCGAGTACATGGTGCTGCCCGCGGCCGCGGCGGTCCCTGTGCCGGGGGGCTGGGCCGACGAGCAGGCGCTGGGCCTGGTCGTGAACTGGCCGACCGCGCTGGCGGCGCTCAAGCCGCTAGGCGGCATCGCCGCAGGGCAAACCGTGCTGATCCACGCCGCGGCCGGGGGGACCGGCCAGGCCGCGGTCAAGATGGCCAAGCACTACGGCGCGACCGTGATCGCCACGGCCTCGCCAGGCAAGCACGAGGTCGTATGGGCGCAAGGCGCCGACCACGTCATCGACTCCCGCAGCGCTGACCTCGCCGCCGAAGTCCTGCGGCTAACAGGCGGTGCGGGCGCCGACCTCGTACTCGAGTCGGTCGGCGGCGCCACACTGGATGCCAGCCTAGCCGCGACCAAGCGGGTCACCGGCCGGGTCGTCGTCTACGGCGTGGTCGGCGGGGAAGCCGCGATCACCAACTGGGATTTGGTCTACAAGCACCAGATTCACGTCATCGGCCTGAACATCGGCATCCTGATCCAGGCGGCACCACAGATCTTCGGCGAGGTTATGGGTGAGATGTTCGGGCTCATAGCCGGCGGGGTGCTCACCCCTGGCCAGCCCACGGTGTACGCACTGGCCGACGGCCCGAAAGCGCTAACGGAACTGGAAGCGAGGGCCACCGTCGGCAAACTGGCCCTGCTGCCCTGAGAAAACCGTCAGTTCCTGGCCCGGGTGACATCGCACACCGGAGGTTCCCATGAAAGGAGTTGAAAACAGATGACCGCAACCGTGGACCCGGCCGCTAACGGGTTACAGAATTAGACTCGCGGCGTGACATCGCATCTGCGGGCAGCACCGAATCAAGACCGGTTCGCTGACGAGACCGAGCAGTTCCGCCGGGAGCTGTTGGCGCACTGCTACCGCATGGTCGGCTCGGCGCACGACGCCGAGGATCTCGTGCAGGAAACGTATCTTCGGGCGTGGCGTTTCTACGTTGGCTTCGAGGCCCGAGCGTCGATTCGGTCCTGGCTATACAAGATCGCCACCAACGTCTGCCTGACCGCGTTGGAGCCTCGCCGGATCCGCGTGCTGCCCTCGGGCTTGACAGGTCCTTACGACGGACCTGATCGCCCGCCGAGTCAGGTTGCGCCAGGCGAGGTCTCGTGGCTGGAACCGTTGCCGGACAGCTGGATCGCCCCGCCCGACGATGATCCGGCCGCGGCGGTGGTCGCGCGCGAGTCGCTACGGCTGGCGCTCATCGCGAGCCTGCAGCACCTGCCCGCCCGCCAGCGCGCGATCCTCATCCTGCGCGAGGTGCTGGCGTTCTCCGCGGCCGAAACCGCGGAAATCCTCGACACCACCACGGCGGCCGTGAAAAGCGGTCTGCAGCGCGCCCGCGCCCGCCTGGACGAACTGGCGCCAGAGCCCGAAGAACTGCTCGAACCGACCGACCAGCGCGCGCGTACGCTGCTCGAAAGCTACGTCGCAGCCTTCGAACGCTCCGACGCGGCCCTGCTGGAACAAGTGCTGCGCGCGGACGCCACGCTGGAGGCGACGCCATTCCGCGAATGGCAGGCGGGCCGCGTGAATTGCATCCACATGCTCGACGCGTACGTGCTGGGCGTGCCGGGCGACTGGCAGATGATCGCCACTACAGCCAATGGTCAGTCCGCCGCCGCGGTGTACCACCGCGATACCGACGGAGCGCTCCGCGCACACGGCATCGTGGTGCTGGCCCCAACCGCCAGCGGTGTCTCCCGCGTGATCGAGTTCCACGATCCGGCGCTGGTCGTCATGTTCGGCTTCTCGGACGTACTCGCCGACTGATCCCGAACATCAGGTGGGGAGGTCTCGCGCGCTCCGACCGCCCGATCGTGGAGCGCAGCGCTATCGCGCTCGCTTGAGCGTCGCCTCGATCGCGCACGGAGCGAGGCTGAGTCCTATGAGAATATGCTCGGCGGCGGGTGCACGACACGATCGAGCCGCTCTCCCTGAATTTCTCGGTGTGCCTCGGATTTGAGGTGTGAGTCGACCCGGTTGAGGCCCGTTGCACTTGCCGCGCAAACGAGGCTCCTCCCCGGCGGCGTCGAGATACTCGCCGCCGATCGAAGCCAGAGCGATTTGAGCAGCCCGCTCGGCGATGAGTCTCGCTACATGCGAGAGTCTGAAGAGTCATGTTGAGAGAGTTCGACGCCCAACTTCAGAAAGGCAACAACCCCGGCGCATGGACGTGCGTGCACATGGATGACGTGGCCGAGCTCTTCGGCACCCGCGGGCTCGTGAAGATCCGTGGCGCGATCGACGGCGAGCCGTTCACGGGCGCGTTGATGGCGCAGGGCGATGGCACGCACAGGCTCCCGGTCAAGGCGGCGCTGCGAAACGCGATCCGCAAAGAGGCGGGGGACACCGTCCGCGTCCGAATCGAGGAACGAATCGGATAGCTGACGACGGCACCGGCTAGGGCCACCAAGCGGAACGGCCGCTGCGGAGGCGAGGTCCATCAGCCGTGCGTTCGTGTCGGCGCTCGTACCAAGGCTCAGCGCGCTCGGTGGCCTGAGCGGGTCTTGTGAGCGATCACGCGTCAAGGACGCCTAAGAGTTCGGGCGCCGCCTAGCATACGTTGCTGCCAATGAATGATCCTGCTCCGAGGCCGGGACGGGGCACAGAACTGGTCGGACGGGCCAGCGAATGTGCGCTGCTTGAGGGTTTGATCGGCGATATCTGCCGAAGCGAGAGTCGGTCGTTGGTTCTGGCGGGTGAGGCCGGCATCGGGAAGACAGCGCTGTTGGAGTATTTGACCGCGGTGGCGTCAAACCTGACTGTGCTGCGGGCAGCGGGCGTGGAGTCGGAAATGGAGTTGGCCTACGCCAGTCTGCACCAGCTGTGCGGGCCGCTGCTCGATCGGATCGCAACTCTCCCGGGCCCACAGCGCCAGGCGTTGGAGATCGTGTTCGGCCGGAGCGCCGGCGCTCCGCCGGATCGGTTCCTCGTTGGGCTCGCGATACTCAGCCTGCTCTCCGCGGCTGCCGACGAGCGAGCGCTGCTATGTGTCATCGACGACGCGCAGTGGCTTGATGAAGCATCGGTTCTGACCCTCGCTTTTGTGGCACGCCGCCTCCTGGCTGAGCCGGTCGGGATCGTGTTCGCTGCACGCGATCCGGGGGAGGAGCTCATGGAGTTTCCCGAACTCGAGGTGCACGGATTACAGGATGGCGATGCCCGGACGCTTCTGTCCTCGGCCGTGCCATTCATCCTCAGCGAGCAAGCACGCGACCGGATCGTCGCCGAGACACGCGGAAACCCACTTGCTCTGATCGAATTGCCGCGCGGGTTGACAGCGACGGAGGTGGCCGCTGGGTTCGAGCTGCTCGGCGGGCAGGGTGTCACCAGTCGGATCGAGCAGAGCTTCGTGCGCCGACTGAACGCGCTACCGGGCGATGCGAGGCGCCTGCTGCTGCTTGCATCGGCCGAGACGGTTGGTGATCCGCTCCTGCTGTGGCGTTCGGCCGACCGGCTCGGCATCGCTCGAGCAGCGGCGAGCGCGCTGGAGACGGACGGGCTGTTGGCGATCCGCCAGCGCGTGACTTTTCGCCATCCGCTCGTCCGTTCCACCGTGTACCAATCGGCGACGGTCATGGAGCGACGGGTCGCGCATCTGGCGCTCGCTGACGCCATTGATCGGGAGGCCGACCCTGACCGCCGGGCGTGGCATCTGGCCGCAGCCGCGACCGGAAATGACGAGCAAGTCGCGCTGGAGCTTGAGAGCTCGGCTGGCCGGGCGCAGGCGCGCGGCGGAGCCGCGGCCGCGGCAGCGTTTCTGCGGCGTGCGGTGGAGCTAACGCAGGATCTCGCGCGGCGCGCGGATCGCGCGCTGGCGGCGGCACAGGCGAGCCTGGACGCGGGCGCGTTCGAAGCCGTTCGCGAGCTCCTAACTGCAGCCGAGGCCGAACCTCTTGACGAGTTCCAGCGCGCGCGAGTTGAACTGCTCCGCGGCCATGTCGCCTTCGCGTCGGGTCTCGCCAGCGACGCGCCGCGGTTACTGCTGAAGGCCGCGAGTCGGCTTGAGCCGCTCAATCTCGGGCTCGCTCGCCAGACCTATTTGGACGCATGGGTGGCTTCGATGTTCGCAGGGCCTTTCGCGGGCGACGGTCTCATGCAGGAGATCTCTCGGGCCGCTCTGTCGACGCTCCCGCCTACGGGGCAAAGACGTGCGTCAGATGTATTGCTGGACGGCTTGGCGGTCTCCGTCACCGAGGGGCGAGCTGCCGCCGTTCCTCTGTTAAACCAGGCAGCGCGTGCCTTCGCCGAGGAAGAGATCGGGAGCGAGGACGGGCTGCGGTGGGGTTGGATGGCCCAGCGCGCGGCATTCATGCTTTGGGATGAAGAGCGTTGGCACTCGATGACTGTCCGGCAGCTGGAGTCGGTCCGTGAGGCGGGATTGATGCTCCACCTTCCGCTCTATCTGAACGGCCTGGGAGGAGTCTTGACTTGGCGCGGCGACTTCGCCGCTGCCAGCGCGTTGATCGCGGAGGCGGACGCGATTGCGAACGCAACTGGGAGGCGCATCGCCCCGTACGCAGCCGTGCTTCTCGCTGCCCTTCGCGGCTCAGAGGCCGACGCTGCGCCTCTAATCAAGGCGTCATCAGGGCCGCGCGAGCGGCAGAACAAGGCGTGGGTCTCCAATGGTGCCAATTTGTGTGTGGAGTCCTCTACAACGGTCTGGGCCAGTATGGAAAGGCATTGCGTGAGGCCGAGCACGCCGCAGCGCAAGCGCCCGAACTCTACGTTTCGATGTGGGCGCTTCCTGAGCTGATCGAGGCCGCCACCAGGACGGGAAAGCTCAGCGTTGCATCGAACGCGCTGGAGCGGCTGGTCGAGGCGACCAGCGTGAGCGACACCGACTGGGCATTAGGAATTCAGGCGCGCTCGCGCGCCCTGGTAACCGAAGGCGACGAGGCCGAGCCCTTGTATCAAGAGGCGATCGAACGGCTGGGTCGGACTCGACTGGTGCCGGAGCTCGCGCGTGCTCACCTGCTCTACGGGGAGTGGCTGCGCCGCCAGCAGCGCCGGGTGGACGCACGACGCGCGCTCCGTAGCGCCTACGACCGTTTCGCAACAGTCGGGATGGAGGCATTCGCCGAACGCACGCGCAATGAGCTGCTTGCGACGGGCGAAGTGGTTCGGAAACGGACCCCCGACACGCGGGACGATCTGACCGCCCAGGAGCGGCAGATCGCGCGTCTGGCCCAGGATGGGCTATCGAACCCAGAGATCGGCGTGCGCCTCTTCCTGAGCCCGCGCACCGTCGAGTACCACCTGCGCAAGGTGTTTCGCAAGCTCGACGTCACCACACGCAAGGAGCTTCGCGGCGCGTTCGCAGAGTAGTCGCGCCTAGGCTGGCTCCTGGTCGCCGACTGGGGACATGACTAGGGAGAGACCCGGAAGCGATGGCTGCTGTGTTCGGTCAGCCTCATCGTATGACTACTGCCGACGAGGTCCATCGTCATCACGCCGCGGAGCTGGGCGCGGATGTCGCCGAGGTTGCGAACGGTGGCCTGCGTGCTGTCGAGGTCGCTGTGGCCGTGTTCACAGGGTTGCTTGTGTTGCCCACTGGACGCAGCGTGGCCGCCTCGTATCTGTGGCGTCAATCCCAACATGAAGGAGTCTCAACATGAGAATCGTGGTCATCGGTGGCACCGGACGCATCGGCAGCAACGTCGTGCGCCGGCTGGTGGCGCACGGGCATGACCCGGTGCCGGCCTCGCCCGATAGGGGCGTAAACACGATCACCGGCGAGGGCCTCGCCGAGGTAATGGCAGGTGCGGAGGTCGTCGTCGACGTCTCCAACTCGCCAGTTTGGGACGACGACGCGGTGCTGGAGTTCTTCACTACCTCGACGCGGAACCAGCTGGCGGCCGAGCGCTACGCCCGCGTCGGCCACCACGTCGCGGTTTCGATCGTCGGCTCCGACCGCCTGCCCGACAGCGGCTACCTGCGCGCCAAGGTCGCTCAAGAGGCCGAGATCGAGGCCGGCGGCATCCCGTACACCATTCTGCGGTCCACGCAGTTCTTCGATTTCCTGCCTCAGATCGTCGAGACCGCGGCGGAGGGCGAGACCATCCGGTTATCTACCGGTCTGATGCAGCCAGTCGGTGCCGATGACGTCGCGGCGACCGTGGCCGAGCTGGCGACCGGCGCGCCGGTCCGCGGCCGCGTCGAACTGGGCGGGCCGGAGGCGCTGGGCATGGACGCCTGGGCGCGTCGACTATTCGCGGCGGCCGGCGACGAGCGAACGGTTATTGGCGACCCGCACGCGCGCTACTACGGCACGGAGTTGCACAACGGCGAGCTGACGACCGGCGACGGGGCGCGCATCGGGAAGGTCGACTTCGAGGCGTGGTTCGCCTCCTACTGGCAAGGGGCTCGGCGATGACCGAGATCAAAGTGATCGTCACGGGCCCCGAGGAGGCCTATGACCTCGAGGCTGAGTTCTGGTGCGCGAACGAGCAGATGGGGTTCACCGTGCTCCACGAGGGACGGCTGCACCTGCGCATCGACCCGCGCGCGGACGGCTCGCCATGGCTGGCGGACGTCGCCAGCCTTGCCGACGCGCTGGCCGAGGCCGACGCGCGCCTCGCTTCCTACTGACGTCACGAGCGAAAGGACACACCATGAGGATCGTCGTAGGGGCGGCAGCGGGCTGAGCGACCGTTTGCCAGAGATCGGCTACTTGCGCGCCAAGGTCGCGCAGGGAGGAACTGCTCCGTGCGAGGCTCCCGTTCTGATTACCGGGGCTTTTCTGAAGCGGCTGAAGGGACTCGAACCCTCGACCTTCTGCATGGCAAGCAGACGCTCTAGCCAACTGAGCTACAGCCGCGCGACGGCGGGAGTATAGCCTCGGCACCGTAGCGCCGGCCGGATCCGGGCGACACGTCGGCGGTTCCGGTTGCCCCGGGTGTTACCGTGAAGGGGGTGGGCGACGCCGTCGCCTTCGGGATCATCCGCCGACACGGTTACGCTTCGCGTTGGCGAATTATCTCATGGACATGCCTGATCGCATCGGAGCGAGCGTATGAAGACCACACGAGAGCGGGCAGAGGAGCGCCGCCAGGCCAAGCTTGAGATGGTGCGCGACCAGGTCCAGGAGGGATCTCTGGTCATCCGGAAGATGACTGAGGAGGAGCGAAACCGGTACCCACCGCGGGCTGCCCGGCCGCCGCGCACCGGCCGGCGCTACTGACGTGGGTATGCGAGAGCGCGAAGGACTGGTCGCTCGGGTCAAGCAGATGCGCCAGACCCCGGTTCTGGGAGACCGACCCAACCAGGCTGCACCCGCGGCTCAGCCCCAATCGCTGGAGACACGGGTGGCGCACCTGGAACGCCTGCTCGAGGGACTACAGGACTCCGTCCACCGTGAGTCCGAGCGTCAGGACAAGCGGATCTCCGACCTGGAAGCTCGGATGGAGCCCAGCGCGCTGGCCGTGGAGCTGAGCCGGAACGCCCGTGAGCGGGGACTGTGAGCTCTGGCCCTGAGATCGAGCAACTTGCCGCCGAGGTCAGTCACTTCCGCAACCGCCTGGCGCTGCTGAGGGCTCGGATCTACAGCGGTAGGCCAACCTCTGACGAGCGTTTGCGCGAGTTTGAGCGAGCCCTGGAGAGCGCCGAGCGACGGCTGCGCGGCGCTCGCTCGCGTCCGCCGAGCTGATCAGCTGCTAGCTTGACGTGTAGCGGTCGACGCCCTGTCGGCCGCGAGGCAGCTCGCTTGGGTCCCGCAGGAAGCGGTTCGGGTCAGCAATAGCCTCCCGAACCGTACGCGGCCTCAACCTGCCGCCAAGGAGTCTTGCATGTCAACGCAGTCCTTCGCTGAGATAGGCGTTTCGCGCGCTGTCGTCAGCTCGCTCTCGGAGCGAAACATCACGCATCCCTTTGCCGTCCAGCAGCTCGTCATCGGCGACGTGCTGGCCGGCCGGGATGTCCTGGCCAAATCTCCGACCGGCTCGGGCAAGACGCTCGCGTTCGGGATTCCGCTCGCGGACCGGATCGATTCGGCCGGACGGCGTCCCGCCGCCCTGGTGCTGGTCCCCACGCGGGAGCTCGCCACACAGATCGTCGAGGAGATCCGCGGAATCGCACATGCGCGAGCCCTCCGCGTCTGCGCGGTCTACGGCGGCGTCGGGCTGGTCAAGCAGGCCCGGGACGCCGCCAACTCACACATCCTCGTCGCGACCCCGGGCCGGCTCGAGGACCTGCTCGCCCGAGGAGCATTCAAGCTCGACTCGATCCGCATCCTGGTCCTCGATGAGGCCGATCGGATGCTCGACATGGGCTTCCGCCCCGCTGTGGACCGGATCGTCGCCAAATGCCCTCCGTCACGCCAGACGCTGTTCTTCTCGGCCACGCTGGACGGGGAGGCGGGCCGGATCGCCAAGCGCTACACGCGCGATGCGGCGGTCCACGAGCACGGCCCCGACGCTCGCCGGGCCAACATCGACATCGAGCACCGGTTCGTTGAGGTGACGGGCGAGCAGCGGGTTGAGGCCCTGATCGAAGAGCTCGGTCGCGACCGCGGGCTCACGCTCGTGTTCGTGCGCACCAAGCGCGGCGTGGACCGGCTCGTGAAGCGGCTCGCGGCTCATGGGATCCCGGCTCTGGCGATGCACGGCAACAAGTCCCAGCGCCAGCGTGAGCAGGCATTGGCCCGCTTTCAGGCCGGATCGGTCACAACGCTGATCGCCACCGACGTGGCGGCACGGGGGATCGATGTGACCGGCATCTCCCACGTGATCAACTTCGACCCACCGGCCGACAGCGAAGCGTACGTGCACCGGATCGGTCGCACCGGGCGCGCCGGACACACCGGCATCGGGATAACGCTGGTATCGGCGGCCGAACGCCGTGAGATCAGCCAGCTCGCCGGACAGCTCGGGCTCGACCATCACCTCGGCGGCGGCCACGAGCAGCGGACGCATGCCGCGCCGCGTCGACGCGCGCGGCGAGCGCGGCCCAAGGCCCGTTCCTGGTAGGTGAAGAGGGCAGTCGCCCAGCGGTGATTGCCCTCTCACAACTGTCTTATACGGCTCTCACAGGGTTGCGAGTAGGTGCGGCCACCCTTGGGGGTTCGGTGACCGTGTCAGGACATGATCCTCGTGCTGTGAGAGCATCGCAGCTCCCAGCCGGCAATCTGCGGACAGCGGAGCGCGCCATGACCTCTCGCCCAGCAGCGATCAACCACCACGGTCGGGCCTAGGCGCTCGCGATGCGGATCCTGGTTATCGAAGACGACGATGCGGTGCGCTCGGCGCTGCGGCGGGCACTCCTGCTCGACGGTTATGAGGTTGTGCCGGCTCCGACGGGGCAGGAGGGACTGCTCAAGGCCGAGACGGACGTGCCCGACGCGATCATCCTCGATCTCGGGCTGCCGGACATCGACGGGATGGAGGTGTGTCGCCGGCTTCGCAGCACCGGTAACCGCACTCCGATCCTGATGCTCACGGCCCGCGACGCGGTAGAGGACCGCGTGGAGGGCCTGGAGGCCGGCGCCGACGACTATCTCGTCAAGCCCTACGACGTGCGCGAGCTGCAGGCACGGCTGCGCGCGATCATGCGCCGTCATATCGAGGGCGCGGACGGGCGCTCGCTGCGCTTTGACGAGCTGGTGCTCGATGCCGATGCGCACGCGGCGAAGGTGGGGGATCGGGTGGTCGACCTGACCCGCACCGAGTACCAGCTGCTGGAGCTGCTGATGCTCAACCCCCGTCGAGTGCTGTCGTCCGAGCTGATCTACGACCGCATCTGGGGCTATGACTTCGGGCTGGCCGGCAACGCCCTCCGCGTGTACATCGGATACCTGCGACGCAAGCTGGAGGCCGGTGGCGAGCGCCGCCTGATCCAGACCGTGCACGGCGTGGGCTACGTCCTGCGCGAGCCGTGAGCCTGCGCCGGCGTATCACCGGGGCGGCCACGATAGCCGTCGCGGCGGTCGCCGTGACCCTCGGCTTCACCGCGTACCTCAGCACGAGATCACACCTGGTCGGGCAGGTCCAGCAGCAGCTGCGCGCACGTGCGCAGCCGTTCCTGGCCCCGCACGTGCCGGACCTCGGGCACTTCGGTGGGGCCCGCCACGGCGGTGGCCCGCGATCCTCCGGTGGCCCCGGCCTGCCCTCGAATCCGCCGCTGGGCGGGGCCCCGGGGTACTTTCAGTTCGTGTACCCGACCGGCAGAGTCGCGGCGGGCGACGGCGGCCAGCCGCAGCTACCGGTCGATGCCCAGGTGCTGAGTACGGCCAGAACGGGAAAGGGCAGCTTCTTCCGCACCGCGCGTGTCCGCGGCATCCACGTTGAGGTGCTGACCGTCGGCGACCCCTACGACCACTATGCGGTGGAGGTCGCACTGCCGTTGACGTCGGTCGACTCGGTACTCCGCGCCCTGGCTGCTGACCTACGTGCTGCTGGTCGGCGCAGGGGTGCTGCTCGCCGGGCTGCTCGGTGCCGTCATCGCCCGCGCCGCGCTGGCGCCGATCGAGCGTTTCTCAGAGCAGACGGAGCAGGTCACCAGCGCCCTGGACCGCCCCCGGCGTCTGGAGGAGACCGGCGCGAGCGAGCTGCGCCGGCTCGCGGCGAGCTTCAACCAGACGCTCGACGCGCTCGAGCGCTCGATCCAGGCCCAGCGTCATCTGATCGCCGACGCTTCCCATGAGCTGCGCACCCCCATGGCGGCGTTGCGCAGCAACATCCAGATCTTCCTGGAGTCCCACCGGCTTCCCGTAGAGGAGCGCGCCGGGCTGCAGCAGGCCATCGTGGCCGAGCTCGACGAGCTGACCCAACTCGTCGCCGACGTTCTGGAGCTCGCCCGTGGATCGGCGCCGACCGAGCACACCGAGCCGATCGAGCTCGACGTGATCGTGCGAGAGGCGGTTGCTCGCGCCCAGCGCCGGGCGCCGCAGCTGCGCTTCAGCGTCGAGCTGGAGCCCACGGTGATCGTCAACGCTCCCGATCGGGTTGCTCGCGCCGTCACCAACGTGATCGACAACGCCCGCAAGTGGAGTCCACCCGGCGGGTCGATCGAGGTCGGGCTGCACGCGGGCGCGCTGAGCGTGCGTGACCACGGGCCTGGGTTCAACGCCACCGACCTCCAGCACGTCTTCGATCGCTTCTACCGCGCCGAGGACGCCCGACGGATGCCGGGATCAGGACTGGGTCTGGCCATCGTCAAGCAGGCGGCCGAAGCGCACGGCGGCTCGGCGCACGCGGCCAACGCTCCCGACGGCGGCGCGGTCCTGCGGGTGTCCTTCGGTCCCGCCAGCGCGAAGCAGGAAAGCAGCGAACCGCAGCGGGCGCGCGCATCGGCGGCTCCATGAGCCGGCTGCTGCGAGTCTCTTAGATCCTCCTCACGGCTCTGCCACAGACGGGACGTAGAACTCGGGCTGTCCACGTTCTGACCGCCCGAGAGCACTCGAGGAGACCCGATGAGCACAACCGTCCTGCGCCGTCCGCTGTTGCCGCCCTCCGGCCGCGAACACGTTCAGGGTCGCGCCCGCAGCCTCGTCCGCGGACGCGCCGATGAGCCCAGCTGGGCCCGCCCGGCGCTGGTGGCGCTGCTGATCGTCACCGCGGTGGCCTACGTGTGGGATCTCAGCGCCTCGGGCTACGCCAACAGCTTCTACGCGGCGGCGGTCCAGGCCGCCACCAAGAGCTGGAAGGCTTTGTTCTTCGGCTCATTGGACGCCTCGAGCTTCATCACGGTCGACAAGCCGCCGGCATCCTTGTGGGTGATGGCGCTGTCGGGTCGGATCTTCGGCTTCAGCAGCACGAGCATGCTGGTGCCCCAGGCTCTGGAGGGGGTAGCCGCGGTGGCGTTGCTGTACGCCGGGGTCAAGCGCTGGTTCGGACCCGGCGGCCGGTCTGATGGCGGGAGCGTTGCTGGCGATCACGCCGGTGGCGGCGTTGATGTTCCGCTTCAACAACCCCGACGCGCTGCTGGTGATGTTGTTGGTCGCAGCCGCCTACTGCCTGGTCCGGGCCCTGGAGGGCGCGTCGACGCGCTGGGTGGTGGCGGTCGGGACGATGATCGGGTTGGCGTTCCTGGCCAAGATGATGCAGGCGTTCCTGGTCCTGCCCGCGTTCGGTTTGGTTTACCTGGTCGCAGCCCCCACCGGGCTGCGCCGCCGCATTCTGCAACTCCTCGCGGGCGGACTGGCGATCGTGGTCAGCGCCGGCTGGTGGGTCGCGATCGTGGCGCTGTGGCCGGCGGGTTCGCGGCCGATGATCGATGGGTCGCCGAGCAACAGCATCTTCAACCTGATCACGGGCTACAACGGGCTGGGGCGGATCTTCGGCGCCAGCGGGGAGGCGGGCGGAGGCGGCGGGGGATCGAACTTCAGCGGCCCCACCGGAGTGCTGCGGCTGTTCAACGATCTGATGGGCGGTCAGGCGTCCTGGCTGCTGCCGGCCGCGCTGGTGGCGCTGGTGGTGGGGCTCTGGTCCACTCGCCGCGCTCCCCGAACCGACCGTACCCGTGCGGCGCTGCTGCTGTGGGGTGGATGGCTCGTCGTCAGCGGCCTGGTGTTCAGCTTGAGCAGCGGGATCATCCACACCTACTACACGGTCGCGCTGGCGCCCGCGATCGCGGCGCTGGTGGCGATCCTCGCGTCCGTGCTGTGGCGCGAGCGCCGGACGATCCACTCCCGGGCATTGCTGGCGGTCGGAGTGCTGCTTACCGCCGGCTGGTCATGGGTGCTGCTCGACCGCACCCCGCAGTGGGAGTCGTGGCTGCGCGCGGCGATCGTGGTGAGCGCCGTTCTGGCCGTGATCGGCTTGCTCGCGGCCTCGCCGCTGCGGCGGCTGGGGCGAGGAGTCACCATCGCTCACGGCTACGCTTGCTCTCATCGCCTGCGTGGCCGGGCCCGCCGCCTACTCCGCCCAGACCATCACCACCGCCCACACCGGATCGATTGTCTCGGCCGGGCCGAGCTCCGGCCTTGGGGGCCCTGGATCCGGCGCCGGCGGCGGTGGTGCCCCTGGCGCCCGCACGGTCGGCGGTGGCCAGTCGGTCACCAGCGGGGCTTTGGTGAAAGCGCTCCAAGCCGGCGCCGGCAACTACCGCTGGGTGGCGGCCGTCTCCGGGTCCCAGAGCGCCGCTTCGCTCGAGCTGGCCTCCGGGGGCGAGCCGGTGATGGCCATCGGCGGCTTCAACAACGAAGGCGGAAACCTGAGCCTGGCCCAGTTCAAGCAGTACGTCGCCCGAGGTGAGATCCACTACTACATCGCCGGCGAGAGCGGCGGCGCTGGCCCGGCGGCCAACCGCAGCGGTGCCATGGCCGGCCGCAGCGGGTTCACGCCGCCCGCCGGTGGTGGACGCCCCGGGGGCTTCGGTGGCCAGGGCGGCTCGAGCAGCAGCGCCATCACCACCTGGGTCAAGGCGCACTACAAGTCGCAGACGGTGGGCGGCGAGACCGTCTACAACCTCACGGCGAAGGCGTCGACGTGAGTCGGAGCCCGTTCAGGGGCCGTGCGGTCCGCCGCTGGCCAGCTCAAACCACACCGTCGTGCCGTCTCGCTTGTCCACCCCCCAGCGATTGGCCTGAAGCTCGAGCAGGTACAGGCCGTAGCCGCCGTCGCGGCGGGCGGGGTCGCGCGGCCTTGGGCTGAAGCCGGTGCCGGGATCGGTCACCTCCACCCGGGTGACGCCTTCGCTGATCCGCGCGGAGAGGCGGATCTTGGCCGACGGCTTGACCGGGGCGTGCACGATGGCATTGGTGACCACCTCTGACACGAGCAGGTTGAGCAGCGCGAGCCGGCCCGGCTGGAGCTCGCGGTGCTCGGAGAAGCCGGTGATCGCCGCACGGGCCAGCGACGGAGCCTCCGGGGTGACGTCGAACTCAAGCCGCAGGACCGGCGCGTCGTCACTGCTGCGCGATTCCGTGTAGGTGGACTGCATCACTCGTCCGCGGTGTCAAACGGAAGCGCGGTGTAGGCGCCGGTGACCCGCAGCACCATCAGCGCGGCCTCGTGTTGTCGGCGCGATCAGCCGAAGCGACCAGTCGTCGCGCTGGGCCCGGTCGTTGAGCGCGATCAGCAGCCGCAGTCCTGACGAGTCCATGAAGGTCAGATCGCGCAGGTCAAGCGTCAGCGCTGACAGGTCTGACCCGAAGTGTTCGTCGAGGTACCGTGTGAGCGTCGGAACGGTGCCGATGTCAATCTCCCCCGCGATCGCCACGACGGGCCGCCCGCCGGCGGCGGATTGGGTGATTTCGAACTTGGTGGGGCGGACCATGGCTGGAGCTACCGCAGTGTGGCGATCCCTGGCGCCCGCGACGCTTCGTGTTCGCGGGCTGATGTGGGTACCCCGGACAGGTTGCGGTGCAGCACCAGCACCGCGGTGTCATCGGCGTGCCCTCCGGTCTGGAACGCGTCCAGGGCCCGGGTCAGGGTATCGGCGACCCCGGTGGCCGAGCTCTCGCGGCACTGCAGAAGTGTCGCCCTCAGACGGGCTTGGCCGTAGCGTGATCCGTTCGCACCAACGGCGTCGGTCACCCCGTCGGTATACGCGACCAGGGTATCTCCGGGTTGCATCTGCATGGTGAGTGCATGCCAGTGAACGTCGGAGAAGCCGCCCAACAACGGTCCGGTGTCACCGACCGGACCGACTCCATCCGCCCCGAGGTACAGCGGCAACGGGTGGCCTCCGACCGCGAGCGTCACATGGTCACCCTGCAGACGGAGGCACAGGGCGGTGCATATCGACAGCGCGGGCTGCTTCTTGAGCGCGCGGTCGACATGAGCCAGCAGCTCCGCGGGACTCGACTCGAATTCGGATGCCGCGCGCAGTGTGTGGCGGACCAGCGCGGTGAGCGCCGCCGCCTCGATCCCCTTGCCGGTTACGTCGCCGATGACCATCAGCCAGCTGTCGTCGACCTCCCAGACGTCGTAGAAGTCACCGCCTACCTCGCTGCCCTCAAGCGCCGGCGTGTAGATGCTGGCCAGTTCATACCCCGTTATCTGAGGCAGCTGCTCGGGCAGCAGGCTCTGCTGCAGGGTGTTGGCGATCTTGGTCCGCTCGCTGTAGAGCCGCGAGTTCTCGATCGCGACGGCGGCGCGCCCGGCAACCTCCTCGGCCAGCTTCAGATCGAATTGGTCAAGGGCCCGGCCCGATTCCGCGCTCACCAGGGTCATGGCCCCCAGTGTCCTGTCCCCCAAGCGAACCGGAACGACCATCGCAGAGCTGAAGCCCACCGCCCGCAGGAGCTCCAGGTGCCGGGCGTCGACGGCCGCCTCCAGGAGCATCTCGTCGGGGATATTCGTGTAGAGCAACGGCTTGCCGGTGGCGAAGACCAGCCCCAGTCCGCGCTCGGGGTCGAGCCGCTCGGGCTGGTAGGAACGGAGCTCTTCGGCCAGTTTCAGCCGTTCCGGATCGACGTGAGCCACCGCCACGGACTGGCGATCGCCGTCCTCGTCCAGCAGATCGACCGCGCACCAGTCGACGATTCCCGGCACGGCGAGCTCGGCGACGTTCTTCAGTGTCTGTTCATAGTCCAGGGAGGACGCCAGTACCTCGCTGGCCTCGGCCAGGAAGGCGGCTTGGTGTTCACCGCGCTTGCGCTCGGTGACGTCCTCGATGATCGTGATCGTGGCCTCGACCGTACCGTTCTCATCCAGCAGCGGCGCGGCCTTCAGCTGCTGCCAGCGACGGGCCCCGGTCTCGCGGTGGACGGTCTGGATGACGATTGGCTCGGCGTCGTCGCCACGAAGAATCCGTACCGAGGGGATGTCGTCCATCGAGACGTCACGACCGTCCTCGTCCAACACCAGGTAGTCGGACATGATGTCCGCGGGATCGGTGTTGCGCAGTTCCTCCTCGGAGTCGAATCCGAGGTGCGTCAAGGCCGCCCGGTTGGCGTAGACGATGCGGTGCTCCCGATCACGGATGGTGACCGGGTCGCTGAGCGAGCCCACGATTGCGTCGAAGCGCCGCTCGCTCCCGTGCAGCGCGCGCCGCAGCTCTCCCACCAGGCGATCGTGTTCCCGTTGGTTGTCCTTGCGCTCGGTGAGGTCCCGCACGAAAGCATGAAAGGTCCAGTGATCGCCGTCCCGGAGTGCCGAGAATGTGATCTCAGCCGGGAACTCGGTGCCGTCCGCCCGCAGCGCCGCCAACTCGGTTCGCTGGTTGAGCAGCGGACCGACCCCGTCCGCCAAAAAGCGCGCCAGCCCGGCGCGATGCGCGGAGCGATAGCGCTCGGGAACGATCAGGTCGGCCATCACCCGTCCCGTGGCTTGCGCGCGTGACAGACCGAAGGTCCTCTCCGCGCTCGGGTTCCAGTAGGTCACCAAGCCGTCCTCGTCCATCGAGACCACAGCACTGTGCGCGTGGTCCAGAATCAGCTCGGTCAGGGTCCCGGCCATCCGGGCATTATCGGGGTTGTCGGCGCCGGCGGGGAGATCGCGTCGCGGCGGGCGCTCCTCGGGCTCGGATTGCGGGAGCCCAGGCGAGCGCGTAGCGTGCGGGGCGTGTCGGTCGCGCCCGAGACAATTTCGACGCCCCACCCCGATGAAGACCTCATGCTGCGTGTCGCGGGGTCGCGGGATCCCGCGTGGTTCCGTCAGACCGGACGCCAATCGGTTCGGGAGCTGGAGCGAACGCTTGCGATCACCGAGCGCTCGCTGGATTCGTTTCAATCGATTCTGGACTTCGGGTGCGGGTGCGGCCGCATGCTGCTGTGGATGCAGGAGCTGGGGCGCACCCGGGCGCTGCACGGAACCGACATCGACGCGGATGCGGTGGCGTGGTGCCGCGAGCATCTTCCTCACGCCCGGGTCAGCGTCAACGGGACGGATCCGCCGCTCCCATACCCGGACGGAGCATTTGACCTGGTCTTCAGTCACAGCGTCTTCACCCACATCGACGAGCGCCGTCAGGATCTGTGGCTCACGGAGCTACAGCGGGTGACGCGACCTGGGGGGCTGCTCGTGCTGAGCACGCAGGGGGAGATCGCGCTGCGCCAGGACGCCGGGGCGACCCGAGAGCCGCTCGAGCAGGCGGGCATCGTGTTCGTCGACGGCAGCCAGCCGCCGGATTTCCCGCTGCCGGACTGGTATCAGACCACCTTCCACGCGCCCTGGTACGTGTTCGAGCACTGGGGACGATGGTTTGAGATCCGCGGCTACTTCCCGGGCGCCGCTCTCGGCCTCCAGGATCACGTGCTGCTGGAACGCCGGCCTGACAGCGGCTCGGCGTGGACTCCCGTGGCGGCCCGCCCTCGGCGATCCGCACCGGCGAAGCCACCCGTTGCAGTGACACGATCCGAGCCGCCGACGCCCGAGCAGCGCGTGGGCGAGGCCTTGGCGAATGCTCGGGCCAATCGCAGCCGCCGCCGCGTCTTCGCGCTTCGGGGCGGTCGGAAGGCTCGCACGGGTGCTCGCGCTGCGGCTGATACGGCCCTACAGCGCCAACGAGGATGGGTTCGACGACGCTGTCGCCACCGCGATCACGGAGATCAGTCAGCGCACCAGACCGCCAGACCGCTCGGTTGGAGGCGCTCGAACGGCAGCGGGGACCGGTCGATTAGCGCAAGAGGCGACGACCGGAATCGAACCGGTGTACACGGCTTTGCAGGCCGCTGCGTAGCCACTCCGCCACGTCGCCGAGGTCCCGTAGGCTAGTGCAAGGCTGCACCAGCGCAGGGGGAAGGGACCGGCCACTCAGGACGATCGCAGCAGCACGGCGTTGCCGGACGGATCGCGGACCAGACGCCCCCCGGTGCGCGGATCCGGCTCGGTGTCAAGCCCGGCGGCGGCAATCCGCTCCAGTACGGCGTCGAGCTGGGCCTGGTCGGGGAGCTGCAGTTCGAACGAGCGCAGCCCCACCGCGCCAGGGAGCGGCGGCCCCGAGCCGGCGCTGTTCCAGGTGTTGAGTCCGATGTGGTGGTGGTAGCCACCGGCCGCGACGAACAGTGCCCCCGGGTAGCCCCGGACCATCACGTCGAAGCCGAGCACGCCGGCGTAGAAGGCCTCCGTCCGCTCCAGTTCGGTGACCTGCAGGTGGACATGGCCGATACGCGTCGCCGCCGGCGCCAGCGGCTGCGCGGCCGGGGCGGCGGCCAGCTCGCGGGCCACGTCCTGCAGATCGAGCGGCAGCGTCGCCATCTGGAGCTGGCCGTCGACGCGGCGCCATTGGTCACGCGGGCGATCGCGGTAGATCTCGATGCCGTTGCCGTCGGGATCGGACAGATACAGGGCCTCGCTCACGAGGTGATCCGAGGCGCCGTCCAGTGGCCAGTGCGCCTCGGCCAGCCGGACCAGAGCAAACGCCAGATCCAGCCGCGTGGGCACCAGCACCGCCAGATGAAACAGACCCGTGGCGCTGCGATCCAGGCGCGGCGCTGCGCTGTCGCCAACGAGCTCGATCAGCGGGCGTGCGGCGGTCTCGTCAGCCTCCTTATCGCTCCCGGGCGCGAGGGCGATCGAACCGTCGTCGAGCTCCGATGGGAGCAGGCCCAGCGCCTGCTCGTAGAAGGCGCGGGAGCGATCTAAGTCCGAGACCGTCAGGCGAACGGTCCCGATCGCGGTCCGTGGGTCGATCCCCACGCCGCTGGTGGTGTCGGTGAGGGTGCTCATAGCTCTCGCGCCTACGCTGCTCGCAGGGCGCAGGCTGGTAGGACGCCACCGGGGCCCCGCAAGCCGGTACTGCGCCGGCGCGGCTCAGTCGACGGTGCACTGGCCGTCCGGTCGGGCACCGGGAAGGCGGCGGAGCAGCGCGGCGAGCTGCTCGATCTCCGTTTCGCTGAAGTGCTCCAGGAACAGGCGCCGGATGCTCTTGACGTGCGAGCAGCCGGCGTCACGGAGCTTCTCGTAACCGAGGCTGGTCAGCTGCGCGTAGGAGACGCGGGCGTCATTGGGGCAGGCGACCCGCTCGATCAGCCCGGCTTCGACCAGGCCGTCCACGAGCCGGGTGATGCCGGAGCGCGTCAGCATGGTGCGCTCGGCCAGCGCTGACATGGGGAGGTGGCGATCGGGGGCCTGGGCCAGGTACAGCAGCACCTCGTAATCACGCGTCGTGACCCCGTGCTCGACCACGAGCTCGGCGTCGAGGCCGCGCACGATCGAGGCGTGGCTCTGCAGATAGCTGCGCCACGCTTCGAGCGCGGCGCCTTCGAGACGGGCTGGAGCGATCGTGTCCACAGCTAGATCATAGTTGACGAATCAACGGTCACGACACAGCAGGGAGATCGGGGCTCAGAGACGACAGTTCAGCTCACCGAGGGGGCGACGTCAAGTCCGGGTAGCCTCGAGACGATGCAGGAGACCGCCCCTGGCCCCGAGCGCACACTCCCGGGGGCGGCGATGCGGCACAAACCACCGATGCGGCGCAAATCGCTGGTCGCTGTGTGCGTGACCGGGCTCGTCGCCATGTCCACGCTCGTGCTGGCCGGCTGCGGCAGCGCTTCGAGTCCCACCACGCCGAGTCGCCCCGGCGGCTCGGGCCGCGCTGGGCTGACCGTGACGCCCCCCAGCGGGGGACCGACAACCGCGTTCACGTTCAGCTTCAAGGCCCCCGTGGCGGCGCGGTCTCAAGGGGGCACCAGGCTCGGTTATTCGCTCGGCGTGCTCGGGCCGTCGCGCGCCGGCGCGGGGCGGTCGGGATGCCTGGTCGGCTCGCACGAGCGCGGTGCCCGTCGCGGCTCGGGGCGCGGAGATCTCGGTGACGCTTGATCCGGCCAAGGTCGGAGGGCGGTGGTGCCGCGGAGAGTTCACCGCCCGGGTCACGGAGGTTCAGACGCCCGTCTGCTCCGCCAACGCGCTCTGCCCGCAGTACGTCCGGGTGGTCGCGACCGTGGCGCGGGCCACCTTCCGCGTGACTGGGCCCTGACGCCGATGTGATGCGAGGACGGTGAGCGTGATCGGCGCCGTCCGAGCTCCCGTAGAGTGGCTGGGGTTCACTGGTTGTGTATCCGGAGGTCAAGCCATGCACCCCTTTCGCAGCGCCATCGAAGCACGGGACATCGACGCCGCGGTAGCCCTGCTGTCGGATGACGTCCTGTTTCGAAGCCCGGTCGTGTTCAAGCCCTATCGGGGCCGGGAGGCGGTCGGGATGCTCCTGGCCGCCGTCGCGAATGTCTTCGAGGACTTTCGCTACGTGCGTGAGATCGGAGCACCCGATGCCCGTGACCACGCGCTCGTCTTCGAAGCTCGTGTCGGCGATCGACAGATCGAAGGCAGCGACTTTCTGCACCTCGACGAAGACGGTGCTATCGACGAGCTGGTGGTGATGGTGCGCCCGCTGTCCGGTGCGCTCGCCCTGGCGGAGGCGATGAAGGCGCAGCTCGCCTTGGCCCAGGAGACGTAACGGCCGCGACCGGGGCGCTTCTCAGCTGCCGAGCCACTCGAGCCACGCCGCCCCGGGGTGGGCGATGCCCAGCAGAGCTCCGGATCGGCGACCACCGCGATAACTCAGCCGTCCGATCAGGCCGAACACCCCGTCGCGGCGGTTGCGTTGCACCAGTGCCGGCGGCACCGACAGGCCGAGCACGCTGTCGTGGGCGGACTCGCCCATCGGAACCAGCGGGTCGATCGAGATCCAGTCCAAGTCGCGCTGCGTCCCAAACCGGTCGACCATCGAGCGGAACCGCAGCAGCTCGTCAGGAGCAAAGAAGACGTGCACGTAGGTGTCGATCAGGCACACCAGCACCCCGTCCGCGATCGCGGCCATGATCTCGGGCAGCACCGCGCTCGCGTCCCCGCGAATGCTGCGCGCCGGGTGCGCCAGAGACACCTCGACCGCGCGGTGAAACCGGGTCAGCGCCTCGATCTCCTGCGGAATGCACGCGGCGAGCCACGTGCGCACCGTTTGATCACGAAGGTCCAGCGGTTCGATGTCGACGCCGATCCGGTCGACGATGTGCGGAACTGTGGCCGGCACCGGCACATTGACCGCTCCCCGCATTTCGGTCTCGATCACCACCGTGGCATCTGGATCGCCCACGGTGTCAACGCGTCCCTCCGGGCCGTGGAACCGGTACCGGTAGCGATCGAGCTGCAGCCCCAGCCCGGCGCCTGTGCCCATGTCCACCAGGATGATCTCGCGCCCGTCCCCGATCGCCGGGGCCAGCGCCGGGAGCACGTCGGCACAGCGGGCGACCTCGTTCATCTGGTAGCGGTGCTGAGCGCAGAGCTCCTGCAGGCGGTCGCGGTGGTCGGTGCAGAACGCGCGATATTCGGGAGCGAACCGGCTGTCCAGCGGCGGTTGGGGTTCTCCGATCTGCGGAAAGTAGTGTCGCAACGGGCTCGGTTCGAGCTCCAGCACCAGATATGTCGCCGCGGCGGAGAACAGCAGCGGCGGAAGCTTTTGCGGCGCGATGGTGGCGGCGATCGCGAGCAGCTCCGGATCGTCTCGCAGCACGCCGAACTGAGATGCGGTCAGCTCCCATGACGGTGGCGCGCCCGCCGGGGACCAGGCCGCCGCGATCTTCCCCGCCTGGTCGGCGACGATCCGGGGATCGGTCCCAGACTCGCGCCCGGCGCCCCTATCGAGAGGGGTCAATTGACAGCGCCTCCGGCACACGGACAGCTTACGTCAGGCGGGCCGCCGCGCAATCGAGCCCCGGGGCGGACTGGGCGGCGGCCACGATCCGACTTACGGCCGCGCCTCGAGCACCAGGTTGAACGGCGTCTCCGTGGCGCGCCGCAGGCGGGTGAAGCCGCCGGCGGTCACGACCTCGCGCAGCCGCTGCTCGCCGGCCTGGGCGCCGAGCGCGAGCCCGACCTCCTGGTCGCGCGAGGCGGGCGTGCAGACGAGCGTCGAGGCGCCGTAGAACACGCGCCCGACCGGGTTGAGGTTGTCCTCCAGCTGGTCGTTGGCGAACGGCTCGACGATCATCCAGGTGCCGTCGGGAGCGAGCGTCTGGCGGACGTGCTGGGCGGCGCCGACCGGGTCGCCCATGTCGTGCAGGCAGTCGAACATGGTCACGAAGTCATACGTATGTCCCGGGTACTCCTTGGCCGGGGCGACCTCGAAGCTGACCCGCCCGCTCAGCCCCGCCTCCGACGCGCTCTTGCGCGCGTGCTCGATCGACGCCTCGTGGTAGTCAAAGCCCACGAACTCCGAGTGCGGGAACGCCTGCGCCATCAGGATCGTGGACGCGCCGTGACCGCAGCCGACGTCGGCGACCAGTCCGCCGGTGCCGAGCTTCGCCTCCACGCCGTCGAGCGCCGGGATCCACGACGTGACCAGGTTCGCGGCATAGCCCGGTCGGAAGAACCGCTCGGTGCCGGTGAACAGGTCGTGATGGTGCTCGTGCCAGCCGACGCCGGCGCCGGACAGGAATGCGCGCCCGATCTTCTCCTCGTCCTTGATCAGCGAGGTCGCCAGTTGGAACGCCCCCGGCACGAACGCCGGGCTGCCCTCCTGGGCGAGCGCGAGCGACTGCTCCGGAGACAGGGAGAAGCTCCCGCTCGCGGCGTCATAGCTGACGTAGCCGCCGGCGGCCTGATTGGAGAGCCACTCACGGACGTAGCGAGGGTCGGTGCCGGTACGCTCGGCGAGCTCCTCGGCGTCGACCGGCTGGCCGTCGGCCATCGCCCGGTACAGACCCAGGCGATCGCCGATCACCACCAGCGCGGCGCTGAGCGTCGCGCCGAGGTCACCGACGAATCGGCCCATGAACTCGTCCAGCTTGGCCTGGTCGATTGGCTGTGCGGTGGTTGACATCGTCACTTCTCGTCCCACGCCTGGACCACGGTCTGCGCCGAGATCTGGCCGTCGTCGAGTGTGATCACCGTCGAGCACAGGACATTGGTGCCGTCGGGGTAGCGGCACGCCTGCGTGTAGGCGGCGCCGGTGTCGTCCTTGACGGTGTGCTTGACCGCGTGGGTCATGTCGCGGCCGTACATGTCCTCGAGCCAGTCCTTGATCTCCTCGTGCGTGCGCAGCACGCGCGGCGAGCCGGGCGGTGAGATCTTGTCGGCGATCGTGACGGTTGCGTCCGGGCCGTACATCGAGAGCTGGGTCGCCGCGTCGCGCTCCTCGGCCGCCCGCGTGAAGCGGTCGAGGTCGAATGTGGTGGTGGTGCTCATGGCTTCTCCTTTGGTCGTTGGTGCCATGCGTCTGCGAGCTTTGCGCCGTCGCGTCTCGTGGCCGTCAAACGAGCGTCAAACCAGGCGGCGGTACGCTTTGACGACCGTGCTACGGGCACGACTGCTAGGTGCACTCGAAGTCGAGCTGGACGGGACCGCGATCGATTCACCAGCGACGCAGCGTCCGTGGGCGCTGTTCGCGTACCTCGCGCTGACCCCGCGAGCTGTCTCGCGGACGGAGCTGGCGAGCCGGTTCTGGCCGGACGTGCTCGACCAGAGCGCGCGCGCGAGTCTGCGCAGCGCACTGTGGGCGCTGCGGCGCCAGCTCGGAGATGCGCTGATGGTGGACGGCGAGCGGGTCGGGCTCAGCGACGGGGACGGGCTGTGGATCGACGTGCGCGAGTTCGAGCGCCTTGCCGCCGTCGCTCCCGCGCAGGCGCTTGCGCTGTGTCGCGGCGAGCTGCTGGAGGGAATCGACGACGAGTGGGCGCTCTCGGCTCGCGAGCGTCAGCGCGAGCGCGTGATCGAGCTGCTCGAAGGGCAGGCCCGCACGCGCGATGCGGCAGGGGAGTTGCGCGAGGCGATCGAGCTCACCCGGCAGCAGGTGGCCCGAGACCCGCTCGACGAGCAGGCCCACCGCCGGCTGATCGTGCGCCTCGACGCGGCGGGCGATCGCGCCGCCGCGCTGCGGACCTACCGCGCCCTGGCCGAGCGCCTGCGGCGCGAGCTGGGGGTGGCACCATCCCCGGCGACCCGCGAGCTGGCCGAGCGGCTGCGGGTCGAGCCGGCGTCGGCAGCCGCCCCGGCCCCCGCGCCGCCGCGACCCGAGCCGGGGCTGCTGCCGCTCGTCGGCCGCGAGCGCGAGCTGACCGAGCTGGTCGGGGTGTGGCAGGCGGCGGCGCGGGCGGGACTGGAGCGGTGGCCGTCATCCGCGGCGAAGCCGGGATCGGCAAGACCCGGCTGGCGACCGAGCTCCGGCTGCGCGCGCGCTCGTCCGGGGCTCTGACGGCAGCCTGCGCGGCTCTCGACCTCGGCGGCACGGCGCCGTTCAGCCTGTGGGCGGAGCTGATGCGCGAGCTGCTGCCGTCGCTTCCCGCGCCGCCGCCTGACGCCGCCTGGCCCGACGATCTGGCGGTGCTGGCCTCGGAGCTGCCGGCGCATTTCGGGCGCGGGGGTGGGCGCGCGGCCGTGGTCGCGCCGGATCTCCAGCGCACGCGGCTGTTCGAAGCGGTCGTCGCGCTGCTGGGCTGGGCCACGCGTGAGGTGCCGCTGCTGCTCGTGCTCGAGGATGCCCACAACGCCGACGGCCCCAGCCTCGAGCTGGCCGCCTACGCCGCCCGGCGGGTGGCGGGACTGCGGATGCTGATTCTGCTGACGCGTCGCGAGCTGCCGCACAGCGCCGACGCTGACCGCTTCGAGCATGCGCTGCGATCGCGCGGCCTGCTCGCCTGCGAGCTCGAGCTCGGCGCGCTCTCGTCCGAGACGGTGGCCACGCTGGCGCGCACCGCAGCCGACCTGAGCGACGCCGACGTCTCGCGCGTGGTGCAGCGGGCGGATGGCAACGCGCTGTTCGCTGTCGAGACCGCGCGGGCGCTCGGCCGCGGTGACGAGCTGCTCGCCCCGAGCCTGCGCGGCTCGGTTCGGTCGACGCTCGCGCCGCTGTCGGGTGACGTCCGCAAGCTGGTCGAGATCGCGGCCGTCGCCGCCCGGCCGCTGGATCCGCTCGAGCTCGACCAGCTGTCACTGGGCGAGGCGGCCACGCAAGCGCTCCAGACCGGCCTGTTGCTCGCGTCCGACGGTCGCATCGGATTCCGCCACGCGCTGCTGCGCGACGCCGTGTACGAAGAGATCGCGGATCCGCGCCGCCGCGGACTGCACCACCGTTGGGCGCAGGCGCTGCTCGCCAGCGAGCAGGCCGGTGCGGTCAGGCACCCGGACGAGGTCGCCCGGCATCTGCGGCTCGCCGGAGCCGATCGGGAGGCCGTGCCACAGCTCGTCCGTGCCGCGGCCGACGCGCGCGCGATGGCGGCGCTCGAGCAGGCCGTCGGGTACCTCGAGGAGGCGCTCGCGATCGCGCCAGACCGCGTCGATCTGTGGCTCGAGCTCGGCGAGCTCGAGGCGTGGCGGGTGCGGCGCGATCACGCGGAGGCGGCCTTCGAACGGGCCACGAGCCTCCTGGCGGAAGCCGAGCCGGTGGAGTGCGCCCGGGCCTGGCTGCGCCGCGCCCGCGCCTACCACGGACCGATCTGCGTGCCCCGCGCGGTGCTCGAGAGCGCGAGAAAGGCGCTCGAGCTGCTGGAGCTCAGCCCGCAGGCGGCGGCAGACGAGCGCAGCGAGGCGCTGGCCGCGGCGGCATGGGCGGAGGCGGTCGCCGGCAGCGTGGAGGAAGCCGAGCGACTGCTGGCGCAGCTCAGCTCCGACGCGAGTGGGAGCGATCTCCTGCACACCTACGACGTCGCCCACGCCCGCGCGCTCGCGCTGATGCGCCGCGGCCGATTCAAGCAGTCCTACGGACCGTCGATCGCCGCCGGGGAGGCGATCGCCAGGGCGGGACGTCCCGACCTCGCCTACGGGTGCTGGGCGAACGCCGCGACCGCCGCCAACGCGGTCGGTGAGCACGAGCGCGCCCTGGAGTTCCTCGATCGAGGCATAGCGGCGATCGCCGGGCATGGACTGCAAAGCCTCGAGATCCATCTGCTCGGCGCGAAGTCCTTCGTGCTGAGGAGCTCCGGACGGCTGGCGCAGGCGCGCGCCATGGCACAGGCGGAGCAGGCGCTCGCCGAGCAGCTCGGGCACCCGGAGCTGCTGGCGATGGCCAGCCACGACCGCGGTATGGTCGCGCTGGCCGAAGGCGAGTACGAGCTCGCCGCCACGCTGCTGGCTGACTCACTGGTCGAGGGGGCGCCGATCAGCCGGCCGATGACGCGCCTGGCGCTGGCCGAAGCGCTGGCGCGTAACGGAGCGCCGGAGCGTGCCGCCGCCCAGGTTCGGGCCACCGTGCTCGAGCCGGTCAGGCCCAGCGACTTCCCGGAAACGCTCGTGCCGAGGCTGGCGCGCGTTCAGGGCCTGATCGCGCTCGCCACCGGAGAGACCGCCGAGGGCGAGCGACGCCTGGCGGAGTCGATCGCGGGATGGGAGCGCCTGCTCGCGCACACCGACCGCGCGCAGAGCATCACCACCGTGCTCGCGGACCTGGGCCGGCCCGTGGTCGGCCTTGTCGAACCCGAACGCGAGCTCGCAGCTAGCCCGCGCCGATCTGCACGCGATCAGGAAAGGAAGCCTCAATGCCGTCGTTCCATGACACCACGACCTCGGCCGCGCCGCCCGAGGAGGTTTGGAAGCTCCTCTACGACCCGTCCCGGTTCCCGGACTGGTGGGCCGGGATCGGGACCGTCGACGTCAAGAGCGACGGCGAGTACACGATGTACCCCGACGGGTACCCCGACTTCCCGATGGCCCAGCTGCTCGACACCCGGCAGGACCAGCAGCGCGTGACGGTCTCGTGCCTGGTCTCCGACCTCCGGTTCGAGTGGCGGCTCGAGCCCGTGGCGATGGGCACCCGGATCACCGTCGAGGTCGAGATCCCCGACGCGGAGGCGCACCGCCTCGACAGCCAGCGCGGGATCATCAGCACCTCGATGACGCAGCTCGCGCAGCTCGCTGCCGAGCGATAGCTCAGTCGAGCGTGCGGCCAAAGTGAAAGGCGTTGATCGGCAGGCCCTCCCGAATGTAGAACCGGTGCGCGTCGCTGCGATGCAGCGCCGAATCGAGATCGATGAGACGACATCCCGCCGCGCGCGCTCGCTCGGTCAGCTCCTCCAGCAGCGCCCCGCCGATGCCGCGGCTCCGTGCCGCCGCGGCGACGACGAGATCATCGACGTGCAGTTTGCGCAGCGCGATCGTGGTGGCGATGATGCGCCAGCCGGCCACCGCGACGCACCGCTCATCGTCATAGGCGCCCGTGAACCGCAGTCCCTGGGGATGGCCCTCGCGATATACGGCGGTGAAAGACTCCTCGGTCAGCTCGGTGCGAAGCTCCGCGAGCACCGGCAGGACCTCGGTCACCAGCCGTGAGTCGCCGGGCGCAAAGTCGACAAATCGCATACCGGAACCGTAACGGCGCCGCCACTGCGCGGCGTGGCTGAATGTGAGAGGCTTGCGGCGCGAGGGCGCGTGGCACGCGCGGACCGAGAACGAGGGCGTCGCCGACTGCTCCCTGCAATGGGGCAGATCGCCCGAGGAGGGTGAGGGACATGGGTGGGCACAGTTGGAGGCTTTCCGCGGCCGGAGTGGTGGCGGGACTATTGGTCACGGCGGCACTGGCGCCGGGGGCGTCGGCAGCGGCGACACCGAGGGTGTGGGTCGCCACCGGCACCGGCCTGAGCGAGTTCGAGGCCAACGCGGCCGGCAACGCGACGCCGATCGCCGTGATCTCGGGACCCGCGACCGGGCTGGGAAATGCCAACAGCGTCGCCGTCGACCCAGCGGGCAACATCTGGGCCTCTGACCTGGCGGGCGGGGCCAAGGTGTGGGAGTTCGCGGCCGGATCCAACGGCAACGTCGCGCCGATCGGCGAACTGGCGGGGGCCAAGACGCACATCACCGAGACCTACGGAATCTGGTTTGACCCGGCCGGTCACCTTTTCCTCGGCAACGTCGGCACGGCGCCCGATCCAGACCGGCAGCTTGAGTTCGCTCCCGGGGCCCACGGTGACGTCGCGCCGATCGGCAATATCGCCGGGGGCGTGACGGGCATCAACGGCCCGGGCGACGTCACGACAGACGCTGCCGGCAACGCATGGACGGCCGACTTCGACGGATCGCAGCTGCAGAAGTTCGCGGCCGGAGCGACGGGAAACGTCGCGCCCCTCGCCACGATTACGGGCGCGAACACGGGCCTCGAGATGAGCACACCGTTCGGGATCGCGCTTGACGCCGCTGGTCACGTGTTCGCCAGCAACCAGAACAGCTCGCCGGTCTCGATCACCGAGTACCCGTCGGGAGCCAACGGCAACGTCGCACCGATCGCGAAAATCGCCGGTTCGAAAACCAAGTTGAGCCTGCAGACGCAGATCAAGATCGACGCGGCCGGAACCATCTTCGTTGCGAACGGGGTCCCCGCCAGCCCGATTCTGGAGTTCGCGCCGGGCGCCGGCGGCAACGTCGCTCCCGCGCACGTGATCGGCGGCGCCAAGACCGGGCTCAGCTCGATTCGCGCCCTGGCGCTGGTGCCGCCGTCGGTCGTCACCGGCGTCGCGGGGGGGGCCGGTACCAGTGCAACGCTGGCTGCGACCGTGAACCCGCAGGCCTCCGACACCCACTACCGGTTCGAGTGGGGGTCGACGACGGCGTACGGCAAGAAGACGGCCTCGGTCGATGCCGGGTCCGGATCGACAGACACCGATGCCTCGGCGACAGTCGGGCCGCTGACGCCCGGAGCGACCTATCACTTCAGGGTCACGGCCTCGAATGACGGCGGTACCCGCGACGGCGCCGACGCGGTGCTCACGGTCCCCACTGCCGGGGCACCCGGGATCTGGATTGCGAACCAGGGAGCCAGCACGGTCACCGAGTACGCCGCGGGCGCGTTTGGCAACGCGGCGCCGCTGGTGCAGCTGGCCGGAGCGAAGACGAAGATCAACGGACCGTTCGGCGTCGCCCTCGATGGCGCCGGCGATGTGTTCGTCGCCAACAACAGCGACAACTCGATCGATGAATTCATCGCCGGGGCGAACGGCAACGTCGCACCGATCGCCAGGATCGCGGGCCCCGCCACCGGCCTGGGCGGACCGAACGGCGTCGCGGTCGGGGCCGGAGGCACCATCTACGCTGCCAACAGCAATGGGACGATTACGGGGTACGCACGCGGCGCAACGGCAAACGCCACGCCGATCGTGACGATCTCAGGTACGAACACCCAGCTGTCGGGTCCCCAGGGTCTGGCCCTGGACACCGTCGGCCGCATCTTCGTCGCCAACAGCGGCGACAACACCGTGCGCGTGTTCGCGGCCAACGCGAACGGGAACGTCGCACCGATCGCAACGCTCTCCGGTGCCAGCACCGGGATCTCCTCGCCGGAGGGGATGGCGCTCAACGCAGCCGGGAACGTGGCCGTCGGCAACGCCGGCGGCTCGCTGGAGAACTTCGCCCCCGGGGCGTCGGGCAACGTCAAGCCGATCGTGAAGATCAGCGGGACGCTCACCGGACTGAACGCGCCCTTCGGGGTCGGCGTCGATGCCGCGCGACGGCTGTTCGCGGCCAACTTCGCCACCAGCGCCATCACCGAGTATGCATCGGGCGCCACCGGCAACGCCGCCCCGGCGGTCACGATCGCAGGACCTCAGACAGGACTGCAGCTGCCCGGCGCGCTGGCCCTGGCGACGCCGTCCACTGTGACCAAGCCCGCAACGGGCGTCGGCGCGGCCTCCGCCACGCTGGCCGGAGCGATCAACCCCCAGGGGACCGATACCCGCTACCACTTCCAGTACGGAACGTCGATCTCCTACGGTCACACCACTCCGAGCACCGATGCCGGCAGCGGTCACAGCACGATTGCCGCCACCGGGTCGGTGTCCGGACTGACGGCGGCGACGACCTACCACTACCGCGTCGTGGCAGCGAGCGATGCCGGCACGAGATACGGCCTCGACATGACGTTCAAGACATCCTGAACCGGCGGCGGCTGCCGCGCGGGGCGCCCGCTGTGGCCCTCTCGGGTCGCGCCAGGCGATCAGCTCTGTGAGAGCTCGAGGCGTCCGATCCGGTTTGCCTGGGTCGTGTACCAGAGGTTGCCGTCGGGGCCGGTGATGATCTCGTATGCACTCTCGCCGGCGGTCGGCAGCGTGTAGGCGGTGATCGCGTGCGTGGTCGTGTCGAATCGCTCGAGCGTGGATGCGGCCCCATCCATCGCCAGCCACAGCTTGCGGTCATATCCAAGGGTGAGACCACTCGGACCGTGGCGACCGCTGCTGACGTTGAACTCCTTGATGCCGGTGGTGGGACCGCTGCCGGTCAGCTGGCCAACGTCGCCGTTGCCGTACTCGGTGAACCACACGTGCTCATCTGGACCGAGGCCGATTCCCAGCGGCCCGATCGTGTTGTTGGGGGTGGGGATCTCCTTGACCGCGTAGGGACTGGGCGTGATCACCCCGATCTGGCCAGAGCCTGTGCCGAACGCGGCCGTGAACTCGGTGAAGTAGAGATAGCCGTCTCCCCCGTTGACGATCTCGTAAGGCTTCGCCCCCGCAGTGTGCACCTGCTGGCGGTTGATCTGGATTCCCGCCGTGCTCTCGACGTAGATCTCGTTGTTGCCGGGATCGCAGATGTACAGGTTGCCGTCGGGGCCGGCGGCGATGCCGCGAGGACTACCGCCCGCCTGCAGCGTGTGGTAGGTGTGGATGGTCGCTCCGCTGGGGGAGATGCTGCCGAAGAAGTCGGCGCCCGAGTCGGTGAACCACATGTTGCCGTCGGGGCCCCGGGTGATGTCCTGCAGCTGGCTTGCGCCGGGGATGCTGAACTCCTTGACAGTTCCATCGACGCCCGCGACGCCGACCTTGGTGCCTTCGGTGAACCACACGCCGTTGGGTCCGTTGGCGATGCCGGTGGTCGCGCCCGAGGTCGGGAACTCGGTGATCGGCTGGGTCCCGGACGGCAGGCTGGTCGGCACCATCCAAGCGCTGCGGCCATGCGTCCAGGCGACGATCCGCTTGGTGTCTCGCGTGAGGGTCAGCGCGGTGACCCAGACGCCCGGCAGGCCGGTGCCGTAGTGCTCCCAGGTCCCGAGCGGAGCGGCCCCACCGCATGTGCTGCACACGTACACGCCGTCGCCCGCGCCGATGTAGATCGTGTTCTTCTGACGCGGATCCACCAGCACGCTTGAGACCGGTCTGTCACCCAGGTTGCCGGTGATGTCCTGCCACGACGTCCCGCCGTTGTCGGTGTGCCAGACGTGGCCGATCTTCGAGCCCGTCATCGCGACCCAGGCTTCGTCGGTGTTCCACGGGTTGACCGCTATCTGGCTGCCCCAGGGCCAGCCGTTTGTCGTCTTGGCCGGGTTGGCCGGCGGCAGGTTCCCGGTGACATCGGTGAAGTGCTTGTCGTCAACGGTGCGGAAGGCGCGCCCCTGCGCACTCAACGTGTAGATCACATTTGACTCGCCCTTGGGCGCGACGGAGATCGAAGTGATCGCATCCGTGGTGTGGAACGGATACCGGTGAGCAGTGCCGTAGGTGAGGTTCTTGCCGATGTCGGTCCAGGACGCGGCCCCCCCGCTGCCACCGCCGGTGTAAGTGCCATCGGCGGCCTTGCTTTCCCACAGATCGGTCGTGCCCGCCAATAGCCGCTTCGGATACGTGGGATCCAGGACGAAGGGTGCCGAGAAGTCGGCGCTGGCACAGGTCTTGACGCAAGGGCTGATCGGATCCGACTGGGCCGGATCGGCCGAGGAGCCCCTGAGCATCCCGAGGTTGAAGTACTCGCCGTAGATCGTGTTCGACCCGACCGTGTAGTCGATCGCGGTGAAGAAGCCGTCGCCGGCGATGGTGTATTTCGTCCATGCCGTCGTCTGACCGTTGAAGAAACCGCTGTTGCCGTTGTCCTGGGCGCCGCCGAGCCCGTTGGCGCTGTCCAGCGCACTGCCGGTGTAGAACTGCGTCGTGGCGAGGGTGTTGTTGAGGTTGTGCCAGTCGGCGGCGGTGCCGGTGCCACCCAGGTCCGAGGTTGACCACACGCCGCCGTCGTTGCCCGCGTAGAAGGAATTCGCGCCGGTGAACAGGATCGCGTGAAAGTCGGGATGAACCACGCCCCCGCTGTACACCTTCCCGATCGGATGGACGGTCTTACCGCCGTCTGCCGTCGCGAACGCGTCCACTCCCTCGAACACCGCCCGGCTCGCATTGGTGGGGTCCACTCCGATCGCGATGTCGTACCAGCCCTGACCGTTGCGGCCGTGGTTGGGATTGAAGAGGTCATAGGGCAGGGGCGCGGGAATCGGCTTCCAGCTACCGGCGGCGCCGCCGAGGGTCGATTTCCAGATGTTGTAGATGGTGCCGTCGCACTGTGCTGCAATCGCCCATTCGGTGTTCTTGGGGCCGCTGGCGACGGCGATCCGGGATGCGGGCGCGGCGGTCAGCACCGGGGACCAGGACACACCTTTGTCGGTGCTGCCCAGGATCGCGGCGCTGGTCTGGCCGTTCTGGCAGTTGTCGCCCACGGCCGTGAAGAACTTCGTGGCCACCGTGGCGTCCTGGACTACCCCCGTGGCGTGGGACGGCAGGCCGTTCGCAGCCACGGCGCTTGCGAACCCTGCATTCGGCTTCCATGAGCCCGTAGCACCCCCGGTCGAGCCGTAGAGGCCGAGGCTCGTTGCCGCGAACAGCCGCAGCGAAGCGTGCGCGGTGGTTCGGTCGACGGCGATCCCGCCGATCGTCGCACCGGCCAGATTGGATGCGACATTGGTCACTGTCGTGTTGACCAACCGGAGGATTCCGACGCCGGGAACGGCATCGGCATTGAAGTTGTCCTCGCCGGTGCCCACGTACACCGCCTGGCTGGTGGTATCGCTGGCCAGGGATCCAACCGACAGGTTGCCCGCTTTGTCCAGCAGGGGGATCCACGTCCCGCCCTGGTTCGTGCTCTTCCACACCCCGCCGTCGGCGGTCCCGGCGTAGACATCAAGGGGGCTGCCCGGCAGCGAGGTGAGCGAGGTCACACGACCGCTGTCCAGACCGCCATAGGTCGGGTCCTTGACAGGCCGCGGACCGATGAAGGCCCACGGCGGACCCGTCGTCGGCAGATTGGGCTGAGCGCCGGGACGCACCTGCGCTGGTCTGGGCAGGCCGCTGGTGTCCCGTAGTTGCGGGCCCGGCCCGGGAACCCTCGTCGCGCCGGTCGGGGCGGCGATCGAGCCGGCCGCCAGCCCCGCCAGCACTACTGCCACGGCCGCAGCGATTACGAGTAGCCGCGCTCCACCTCGGCCGGGTCCCTCCAGATGCCGCTTCATATGATCCCTTTGCCCGCCCGGCCAGCCCCGGTGACCGGGCCAGCGGGCGATTAACTAGCCCGAGGCGATCCTAGTGCCCGCGGCCAATGCTAGTCAAGCCTGCCTAATCCTCCGGCGCCCGCTCACACCGCGCCTTGCACCCTCCCCGGTCAGGGCCAGGTCAGGACTTCCCCCTCTGATCGCGGGCAGTTGCACCGTGACGCACAGCCCGCCGGCGGCCCGGGCCGCGACGGTGAGGATTCCGTCGTGGGCTTGGGTGATGCTCTTGACGATGGCCAGGCCGAGGCCGGCACCTGCGTGGTCGGTGCGTGTGCGTGTGGTGCCGCGCTGAAACGGCTCGACAAGGGTGCAAACCAACTGGGGGGTCAGCTGCTGACCGGTGTTCTCGACGGTGAGCACCACGCTCTCGGGGCGAACGCTGGTGGTGACCCACACGGTGCCGGGTTCGGGGAGGTTGTGGACGATGGCGTTCTGTACGAGGTTCGTAGCCATCTGCAGCAGGAGCGCGTGTGAGCCGAGGGTGGGGGCCGTTTCGCCGGCGGTCTCGATCGTGACGCCGCGCTTTTCGGCGAGGGGGAGGAGCGTTTCGGTGGCTTCTTCGGCTATGAGGGAGAGGTCGACGTGGGCTGGGGTGAAGGACCGTTGGTCAGCGCGGCTGAGCAGGAGCAGGGCCTCGGTGAGGTCGATCGCTCGGGTGTTGACGGCGTGGAGGCGGTCGACAAGGCCGCCGTCGTCGCGGTTCGGATCGTTGCGGGCCACATCGAGGAGTGTTTGCGTGATCGCCAGCGGGGTCCGCAGCTCGTGGGAGGCGTTGGCTGCGAATCTCTGCTGTTCGGCGACGTGGGCCTCGAGCCGCGCGAGGAGGCCGTCGACGGTGTCGGCAAGATCCTTGAGCTCGTCGCGGGGGCCGGAGAGCGCGAGACGCTCGTTCAGGTTGCGCTCGGAGATCTGCCGCGTAGTCGCCGTCATCGCGCGCAGCGGGCGCAGGACCCGGCCCGCGACCAGCCAGCCGAGCGCGATCGAGACCGCGGTCATGATCGCCAGCGCGATCCCGGACTGGACGAGGCCCTGGTGGAGACCTTGGATGTTGCGCTGGACGGCCCCGGTGAACATTTGGCGCACCTGGCGCGCGACGTGCGGGTCCGGCGAAGCGCCGTCGAAGGCGCCCGGGCTGATCGAGCGATGCTGAGCTCCGGTCGGGACGATCAGGTCGACCCCGGTGTGGCCGCGGAAGAGTAGGTAGGTAGTCGCGAGCAGCGCCACTCCCGAGACGAGGAACAGGCCGCTGTAGAGCAGGGTCAGGCGCAGACGCACGGTCCGTGACGGGAGGTGGGGCATCCGACGTGGCGCGAGCCTGCCAAGCGAGAGGCGGGGCATCCTGAGATCGGGGGCTCTATCCACGATCCCCTCCTTCGGGCGCGGTGTCCGGTTGCGTGTCGATGCGGTAGCCGGCGCCGGGCACGGTGTCGATGATGCCGGGTTCGCCGAGACGTTTGCGTAGGGCCGAGACGGTGATGCGCACGGCGTTGGTGAACGGGTTTGCGTTCTCATCCCATGCGTGTCTCAGGAGCTCTTCGGCGCTGACCACGCCGCCTTCGGCAGCGATGAGAACTTCGAGCACTGCGAATTGCTTGCGGGTGAGCGCGACGTAGCGGCCGTCGCGGTAGACCTCGCGGCGGAACGGATCCAGCCGCAGACCGGCGATCTCTCGTACGGGCGGCCTGTGGTGGGCGCGCCTGCGGTCCAGCGCTCTGAGGCGGAGCACGAGCTCCTGGAGCTCGAACGGCTTGGTGAGGTAGTCGTCGGCGCCGAGCCCGAACCCGGTGGTCTTGTCGTCGATCCGGTCGGCGGCGGTGAGCATGAGGATCGGCGTGCCGCTGCCGGAGGCGACGATGCGTTTGGCGATCTCGTCGCCGGAGGGCCCGGGGATGTCGCGGTCGAGGACGGCGAGGTCATAGGCGTTGACGTTCAGCAGCTCCAGCGCGGTGTCGCCGTCACCGGCGATGTCTGCCGCGATCGCTTCCAGGCGTAGCCCATCGCGGATGGCCTGCGCCATAAAGGGCTCGTCCTCGACGATCAACACGCGCATGCTCTCGATGCTGCCAGTCCGGACATATCGCCGGCGTATCGAAAAACGCATACGCGCTGACAACGCCACGCCACCTTCACTGGCGGCGTGGCCCACAGCCAGCCAGCACGAACAGCAGCCCGCTGGAGTCGACCGACCGTGTACCGCGCGCGTCGCCGGCGCCTCCTGCTCGGCGTCGTCCTGGTCCCGCTTCTCGCTCACACGGCTGGGCAGCTCCTGAACGACACGGGCCATGTGCGTATGCCTGCGGCCCGCACTCGCAACGACCACCGGCGCACCTACGGGTCGGCGGTCAGCTGGCCGCTGCAGGGGCAGGCGGCCCTGGTGCTCGGCAACGGCCGGCCGGCGGCGAGCCCAGGGGAGCAGCCGGTCCCGATCGCCAGCCTGGCGAAGGTGATGACCGCCTACCTGACCCTGAAGCGCTACCCGCTGAGCGGTGCCCAGGACGGGTTCACGATCACGATCACCGCCACCCAGGCACAGGAGGAGGCCCTGGACGCTGCCGAGAACCAGTCGGGCGTCGCGGTGGGGGCAGGGGAGCAGCTGACCGAGCGCCAGCTGCTGGAGGCGCTCCTGATCCCCTCCGGCAACAACATCGCCCGCGTGCTCGCCGACCAGGTGGCGGGCAGCCGGATGCGCTTCATCGCCGAAATGAACCAAGAGGCCCGCATGCTCGGGATGGACCACACGATCTACACCGATCCCAGCGGGTTTGATCCGAGCACGGTCTCCACTGCCGCCGACCAACTGCGCATCTTTGAGCGGGCGATGCGCTTCCGGGTCTTCCGCCGGATCGTCTCGATGGCCAGCGTGACGCTGCCGGTCGCCGGCACGCTCACCACGTACAACCCCCTCATCGCCGAGGGCTACGCCGGCAAGACCGGGTCGGACGCCGCGGCCGGGGGGTGCCTGGCCTTCTTCACCCCCGTGACGGTCGGCGGGCGCGCGCTGACCGCGGTCGGCGTGGTGATGGGGCAGGGGCAGGGCAGCGACACGTCGGCGATCCTCGCCGCCGCGGGCGACGCCGCCACGCAACTGGTCCGCTCCGCTGCCCCGGCTACCGGAACCTCTCGCTCGGCTCAGCACTGATGTCAACGCAAACACGAGAAACAGGAGCACCCATGACCAGAAAACGACGGCCGTTGGCCGCCTTTGTCCTCGTCAGCGTAACCGCCGTGATCGGCACCGGCTGTGGTTCGAACACGGCTACCGGCGCCGCCAAGGGCAGCGCCGGGAGCGGCGGTAGTGCCGGCACCGCCAACAGCGGCGGCACCGGCGGTAACACGCAGGCCACAAAGCGGGATAAGGCGGTGAAGTTCGCCGAATGCGTGCGCGGGCACGGCGTCCCTCACTTCCCCGACCCGACCGCGTCGGGCGACTTCAACTTCGGCGTCGACGTGAGTGCCGCGGTGTTCACGAGCGCGGTCAACGCGTGCAAGGCTCTGCAACCGCCAGGCTCGTTGAGCGGACACCGCAGCACCACGCAGCAGTCGGCAGCCCTCAGGTTCGCCCAGTGCGTGCGCGCGCACGGCGTGCCGGACTTTCCCGACCCCGTCAACGGTCAACCCCTCATTGACACGACTCACATCCCATCCTCCAACCAGCCCGGTGGTATGACGATTCTCAACGCGGCGACGCACAAGTGCGGCAGTGTCTTGCGATTGGCAGCGGGAGGGGGGACGGGAGGATGAGGCGTGAGACCTGGGCGCTGCCCGCAGCGGCCGTCCTGGCCGGCGCAGCCGTTATCGGCGGCGTGCTCGTCACCTCCGGTGCCAAGCGCGCGACCGCGGCCGCGCGTCAGCTGCCGGTCGGCACTACGCAGGTGGAGAAGAGAACGCTAT
Source organism: uncultured Solirubrobacterales bacterium (assembly GCA_963744195.1). GTDB lineage: Bacteria > Actinomycetota > Thermoleophilia > Solirubrobacterales > Solirubrobacteraceae > Palsa-465. Next base: position 55,364 of record CAVUSY010000011.1, read on the forward strand.
CGACGATGATTTCCAAAGGGGGGATCCTCGCCTATCGGGCGCGATCAGACGGCTCGCCGTACTCGGTGATCAACCAGGCCCACGGGGTGTACACCGCGCTTCCCGCGCTCGGCCAGGTCATCCGTCAGGGACACGCGCTCTACCGGGTCAACGACACCCCGGTGGTGTTGCTCTACGGCTCGACGCCCGCCTACCGGGCCCTGACGGCTGGGGCGAGCGGCCCCGATGTGGCCGAGCTCAACGCCGATCTGGTCGCGCTCGGGTATGCATCATCGTCGCGGCTTCGTCCGGGGTCTGCCGTTTTCGGGTCGGCCACCACCACCGCTCTGATCAAGCTCCAGGCCGCTGTTGGGCTGACTCGAACGGGCACGCTGGCTCTCGGCCAGGCGGTGTTCGAACCCACCGCCGTGCGGGTGACGAGCGTGTCGGCCCTGCCCGGGGGCGGCGCCCAACCCGGCGAGACGGTGCTGCAGGGCACGTCGACCACGCGCGAGGTACAGGTGGCGCTGGACGCCTCCCAACAGACCAGCATGGCCGTCGGGAACAAGGTGAGCATCACCCTGCCCAACAACCAGACCACCCGGGGTGTCGTCTCCTCGGTTGGCAGTGTCGCGACCTGCCCGTCGAGCTCCGGGTCGGGCGCGCAGGGTCCGAGCTCCGCCGCGCCCGGGGCGGACGCGTGCTCGTCTGGCAGCACGCCGACCATCACCGTGGATGTCACCCCGTCTGATCCGCGCGCCACGGGCACGTGGGATCAGGCGCCGGTACAGGTCGGCATCACCACCGACAGCGTGCCCGACGCGCTCGTCGTTCCGGTGACCGCGCTGCTGGCCCAGTCCAGCGGCGGCTACTCCGTCGAGGTCGTCGGCGCAGCGCGTCGGTACGGCAACCATCTCGTGCCGGTCTCGCTCGGGCTGTTCGACGACGCCGACGGGCTCGTGCAGGTCACCGGCCAGGCCTGGCCGCCGGCCAAGAAGGTGTCCGAGGGCTGGCCGGCAGAGTGGTGGTCCCGGCAACATGACCCGCACCCCGCCACCCACCCGACGACACCGCGGTCGCGGCCGGCAACGGCGTCGCCAGCGGCGGGGCCGGGGCGCCGGTGCTCGAGCTCGACGACGTGACCAAGACCTATCCCGGCGAGCCGCCCGTCCAGGCCCTGCGCGGGGTGAACCTCACCATCGGCCAGGGGAGCTGGTCGGGATCGTCGGCCCGTCGGGGTCGGGCAAGACCACCCTGCTGCAACTGATGGGAACGCTCGACCGGCCGACCAGCGGCCGGGTGCGGATCACCGGGCTGGACGTCGCGACGATGGCCGACGACGACGTGGCCTACCTGCGGGCCACCCGGATCGGGTTCATCTTCCAGCAGTTCTTCCTGGCCGAGCACGCCACCGTGCTGGACAACGTCGCCGACGGGCTCCTCTACGCCGGCATCCCGATCACGCAGCGTCGCCAGCGCGCCCTCGACGCCCTCGAGCTGGTCGGCCTGGCCCAGCGTCCTCACGCCCGTCCCACCCAGCTCTCGGGCGGGCAACGCCAACGGGTCGCGACCGCGCGGGCCCTGGTCGGCGAGCCCGCGATCGTGCTCGCCGACGAGCCGACCGGCAACCTCGACCAGGCCACCGGGCAGTCCATCCTGGCCCTGATCGACCAGCTCCACCAGGCCGGCTCGACGATCGTGGTCATCACCCACGACCACGCGATCGCCGAGCGGATGCCCCGCAAGGTCGAGATCATCGACGGCCGCATCGTCGCCGACACCCGCCCGCTCGGAGAGGAGCAGTCGTGACCGGCACCGCCACCCTGGAGCGCAAGCGCCTAGAGGTTTCCGATCTCGCCCGACTTTCCACCGTCGGGCTGCGCACCCGGAAGTTGCGGGCCGGGCTGTCCGCTCTCGGTATCGCGATCGGCGTAGCCGCGATCGTCGCCGTGCTCGGGCTGTCCGCCTCCTCCCAGGCCGGCCTGCTGGCCGAGATCAACCAGCTCGGCACCAACC
>CAVUSY010000012.1:0-78886 GCA_963744195.1 uncultured Solirubrobacterales bacterium
CGAGCACCGCAACCTGATGGTGGTGGGGGACGATGCGCAGTCGATCTACGGGTTCCGCGGGGCCGACATCACGAACATCTTGGAGTTCGAGGACACCTTCCCGGACGCCCATGTGGTCAAGCTGGAGCAGAACTACCGCTCCACCCAGACGATCCTGGATGCGGCCAACGCCGTGATCCGCAACAACCGCGGTCAGAAGCCGAAGTCGCTGTGGACCGAGATCGGACAGGGCGACCCGATCAAGCTGCGCGAGCTCGACGACGAGCACGCCGAGGCGCGTTACGTGACCGGCGAGATCCAGCGGCTGGTCGACGAGGGGACCTCGCGCGCGGAGATCGCGGTCTTCTACCGGACCAATTCGCAGTCGCGCGTGCTCGAGGACACGCTGGTCAGGGCCGAGATCGCCTACCAGGTGATCGGCGGCACCAAGTTCTACGAGCGCGCGGAGATCAAGGACGCGATCGCGTATCTGACCGTGCTGGTCAATCCCCAGGATGTGGGGGCCTTCACCCGGATCGTCAACTCGCCGCGGCGCGGGATCGGCTCCACTTCGCTCTCCCGGCTGCTGGCGCACGCCAACACCACCGGCGAGACGGTGTGGGAGCTGGCGGCGGCACCGGAGGACGTGCCCGGCCTGGGTCCGGCCGCGATCAAGGCGCTGCGACGGTTCATGGGCACGATGGAGGTGCTGCTGGAGCGGGCCCAGTCGGGCGCCCCGATCAGTGTCCTGCTGAAAGAGACGCTGAGCGAGACCGGCTATCTGGAGACGCTGCAGGCGGAGCGGACGATCGAGGCCCAGGGCCGGATCGAGAACCTCGAGGAGCTCGTCAACGTCGCGGCCGAATACGACGCGGGCGCCGTCGACCAGGGCACGCTGGGAGAGTTCCTGCAGCAGGTGGCACTGGTCGCCGACGCCGACGGGCGCACCGACGACGAGGGACTGGTGACCCTGATGACGCTTCACAACGCCAAGGGCCTGGAGTACCCGATCGTGTTCATGATCGGGCTAGAGGAAGGGGTGTTTCCCCACTCGCGGGCGCTCGACGAGGGCGGCCTGGAGGAGGAGCGCCGGCTCTGCTATGTGGGCATAACCCGCGCTGAGCGAGACCTTTACCTGACGTCGGCGCGGAGCCGGACGGTGTTCGGAGCGCGCAGCTTCGGCGCCCCCAGCCGGTTCATCGGCGAGATCCCGGCCGAGCTGACCGACCGGGAGCGACAGGCGCCGCGGGCGTTTGGCAGCTTCCGCAGCCGGATGACCTCGTGGGACTCCGGCGCCGCCGATGTGCCCGCAGCCGACCATCGGCCCACTCCCGCCTACCGGCTCGGCGACGACGTCGTGCACGCGGCCTTCGGCGAGGGCGTGGTGACCGGGGTGGAACCCGGCGGGATCGTGGTGATCCGCTTCAGCGGCGACCGCTCGGAGCGCAAGCTCGTGGCCGACCTGGCGCCGATCTCCAAGCGCTGATGGCCGAGACCACGCTGGGGGGCGGACCGGCGGAGGGCGGACCGGGGAGGGCGGACCGGGGGAGAGCGAACCGAACGCTTCCGCCGTCCCGGACGCCCGGCCCGCCGCGCGCCGCCTGCGCGTACATCACGGCGAGCTGACCAGCGCCGGCAGCGCGCTGGCGCTGCTGGCGTTGATGTTCCTGACCAAGTGGTACGGCGTCGCCGGCGTTCCGGACCCCTCGGCCGCTCGGCCCGCGATCTCGACCGCGGTCAACGCGTGGAACAGCCTCAGCGTGGTGCGCTGGGTGATGCTGATCACGATCGCGGCCGCACTCGGATCAGTCGTGCTGCGCGCGTCGCAGCGCACGCACGGGACCAAGACCGACACCAGCCGGGTGCTCGCGGCGCTGGGCACCGTGACCTTCGCCCTGCTGGTGTACCGGGTGCTGATCGTCCTGCCCGGCGCCAGCGAGGTGATCGACCAGAAGCTGGGGGCGATTCTGGGCTTGCTGTGCGCCCTCGGAATCGCGCTCGGCGGGTATGAGTCGATGCGCGAACGCCGGACCGTGGCCCTCCGCGCGACCGTGCGATCACGCCGCCGGGAGCGGCTGGCTTCTGGGGAGCGTGCGCGGTAGGGTGTGGTCGCCGCCTCGGGCATCGAGGCGAAGCAGGAGGGCGTCAAGTTTGAGCGAACAGGCTTCGCAGACCGGTGACCGATGAGGGAGGACTAAGTGAACGTCGAGAACGTCTCGCGAGAGGACTGGATCCTCGGTGGCATTGCGGCGCTGCTGGTGATCGACCTGCTCTTCCTGCCGTGGTTCAGCATCTCGCTGGGGCCGCTGGGGAGCGTTAGCGCGTCGGCGACCAGCGCTCCGGACGCCTGGGCGGGAATTCTGGCCATGCTGGCCGCACTGGTGTTCATCGCCGATCTGGCCGTCGAGCGCTTCTCGCCGCAGACCGCACTGCCGGCGATCAATAACAGCCGGACGCAGACGCGCTTCGTCATCGCCTGCGTGGTGGCCCTGTTCGTGCTGCTCAAGTTCCTGCTTCAGATCCATTTCAGCGAGTTCGGCTTCGGCTTCTGGTTGGGCATCGTCCTCACCGTGGCGCTGGTCTACTTCGCGCTTCAGGCACGTAACGCCGGGATCCGGACGCCCGGCGCCGTCTGATCGCCGAAGCAGGGGCCGCGTTGGATGGGGTTTGAGACCTCCAGGCTCCGCCGTGGCGAGGTGATCGCGGGGGCCAGCGGTGCGCTGCTGCTGGGGTTCATGTTTCTGCTGCCCTGGTATGGGCTTTCCGGCCGGGTTGGGCGGGCGGCCGCAGCGACCGGCGTGTCGGCATCGGTGGATGCCTGGAACGGACTCAGCGTGGCGCGCTGGCTGATGCTGTTGGCGGCGCTGGCCGGACTGGGCCTCTTCATCCTCCAGGGCACCCAGCATGCTCCAGCGCTACCGGTCAGCTTCAGCGTGATCGCGACTGTGCTCGGTCTGGTGGCGGCGCTCGCGCTGGTCTACCGGGTGCTGCTCAACGTCCCCGGGCCGGACTCGCTGCTCGAAGCCAAGCCCGGTGCGTACCTGGGTCTGCTCGCCGCGTGTGGCGTGACCTACGGGGCCTTTCGCTCACTGCGGGTCGAGGCGCCGGCCGACGGGTCCGGGGCGCAGATCCGCCCGGTCACCCTCTCGCGCCCGGGCTGACCGCGCGGCGGTCTCTCGGATCGCGATCCTAGAATGAGGTCTCGATGCTCGACCGCGCCCAGGTACTACACGTCGCCCGCCTGGCCCGCCTGAGGCTGGACGAGGACGAGGTTCAGAGGATGGCCTCTGAGCTTTCGAAGGTGCTCGATCACGTGGAGCGGATCCGCGAGCTCGACCTCACCGGCGTGCCGCCGACGTCGCATGTGGTCGACGTGACCGGCGTGATGCGGGCCGACGAGCCGGAGCCGTCATTGCCGCGCGACGTCGTGCTGGCCGCGGCTCCGGAGCCCGTCGACGGGGGCTTCGGGGTGCCCAGTCCCGGCCCGACCGGCGAATGACCCGGGCCGTCAACGAGCTGATCGAGCTGTCGGCCGCGGATGCGGCCGCCGCTGTTCGCGCGGGGGAGATCGAGCCTGCCGAGCTGTTCGAGGCCTATCGCCAGCGCGCCGTCGCCGACGAACTGAACGCGTTCACCTGGGTGGCCGGCCACGCGCCGGCGCAGCCCCCGCCGGCCGAGGCGCCGTTGGCCGGGGTGCCGCTGGCGGTCAAGGATCTGTTCTGCACCGAGGGCATCCCCAGCCAGGCGGGCTCACGGATCCTGGAGGGATACCGGCCTCCGTACACCGCGACGGTGGTCGCGAACCTGCACGCGGCCGGGGCGCCGCTGCTCGGCAAGACCAACCAGGACGAATTCGCGATGGGCTCGTCAAACGAGAACTCGGCGTTCGGACCGGTGCTCAACCCGTGGGATCGCGGCCGCGTGCCGGGCGGATCGTCCGGGGGCAGCGCGGCGGCCGTGGCGGCCGGACTGGCGCCGTGGGCGATCGGGACCGACACCGGAGGCTCGATCCGCCAGCCCGCGGCACTGTGCGGCATCGTCGGCCTCAAGCCGACCTACGGCGCATGCTCGCGCTACGGCATGATCGCCTTCGCCTCCTCGCTCGATCAGGCCGGGCCGCTGACGCGTGACGTGACCGACGCGGCGCTGCTGTTCTCCCAGATGGTCGGGCACGACCCCCGGGACTCGACCTCGCTGGCCTTCCCCGGCCCGATCGCAGCCCCCCGCGCCGAGGACCTGCACGGGATCCGGCTGGGGGTGCCGGAGGAACTGCTCGGCGGAGCCGACTCGGAGGCCGGCATCGAGCCCGGCGTCAGGGAGCGCTTCGAAGCTACCCTGGCCCTGGCCGAAGGTCTGGGTGCGACGGTGGAGACATGCCGGCTGCCGCACGCCCCGCATGCGCTGGCGGCCTACTACCTGATCGCGCCGGCCGAGGCGTCGGCGAACCTGGCGCGGTTCGACGGCGTCCGCTACGGCCTTCGCGTCGCCGGCGACCGAGATCTCGAGACGATGTACTCAGAGACCCGGGCGGTGGGCTTCGGCGCGGAGGTCAAGCGCCGGATCATGCTCGGCACCTACGCCCTCTCCAGCGGCTACTACGACGCCTATTACGGCACCGCGCAGAAGGTGCGGACCAAGATCGCCGAGGATTTCCGGGCTGCCTTCGAGCGGTTCGATTTCGTGGTCACGCCGACCAGCCCGTGGGTCGCGTTCGAGCTGCAGGCCAAGACCGACGACCCCCTGGCGATGTACCTCAACGACTTCTGCACCGTGCCGATGCCGCTGGCCGGGATTCCGGCGATCTCGATCCCGGCGGGACTCAGCGACGGCCTCCCGGTGGGCTTCCAGCTGGCCGGCCCCGCCTTCAGCGAGAGCCGCCTGCTCGACGCCGCCTACGCGCTGGAGCAGGCGATCGGCTTCGACGGGAGCGCCGCTCGGGCATGAGCACCACGGCGACCCGATACGAGCCCGTGATTGGGTTGGAGATCCACGTCCAGCTCAAGACGCGGACGAAGATGTTCTGCGGCTGCGAGCTCTCGTTCGGCGACCCGCCGAATATCCACACGTGCCCGACCTGCCTGGGTCTGCCGGGAGCCCTTCCGGTGCTCAACGCGCGCGCGGTGCAGTTCGGAATCATGATCGGGCTCGCGCTGGGGTCCGAGATCGCCCCCCGGTCGTTGTTTCACCGCAAGAACTACTTCTATCCCGACTCGCCGAAGGGCTACCAGATCTCCCAGTACGACGTGCCGCTGTGCCGCGGGGGTCATCTCGGCGAGGTGGGAATCCACCGCGTCCACCTGGAGGAGGACGCCGCCAAGCTGATCCACGTCGGCCACAGCGGACGGATCCACGGGTCGGATCGAAGCGTCGTCGACTTCAACCGCTGCGGCACGCCGCTGGTGGAGATCGTGACCGAACCCGATCTGCGCTCGCCCGAGCAGGCCCACGAATGGCTCAGCCTGCTGCGGATCACGCTGAGGCAGCTGGGGGTGTCCGACGTGAACATGGACGAGGGATCGCTGCGCTGCGACGCCAATGTCTCGGTGCGGCCGTCGGGCACGAGCGAGCTCGGGACCAAGACCGAGCTCAAGAACATGAACTCGTTTCGCTTCCTCGAGTGGGGGGTCAAGGCGGAGATCGCGCGGCAGATCGAGCTGCTGGAGTCCGGGCGGCCCGTCGTGCCGGAGACGCTCCACTACGACCCCGATACGGATCGTCTCACGCCGCTGCGCTCCAAGGAGGAGGCCCACGACTACCGCTACTTCCCCGAGCCGGATCTGGTCCCGCTCGCGGCGACGGAGGAGATGCTGGCCGCGGCCGCAGCCGAGCTGCCCGAGCTACCCGCAGCCCGGGCGGAGCGCTTCGAGCATGAGCTGGGGCTGCCCGCCGCCCGTGCTCGCGAGCTGGCGTTCCGCCGTGAGCTGGCCGACTACTTCGAGCGGGCAGTGGCCGCGGCGGCGAACGGCGCCGGCACCGCGGTCGAGCTGGCCAACTGGATCCAGCAGCTGGTCGAGCGCATCGGGTCCGATGCCGATCCGGCCGCCAGCCAGGTCACGCCCGAGGCGCTGGCGACACTGGTCGCGATGGTGGGCGCCAAGGAGGTCAGCCGTGACGCCGCCCGGAAGGTGCTCACCGTGCTGGTCCACGACGGCGGAGATCCGCGTCAGATCGTCACGCGTGAAGGACTGGGAGCGCTCGGCGGGGACGGGGACGGAGAGCTGACGGCGCTGGTCGACCGGGCGATCGCCGCCGACCCCGACGCCGCGGCCAAGGTCAAGGCGGGCAACATGAAGGCGATCGGGCCGCTGGTCGGTTTCGTCATGCGCGAGACGCGAGGGCGGGCAGATGGGGGAGAGGTCACGCGCCTGATCCGCGAGCGGGTCTGAGCCGAACCACGCGCGGCGCCCGGGTTCCTCCTACCGGCGACGGACAAAAAGACGGCGCCTCCGGAAGGCCCGCGAGGGGATCTTCCGGGGCGCCGATTGAAGGCGGTTGGTCCGCGGCTAGTCGCTGGTACCGCCGGAAAGCCTACGAACGACCAGGCCGGCTCCGAGGAGGGCTCCGCCCCCGACGGCGAGCAGAACGACATCAAGTCCGGTGAACGGCAGCGTGTTCTGCGAGGTGCTAGCGACCGTCCCAGCGGTCTGCGACGCCACGTTGCTGGCGATCGAGCAGAGCTGAGGGTTGTAGTTCTGACAGGTAGAGCTGCTCGCCGCGCCTGCGGCGCTCGGCAGCATCAAAGCGGCAACTGCGATGACAATCAGCGAGACGCGTTTCATTTGCCCCACGGGCCTTTCTTGAAATGGAGAGATCCGGCTGCCAATCGGAGTGCAGCCGTTCGCACGTTCCCAGCAGCAATCTTACAGTAAGAAGGTGCGAGACTGCAAGGCTCCGATTTAGACGCGCCTAATCTGGCTTTAGTCCTGAAGTATGAGCAGCTTAAACGCTTCGGCGGATGTCAGCGGCGAGCGGCTGTATACGCGAGCCAGCGCGTGTCGAACCGCCGGCTGCTGATTGTTGATGCTCGCGGCCTTCACGAAGTCGACATGGGCGCGCTGCCGCTGGCCCAGCGCCGACTCGGCAAGTCCCGCTCCGAGCCATGAGAACCACCCTCCAGGTTCACGTGCGATTGACTGGGAGAACCGCTGCTCCGCGACGACGTAGTCTCCGTTCTGAAGCGCGATCGTGCCGGCCAGGCGCCCGGGCAGCGAACTCAGCGGGTTGAGCTCGGCCGCGGTCTTGAGATCGCTGAGGGCCGCGGCGGGATCGCTGGCACGGGCGTCTGAGGCGAGTGAGACTTCGCGCGCCGAGAGGTAGGGGAAGCCCAGCACCACCACGGCCGCGACCAGAGCCAGGACACCCCCCATTAGAGTCGCCGGACGACCCAGCCGCCGCAGGATCCGCGGCGCCGGTGTGGACAGGGAGACGTCGTGCTCCCGTGCGGCTCGAGCGGTCCCGAGCGAGCCGGCAACCCCGAGAAAGCCCAGCGCCGGGGCCGAAAGCGCCGGAAACTCCCAGAACCAGTCGACCGATCCGTGGATCACCCACACGACCAGCGGCATCAGGGCAGCTGCCGCGACGCCCCGGGCCAGCGCGTCGCCATGGCGGCGGGCGCGAAGCGCGAGTCGAAGCCCCGCAACCATGAACGTGGCGAACAGGACGAAGCCGACGAACCCGGTGTGGGCGAGCAACCGCATCTCCAGGCTGTGGGTCGCACTCGTCTCGTTCCCCGTGCGCCTATGCGTCAGGTAGTAATCGGCGAAGTTGTCCTGGCCCAGACCGCCGATTGGATGCGCGAGCACCGCGTCGAGCGAGACGCGCCAGAAGTCGTAGCGGGTGCTCCCGACATCGACGAAGTGCGACGTGGCCGAATACGCCACTTGGGGCTGGCTGAAGCCGTTCCATTGACGCGAGATGAAGCGGAGCGGATGCCCATGCGCCACGACTGTGAAGCCGACGCACAGAGCGGCGAGCGCCACCGCGCTTAGTGCGCTTCCCGTGATTCGCCGTCTCGACCGGCTCAGGCTCGGGCGTCGGCTCAGGCCGTCGCCCCAGGCAGCCAACGTGCCGACGATGAAGACGGCGGCGCAGCCCAGCAGTGCGGCCTGGCCTCCGCGCGCCGCCACATGCGTGAGTTCGCCGCCACGCGTGCCTTGATAGACGTCCAGCAAACTCCGGATCGGTGCCACCGCGCCGGCGATTGGGATGATCGCGATGGCGGCAAGACGGAGCCGGTCAGAGGCGACAGCGATCGTGACAATCGCCACCAGCGGTAGCGTGAAGAGCCAGCCCCGACTCTGCACGATCAGCGACAGTTGCAGGCCCGAGCATCCCACCGCGAGGAGCGTTCCGCGCAGCAGCCCGGGGAGTTCTCGCCGCGTGGCGAGGAGCGTCGCCGCCAGCGCATCCATCGTGAACAGAGCGGCGGTCGAGTTGAAGTAGCCGGTCGGTGCGGCCAGTCGGCCCCCGATCACCAGTGCCGCGACGCCGTCGTGGGCGGCCAGGCGGAACAGCAGCACGATGCCGATCACGCCCAGGCCGAGCACGAACGCCAGCAGGACTGCAAGCGCGCCCTCGGTCGTCCACGGGCAGCATCACCAACAGCGCGAACACGAGCAGATAGAGCAGCGCCTTGTTGCTGCCCTGGAGCGCGTCTCCCGGCGACTGCGCCCAGGCGATCGAGAGGTATGACCAGGCGACGTAGAGCGCGAGCAGACCGATCGCGATCGCGGTCTCACGGCGCAGCCTCAGGCCACTGCGACCGAAGGTCAGGAGCGTGGCGGCGAGGATGCCGAGCGAGACGAGAGCCCCCCAGTACCAAGTCTCCACGTCGTAGCCGCCGTCGTGGACGGCCCAGACGAGCATCAGCGCGACCACAGAGAGTCCCGGGAGGACGGCCGGGGCATGCGCCTTCAGCCGTGCCGCCGGAGTATGCGCGTTCAGCCGCGTTCGCATGTAACTGAGGTCCACGAGATCCGTTCTGCCCGGATCATGGCAAGCGATGTGGACGGGGGTCGCGGGACTGGCGGTGAGGCACGCAGTGTGACGTCGTCCGCTCCGACGCATCCAGCGCGGCTTGAATCGGTCCAAACGACTCCGGTGTCCAGTCGTTGCCGTGCCGTGGCTGGACGTTTGACCCAGTTTCCCCGTCTAGACGGCGTAAGCAGCGTCCTTCCGCCGACTCAGTGAGTATGAAAAAGACACTCGCAATCACATTCGCCGCGTTCGCGGCCACCTTGGCTAGCCTCGGCGGGACAGCGGCTGCGTCTGCCCAGTGCAGCTATGTCGCCTCGCCGACCGGCTCTGATTCTGCTTCGGGCTCGGTGTCGGCCCCATTTCAGACCGCCCAGAAGCTCGCGAGCGCGCTCGCTCCGGGCCAGATGGGATGCCTTCGCCAGGGTGATTACACCGAGCGACGTCACGATGTACAACGGCGGTCAGCCAGGCGCGCGGGTAACGTTGACGAGCTATCCGGGCGAGACCGCCAACGTGATTGGCCGCCTGTGGGTCGCCCGCGGCGCCAACTACGTGACCGTGACGGCCTGAACCTCGACGGCACTCAACTCCGCGAACCTTCCCAGCCCGAGTGTCAACGCCAACAACGTGACCTTCAGCCACGATCAACGTCACCGACAATCACACCGGGATCTGCTTTGCCGTCGGCAGCCAGATCTGGGGCGTGGCCGACCACACACTGATCACGCAGCGACCGCATCCACGATTGCGGCGTCCTTCCGGCCGGCAATCACGACCACGGCATCTACGTCGCCGACGCGACAGACACCCGGATCGCGTGGAATCTGATCTACGGCAACGCCGACCGGGGAATCCAACTGTACCCCAACGCGCAGAACACCACGATCGACCACAACGTGATCACGGGCAACGGCGAGGGCATCCTGTTCTCCGGCGACAACGGGACCGCCTCTAACAACACCAACGTCTACGACAACGTGGTGAGCGGCTCGGTCATTCGCCACGACGTCGAGTCGTGGTACCCGAGTGGCAACCCGATCGGGACCGGCAACAGCTTCCACAACAACTGTGTGTGGGGGGGCGCCAGGGGCACGATCGATACGTCGGGCGGAGGATTCACCGCCCAGCACAACACAGTCGCCAACCCCCGGTACGTCAACGCTGCGGCCCATGATTATCGCCTCGCCGCCAATAGCCCGTGCCTCGGGATGGCCGGGGACCCCGCCGCGGAGATGGCCGGTGGCGCCACTGCGCACGCCGCTCGATACCGGGCCGCCTCGGCCGCCCGCCGTTTCGCCGCGAGTCCCGCCCATGCGGCGCGTCGGACAGCACGCCGGCATCGGGCGCCCGGCGGTCGTCACTAGTCCCGGCGCGCGGCTTCCGGTCCACCACCGCGTGATCTGCGCGGACGGCGCACCGGCCGGGAGAGCCTCGGCACGACGACGAGCCGATCCCCATCGCGGCGCGTTATGGCTACCGGGTTGCTAGATTGCCCGGACTCCGACCGAGCCCGCTTCGATCCAGGTGTTGCGGGGTAGTAACCGCCAAGCCTGCGCCAGTCGGCGCAGGCCGCAGGTGGTGAGCGTCGATGACCCGGGACCGCCTTCGTACAACCGCAATCCTCGTGGCCTGCTGCTGGCGACCACTTCCTCAGTGGTGCGGCTGGCACAGGCCCGAGCCGCTTGCGTCGACCTGCCAATGGTTCGCCGCAAGCAGCGGCTTCCGGGCCGGCTCGGGGAACGGCCCAAGGCGCCGTTCCGGTCGGTCCAGAGAATTGGTCGACGCACTGAGGCCGGGGCAGACAGGATGCCTCCTCAGCGGGACCTATTACGGCGACGTGCGGTTTCTGCACGAGCGGTCGCCGCAACGCGCCGATCACGCTCACCAGCGCGCCCGGCTCCAGCGCGACGATCATCGGCCACATCTACATTCCCGCGGGCTCCAACAACGTCCGCGTCGACCGCCTGACGCTTGACGGGCGAAACGCCGGCAACCTGCCCAGCCCGACGGTCGACTCCGGCAACGATCAGTTCGTCGGTGACGACGTGACCAATTACCACACCGCGATCTGCTTCTCGCTTGGGCGGCGAGCGGGGGCTATGGGGCGGCGCGGAACACGCTGATCAAGTATGACCGCATTCACGACTGTGGCGTGCTGCCGGCGACCAATCACGAGCACGGCATCTACGTCGCCAACTCCGTGGGCGCGCGAATCATCGACAACGTCATCGTCGACAACGCGGACCGCGGGATCCAGCTCTACTGGAACGCCCAGCGAACCACCATCGCCGGCAACATCATCGACCACAACGGCGAGGGCATCCTGATCTCCGGCGACTACGGCTACGCCTCGAGCGACAACCTGATCATCAACAACGTCATCACCGACTCGGTCGTGCCGGGCCAATGTCGAGTCATACTGGCCTGACCGGCAATCCAAGGGAACGGGGAACCTCGTGATCGACAACTGCGTTGTACGGCGGCGCACCGAGTCGATCGACCGAGGCCGCCGGCGGCTTCCGCGCGCGCGGAAACCGAACGTGGATCCGCGCTACGTCAATCCGGCGGCCGGCAATTACGCGCTCCCAAGGGCTCGCCTTGTGCCCGGCTCTGCTCGGGCGGCCGTCGCCGCCGCGGCCTGCATACGCGCGCCCGCGCAGCTAGTCCGCGGGCCGCCGTTGGCACGGCAGCTCCGAGCAACGCCGGCTTCTTCTCCAGCGCGAGGCGGATGTCGCCTGCCGCTCGGGCCTGCATCGGACCCGGGACGGGGTGCGTGGATATCCGATCGACTTCCGCGTCAAGGCCCAGTCCGCGAGCTGGCCGCCGCTGACGCCACAGCGCTCGCTGACGACTATGTCAGCGTGGCGCAGTATGGCTTCGGCTGCTATGAGCGCTAGATCGCCGGAGAAGGCGACGCCTGGCTCGACGCGGCGCTGACGGTCGGCCGGTACCTGCTCCGGATGCAGGAGCCTGACGGCTCATGGCTGAACCAGCTGTCGTTCAGCCACACCTTTCCGCTGCGCGCTCCGTGGCGTTGCGGAATGGCCCAGGGCGAAGCGGCCAGCCTGCTCGTGCGCCTCTACCTGGAGACCGGCGAGCCGGCGTTCGCCGAGGCGGCGGGCCGCGCGCTGCGCCGCTCTCGCGACCCCGCGATCAGGCCGGGGCTGTGCGCCTGGCTCAATGGCGCGCGCTGGCCCGAGGAGTATCCGACCGACCCGCCGTCGTTCGTCCTGAACGGCGCGATCTTCGCCTGGTGGGGGATGCGAGACGTCGGCGTCGGACTCGGCGACCCCGCCGTCCTGGCGGCTGATTTCGAATCGGGCGTCGATACGTTGGCGGCCAACCTGCACCGCTTCGATACAGGCTGGTGGTCGACCTACAGCCTCTATCCCCACCCGCTGAAGCCGGTCGCGAGCTCGTTCTACCATGCCTTGCACATCACGCAGCTGGAGGCGATGCAGCGCCTGTCGCCGCGACCGGAGATCGAGGCGGTCAGAGCAGCGATGGGCCGCGCTACTTCGAATCAGCGCGCGCACCGCCGGCGGGCGCTGGCCGAGAAGGTGCTGTTTCGCCTCGTGGTGCCGCGAAATCGGCTTCTCGGACACCGGCTCCCATGGGCGCGCTTCGAGCCCCGGACGCCGGCGGATCAGGGCTTGCGGCAGAAGTAGACGATCTCGTCCAGATCGAGCCCGAGGCGGTCGCTGGACCGCGGGCTGCAGCTTGCTGGCGAAGTCCGAGATGGTCACCGTGAAGCCCGCCTGCTCGAGCCGCCGGAGATAGTCGCCCGACCGTAGATCCGCTGGAAGACCTCTTCGTAGCGTCCGGAGCCGGTATCGGTCCGGTCAGTCGACGGACTTCTCGATCGTGTCCTCGCGCTGCTCGTCGACCGAGCTCTGGATCAGCGCCCAGCCGCCGCGGTCTGAGGATCCGGCACAGCTCGCTCATCGCCGCCCGGTCGTCGTCGACGAGCTGCAGCACGTGGTTGCAGATCACGGCGTCGAAGCTCTCGTCGCCGTGGTGGATGCTCCGCACGTCGAGCTTCTCCATGGCCAGCGTCGAGTCGTAGTCGGCGGACAGATAGTCGACATGGGCCATTCCGCGCAGGGGTGCCTCGAGGCACACCTCAGGAGCGATGTGCAGCAGGCGAGTCGGTCGCCGGAGCATGTCCGTGTGGTCGGTGAGGTAGAGCCAGTCGACCCGGTGGCGGCCCAGAGCGTTGCAACGCGGACAGGTCAGGGAACGATGCCCGCCGTCCGACACGTAGACGCGAAAGCGGCGGAACTTGCCACCGCAGCAGTTACAGCTCACGCTGGATCCGGCGTAGAGCCGCCAGGTGGCGCGGCTGATCTGCGCGCGTAACTGGCCACGGCGCCCGTGGGGCACGGCCCGGCGAAGGGCTCGCGTGCGCTGCGATCGCAGCGACGCACGCCAATCCCCAGAGCGGCGCCGCCCCGCTGCGCTTGGAATCGAAGCATCATGATGGAGCGGCGCAGTGTAGCTCAGCACCCGGGCTCGACCGACCGACTTGGTAGCGTGCGGGGCCGTGGCCGGCCTGACCTTCGCGCTCATCTACCACGATGTGGCGGACCGCCCGGAAGTGGACGCGGTCGGGTTCCCCGGGCCTGTCGCGAACGTGTACAAGCTCGGTCGTGACCGTTTCAGGGCGCACCTGGAGGCAATCGCCAGCGCCGGGTTGAGTTGCGGCCTGCTCGCACCGCACATCACCACGATGCTCACGTTCGACGACGGCGGGGCCAGCTCACCGTGGATCGCGACAGAGCTCGAGCGCCACGGTTGGCGGGGGACGTTCTTCGTGATCACCTCGCGGATCGGGACCGCGGGATTCATGGACGCGGACGGCGTGCGTGAGCTGGCCCGGCGGGGTCACGCGATCGGCAGCCACTCGCACACCCATCCCGCTTACATGGCGCGACTGCCTCCCGGCGCTGTCGCCGAGGAATGGCGCACCAGCCGCGACCGTCTCACTGACGTGCTCGGCGCAGCGCCCCGTACGGCCGCGGTACCAGGTGGGTCGGTCTCAGCGGCGGTGACGGCGGGGGCGGCCGCGGCCGGCTACGAGTATCTGTTCACCTCGACGCCCCGAGCCCGAGCCGACATCTGCGCCGGAGTCACGGTGGTCGGACGCAACACGATCTGGGCGAGGGATTCGCCCGAGCTGGCCGCGGCGCTGGCGCGCGGCGATCGCGGCCCGCGAGCTCGGCGCTGGCTTTCGTGGCAGACCAAGAGCGCCGCCAAGCGCGTGGGGCCCGGGGCCTACGAGGCCGCTTCGGAGGGCCCGCGCGGGCCGGCGGTCGGCGGCGGCCAGAAACGACGCCAACCGCGCGGTCTGAGTCTCGAGCGTGAGCTCGCGGGCGCGCGCCAGGCCAGCGAGCATCAGGCGTTCGCGCAGCGCCGGGGTCAGTGGCGACTCGCTCCAGCGCATCGGCGGCGGCGCGCGGGTCTCCGGGTGCGATCAGCAGGGCGGCGTCGCCAACGCCCTCGGTCACGCCGCCAACGGCCGTGGCCACCACCGGCAAGCGCACTCGCGAAGGCCTCGATCAGCACCTGCGGGAAGCCCTCGGTCCAGGAGACGTGGAGCATCACATGGCTGTCGCGATACAGCTCGAACAGGCCGGGTCCCATCGCCACGTAGCCGAGCAGGTCGGCGCGGTCGGCGACCCCCAGCTCGGCGAGCCGGGCGGCCAGCGCCGGGGCGAGGTCTCCCTCGCCGCAGATCACCATTCGCCAGCGCGGATCCCGGGAGTTCAGCAGCGCGAGCACGTCGGCCAACAGCAGAGGGTTCTTCTCCTCTTCCAGGCGCCCGACGCTCAGGACGCGCAGCTCGGAGCGGTAGTCCCGCGACGGGGGCGAAGCCGCCACAGCCGCAGCCGGAACCAGCGAGACGGTAAGGTCCAGCAGGGCGGGCGCGTGCGCGTACCTGGCGCTGAGTTCCGGCCCCACCGCGACCACGGGCAGCCACCGGGCCAAGATAATCCAGATCCATTCCATGAGGTCCGCGGCGAGGTGCATCCAGCGGCGTCCCGGCCGGCGCATGCGGACATAGCTTGGCCAGTCCTGGCGGACCCCGAGCACCACCCTGCGCCGCCGGGCCAGCGCGACCAGCACCAGGAGATAGGCATGCGGGTAGGGGCCCGAGCACCCAGACGACATCGATGTCGTCCAGGGCGCGGGACATCTGCCCGAGCGAGCCGGCGAGCGATCGCAGCACGGCGATCGGGTTGGCCAGGCTCGCGTAATGGGGAAGCGGCGCGAGCTCGCACCTCGGGGGGAGCGCATAACGGGTCTCGTCCCCGGCCGGAGCCAGCCGGCCGATCAGCCTGAGCCGCTCCACGTGCGGGGCCATGGCGGCGAGGAACAGCGCGAACGCCCGCTCGGCGTAGACGACGTCATCGACGCGGCGATACACGTAATCGGTGTAGACGGCCAGCCGCACCCGAACTCCGGCGTCGCCCTGACTCTATTTGATCGCGAGGTACTCGAGGCCGCCGAGCACGGCATCTGCCGCCAGACGGACCGACGAGTTTCGAGCCGCGATGCCGACCATGAGCCGGCGAGCTCGCGACGTCTGGACTCAATGAATACGCAGCTCCCACCGATCCACGATTCGGCGGTATCCGATCGCCGTCAGCGCGAGTCGAACCTGACGATGCTTGAACCAGTGAATCGCCGGGCGGGTGGTATAGCCGACGAGCCACGGCCGCTCGCGCACCGCCCAATCCATGATTGCCCGCTGTGCTCGGGGTGGATACCACGCGAACAGCGGAAACCTGCCGATCTCGTACTGCCGCAGGCCCATCGAAGATGCGGTGCTGAACAAGAAGCCACCTCCCGGACGAAGGGTGCGATAAACCTCGCGGAACACCCCCCGGGGTCGTCGACGTGCTCCATCACTGAGTTTGCATGCACGAAGTCAAAGGAGGAATCCGGGTACGGCAGCGCTTCGCCGAACCCGTGCCGATCTCCAGTTCGATGCCCAGCCGCTCCGCGAGATGACGGCTGACCTCGATCGCCGGTTCGAATGGCTCGACGCCGTGGCTGCTGAACCCGGCGCGCTGGTAGGCGATCGCCGAAGCGCCCTGAGCCGCGCCGAGGTCAGCACCGAGGCGCCCGGTGCCAGCTCCAGAAACGGGTTGACGCGAGCTAAGGTGCGCTGGACGAACGCCTCCACGTCGGGAGGTCCAGCGCCGGCCTCCAAGTCCCTGGACTCGGTAGCCTGGAGCTTGGTCGCCATCAATTCCCGGCAGATCATACCTCGGCCTTGAGCTCACGGCGGCGCTGGTCAGTCAGAGCCGCGCCGTGTCGTACTGTCCGGCCCGATGGCCAAGGCGACCATAGGCCCGGGGCACGCGTCGGGGCCAAAGGAGACGGGGACACGATCGTCCGCGGGGCCGTGTTCACGCTCGCGGCGAAGGTGGCCAGCGGTGCATTCACTGCTGGGCTGACCATGTTTCTGGCCCGGCGCTCGGAGCAGCCGAGTACGGCCTGTTCGCCCTCGCGATGTCAGTCATCGCGCTGGTCGAGCTGCCGTCGGATTTCGGCGTCTCGAACGCTCTGACGCGCTTTTTGGCCGAACACCGCTCCGAACGCAGGCTGATGTGTGAGTTCGTGGCCGACGCGATCCGTCTGGAAACGCTCGGCACACTGGTGGTCGCGGCAGTGCTGGCGGCCCTCGCCGGCCTGATCGCTCACGCCTACGGCGCGCCCCGGTTGGAGGAGCCCCTGCGGATCCTTGCGATCTCGATCGTCGGCCAGAATTTCCTGTTCCTATTCTCAGGGGTGTTCTCGGCGCTTCGCCGCCAGGCGCCCAACCTGTGGGCGACGACGCTGGAGAGCGTCACCGAATTCTCCGCAAGCGTGGCCCTGGTGCTGATCGCCGGCGGGGTTTCGCCGCTGCGTTCGGGCGCGTGATCGGTTACGGGGTAGGGGCGGCCGTCGGCCTCGCGCTGACGGTCCGGCTGCTCGGGACCGGGATCCTCCCGCGTTCGCCGTCGACCGCGGGTCACGCTCGGAAGATCGCCGGCTATGCCAGGACCCTGTGGATCGTCGACGGGGTGTTCACGGTGTTCGTGCAGATCGATTCTCTCCTGATCGGGGCCTTCCTCGACGCCGGCTCGGTCGCTTTCTTTCGGCTCCCATGCGCCTGATCACGATCTTCAGTATCCGGGCTACGCGATCGCGACCGCCGTAGCTCCGCGGCTGGTGCGATCCATTCACGGGCCGCCCGACATCCCGGCGTTCGGGCGCTCAGTTAGGCTGCTCATGATCCTGATGATCGCGTGCGCGTCCTGACCACGGTGTGGGCGACGCCGCTGATCCGGTTTACGCTCGGAGACGGCTACGACAGGGCGGCGCCAGTCCTCCGCGCCCTGGGCCCCTACGTGTTCCTCAACGGTTTCTCGATGCTCGTTGCCACCGGTTTGAACTATCTCGGCCGGGCCGGCCGTCGCGTTCCGATCGCCCTCGCGACCGTGCTCTTGAACGTCGTGTTGGACGTGATCCTGATTCCACGCATCGGCGTCGTGGGCGGAGCCATAGGCAGCGACGCCGGCTACGCGATCTACGTCATCGCACAGTTTGCCTATGTCTTATCCCTGCTCGGCCTTTCCCCGCGTCCCTACGGGTGATGTTCACGCGGTGCGCGATCGCGGGGGTGCCGATGGCACTCGTCCTGACCGCGGTGGGCACGGGGCCGCTGGCGGTGCCGCTGCCGTGGCCGGCGGAGTAGTCGGGCTGGTGATATACGCCTTGGCGCTGGTCCTCGTCGGCGAGGTCATCGCGTGAGGTTCGACTCACGGTGGCGCTGGTGGGGCGCAAGTTACGCCGCTAGAGTGTGCTGACTGGCAATTCGGTGGCAGACTAGACCTTCGGCCAGAGCGTGAGGCCCTCCAGCGACGCATGGCCGGGTTCATCTTGAGCTTGAAGCGAGCCGACGGTCGACGTGGTAGACCCCGACCCGGGGCCAGCGAAGCGCTCCCAGGGGACGGAGGCTGCTGGACAGGGCGGCGCCGGCGAGGTAACCAGCCGAGCGCGCACGCTCGGCCACCCGAGCGTCGACATCCCCGTAGGGGTAAGCGATGGCCCGGCACGGGCGGCCCAGGGGCTCCTGGCACTCCTCCAGTGACACCTCCAGCTCGCGCCAGGGCGTCCTCGTCCAGCGCGTGAGGTGCGGATGGGTGCGGGTATGGGAGCCGATTTCCCATCCTCGGTCCGATGAGCTCGGCGAGGTCGGCCCAGTCCATGCCGATCAGCTCCGCGGCGGCGGATGTTCACCCCAATGGTCGATCCCATCCCACTCCAGCGTCTGACGGCGCGACATGAATGCCGTGGGGCGAACACCGTCGCCGGGATCCCGAGTGTGGAGAGGATCGGCTCGGCGAGACTGCGGACCGATGCGAAGGCGTCATCGAAGGTCACAGCCAGCGTCCGGTGCGCCGGCTCGAGCACGGCCTCGGTGAACGTCGCGCCCAGCCAGCCCCGGCTGATCAGCAGTGACAGCTGTCGCTCCAGAGCGTCTGGGGTGACCGACAGCTCGCCGTCCAAGTGCGGACTGACCGCGTGATAGCAGAGCACGAGGACTTCGCTCATGCGTGCGTGCCCGTGTCAGGCAGTCGTCGTAGAGATCCGCGAAGCGGCTCGCCACAGCGTCGATCCGGAAATCGTCGAAACGGCCGGCGGCCGCTCGCGGCCAGCTGCTTCGCGGACCGGCGGTCGGACACCAGCGTGGTCAGGGCGTCAGCCAGCGCCGGCGGATCCCGAGGGGACCAGGAGCCCCGTGCTCTCCGTCTCGGACGATCTCGGGGAGGCCACCACCGAGGTCGCGACCAGCGGCGTGTCGGTGGCCATGCATTCGAAGACGAATAGTGGCATGCCCTCCCAATCCGAGGACATGGCACCCACGTTGAGCCGCGGAGGATCGAGTCGACATCACGCCGGAGTCCGAGCAGATGGACCGATTTTCCGAGACCGAGCCGAAGGATCTGTTGCTCGAGCTGGCCCCGGAAGGGCCCATCGCCGGCGATCACCAGGTGGGACTCGTAGACGCTGGCCACCACGAGGGCGAACGCATCGAGCAACACGTCAAGCCGTTTCTCCTGTCGAGCGCGGCGGCGACGCCGACCAGCGGGACCACGCCGGCAGACCCAGCTCGGCTCGGATGTCGCTGGCCGGCCCAGGATGGGGGATGTACGCCGTGGGCATGACGAGGACCTTGCCGGCGGCACCCCCTCCACGCGTATCATCCGTTGCCGATTGGCCTCCGACACGGCGATGAAGCGCGTGGCGAGTCGGCCGATCACCTGGCCGTCGAGCCAGACCGCAGGCGCGCGCCCTCATAGGACCAGTTGTGTTCGTGGGCGAGAATCACCGGGACGCGACAAGCGCGGCCGATCAGCGCTCCCCAAAGATTGGAGCCGAACTTGTGAGCGTGCAGGACGTCGATTCGCTGGCGCGCAGCAGTGCGGCGAAGCGTCCCAGGCGATGCATCTGCCAGGTCGAGTTGCGGCCGAGATCGATGTGCGGGATACCCGCCTCGCTCAGCGCCCGGATCGCCTGCGGTCTCGCCGTGGCGCGTAGAGCACACCCAGGGCTCGATGCGGTCTCCGGGGCAGGTGCACGGCCAGGCCGGTGACGAACCGCTCGGCGCCTCCGAGAGCCCCGGCATTGTCGATCACTAGTAGCACTCGTACGGGAGCCGAGGGCCGGCTCACGCGTCGACCGGCGGGGCGAGTGCGAGCAGCGGCCCTGGTAGCGCCAGAGAAGCCACAGCTGCTTGGAGTACTCGCCCGACAGGAACACATCGGTGACGAGAAACGCCACGATCGCCAACGGGACCGACCGCGACATGAGCTCAACTGATGGTCGCCCGCCCGTTCGTATCGCTTGGCAGCGCGGAGGGCTGCTGATATGGAAGGGCCCGCGATGGCCAGTAGCAGGATCAGGCCGGGGCACCAACTCGTCGGCGACCTCGAGGTACATATCGTGGGTGACGTAGGCACGTTCACGATGGGTCGGCACGAGTCAAACGGCCGGGTTGCTGGACAAAATGGATCGAAGCGACCGGGAAGTTCCCCGACCCGACCCCCTGCACGGGATGAGCGCTGAACATTCGCAGGCCGACCTTCCACAGATCGGGGCGGCCCGACATGTCGCTGCTGCTCAGGTATTGCCGCGCCGAGAGCGGAGCAAGCACATAGATGCACATTCCCGCCGCGGCGACAGCGACTATAAGCAGTACGAACGCCCGGCGGCGCCACCGGCCGCCCAGGATCGTTGCGGCCAGGAGCGCGCACCCGGTGGCGATCAGCCACCCTGGAATCGGTATAGAGCAGTCCAACGGCCGCGATTGCGGAGCCGATGATCGCGCAAATCTGCGGGCGGACCCTCGGGGCGCCGCCAGATCAGAGGGGCCGACAGCATTAGCGCTGCCAGCAACACAGCCGCGAGCACGTTTGGGTCCCCCACACCTCCCGCCAGGCGCCCGCCGCCAGAGGCGAGGAACCCGTAGACCGCCGAGATGTCGGCACCGAAGACGAACGTGCCAACGAGCCAGATGAACTGGTCGCGTCGCCGGATCGCGCCGTACACGATCGGCAGAAGCAGGATGTTGAGCAGGTACGCTCGGTCGAGGAGGCTGCGACGCCGGCACTCTCAGCCCAGGCCACGCTGATCAATGACCAGCTCACGAACGCGAGCAGAGCGGCGACAAGGGCCGGCACCTGGGCAACCAGCGAGCGAGTCTTGCGCTCCACCTCTGTCGCGGACGCGGCGAACCACGATACGAACAGAACCAGGCCCGCAACCTTCATGAAGCTCAACGCCGCGCCGCCAGAGTTGACCACCTCCAGGAATGACAGCACCGTGAACAGCAACACCCCCAGCATGAGATTGCCGAGTACGGCGATGGCCAAGACCAGACCAAATGTCATCTCCAGGCCGAGTTTCGGGCTGATCCCCGAGGCCGCGCCGATGCCCGCACAGAGGGCGACGATCACGCAAGCCAGACCGGGTTGCGCGGGCCGATCCGGGCGGCGAAGCCCATCAGTCGGTGCGCGCGCGGATCGTCTCTACGTCAAGATCGGGTACGGCCCTGCGGCTTGTGGCCGGCGGCCGGGGGCGGCTCTCCGGCCCGGGACTGTAGTAATAGCCGCCGCCGGACGCGCCGGGGTCGCCGATCAGAGAACGCCGCTCGCGGGCTTGCCCTGCTCGACCAGAAGCTGCGCAAGCTCGGCGATTCCGCTGAGCCTGGGATTGCCGAGCCTCGCAACGATCAGCACCTCATCGGCGATCTGAGCCAGCGGCAATGCATCCATGACCGCAGTAAGAGGCGGCGAGTCGATGACGATGTAGTCGGCTAGCTGCTTGGCGCGCTTGACCAATCGCTGGGCAATCGCATAGGACAGCCGATCGGCCAGCTGAGTTCCGGCCTGGCGCACCGCGAGCACGCGGACGGGGACACCGTCGAACCGGTGGACCTGGAGCGCTTCCTCCAAGTCGACCTCTCCAATCAGAACGTCTTCCGTTCCATACCGGACGTTCAGGCCTAGGGTCGCGGCAATCGTCGGTCGTCGCACATCAGCTTCGATCAGAATCACTCGGGAGCCGCCCTGGGCGATCGCTGCGGCCAGGTTGATCGCTGACGTCGTCTTACCCTGGCCGGCGCGGATCCCGTCACCAGGAACGCTCGCGGTGAACCACCAGCCCGCGAGGTGAGCACCGCCCGTAGGGTTCTGTAGCCCTCGGCAGCGACGAACGAGAGCTCCTGGGGCAGCATGGGCTGGCCTTTTCTCGACGGCCGCTCGCGAGGGATCTTGGCCAGGATGGGGAGGCCGAGCAGGTCGCGCAGTTGCTGCTCGCGCCGCAGACGCGGATCAAGAGCATCCCAGCCAAATGCAGCGCCGATCCCGATGATCAGGCCCCCGAACAGCGCCGCCAGGAGCGCCAGCTTTGTCTTTGGTGAATAGGGACCGGTCGGCCTAGCGCAGGCGCCGCGATCGTGATCGTCGGGTCGTTGGTGGCCTGCAAGTTCTCGAGCTGGCTGAGCTGGTCGCCGATCGTTCCCGGTCCGCTGCGGCTGGCGGTCGGCAAGGCGGCGACCTGGGCTCGCAAGCCGGGGATCACCGCTCCCACCGCAGCGTGCAGGGCAGCCGCACGAGTCGCGACGACAGGGTCGACGAAGCTGTTGGCGAGCCTCTGCGCCTGCGCGGCCGAGGCCGCCGTCGCCTGGATGGCGACGAGGTTGCTCTGACCGACGGGCGTCGCGGTGACGGTCCCTAACAGCGTCGGTGCTCGACTCGTGGAGGTGCAGGGCGCTGACCACTGCCTGTGCCACCTGAGGAGTGGTCATCAGGCTGGCCGCCGTCAGCACGTCCTGGGTCGGGTCGTTGGACGAGTGCAGGACCGGCAGTCCCACCAGTGCGGTGTCGGTCGACGAGACCGGGGAGACCAGCATCTCCGCTTTGGCCTGGTACCTGCGAGGGGCGACCGCCACGTACAACAGAGCGGCCAGGACCGTGACCGTAACGCACGCGACAACCAACCAGGCATGGCCGACCACCGTCCGAAAATACCGCCTGAAGGCCTGAGCTTGCAAACCAGGAAATTACGAAATCAAGGGAAGAGGGGCCCTGGCTGCGATCGTCATCGACTCTAACTATGCCACGCTTTCCGGCACATCGCTGTCGTTCGCCGATAATGCGCACGCGATAGTGGACGGATCGCCTACCAAAGCTCATGCCTGGGGAGCAAACCGCGTCTACTGCTCGGTGCTCATGCCGGTGCTCAACGAGGAGCGCCACATACGGGCCAGCGTGGCGGCGATGCAGAACCAGCGCCTGCCGGGCGAGCTCGAATTCCTGATCGTCGACGGCGGTTCCACCGACCGCACCCCGCAGATCCTGGCCGAGCTCGCAGCGTCAGGACCCTCGCATCCGGGTGCTCGCCAACCCCCGCCGGGTCACCCCGAGCGGGTTGAACGTGGCGCTGGGGCACGCTCGCGGTCGGTGGGTGGCGCGGATGGACGCGCATACTGAATATCCCGCCGATTACCTGGCGCTCGGGATCGAGCGACTGCAAGCGGGCGGCACCAGGTGGGTGAGCGGGCTAGCCGTTGGCGCGCGGGCAGCGGGCCGGTGTCACGCGCCGTGGGGCTGGCGCTGCAGGGGCCGCTTGGTCGCGGCGGCTCGCGCAAGTGGGTGGCCGAGCGAGGGCCCGATCAGGAGTACGAGCTCGACTCCGGGGTGTTCGCGGGCGTCTGGGAGCGCCAGACGCTGCTCGAGTACGGCGGCTGGGATGAGCGGTGGCTGCGCAACCAGGATTCGGAGATGGCGGGGCGCTTCCTGGCGCGGGGCGAGAGAGCTGGTCCTGATCCCGGCGATGGCGGCCGAGTACGCGCCGCGCAACTCGCTGGTGGGGCTGGCGCGCCAGTACGCCGGGTACGGGAAGTACCGGGTCAACACCGCGGCCCGCCATCCCCACACCATGCGCCGGTCGCACTTTCTCTCGCCGGGGATAACCGCCGCTGTCGCCTCGGCCGTCGCATGGCGCCACGCCCCCTCCGGCGTCTGGCGCGGGCCGGAGTCGGCGTCTATGCCGTCGTCACTGCTGGTCGCGGGTGTCCAGGCAGTGCGGGATGCCGAGCAGCTCGTCGATGCGGCCCTGGTGCCGGCTGCGCTGGCGGCGATGCATCTCGGCTACGGCACCGGCGCGTGGATGGAGGCGGCGCGCAGCGGCCCTCCGCTGGCGGCGATCGCCGGCGCGCTGGGCTTCGGACGTCTGGCGCGAGCGGCTGGCTCCGGCGCCGAGCCCCGTCTACGCCCCGTCGCTGGACGAGGCACTGGCTGGAGGCCAAGCTGCCGACCGTGCCCGTGGAAAGCCCGGGTGGCGTGGCTTAGTCGCGGAACCGGATGATCGCGCTGAGGGTGAGCGCGATGATCCGCAGGTCCAGCCGCAGCGACCAGTTCTGGATGTAGTAGTTGTCCCACTCGACCCGGTCGGCGATCGAGGTCTGACCGCGCAGGCCATTGACCTGAGCCCAGCCGGTGAGCCCGGACTTGACCCGGTGGCGATCGGTGTAGCGATCGACGAGCCGCTCGAAATCACGCACGTAGGCCACCCGCTCGGGCCGGGGCCCGACCAGGGACATCTCGCCGCGGAGCATGTTGATCAGCTGCGGCAGCTCATCGAGCGAGTTGGCACGCAGGAAACGACCGACGGCGGTGGTTCGGTCCACGGGCGACGGGTGGCTCGTGGCGGCCACGAGGTCGGACGCTTCCGGTGTCACCCGGGCACGCCGCCGAGGATCTCCGCGGCCCAGTCGGCGTCGGCTTCGCCCGCGGTCGAGGGGTGGCCGCTCATGGTGCGGAACTTGAGCATCGTGAACTCGCGCCCGTCGCGCCCGACTCGCCGCTGGCGGAACAGGATCGGTCCGGGCGAGGAAAGACGCACCGCGATGGCGATCGCGAGCAGCAGCGGCGAGAGCAGGGTCAGCGCGACCAGCGGCGACGCTGCGGTCGATCGCGTGCTTGACGGCGAACTGCCAGCCGCGAGGGTCGATCGAGTGCAGGGTGAGCAGCGGCAGGCCGCCGACGTGGTCAAGCGTGCTGCGCTCGTTGATCGACTCGTAAAGCCGTGGAACGAGCGAAACCTCGACGCCGAGCGCCTGACATTGTCGGACCTTCTCGACCAGGACATGATCGCTTTCCTGCGAGAAGGCGAGGATCACGTGCCGCGCGCCGGTCGTCTCGATCGCTGCGGCGAGATCGTCGGCGCCGCCGATCACCGGCACCGGAGCGTTGACCGTAGGGGTCTGCGGAGGCAGTGGATTGGAGTCCAGGAAGCCGACCGGGCGCAGCCCGTAGCTGGGCTTCTCGAGCAATCGCTTGCTCAGGTGACTGCCGATCATCCCCGCTCCCACGATCAGCGTGGGGGTGGCGAAGGCGTCTGAGCTCATGGCCCTCCGGCGGACCAAGACCAGCATGGCGCGTGCCGTGCCGAGGTAGACCACGCCGAACAGCCACAGCCGCGATGCGAGCGCGAGAGGATCCGTACCGCCAAAGGTCGCGGCCGCTGAGATCGTGAGCATGGCCGCGAGCGAAACCACCCCGAGTACGTTGGCCAACGTGTCCAGCAGCGACACGTTGAAGCGATCCTCGGGCGAATGCCGCGCATGCATCATGGCGAGCACGGCCAGCGGGAACACAACCGCGAGCCAGAGGTTTGAGGCGTCATCGAGAACGGCTGAATCCGCGAACAGCGCGATGCTGGTGGCGACGGCGAGAACGACAACGTCGATGAGGAGTCGGACCCGCGCCCAGTCTCGCGGATCCAGCACCCGTCGGCATATCGTGTCGGCGAGCGCGCGACGCGACCGGCGTCCGACCACAATGGCGGTGTTCGCCGCTACGTGGGTTCCGCCCGGTGATGGTGTCATAGCTCGCGAGCCTGCGATGGTTGCTGACGGTCGATCGGCGTGGCGAGGTGACCAAACTCGCTCGCGGACAGTATCTCCAACCCCGGTCACGGATCGCAACCGCTCTCCGCGTCTGGACCCCTGCTCACGGATCATAGCGCCCGCTGGCGGGGCCTCGCTGACTTCCGGTCTGGCCGCGGGCCCGGCCTCGGGGGTCGAACTAGGCGCCCCGGCTTCAGACGCCAGGTCGGGCAGGGAGCGGATCGGAAGGTCGGCGGACGGGCCGCCGACGGACAGCGAGGCGCCGGGCGCGGGAGGTGACTCCGTCGGCAGATCCCGATCTGGGTCCATTGCGCGCTGCATCGACACTGTTCTTCCGAACCTGTAATTACCCCTCCTCTTTGGGGCGAACCAACTAGTGGAGTCCGGGGCTTTATCGCCTACGATTGAGTCTTCTCGTCTTCAGGAGGTCTCGCAAATGTCCCGACTCATCCGAATGGACCGCACGGGCCACACGATGCTGGCGGAGTGGACGACGCAGGACCAGCCCGCCGTGGAGGCCGCTGTGGCTGCGCTCCAGGCCGAGCTCGCTCGGGGTTATTTCGCGGTGGTGACAGGACCGGACGGAACCGCAGAGCAGGTCAAGCAACTGCCCGTTGATGCGCCACTGGTGATCATGCGCCGGCCTATCTCGGGTGGCTAGACGGACGCCTCCGGTCAGCCGGGCGGCATCGCCGTCACCGACGGTCTTCCCGAGCTTGCCACCGTCTACTGGCGCCGGAGGGTTGATCAGCGGACGCTGACGCGCTCGGCGCGGTTGTGGGCGCTGACCACGGTCGGGCACACGCTGCCGTTTCTCGCTGCCGCCGGTCTGTTGCTGGCGGTCAAGCCGGTGACCGCCCCGGTGGCGCTGATTCTGATCGCTCACGCGTGGATAATTCCCGAGCTCTACGCCGCTCGCGGCGCTGCGGTGCTGCGTCCCCGTCCGCCGTCACACGGGGCGGCCGAGCGCCGTGCGGTGGGGTTGCTCGGCGATCTCGTCGGCCACGACGCGCGCGATCTTCACTCGCGCACCGGGTTGATATTGGAGAGGGGCGATCCTGGGGGTCTGGCTGGTCGGCGAAGCGGGCGCTGCCCTGGTGGGCCGGGGCGGCCGGCGCGTGTTCTGCTACTGCGTCAAGGTGACCGAACCGGATTTGCCGGCCGCCGACCGAGTCGCACATCTGCTGCTCGCCCTCCGCGCGGATGAGTCCGGTTTCGCCACGGTCGCCAACCTGGCGTTCTGCGGCGCGCGATGGCGTCTTCGTCGTAGGCTCCCGGTGAGCGCGCGGGCCGGACTGGACACGGCGGTCAGCGCCGCGCGTCGTATGTGACTGGGGATCTCGCCACGGGCCCCGCGGCGCATGTGCGGACCGCAACTTTGTCCCTGGGGCCAATGCGCGAGCGAGACTTCCTCGCCACGATTACGGCCATGATCCGAACCGTTGCATCATCCAAACTACTTTTGGTGGCCGATCGCCGGTCCGCCGTTCCGGATGCCAACGCCGCGGTGCGCCGCTACCGGCTCGCACGGCTGCACCTGGGAGGCCGTCCTTCCGGCGCCACCAGCCGCGTCGAACAGGTCAAGCACGGCTGAGCCGCGATCGCCCGCTGGTGCGGGGTAGAGCCCGGGCTCGCGCCGCGCTACGCTGTCCCTATGCAAACTGATATAGAGGCCCGCCCGTCACGGACGTCTGTGGTGGTCCGCAAGGCCGGCGCAGGCCTGGTTCTCGTCATCGCTGCGGCGCTGGCGATCAAACTCGTCATCGGGCTGGTCATGACCATCTTCTGGGTGGCCGTGGCGCTCGCCGTTGCCGTCGCAGTGATCTGGGCGCTCAAGACGATCGTCTGGTAGGAGCGCAGCTTGCAGGGCACTGGGCTCGGCCTGCTGGTGATCCTGTTCTTCTTCGGGCTCGCCGGTGGTCTGGTCGGGCGGATGAAGGGCGGGTCGTTTCTTCATCTGGTTTCTGATCTCGTTCTGCGTGCCCTTCCTGGGCTTGCTGACCGCGCTCTTCTATCGCTGGGACTCGCGCGAACTGCGCCGCCAGTGCCCCGGCTGTCAGCAGGTCGTCAAGCTCCATGACGCCGTCTGTGTCCGTTGCGGAACCGAGCTCGAGTTCCCCGAGTTTGCGATCGCGCCCGAAGAGGCGACGCGTCGCAACGTCGGTCGTCGCGTCGCGCAGTGATCGACTGAGCACCTAGAGTCCGCGGCGTGCAACTCGACTCGTTCTGGCCGCCGCGGCGCTCCGGTTGACCGGTTCGCGGCCGAACTCTATCGGCGCCGGAACCTGGATCAGCCGTGGCTGACCCGCCAGTGCGATCGGATTGCTGCCCGACCTTCTGAACGCAGCGACCGGGTGCTGGAATGGGGCTCGGGGAGCAGCACCGCGTGGTTGAGCCGCCGCGTCACGAGCGTCCGGAGCATCGAACACGACCCCCGTGGTACGGGCGGGTTCGCGGGGAGCTGGAGCTCGCCGGTCTCGACGCCGATTCGGTTCGCCTGCTGTCGACGGCGCCAGAGGATGCTCCCGCCAGGTCTCCCTACGTGCGCGCGATCGACGAGTTCGCCGACGGGGAGCTGACGGTCTGCCTGGTCGACGGCGAGCATCGGGCGGCGTGCGTGCAGCGAGGCGCTGCGCAAGCTCGACTGCGGGCGGGATGCTGATCGTCGACGACGTCCAGAACTACCTCGATCTTCCCACGACCAGCCCCCATTCACGCCATGGCCTGGGACCGCTGGATGCCGAGTGGGAGCAGCGTGCGTCGCGAGCTGGAGAGCTGGCGGCTGATCTGGACCAGCGACGGCTACTCGGACACAGCCTTCTGGATCAAGCCATGAGCGGTGGAATCACCGGGTCCGGCGTTTCTCGCTGACGCGGTCGCTCGTCCGAACTCGAGCTTGTAGTCGAGCTCGCGCGCCAGCTCTCGCTCGATCGCGCGGTCAAGAGCAGCGTGAGCCTGCTGCTGAGCCCAGTTGGGTCGCAGGGTGTGATCGCGTACCGCGATTCGCTCGATGGTCACGCTGGGCCAGGCGGCCAGCTGATCGGCGCGCCCCGATCGGAGCAGCTCGTCGTAGAGAGGTTCGTGCTCGGAGAACAGCATGAAGGCGGGCTTACCGCCGCGGCGCAGCTGCTCCAGGGCCACATCAAGGTCGCGCTCGGCGATCGAATTTGCGCTCGGTGCCCGCGGGACGGCGCAGCGCCCGGGCCGGCGCGGCCAGCAGCCAGCGCAGAAACAATCGCAGCCGCGGTCCGGTCGCGACCCGGCGGATCTTCGCGAGCGAGAACGGCTCGGTCAGGAGCGCTCGCAGGTCCCGGGCCGGTCCGAGACCGGTATCCCAGATCAGCGCTCGCGGGTTGACCATCAGCGCGGCCGTCACCCGCGGGTCGCGCAGCGCGCCGTGAAACGCCCAGTATGCGCCAGCGCAAAGGCCCCCGAGGATGAACCGCTCGCCATCGCCGCGCGCCTGCATGAAATCGATCGCGCTCAGCACCTGCGGCACCAGCTCCGGTACGTATAGCCCGGCGTCGGTCATGTACGGCGTCGTGTCGCCGTCGGCGTCGCCGATTCCCTTCACGTCAAGCCGGAGCGTCGTCAGACCGCTGGCGGCCCAACGCCTGGCGCACTCCACCCACATCCGGCTCGGGCCGATCCTCCTCACCGCCCCGGCGTTGAGAAGTATGACCCGCAGGCCGTGACGAGGACGCTGCAGCGGTTCGACCAGCACCCCGGAGAGCGCACCGAAGGACTGGGGGATCGCGACGGGCGTCTCCCGGACGGCGCGGCCGGTGCCGAGCGAGATCTTCGCGCTACTGACCGCCCCAGGCGCTGGCGTGATCGCCGGTGAGCTTCCCGGCGCCGGCTGAGAGGACTCCGCCAGCCAGGCGCTGACCAGAGCGATCACCGCCAGTGGGGGCTGCGCTTGCTGGGGATGTGACGTCATGTCCCCGTAGCCGCTCCCAGGCGCGACCGTCACCTCCGCGCCGCCGGCTTGCAGGTGGTGGCGCAGGCGTTGGTCGACGTCGATTCCGTCTCGCTGCAGCAACAAAGCTCGCTGCGGTCTCCCGTCAGCGCACCGAAACCGTCGTCAGGTCGACCCGCTCGAGGTCCCGCACCGTCTCGGCGCTGAGCAGGAAGCCTCCGGCTTCCAACTGTCCCTCGGGCAAGGGCGGGGGCGTCTGGAGGCCCTCGAAGAAACGCGCCGCCTCGAGCTTGGAGAACGCGCGGAGTTGACGGACGACCGAGCGACCACGGGCCTGAGTGCCCCACAGCACAAGCTCATCGATCGGAGCTCCGCCGGCCAGAGCGAGTACCTCGACGAGGCCGCCCAGGCCGAGTCCGATCGCCGCCAGGCGGTTGGCCCCAGACTCGGCCGCCAACCATCGCGCTCCGGCGTCGACGGCTTCGGTCCAGGCGCCGAGGCGGTCCGGATCGTGTGGACCCCCGCCGCTGTCGCCGGTGCCGGGCAGGCTGAGCCGAACCGCCGGATAACCGGCGCGGGCGAGCATCGCAGCCCAAGTACGCAGGCTCCGATAACAGCACACCTCGTCCCATCCGAACGGGGGACAGATGATCACGGCCGTGTCCCGGGCCACGTCGGGCGCCGGCCGGTCCAGTGTCACGAACACCGGTTCGCGGGCGCCGTCGAGGTACACGAGCTTCGGGCGCGGGCCTCATCGACGGCACGCTGATCCTGACCTCGCCGTCCATATTCAGAGCGGTCACCGAGCCGCCGGTGAAACGCGCGGCCGGATCGGCTCCGCGCAGCACGACGGTCCGGCCGCGGCCGGGCTCGAGCGAGAAGGCGTCGTCGACGGGGGTGAAACCGGGTGTGTGCAGGCGAATACCATAGGCCAATCGGCGGCTCCGGACGGCCAGGACCGCCTCTCCCGGCGATACCTGGCGCGCCGCTGCCTCGATCCCCAGGCCGAACGGAGCCTCCCGTCTCACCGGCCGTCCCACCGGGAATCTGAACGACTGCGACAGCAACTGTGACGCGTCATCGCCGCGCTCCAGCGACGCGACGACCGCGTCTTGGGCCGGCGGACCGAACCGGTAGGACCAGGCGGCATCGACAAACCGCCCGATCAGCTGCTCCACCCCGAACTCGATGCTCGAATGGGGACCCAGCTCCAGCTCCCGGACGGCCTCGTCGACGCGCGTCTCGAGATCGCGGTACAGCGAGACCCTGAGACGAGCGTGCAGTGGCTCGCCGCGATCGTTGGCGACGTGCACGGCGATCCCAGCCATGCCCTCGTCGGTGGTCCAGACCGCGACCGGGGCAAGGGCCCGCCGTAGATGATGGTAGGCGACCTTCGGCAAGCCGCGGTGGTCGAGGATTCCGAGCCCCGACCCGGGCAGCATGTCCTTGCACCACAACACCAACGCGCCGCGGCACGGCGACTGCGTCCGGCGCCACTCAC
The DNA here is from genome assembly GCA_963744195.1 of uncultured Solirubrobacterales bacterium. GTDB lineage: Bacteria > Actinomycetota > Thermoleophilia > Solirubrobacterales > Solirubrobacteraceae > Palsa-465. The sequence continues at coordinate 30,844 of CAVUSY010000012.1, forward strand.
CCATGACCTCCGCCATCGCCTCGCCTGAGACGGCCCGCGACAGCTCGAGGTAACGGGCATGGTCAAAGCGGCGCAGCTGGGTCGGGTCGGCGCCGAAGAGCTGGGTCAGGTAATGATCGCGGACATCGTCGAAATCCCAGCCGGCGCCGAGATCCCATCCCGTGCCGGCGTCGCGCTGGACGCCTGCTTTCGAGCGCGGGTGGTGCACCGGAACGCTCCACGTCGTCGGGCACATTGGCGAACGCGAGGCATTCGCTGGCGAACCGCACCTCTGCGCGCCGGGCATCCTCGAGCGGGCGAAAATAGCCGCTCACGCCGAAGTAATGCGCCAGTCCGTGCCCGGGGTCAAACGGGAGCACCCCACCGCACGGTGTGCTGCGTACGTAGGCGCAGTCAGCGCCGGCCTCCGCGACGATCGCCGGCAGCACCGACTCCCACAGCTCGCCCCGGCCGAGCGCCGGATCCAGTCCGAGCATCGCCGGTTGCTGCTCCACCTCGGAATTGCCGCAGACCACCGTCAAGCTGGGGCGTCCAGCGAGTCCGGCGAGGACTTGACGCGCCTCGCGCTCGACCCCGAGCCTGAAGTCGGGGTCATCGCCGGGATAATCGAGGTTGGCGAACATCAGGTCCTGCCACACGAGAATTCCCAGCTCGTCACAGAGATCATGGAACGTCGCCGACTCGTAGGCCGCGGTCCCGACGACCCGCAGCATGTTCATGCCGGCGTCCCTGACCCGCTCGAGTAGCGCCCGCAGCTCCGTCTCGGCCGGCGCCATCGTGACCAGGTCCGGTGGCGTCCACACGGCGCCACGAACGAATACCGGCACACCGTTTACCGACAGATCCAGACCGTCCGCGGGGATCTCGGGCGAGAACCCGAGCAGCCGGAATCCGACGCGGCGGGTGGCTTTCACCTCGCCGTCGAGCTGCACCAAGAGGTCATGGAGGCTCGGGAACGCCGTGGGTATGAGGCCACCAGCGCTCAGCGAGCGGAATTCGCAGCTCGGCCGCGAAGCTGCCGTCGGCCGACTCCAGCAGATCGGTCCGGTGATCTCCGACGCGCACGCTCGCCCGCGACCAGGCGCCGGTGAGCTTGGCCGCAACCGCGATGACACCGTCGGTGTCCTCGAGCCGCGTGCGGACGTCGAGCGAGCTGACCCCTGGGATGTCCCGTCGCACCAAGCGCACCGGCCGCCACGGGCCAACGGCGGCCGGTCCCGGCGCGAAGCCGGGCGAGCGGCCGAACGCCATGGTTCGGTACCACCTGAGATTGCCGTTGTTTACGACTCGCGTTCGCCAGCGCGCGCCCGGGCGCCGGCGTTGCGCCAGCAGCGGCACCAAGGCCCGGCACCCGATCACCAGCTCGTTGCGGTCCGCCAGCAGCCCCGACACGTCGACCTCATGACGCTCCCACATCGACGCGAACTCGAGCAGGTGTTTCCCGTTCAGCAGGACTTCGCCCACCGTGGCTATGCCGTCGAGCTCCAGCGTCACCTCGGCGTCGACCCACTCCGGTCCGGCGGCGAACTGACACCTGAACCACCAATCCTCGGCATCGAAGTCACGGCCGTCAGCGCCGACCGTGCCGGCGGCAGTGCCAGGGACACGCGCCGCACGCCAGGGTAGATCGGCCAACCCACGCGAATCGGTGATCTGGCCGGCCGGCGTGGGGGCGAGCTCCCACCGCTCGGTCAGTTCCATCAGGCGAGCAGCCGTCCGAGCTCAAGCATGCCGACCTCCCAGGATCGGGCGAGCGCATCGAGGGCGGCCTGAGGATCGAACGGGCGCCGGCGCGCGAGCCGGAACGAGATCACCTTGGTGGCGTCCACGATCTCACGAAAGGCCGCCGTCGCGTCCTGTCCAGCTGGTCCAAACAGCCATGCGATGTGATCGGCCAGCAGCTCGAACGCCGAACCGGCCATTCGGACAGTGACGAAGGCGTAGGCATGGTAATCGTCGGCGTCGCCTGCCAGCAGGCGCGGCAGGTCTTTGGTGAGCTGCTCACGCCAGGCCTCGAATGGATTGCGCTGCGGCCGTCTCGCCCAGTGCTCGGCGAGCAGCTGCCGCGCGGCGTCCTGAAGCGCCCCCCCGGTAAGGCGGGGACCGGCGTCGAACCGCACGATCTCGGTGAACGGGTCCATGACGTCGTCGGTGAAGTGCGGCGACTGGTGAAACGCGCCGCGGTAGTCCTCGCCCCCTAGTTCAAACAAGCCGGCGTTGTGGAAGTAGCGCATGCGTTCGCCCTCGCGGTCGATCAGCTCCGGTGCGACGGTGGTCTTCAGGTGCTCGCGCCGGTAGCTGGTGGCAGACGTGTCGGGTAGGTACCACGCGTCCATCTCCACCAAAACGCGTGCGACCGAGCCCGAGTTGCTCCTCGATGTGCTCAGGCAACGTCCGGTAGGGCAGCATCTCGTGCACGTCGATGCCGAACAGGCGATCGAGATCGGCGTAGCGCGGCTTGGCGTAGGTGAACTGGTCGCCTTCCCACTCGGTGCGGACGATGAAACCGAGCATCGCCAGCGGCTCGTCTCCCCTGGCGTGCAGCAGCTCGATCAGGACGTCGGCATAGCAGTTGGTCTCGACGTAGGTCCGATCCGGGCCGTGCAGAGGGTGAGGCTCGAAGCCATCAGGATCGATACCCCACAGCGAGACCGGCCGGCGCGAGGTCGCCCTCAAGGCTGGAGTTCCAGCGTCGCCAGCGCCTCCGAGGGCCACTCGTCCAACCTCAGCCCGTGCGCGGCGAACAGCGCCAGCGTGACCCGCTCCTCGCCGAAGGCCATGCAACCGGTGTGAGCCGGCTCGCCGTCGGCGGTCTGCAGCTCGTAGGTATGGCCGAAATGATCCTGGTGGTAATTGGACGATGCGATCGCGGTAGGAGTCCCGCCGGCAACCGGCGCCAGCAGCTCCCATTTGAGCTCCTGATCGCGCTGCTGGGCCGCCAGCAGCCGTCCGGTGCGACCGAAGAACGGATCGGAGGCGACATCGAGTGACAGCTCAAGGCCCAGCGATCTCAGGAGGTCTTCGGCCCGGGCGCGCCAGCCCAGGCGCCACTGCACCACGGTGTCACGGTCGGCGACGCGGACGATCTCGCGCATGTGAAAGATCTGCATTCGCGCCGGGTCGGTCGACGGCTCACGGCGGAATACGTATGAGTCGCCGGTGTCTAGGGTCAGGCCGCCGGCGGGCAGCGGTCCGCGCGCGGCGACGGCGGGATACAGCGGGTAACAGGCGGCGGGGGAGAGAACCATGTCGCTCATCGACTGAAAGTCGCTCCAGTCCTCGTGACGCGACGCGAGCTCCTGCTGCTCCGCCGCCGCCCGCTCATCGCCCTCGAACGCGAACACGGTACCGGCCAGATGTGGGAAGGACCCCAGATACCCGCTGGTCTCGAGCTGCTCGCGCGGGATCAGCGGAGGGAAGTACAGCGCTTCGGGGTGCTCCGGCGCCGCTGTACGGGTCACGAGCGCGTCGAATTTCAGCCGCACCTTCTCGAACTGCTCACCGCGCGCGTAGACGCCGTGAACCCCGGTGGGGGTCAGCAGCCCGGCCCCCACGATCGCGCCGAGGTAGGCCACCTGTTCGGGACTGCCGGGGCGGAAGTCGAGCATCAGACGTCCTTGGCGATCAACAGCAGGCTGGCGTCGGTCTGATGGATGCGCTCGTTGGTGATCATCAGCGGGGCCGACATCGTGTCGCGCAGGTGTCGCCCGACGCTGAATGGGGTGTCGTTCTTGAACCCCATGATCCCGCACACCTCGAGCGCGCCGCGGCAGAGGTCGGCGGCGTGCTCGGAGGCCGCAATCTTGAGGTTGTTGAAGCGCAGCACCGACGCCATCGTCGAGAGCCGTTCGCGATCGGGTCCGTCGGCGGATGCGAGGTAGTCCCGGAGGCCAGCGTCGACCTGCGCGCGGAGCATCGAGAGCTCGCTCGCGAGGTGCGACAGCCGGCCGGCGGCCGGCGGCAGATTGCCGGGCGTGCGCTTGGCTGCTGCTCGGACGAACGCCCGGGCGCGGTCGAACGCATCCTCGGCGATTCCCAGCCACAGGTGCGACCACAGGACGTGCGACACCGGCACCATCGATTCAGCGGCCACCGGCGCGAACGGGATCCACATCACCTGCTCACGCGGGAACGTGGCGCTGACGTCGTATCCCGGTGAACACGTGCCCCGCATGCCGAGCACGTCCCAGGTGCCGGTCCGTCGCAACGAGGTCTGATGCTTGTGGGTCAGCGCCAGCACCTGATCCCCCGCCTCAGCGTCGGGACCGCGTCGCAACGTGGTCAGGAAATCGTCGGCGTATTCCCCATAACTGACGGTCGGGGCCTGCTTCTCGAACCGCATGCCGCCCTCCGCCGTGCTCTGCAGCGAGGCGATCGAGCGCCCCATGTCGCCCCCGGTGCCCACCTCCGAGGTCACCGACGCGATCAGGCGCTGCTCGGCGACGAGCTGGGAGAGGTACTGCTCGAACCAGCTGTCTGGCTCGAGATGCCGGACGATCGAGACCACCTGGATCTGGTGCATGGCGAACACCATCGCGCTGGCCCCGCAGGCCCGTCCCAGCTCCAGGCAGCATTGGGCCAGCGCCGCGAGCGACACGCCGCCCCCTCCGAGCTCCTCCGGGATGAAGGCCGACAACGCCCGCTCGCCGCGCAAGGCGTCGATCGTCTCGACGGGAAAGCGCCCCCGGCGGTCGACGTCGTCGGCATGAGCCGCCGCCACCTCACGGGCGACCGTACTCACGCTCTGCCACAGCGCCTGTTCCCGATCCAGGGTGGTGCTCATGCCACCGGGTGGGATTGCAGTTCGGTCAGTGCATGTCGGATCGAGGCCACGCTCTCAAACACGCTGCGCTTGAGCATGTGGTCGGGAAACTCGATGTCGAACGCGTCCTCCAGGGCCAGCATCACATTCACGCTCGCGTGCGATGTCATGCCGGCCTGATAGAGGTCGGCGTCGTCCGCCAGCGTCGGAAACGTCGACCGGCAGCCGGGCGTGATCGGTGATGGCTCTGCGAATTGTGTCGTCCATGGTCTATGTATCGGCAGTCTCTTGGGTCTCTGCAATCACGACGGCCGCCGCACGGCCCCGCTCGTGAGTAAAACTGAGCGACAGACAGTCGATCCCGGAACCCCGGGCCAGCCGCGCCGCATTCCCGCTAAGTGACAATTTAACCGAGCCGTCAGGGTCGCGTTGGATTTCGACGTCGCGCCACGACACGGCCTCGGCGCCGATTGCAAGCGCCTTGAAAGCCGCCTCCTTGGCGGCAAACCGAGCCGCGAGGCGTTCGGGGTCGATCCCCGCCGCTGTGCGGCAGTCGTCGATCTCACCGGCCGTGTACACGCGGGCCAGGTACCTGCTGCCGTGGGCCGTGATCGACTCGCGGACGGACTCCACACAGACGAGGTCGATGCCAACGCGGACCGACACCCCTCACCGCCGCGTGACGTTCGATAGGACCCGAACCCCGTAGGGCACGGTCTGAGCGCCCATGGAGACGGCGGGCAGCGGATCGTCGGCGGCCCACCACGCGCCCTCGGCGACGCCTCGCAGAGACCGGAGCCACGGCTTGAGCGAGAGCCTGCCCGCCGCGGCCTGCCTCACGGCGCTGGCCGCGTCGCTGCGCTCATCCAGCCACCTGCGGCCATTGGAGATCGTCGACCGGGGCACCGCGCGTCCCGTCAGGTCGAGGTGCATCGCTCGTACGACGTCGATCCCGTTATCGGCCACGAACAGCCGGAACGTGCTGCCGAGGCGCGGATTGACGTCCAGCAGCTTGTAGCTGCCGTCGCGGCGGTCATAGCGGAAGTCCATGTCCACGATGCCGCGGTAGCCGAGTTCGCTCAGCACCAGGCGGGCCAGCCGGTCGAGCGGCTCATTGACCGAACAGACGCCGAGCGCCGTGGGACCCGCGCCGCGACCGCGGTGGCGAAGCTTACGCCCGGTGAACGCGCAGGCGAGGTGGCCGTGTCCGTCGACATAGCCGTTGAACATCCAATCGGAATCTGGATTGCCCGGAATGTGGGCCTGGAGCATTATCTGCGGTGCGACATCAGACTCCATCCGCGCGTACTGCTCCAGCAGCTCCGACCGGGTGTGCGCGACCGCGACGCTCGGCGCGGACGGGTGGTGACGTGCCACCCACGGCTCGGAACGCTTGAGTACGACCGGGAAGCCGAGGAGATCGGCCTGCTCGAGTAGCTCCGCCCGGTCGGCGGGGTGCGTCGACTCCGGCACGGGGACACCGATCCGGCGGCAGAGGGCGTCGAGCTGGCGCTTGGAGGCCATGCGGCGATGGACGCCGGCGGGCGCGATGGGTAGCCGGTAGTGCGCAGCCAGCTCCTCCTGACAGTCGCCCACCAGGATCGCGGCGGGATCGTCAATCGGGAGCAGGACGGCGCCGGCGAAGCGAGCTCGAAGATCGAGCAGAGCCTGCACCCAGGCATGTTCCGGCGCGCCGGGCGCCAGGGCCAGAGCACCCCTGATGTAACGTGAGCGGGTGGCCGATTCGTAGCGCCCTTCGCGGACAGCGAAGACATCGATGCCCACGCGGCCGGCACTGCGGGCCACGGCGAGTGGACAGTGCTGGAAGCCGGAAAGGCTACGTCGCAGGACGAGAATCGGCGTGGACGCGTCGAAAGCGTTCCTCAGCAATGGTCGGTGCACCTGTCTTCGGGGCCCGCGCCTGGGCTTCAGCCGACTCGATCCGGCTGAGTCTTCTCGTTCGGGCGGGGACCGGGGATGCGCCCGATCGTATCGCCTCGTCGGTCGGCTGACGATGGAGCAGCGTCGCACCGCCCTCAGCGTTGGCCGCCTCCGCCCCGGTGCCGGCTCAGCCGAGGGGTGCAATTGCCTTGTTAGACTGGCGGTTTCCGGGCCGCGGGACGTGACTTCCTGTCCGCGGTCTGGGGCGTGTAACCGGGTCCAGTGAAAGGAGGAAGCGCATGCGTGCAGTCGACGCCCTGATGGAATGCCTGAAGGCAGAAGGTGTGGACGTCGTATTTGGTCTGCCCGGCGGCGCCAACCTCCCAACCTACGATGCGTTCTACGACGCCGGGATCCGCCACATCCTGGTCCGCCACGAGGCGGGCGGTGGGCATGCCGCCGAGGGTTACGCCAAGGCCACCGGCAAGGTGGGGGTCGCGCTGGGAACCAGCGGACCGGGGGCGACCAATCTCGTGACGCCGATCTGCGACGCCATGATGGACTCGGTGCCGGTGGTCTTTCTGACCGGCCAGGTCCGGACCGAGCTGCTCGGGACTGATGGCTTTCAGGAGGCGGACACGATTGGCATCACGATGCCGATCGTCAAGCACAGTTTCATGATCCAGCATCCGCTGGAGATCCCACGCTCGCTGCATGAGGCGTTTCACATCGCTCGCACCGGACGACCGGGCCCGGTGGTCGTCGACATCCCGCAGGATCTGAGCCGGGCCGACATTCCGTATGAGCCCGTGACCGACGTGCACCTGCCTGGCTATCAACCGACCACGGACGGCAATCAGAAACAGATCCGGCTGGCCGCAAAGGCTCTGGCCAACTCACGCCGACCCGTGATCTATGCGGGTGGCGGGGTCGTCGCCGCCAACGCGGCGGCAGAGCTGACCGAGCTGGCGACCGCCGACCGGTTCCCCGTCACCTGCACGATCATGGGGCTCGGGGCCTTCCCGGCTACCCACGGCCAGTGGTTGGGAATGCTCGGCATGCACGGGACGCGTACGGCGAATTACGCGATGGATGAGGCGGATCTGATCATCGCGATCGGGGCGCGGTTCGACGATCGGATCACCGGCAAGCTGTCGGAGTTCGCGCCTCGGGCCAAGTTCATCCACATCGACATCGACCCGGCCGAGATCTCCAAGAACGTGCCGGCGCACATCCCGATCGTGGGCGACGCGCGCAACATCCTCCCGCGGCTCACGGCTGAATATCGGGCGCTCGGTGCTGACGTTTCCCGTTTGGAGGAATGGTGGACGCGGATTCACGTCTGGCAGGAGCGCCACCCGCTCGCCTACGCAGACTCGACGGACTCCGAGATCAAGCCCCAGTACATGCTGCAGGCGCTGTACGAGGCCACCGCCGGTGACGCGATTCTGACCAGCGACGTCGGTCAGCATCAGATGTGGGCGGCGCAGTATTACCACTTCGCCAAGCCCCGCCGGTGGATCAACTCTGGTGGCCTGGGGACCATGGGATTCGGGCTCCCGGCCGCGATGGGCGCCAAGGTCGGCTGTCCGGACGAGACCGTGGTCTGCATCGCCGGGGATGGATCGGTCCAGATGAACATGCAGGAGCTGGCGACATGCGCGCAGGAGCAGATCGCCATCAAGGTGTTCATCATGAATAACGGCTACCTCGGCATGGTGCGACAGTGGCAGGAGCTGTTCTGGGACAAGCGCTACAGCCAGGTCGACATGGGCCAGTGGCCGGATTTCGTCAAGCTGGCCGAGGCCTATGGAGCGACCGGGATCCGCCTCAGCGACAAGCGCACGCTGGTCAGCGATATGCAGGAGGCGATAGCCACCGACGGTCCGGTCCTGGTGGATGTGCGAGTCACTCGGGAGGAGAACACCTACCCGATGATCCCCGCCGGCCAGCCGGCCCGGAACATGGTGGGCTAGCCCGATGGGAGAGCCCGGCACCAAGGAAGTTCTGTCGCTCGACGAGCTCGAGGCCGCCGTCGGCCTGCGGACCGGTCGCAAGCACATCCTGTCGATCACCGTCGAGAACAAACCCGGGGTTCTGACGCGAATCGCGGGCCTGTTCGCGCGGCGTGGGTTCAACATCGACACGCTCGCCGTAGGCCCGACCGATGATGACACGGTCTCTCGCATCACGCTGACGCTGGACGGCGCGGTTCACCCGATCGACCAAGTGACGAAGCAGTTGCACAAGCTCGTCAATGTGCTCAAGATCCGCGATCTCGAGCCCGTGGAGACGCTCGCTCGCGAGCTGGCGTTGTTCAAGGTCAGCGCCGACGGCACCGCGCGGGCCGAGGTCATGCAGATCTGTGAGATCTTCAGGGCCAAGATCGTCGACGTGACCAAGAGGTCGCTGGTTATCGAGGTAACCGGAACCTGCGACAAGGTCGACGCCTTTGAGGCTCTTGTACGCCCCTTCGGGTTGATCGAGATGGCGCGGACCGGCGAGATCGCGATCTCGCGGGGGCGAAGCGAGACATAGTGGCCGACCGCAACGGCGGTGGCCCGTACGCGGCCTATCCGGCGCGTAGCGAGTTCTGAGCGGCGCCGGAGACCGGGACGAGACATGGCGGCCGCGCGTGTGCTTGTGACCGATGCGCAGCATCGGGCCTCTCTGGCCGCGATTCGCTGCCTGAGCGATGCCGGCTACAGGGTCAGCGCAGCCGCGAACACCCGCTTGGCCCCCGGGCTCTGGTCACGAGGGTGCTCTCACCGCTCGGTGGTGTCGCGCGTCAGGCAGTCCGAGCTGTTCATCACCGATTTGGTGAAGTTACTGAGCCGGGAGCCGCACGACATGCTGGTGCCGGGAACCGATCTGTCGCTGTACGTGGTCTCCCGTCACCGCGCTCGGTTGGAGCCACACGTTTCACTTGGTCTACCGTCTCACCAGGCCGTGCTGCGGGCGCTCAGCAAGGATTGTCTGGCCTCGGAAGCCGCAGCGGTTGGGATCGCGACGCCCGCCGCGACGATCTGCTCCATGCCACGGGAGGCATTGGCGGCCGCGCGGGAGTATGGCTATCCCGTACTGGTCAAGCCCGTCGAAGCCGTCGTTGATGCCGAGGGGCAGCTGACGCGTTACTCCAGCCGGCTGGCGGCCGACGAGTCGGCGTTGCGCAGCTTGCAGGCGCAGCTCGGGACGTGCATCGTGCAGCGGAGAATCCTTGGAACCGTCGTATCCCTCGCCGGGGTGCTCACCGACGGGGGCTTGCTCGGCTCCGTTCTGGCGCGACACCACCGGACGTGGCCCCCGGAAGCGGGCAGTGCGAGCTTCGTGGAATCAATCGCTCCCGATGCCGAGCTGACCCAGCGCGTGCGAGCGCTGATCGAGGCGATCGGTTGGCGGGGGCTATGGCAGTTGCAGTTCATCGAAGGCGCCGACGGCGTCCTCCACGCGATTGATTTCAATCCCCGGCCCTACGGTTGCATGGGCGTCGCGCAAGCCGCCGGGGTCCCGCTGACGACCCTCTGGTGTGACTCTCTGCTGGGGGAGATGCCGACACCGGTCACGGCCCGGCCGGGCGTGTGCTGGCGGATGGAGGACAGCGATGCCCGCAACATCCTGTGGCAGTGGCGCCTCGGCCACCGGCGTGGGGCGCTCCGAGCCGCCCTCCCGAGAACCCGCACCACACACGCCTACTTTCGCTGGCGTGACCCCATGCCGCTGCTGGTGCGGGCGGCCGAGCTGGGATCGTTGCGCCGGCGCCGAGTCAGGGATGAGTGACGTGGACCACGGTGTCCGCCCGGCGATCGGGGGACGCTCGGCGTTACGAGATAGCCTGGCGAGCGTGACTCCTGCCCGGTTCCTCGTCACCGACGCGCAAGACCGAGGGCCGCTGGCCGCCATCCGCTGCCTGCACGCCTCGGGCTCCGAGGTCAGCGCGACGGCGAGCTCTCGGGTCGCGCCGGGTCTGTGGTCCCGTGCTTGTGGCCGGCGGGCCGTCGTGCCCAACCCGGCGGCCGATGTGGACGCGTTCGTGTCACAGCTCGTCACCGTGGTGCGCCGGACGCCCCATGACCTCCTGATCCCCGGGACCGACGAATCGCTGTACGCGATCTCACTCCGCCGCGACCGGCTCGCACCGCACGTGGCCCTCGGGCTGCCCGACCACGAGATCGTCGATCGAGCGATGGACAAGACGCGCTTGAGCGCCGAGGCGACCAAGGCCGGGTTGTCCACCCCGGCGCAACGAATCTGCGAAAGCTTCGAGGAGGCGCTCGACGCTGCCCACGGGTTCGGGTTTCCGCTCTTCGTCAAAGGGGTGCGCACGGTCACGGCGTCGGATCGGGGGCTGATCAGATACCCGACCCTGGCGGCCGCGGACGAGGTGGCCCTGGGGGAGGCCCAGCGGCGATACGGCCGCTGCATCGTGCAGCGGTGCGAGGCGGGGAGGACGATCTCGTTCGCCGGGGTGGCGACTCCGCGCGGTCTGCTCGGGTCGGCGGTCTCGCGCTACCGACGCACCTGGCCCGCGCCGGCGGGTAGCGCGAGCTTCTCCGAGACGGTTGCGCCATCCGCCGCCCTACGCGAAAGCGTGCAGACTCTGGTGCGGGCGATCGGCTGGGTGGGGCTGTTCGAGCTCGAGCTGATCGAACGTGAGGATGGCACCACGATGGCGATCGACTTCAATCCACGCCTGTACGGGTCGATGAGCATCGCCCGCGCCGCCGGCGCTCCCCTGGTCACGCTCTGGGGTGCCTGGGTCCTCGGTGAGGATCCCCGGCCGGTGACGGCTCGGCCAGGCGTTCGTTACCGGATGGAGGACATGGATGCGCGCCACATCCTGTGGCGGATGCGGGCCGGGGATTACCGGAGCGCCGCGCTGGCCGCGCTGCCGCGACGGCGCGTGACCCACGCGTACTTCCGGACTCGTGACCCGCTGCCACTGGTCGGCCGCGGCCTCGAGCTGGCCCGGACGCGTTGGCGCCGCCGGCGTGCTCGCGACCCCGCGTTGACTGCCCCCGGGGTCGGTGCCGACGCCGCGTCCGCGCCACCCTCTCCCCAGCTTATGGAAGGCCTACTCGACCCCAGCTAGGCTCAAGGTCGATGGGGTGGGGTAAGCCAGCGTGGATTCTCGTCACCGACGCGCAGGATCGCCCTGCCTTGGCGGCGATTCGCAGCTTGCACGCAGCGGGGTACCAGGTGAGCGCGACGGCGGATCGGCGGATGGCCCCCGGGCTGTGGTCCCGGGACTGCTCGCGTGCTCCGAGGCTCCCCGGCCCCAGCCGCGGCGTCGAGCGCTTCATCTCGGGGCTCGCGGACCTGCTGCGCACCGATCGCCACGACGTCCTGCTGCCCGGCACCGACGAGACCCTGTACGCCGTCTCGCTGGGGCGCGACCGGCTGAGCCCGCTCGTCACGATGGGGCTTCCCGAGCACGAGGTCGTGGAGCGCGCGCAGGACAAGGCCTGCCTGGCCGTGGAGGCCGACAGGGTGGGGCTGGCCGCGCCGGAGGGACGGGAATGCACCGGTCTGGACCAGGCGCTCGCTGCCGCGCGTGACTTCGGCTACCCGGTGTTGCTCAAGGGCGTTCACGCTGTGGTCAAGGCGGGGGACACCCTGGTCAGGTATCCGAGCCAGTTGGTGGAAGATGAGGCCTCGTTGCGCGACGCCCAGCCGCAGTTCGGGAGCTGCATCGTGCAACGCGCCCAAGACGGCAGGCTGATGTCGTTTGCCGGCGTCGCCACCGAGCGCGGTCTGCTCGCGTCGGTGGTGTCGCGTTACCGGCGCACCTGGCCGCCGGCGGCCGGACAGGCGAGCTTTCTGGAGACGGTCACGCCGTCGCGCGAACTCAGCGAGCGGGTCGCGGCGCTGGTAGCCGCGATCGGCTGGATCGGGGTGTTTCAGCTGCAGCTGATCGAGCGCGAGGACGGCGCCACGATGGCGATCGACTTCAACCCGCGCCTGTACGGCTCAATGAGCATCGCCGGCGCGGCCGGCGCCCCGCTCGCAGCCGTGTGGTGCGCGTGGCTGCTGGGCGAGGATCCACCGGCGGTCACGGCGTCGGCCCGGCGTCCGGTACCGGATGGAGGACCTGGATGCGCGCCACATCCTGTGGCAGGTGCGGGGCGGCGACTACCGCGGGGCGGCGCTGGCCGCGCTACCGCGACGCCATACCACGCACGCCTACTACCAAACGCGCGACCCGCTGCCGCTGCTCGGTCGCGGTCTCGAGCTCGCCGCGGTCATGTGGCAGCGCCTGGCCCGCTCGCCGCCGTGCGGCGGGTAGCCTGAAGTTGATGCGCGCGCCCGGTCTGACCGCGGACGGACGATGGCTCGCCGGCGGTTCGGCCGCCCGGCTCGCCGCACGGATCGCTGAGGGGCTGCGCGCCGCCCGGGCGAGCGGCAAGCCGGTCCTGGTCAGCGTCACCGTCCGCCTCGGAGCCGGACTCGACCCCAGCGCGGTGGTGGCCGTTTCGCGCCGGCCCGGCGAGCCGTGGTTCTGCTTCGAGCAGCCCGACCGCGACGGCTTCGCGCTGGCGGCGCTCGGCTGCCTCCGAGCTCTGGAGGCACGCGGACAGCAGCGCTTCGCGAGCGTGGCGGCGGCCTGGCACGATCTCGTCGCGGGTGCTCGGTCAGACGACCAAGCTGGGCCCCCGGGATCGGGCCTGGTGGCGCTGGGAGGGTTCGCGTTCGCGCCCGACGGCGGCGATTCTCCCGCCTGGCAGGGTTTTCCGGCCGCCTCGCTGATCGTGCCCGAGCTCTCGCTGGCGCGCCACGGCGGCGAGACCTGGTTGACGTTGAGCGCGTCGGTGGCGCCGGACGACACCGAGCTCGACGTGCAGCGACGGCTGCGAGCGCGGCTGGGCGGGCTGAAGACCGGTTCTCTGCCCCTGGTGGACCCGGCCCCCGCAGGCCGCTACCAGGTGGACAGCCCGATGCCGCCGGCGCATTACGAGGAGGCGGTGGCGCGGGCCGTGGAGCGGATCCGGGCGGGGGAGCTTCAGAAGATCGTGCTGGCGCGTGAGGTCGATGTCCACGCGCCCGTGGCCCATGATCCCGCGGCGGTGTTCGGTCTTCTGCGCGAGGCGTTCTCGACGTCGTTCGTGTTCGCCGTGGGGCGCGGGGATGCCACCTTCATCGGCGCCAGCCCCGAGCTGCTGATCCGTCGCCAGGGCCAGCGGGCGAGCACGGTGGCGCTGGCCGGCTCCACCCGGCGCAGCGCCGACCCGGCGGTCGATGACCATCTGGGCGAGGCGCTGCTGCGCAGCCAGAAGGATCGCGAGGAGAACGCGGTGGTGGCACGGCGAATCGAGCGCGCGTTGAGGCCGCACGCGGTTTGGGTGGCCGCGGCCCCCGAGCCGGGTCTGGTCAAGGTCGCCAACATCCAGCACCTGGCCTGCCCGATCCGCGCCCAGCTCGCCTCGCCGCTGAGCGCGGTCCACCTCGCCGCTGTTCTGCACCCCACGCCGGCGGTGGGGGCCGAGCCGGCGGCCGCGCTCGGCATGATCCCGGCCCTGGAGGGATTCGATCGGGGCTGGTACGCCGGTCCGGTGGGGTGGACCGACGCCGTTGGCGACGGCGAGTTCTGCGTCGCCCTGCGCAGCGCCCTGCTGCGCGATCGGCTGGCCCGCTGCTACGCCGGCTGCGGGATCATGGGCGATTCCGACCCGGCGTCCGAGCTCGCCGAGTCAGAGCTCAAGCTGCAGGTGATGCTGCCGGCGCTGGCCGGTTGAGCACCGCACTCTCCACGCGCCGGTGCAGGGCCAGGTTCTGCCGGCGGTCGGTCCGTACCTCGATCACGCGGCTCGCGCCCGAGCTGACCCCCTCCCGGATCGCGTCGCCGAGCGCTTCGACGTCCGCCGGGGCGTTCGAATGGCAGGCCGTAGAGCGCCGCGACCTGCTCGAAGGACACTCCGTGGGGGGTTGCCACGTGCTCCTCGAACGCGTCCTGCTGTCCGCTGACCGGCAGGAAGTGGAAGATCCCCCCGCCGTCGTTGTTGAGCAGCACGATCGTCAGCGCGAGGTCCAACCGACGGGCGGCGAGCAGACCCCCCACGTCGTGCAGCAGAGCCACGTCGCCGATCAGCAGCACCACCGGCCGGCCCGAGACGGCGGCGGCGCCGAACGCGCTCGACACGGTCCCGTCGATCCCGTTGGCGCCCCGGTTGGAGAGCACACGCGGCAGCGCCTGGCGCGACGGGAAGTAGAGCTCCACGTCGCGAATCGGCATCGAGGAGGCCACGAACAGGATCGTGCCCGGTGACAGCCACTCGCCCAGCCGTGCGGCCACCAGCGGCTCTGAGAGCTGGTCGCCGAGGGCGTCCTCGATCGCCTCGGTGGCGGCGTGATCGGCCGCCTTCCAGTCGGCCAGCCAGCTCGGATCCGGTGCGCCTGCGGCGACCAAAGCGTCCAGCGCGTCCCGCGGCGCCCCCGCCTCGATCTCCGTCACCGCGGCGGCGGGATCCTGCCAGGCCGCCTCGGGGTCGAGCGCCAGCTGCTCGGCGTCGGTCAGCCCGGCCAGCCAGGCCCGCAGCGGCTTGGAGGTCGGCAGATCGCCGACGCGGATCACCAGTTCGGGAGCCATCCGTTCGGCGAACGCCGGGCCGCGCAGCAGCAGGTCATAGCGGGCGATCGCCGTGCTCCCGTGCCGCGCGCCGGAGAGGGGGTCGGCCAGCAGCGGGTAGCCGGCGCGTTGGGCCAGGTCGGCGGCGGCGACGCCGAGCTCGCCGTCGCGCTCGTCGCGGCCGGCGACGATCACGCCGCGTGGCGGCAGCTCTCGCCGTGCCGGGTTGGGTCCGTGGGGAGTGCTCACACGCGTCACCCAGGGGCGGCCGTCGGCACGGCCGGGGACGGGGTCGGCGGGGAGGGGGCCCTCCAGCACCAGCGGCTCGTGCAGCGGGAAGTTGAGGTGCACCGGCCCGGGCCTGCCCTCCAGGGCGGTCCAGTAGGCCCGGCAGGCGAGCTGGCGGATCCAGCGCAGCCGCGCCGGTGCGGCCTCGTAGACGCCCACCTCGAAGAACCACTTCACCGCCCCGCCGTACAGCTTGAGCTGGTCGATGGCCTGGCCGGCGCCCACTTCGCGTAGCTCCGGGGGGCGGTCGGCGGTCAGCACGAGCAGCGGCACCCGGGCCTGGAACGCCTCTATCACCGCCGGCGCGAAGTTGGCCGCGGCGGTGCCCGACGTGCAGGTGAGCGCGACCGGACGCCCGCTGGCCTTGGCCGCGCCGAGGGCGAAGAACCCCGCGCAGCGCTCGTCGATGTGCGACCACGCGCGAATCCGCGGCTCGCGCACCAGTGACAGCACCACCGGCGTCGAGCGCGACCCCGGCGAGGTGCAGGCGTGCTGGAGTCCGCAGCGGGCCAGCTCGTCGCAGAACGCGCGCAGCAGGAGGTAGGAATCGGTAGCGGTCATGATCTGGGTCTGAGATGGCGCCAGAGCTCGTACTGCTGCACGGCTTCACGCACACGGGCGCGAGCTGGGACGGCGTCGTTTCGGCGCTGGGTGAACGCTACCTACCCGTCGCGCCCGACATCCGCGGGCACGGGACGGCGTCGGAGGCCACTCCGGTCACGCTCGAGGCCGTGATCGGCGACGTCAGCGCTTGCGCCCCCGGCTCGTTCGCGCTGGCCGGCTACTCGATGGGGGGCCGGCTCGCCCTGCACGTGGCACTGGCGCTGCCGGAACGGGTCGAGCGCCTGATCCTGGTCGGGGCCAGTCCGGGGCTCCGTGACCCCGGGGAGCGCGAGGCGCGCCGCGCCGCCGACGACCGGCTGGCCGACGAGCTCATGGATATGACCATCGAGGCGTTCGCGCGCCGCTGGGCGCAGACCCCGGTCCTGGCCGGTCAGTCGCCCGAGCTTGCGGCCGCCGTGAACGCCGATCGGCGGCGCAGTACCCCAGCGGGGCTGGCGCGGGCGCTGCGGGGCCTCGGCACGGGAGCGCTGCCGTCGCTGTGGGGGCGGCTCGGCGAGCTGGGTATGCCGGTCACGCTGCTGGCGGGTGAGCGCGATCAGAAGTTCGGCGCCATCGCCGCGCAGATGGCGACCGAGCTGCCCTGCGCGCAGGTGATGATCGTGCCCGGGGCGGGTCATGCCGTCCACCTGGAGGCGCCGGAGGCGGTGGCGGCGGCTATCGCGCGGGGGTGAAGCTAGACCCGCGAACGCTCGCGAACGATGCGAACGTTGCTGGTGCGGGCCTGAAGCCGGTCAAACGCTCCCTCGATATCGCTCGAGGGCCGCTCGGTGGACCAGCGCTTGCCGACCTGCTGGACCTCGCCGGCCGCCTCCAGCTCGTGGAGGCGCCCCAGCGTCTTGGCGTGATTGAGTCCGGCCGCCTTCGCGATCCGCCCGGTGGAATGCTCCCCGCGCGGCAGCTCCCGCAGCGCCTTCTTGAGCCGATCCTCGTGCTGCTTGGGCGGGGCGGGCTTGGCCGCGGCCTTGGGCTCCGGGGCGGCGGCGGCCACTGCCTCCTGCCGTTCCGCTACGGGCGGGGCCTCTCCGAACCGGGCGCGGCAGGCGGCGCACATGACCACCGGCTCCCGACCCTCGGCACGGATGACCTCGAACTGGCGCCAGTGGCGGCCGCTGCGACACACCGCACAGCGGCGTCCGGCGCGGTCGATCTCGGTTAGGTCTTCGGCGTTCGTCACGTTCTGCGCTTCACGATAGAAGATCTGCGCGAGTAACTGGTCGTGGCCCGTCGCAGCGCGTCCCCGAGCGCGTCAAAAATGGCCCTTGACGATCCGCTTGACTCGGCGAAACGCCCACTGGTGGGCTCGCTCGAGGGTCTTTGCCCGCTGGCGCCGGCGGCCGCGAGTGAAGCTCTCGACGGGCCCGGTGAAGGCCAGACCGCGGAGCCGGCGCCGCTGCAGGGCGGTCTGCACGCTGTCCCGGGTCCACGGCCCGTCGCCCCGGATCTCCATCGCGAGCGGAAACAGGTGGCGGCCGGTGTGAAGGTCGAGGTCGGCGAACGGGATCAGACCGGGATGGCGGTGCCACAGCTCGATCCCCTCGGCACTGGGGGCGTAGCCGTCCTGCTTGACGTTCCAGACCTCCAGCCCGAGCAGATGCCGCGTCCACGCCGGATCGAACCGTTCCCAGGCGTCCAGCCGGGAGGGGTGGGCCAATACCGCGGCTCCCCGGTGCTCGCCCACCGCGGCCAGCATCTCGGTTGTCTCGAGCCCTTCGCCCAGGAACGGCAGCTCACCCCACACCGGGACGTGAACCACGTTGTCAGGGCTGCTGTACTCGATGCCCGGGACCACCAGGAATCGGGGCGAGCTGGCCTGAGCGCACGCCTCCTGGTACGCCCGCCACCGAGCCTCGTCAAAGCCGCGGTCGTGCTCGGACATCAGCACCCCGCGGTAGCCCAGTGCGGCGAGCAGCCGGGCCACGGTCGGGAGCGGGAAGCGGCCGTCGTAGGACCAGTCGGAGTGGGCGTGGACGGCGAAGCGGGCGGTGGTCATGGGTTCAAGCATCGCTGCGAGCGGGCGGGAGAGCGGGCGGGAGCGCGGGCGGGCGGGGCGCCGGCACGTCACGGCCAGCAACTGTAGGGGGCCGTGTAATTCGCGCCAAACCGCGCGGGCCGCGGCCGATCGGTCGCAATCTGGGGGTGTGACGTGCGGTTGGTGACAGACCGCCCAGGGTCAGTCCGATTTGCCGCGTATGGCATGTACCGGCACCCCGGTTTACGCCCTTTGCCCCTCTCCGCTGGGGCCCTAGTGCTCGTACCAGTCCCGCAGCCCGTCGCCCAACCCCGGCCCGGCGGGCACCGCGATCGCCCCGTTGCGCGCCGGCAACGGGTCGGGCCGATCCTCGAACAGGCCCAGCGTGGCCAGCCCGCAGGCCCGCTCGGGCGCCAGCACCGCCGCCGCCGCCAGCGCGGCCGAGATCCCCAGCGGCCCGTCGAGTGTCGAGGCTAGAAACACCTCATACCCGGTGGCGCGGGCCCGCGCCGCCGCCGCCAGCAGACCGGTCAGCCCGCCGCAGGCCGAGATCTTGAGGCAGGCCAGCGCGCACGCCCGGTGATCCAGCGCGCCCTGCTCCGCCGTCGACTCGTCGAGCGCGAGCGGGATGTCGGTCTCGGTCGACAGCCGGTGGATCGCCGCGACGCCGTGGACGGGCTCCTCGCACAGCTCGATCCCCACCGGGGCCAGCGCCCGCAGGTGCGCGCCGGCTTCCTCCGGTGACCAGGCGCCGTTGGCGTCGATCCTGATCTTCATCTCGGGCCCGGCGACGGCGCGCACGGCCGCCAGCCGGCCGGCGTCGTCGCCGATCGCGACCTTGGCCTTGACGGTCCCGAACCCGCCGGCGCGCGCCGCGGACGCCTCGCGCACCGCCCCGGCCCGGTCGGAGGCGGCGATCGTCCAGTTGACCGCCACCGGATCGGCGGCGGCGGCGCCCAGCAGCCGCCAGACCGGTTGCGCCGGCTCGCCGCCCCTCCAGATCCCACAGGGCCAGGTCCAGCGCGGCGAGGGCCTGCGGCAGCACCACCACCTCGGCGCAGCGGGCCAGGAGCTGCGCCCGGGCACGCCCGCGCGCGGGCGCCGGCAGCTCCGATCCGCCGCCCCCGCGGTCGGCTGCCAGCAGCTCCCGGCTGCGTTCCAGCGCGTCACGGACGCCGGCGACCGAGGCGCCGTCATAGGACGGCAGCGGAGCCGCCTCACCGAAACCCACCCGCCCGTCGTCGGTCTCCAGCGAGACCAGCAACAGCTCGCGCTCGCCGACCGAGCCATGGCCGGCCACGAACGGCTCGCGTAGCGCGGCGCGCACGGTCTCCAGCCGGAGGTTCACCGCAACGCCCTCAGCGGCTGAGCAGCAGCCCGGCCGAGAGCAGCACGCAGAAGGCCAGCTGCAGCATCCCGCTATGGGCCAGGGCGCGGTTCAGCGACGGCCCGTCGGTCCGGTTTCGCACCACGCGAACCACCCCGGCGGCGAGCGGCAGCGTCAGCCACGGCAGCAGCACCCACGCCCGGGTGGGGCCGAACAGCCACGTGACCGGCGTCAGCACGTACGCCAGGTAGACGATGACCGCGAACATGGTCCGCGTCCGGACGCGACCGAGTCTCACCGCGAGGGTGCGCTTGCCCGCGCGCCGGTCGGTCTCGATGTCCCGCGTGTTGTTGACCACCAGGATCGCCGCCGCCAGCAGCCCCACCGGGACCGCGAGCGCAAAGGCCTCCCAGTGGAGGGTGCGTACCTGGACGAAGAACGAGCCGGCGACCGCGACGATGCCGAAGAACAGGAACACGAACAGCTCGCCGAGACCCTCGTAGCCGTACGGGCGCGGGCCCCCGGTGTAGGCGACGCCGGCCAGGATCGACGCCGCGCCGACCAGCAGCAGCTGCCAGCCCGCCACCACGATCAGGTAGACGCCCGCCAGCACGGCCAGCGCGAAGGAGACATAGGTGGCGATCAGCACCTGCTTGGGCGGCACCAGGCCACCGGCGGTCACCCGCACCGGCCCGAGCCGATCCTCGGTGTCGGCGCCCCGCCGCGCGTCGGAGTAGTCGTTGGACAGGTTGGTTCCGACCTGGATGAAGACCGCTCCCAGCAGCGCGGCGAGGAAGCGCAGAGGGTGAAACACGCCGCCGAAGCCGGCCAGCGCGGTGCCGACCAGGACCGGCGCCACCGCCGCCGGCAGCGTCCGCGGCCGCGCCGCCATCAGCCAGATCCGGACGCCGCTGGGCAGCCGTGAGCGCTCCGCGGCCACCACCCCGCCCGCCATCAAGCTGCCCTCGTAGCGGACAACGATCGAACCTAGGCCCGCCGGGGGAACTTCGAGAAGTCGGGGCGGCGCTTCTCAAGGTAGGCGTCGCGGCCCTCCTGCGCCTCCTCGCTCATGTAGAAGAGCAGGTTGGCGTCGTGGGCCAGCTGCTGGATGCCGGCCAGACCGTCCTCGTCGGCGTTGAAGCTCGCCTTGAGCATGCGCAGCGCGAACGGCGACAGCGCCAGCATCTCCCGGCACCACTGCAGCGTCTCGGCCTCGAGGCGGTCCAGCGGCACCACCGCGTTGATGAGCCCCATCTCCAGTGCCTGCGCGGCGTCGTACTGACGGCACAGAAACCAGATCTCCTTGGCCTTCTTCGGGCCCACCAGGCGCGAGAGCACGGTGGCCCCGAAGCCGCCGTCGAAGGATCCGACCTTGGGGCCGGTCTGGCCGAAGCGGGCGTTGTCGGCCGCGATGGTGAGATCGCAGATCACGTGCAGGACGTGACCGCCGCCGATGGCGTAGCCGGCGACCATGGCCACCACCGGCTTGGGGAGCCGCCGGATCTGCACGTGCAGGTCGGTGACGTGAAAACGCCCGACCGCCGGCTGGCGTCCGGCGTTGGCGGGGTCGGCCCCGGTGACATAGCCGCCGCGCTGACCGCGAACCCGCTGGTCGCCTCCGGCGCAGAAGGCGTCGGGTCCCTCGCCGGTGAGGATCACCACTCCCACCCGTTCGTCCTCGCGGGCGCGCTCGAACGCATCGATGAGCTCGATCACCGTCTCGGGCCGGAATGCGTTGCGCACCTCGGGGCGATTTATGGTGATCTTGGCGATGCCGGCGTTCTCGCCCTCGGCCAGCTCGTAGCGGATGTCGGCGTATTCACCGGCGGCCTTCCAGCTGATGCTCACGGATGGCTCCTTGTCTGCGCAGATGACCAGGACTCTATGCAAACGGGGTGAATTCCAGCGGGGATGTCGAACCACAGAGCGGACCGCGAGACTGTCTTAGGGCACCCTAACTCAACCGGTCCGTTGTGTTAGGGTGACCTAATGACGCGCGCCACGCGCAGACGGCTGGGGTGGGCTTCGCTCGGCCTGGTGCTGGCCGGACTACTGCTGTGGCAGCTCCTCAGCGCCGGCGCCGGCACACCCAATCCGGCGGACCCGAACACCCACCTGGGTCACTTCGCGGTGGTCGTCGACAGCGGCATTCTGGTCCTGCGCGAGGGACTGGAGACGATTCTGGTGCTCGCCGTCCTGACCGCCAGCATGCGCGGCGCCAACCGCGAGTATCGCCGGCCCCTGGCGCTGGGCGCGGCGACGGCGTTGGGCGCCAGCGCGGTGACGTGGTTCGTCGCAATCGCCATCACCGACGCCGTCGGCCAGGGCAGCCTCGATCTGCAGGCCGCGACCGGACTGCTGGCGATCGTGGTCCTGCTGGTCGTCATGAACTGGTTCTTTCACCGCGTCTACTGGACCGGCTGGATCGCTCACCACAACAAGCGGCGCAAGGCGCTGATCGGCGGCGCCGGATCGGTCAGCGCCCAGCGAACCCTGCTGGGGCTGGGGCTGCTCGGCTTCACCTCGGTCTACCGGGAGGGATTTGAGGTGGTCCTGTTCCTGCAGAACCTGCGGCTGCGCTACGGGTCGGGAGTGGTGCTCGAGGGCGTGGCGATCGGGCTGGTGTTCGTTGCGCTGATCGGATACCTGACCTTCGGCCTGCAGCGGCGGCTGCCCTACCGGCGGATGCTGGTGGCGACGGGAATCATGCTCGGCTTCGTGCTGCTGGTGATGGTGGGCGAGAGCGTGCAGGAGCTGCAGCAGGCGGGATGGATCGCCACCACGCCGCTGAACATCGCCCTGCCGGGCTGGATGGGCCTATGGTTCTCGATCTTCCCCAATGTCCAGACGATCGCCGCCCAGGCCATCGCCGCAGTGCTGGTGATCGGCTCCTACTTCCTGGCGCAGGAGCTGCGGGTGCGCCGGCCGCGGCGTCGCGGCGCGGCCGTGGCGGTGCGTCCCAATGCGCCGCCACCGCTGACCGGGCTTCCCGCCGAGTCATAGAACGGAGGTGGTGGTGGAGCCCTGGCTCTCGCGCGCGGCGAGGATGCACGGCGAGCGTGTGGCGCTGGTGACGCCGGCGGGGCGGCAGACCTACAGCGAGCTGCACGGGCGCGCCCTGAGCTTCGGCGGCGCGCTCCTGGACCGCGGAGTCCAGGCCGGAGATCACGTGGCCTTGACGCTGGGCAGCGAGGAGCTCGTGGTGGCGGTGCACGGCTGCATGCTGGTCGGCGCAGTCGCCGTCCCGATCGATCTGCGCCTGACCGAAGCCGAGCGCTCCCTGCGCGCGGCCGACGCCAAGCTGGTCCTCACCGAGCTGCTCAGGGGGCCCGCGGCGCCGGTGAGACCGCTGGTGGGCGGCGAGACCGCCACCGTGATGTACACCTCCGGCACCACGGCGGGTCCCAAGGCGGTCCGGCTCAGCTACGACAACTGGCTGTGGAATGCGATCGGGTCGTCGCTGGCGCTCGGGCTCGATCCCGCCGAGCGGTGGCTGTGCCCGATGCCGCTCGCGCACGTCGGAGGCCTCTCGATCCAGATCCGCAGCGCCATCTACGGCACCACGGTCCTGCTCCATGGTCGCTTCGACGCCGACGCGGTCACGGCGGCGTTGATGGACCGCGCGGCGGGCGTGACGCTGGTTTCGCTGGTCCCCACGATGCTGTCGCGGCTGCTCGACGCGGGGCTGCGCGCGCCGCCGACCCTGCGCTGGGCCCTGCTGGGGGGCGGTCCGATCGCGCCCGCGCTCCTGGACCGGGCGCGGGCGGCCGGGGTCCCGGTCGCTCCCTCGTACGGAATGACCGAGGCGTGCTCGCAGATCGCCACCGATGGTTGGCCGCTGCTCGGATTCGAGCTGCAGATCGCGGACCCCGGGGCCGCGGACTCCGGCGGCGCGGGCCGGCCGGTGATCGGCGAGGTGCTGGTCCGGGGCCGCGCGGTGGCGGCCGGGGCGCTGGCCGACGACGGTTGGCTGCACACCGGCGACCTGGGGTCGCTGGACCCGCGCGGCCGTCTCACCATCCACGGCCGCAAGGCCGACACGATCGTCACCGGGGGCGAGAACGTCGCCCCCACCGAGGTCGAGGCGGCGCTCCTGGAGCACCCCGACGTGACCGACGCGGCGGTCTTCGGCCGGACCGACCCGGAGTGGGGGGAGGCGGTGATGGCACGGGTCGTGCTGCGTGGCGCCGGCGCGGCCGACGAGGCCGAGCTGCGCGCGCACTGCGCCGACCGGCTGGCGTCGTTCAAGGTTCCCAAGCGGATCGAGCGGGTCGACAGCCTCCCGCGCGGGGCGACCGGAAAGCTCCTGCGGAGCGAGCTGACCCGGCCCGACCGCGACCGCTGACGGGTGCGCTTGCCACAATCCCGGCGTCTTGAGTTGGCACGCCGAGATCGAAGCCGGGACACTGGAGCCATGAGTCGCTCCGCTCGCGGGATGCGTTCCTACCGATGGTGGCTGCTCGCGGTCGTGGTGGCGCTCGCCGTCGGGATTGTGATCAGCACATCCTCGGCGCAACCGGACAAGGCCCAGGTGCTCACCGTCCAGCGCGCCACCGTCGGGCCGGTGATACCGGACGGATTCGTGGGGCTGTCGATCGAGTTCAAGGGCCTGGAGTCCTACACGGGGCTGGATCCGAAGGCGATCAATCCGGTGTTCGTGCGACTGCTGCGCAACCTGGCGACGAGGCCGGTGCTGCGGATCGGCGGCGACGGCACCGACTGGACCTGGTACCCGGTCGCCGGCATCACGCAACCCCCGGGGGTGAAGTACTCGCTCAATCGGCAGTGGCTGCAGGTTGCCCAGAGCCTCACGCAGGCGATCAACGGCCGACTGATCCTCGGGATCAACCTGGAGGCCAACAGTCGGCCGGTGGCCGCGGGCGAGGCGCAGGCCTTCACCAGCGGGATCGGCCGCCAGGCGATCGCCGCGCTTGAGATCGGCAACGAGCCAGAGCTGTACGGAAGCTTCAGCTGGTACAAGAACGCGGCCGGCCAGCACGTGACCGGGCGCCCGCGCGGGTACAACTTCACCGATTACCTGCACGACTATTCGTCCTTCGCCGCGGCGCTGCCGGGGCTACCGCTGGCCGGGCCGAGCAGTGGCGGTCCCGCGATTCTGTCTCAGCTCGGGGCGTTCCTGCGCCACGAGCCGCGGGTGAAGCTCGTCACGCTCCACGCGTATCCGCTCAAGCACTGCACTCGCGCCAACCACGTCTCGATCAGCCAGCTCCTGTCGGATGCAGCCTCGTCGGGGCTGGCGGCCGGCATCGCGAAGTTCGTCGGTGTGGCCCGCGGCCACGGCGCCGCGAGTGCGCCTCGATGAGATCAACGCCGTCTCCTGCGGCGGCCAGCGGGGCGTCAGCGACACGTTCGCATCGTCCCTGTGGGCGCTCAACACGCTGTTTTCACTGGCCCGGGTCGGAGTCCAGGGCGTGAACATCCACACGGTTCCGAAGACCATCAACGAGGTGATCGGCGCGCAGCTCGTCAACGGCCGCTGGCAGGCCGTTGTGCATCCGGAGTACTACGGCCTGATGATGTTCGCGCAGGCCGCACCCGCCGGTGCACGGATGCTGCGGGTCTCATGGGGCTCCGCCAGCCGGGTGCAGGCGTGGGCCACCCGGGCTCCCGACGGGCACGTCCGGGTGGTGCTGATCAATCGCCAGTCCAGTCGCCAAACCGTGAAGGTGCGAATTCAGTCCGCCGAGCGGGCCGGCCACGCTCGAGCGGCTGCAGGGTCCCGGCCTGCAGGCCAAGACCGGGCTGACCATCGGCGGCCAGAGCTTCGGCTCGGTTTCCACCACCGGGACGCCGGCCGGTCCTGCACCGTCTGACTCGGTGAACCCGGCGTCGGGCGGCTACACCGTCACGCTGCCATCGGCGGGCGCCGCGATGCTGACGCTGTCCGGCGGGTGATCCGGGGGCCGCGAGGCTGACGCTGACGGGGGTCATCCCAGGCACCGCCGTGTCACATCGATCGACGTCACATCGTTTGCGGGGATCGGGCGTATGATCGCCGTGTGGCGGCCGAGCTCACGATCGAACAGCTGGCCGCACAGTCCGGCATGACCGTGCGCAACATCCGCGCCCACCAGGCGCGCGGGCTTCTGGCCCCCCCGGAGGTCCGTCTCCGGGTCGGCTACTACAGCGCCGAGCATCTCGCGCAACTGAGGCTGGTCCGCGATCTGCAGGCCGACGGCTTCAACCTGGCGGGGATCAAACGCCTGCTCGATGACAGCAACGGGACGGCCGAGCGGCTGGCGCGTTTTCGTCAGGCCCTGACCGAGCCGCCCCACGCCGAGCGGCCGCAGACCCTCACGATCGCCGAGCTCGGCCGTCGCTTCCGCGTGCCCGCTGCCGACGCGCCGCGGGTGCTGGCCCGGGCGGAGCGCCTGGGGGTGCTCGTGCGGGTCGGTCCTGATCGTTACCAAGCGCCCAGTCCGTCGCTGCTGGAGGTGGCCGAGCAGGTTGTGGCGCGCGGGGTCTCACTTGACGGCGCGCTGGCGGTGTTCGAGGAGATCGAGCAGCACTGCGACGCGGTCTCGATCGCATTCGTGAAGGTCTTCATGCGCGAGGTCTGGCAGCCGTTTCATCAGGCCGGCATGCCCGCGGAGCGGTGGTCAGAGCTCGAGGACTCGATCGACCGCCTGCGCCCGCTCGCCACGGAGGCCCTGCTGGCGATCTTCGGGCGGAGAATGAGTGCGCAGATCAAGGCTGCGTTCGGCCGCCTCACGCCGTGGCTGTCGGCGCCGGCCGACGCGGCGCCGGCCGCACCGGAGCCGCCGCCGACCGCGGATTAGCCTATGCCGGTGCCCCCGATCGATCCCGACCAGCAACGATCCGACATCCGCGAGATGTGGGAGCGAGCGGCAACCGGCTGGGGAGACCACGCCGACCGGATACGGGACTGGGGGATGCCCGTGTCGGCAGCGATGGTGGAGCTTCTGGACCTGGCGCCGGGTGAGCGCGTGCTCGAGCTGGCGGCCGGGCCGGGGGACACCGGCTTCATGGCGGCTGAGCTGATCCGTCCCGGCGGGACGCTGGTCTCCAGCGACGGAGCCGAGGCGATGCTCGAAGTCGCCCGCCGCCGCGCCGAGCAGCTGGGCATCGACAACGTCGAGTTCGCTCAGCTCGAACTCGAGTGGATCGATCTCCCCACCGCGAGCGTCGACGCGGTGCTGTGCCGCTGGGGCATCATGCTGATCGTCGACCCCGCCGCCGCCGCCCATGAGGTGCGGCGCGTGCTGCGCAGCGGCGGGCGCGCGGCCTTCGCGGTGTGGGACGCCCCTGAGCGCAACCCATGGGCGACGATTCCGAGCCGCGTGATGGTGCAGCTCGGCCACGTCCCGCCCCCCGACCCCGCGGCGCCGGGGATGTTCACGCTGGCCGCGGAGGGCCGGCTGCAGGAGCTGCTGCAAGACGCCGGATTCGTCGAGGTCCGCGTCGCGCCGGTCGCCGTCGAGCGCCGCTTTGCGACGGTCGAGGACTTCATCGATGAGACGCTGGGCATGTCAGCGAGCTTCAGCCGGGTGTTCGGCGAACTGGCGCCCGAGGCGCAGACCGAGGTGCGGGAGCAGATCAGGTCGCTGGCCCAGGAGTTTCAGTCCGATGACGGATCGGTGCGGCTGCCGGGCAGCTCGCTGGTGGCGCTCGGCTCGGCGTGACAGCGATTTTGCACGCTGAAAGCCTGATTGCAGGAGTTTGCGGAGATGGCGCGACGGTGAAAACTTCCGCGCCATGCACTCCAGAAAACTGTTCCCAGCCGCCGCGGCACTGATGGCGGCAGCGGCGCTCGCCGCACCCGCCGGTGCCAGCGCCGCCTTCGCTCACGTCATCGCTCCCGGGGAGTCGCTCTCGTCGGTGGCCGCCGCCGACGGCCTGTCGGTCTCCCAGCTCGCCGCCGCCAACGGGATCTCGTCCGACTCGCAGCTGACCGCCGGCTCCACGCTGCAGATCCCGCCCCAGGCGACCGGCGCGTCCGGCTCCACAACCTCCGCCTCGCCGGCCGTCTCGGCTCCGGTCACTGACCAGGCCACAGCGCAGAGCGGTGCGCCGGCCACGGCGCAGAGCAGTGCCCCGCCTCGACCGGCTCCTATGTGGTGCAGCCGGGCGACACCCTCTCGGCGCTGGCGGCTCGCAGCGGTACGACGGTGGCTGCGCTGGCCGCCGCCAACGGCCTCGATCCGGCCGGGATCCTGCCCGCCGGAGCCAGCATCAGCGTCTCGGGGGCAAGCGCCCCGATCGCGTCCCCCACGTCGGGTGACACGTCCAGCGTCAGCGCAGGTTCGGGCGTCTCGGGCGCCGCGCCTCAGCCCACCCCGGAGACCGTCAGCCCCTCGGATGTCGGCTCCGTGGCCGCCGCCAACGGGGTCTCACCGTCGCTGGCGGAGGCGATCGGCTATCAGGAGAGCGGCTTTAACAACAATCTGGTCTCCAGCACCGGCGCGACCGGCGTGATGCAGATCGAGCCCGGGACGTGGAACTACATCGGCCAGAACCTGGCCACTCCGCCGCCGCTGTCGTCGGCCTCGGCCCAGGACAACGTCCGGGGGGGAGTGCTGCTGCTGCGCTCGCTGCTCAATCAGACCGGCGGCGACCCGGCCATGGCGGCGGCCGGCTACTACCAGGGCCTGCAATCGGTGCAACAGCACGGGATGTACACCGACACCCAGCAGTACGTCAACAACGTGATGGCGCTCCGGCAGCGCTTCGGGGGCCAGTAGGGCGGCCGGCCGCCGGACGCGGCGGCCTTGTAGCCTGCAGGGCCCTCATGTTCTACGACGACGACGCTGACCTCCACAAGCTCGACGGCAAGACCGTCGCAATCATCGGCTACGGCTCCCAGGGCCACGCCCACGCGCTCAACCTCAAGGAATCCGGTGTCTCGGTGGTG
Organism: uncultured Solirubrobacterales bacterium; assembly: GCA_963744195.1. Lineage (GTDB taxonomy): Bacteria > Actinomycetota > Thermoleophilia > Solirubrobacterales > Solirubrobacteraceae > Palsa-465. The sequence continues at coordinate 59,148 of CAVUSY010000012.1, forward strand.
GTCGGGCTGCGGCCCGGCTCCGGCAGCGTTGCCAAGGCCACCGACCACGGCCTGCGCGTGGCCGAGCCCGCCGACGCGGCCAGCGAGGGCGACATCGTGATGATGCTGACCCCGGACGAGCTCCACGGTCAGGTGTGGGAGGACGGTGTCAGAGACGGCATCGCGCCCGGCAACATGCTGATGTTCGGGCACGGGTTCTCGATCCACTACGACCTGATCGCCCCGCCGCCCGACGTGGACGTGACCCTGGTGGCACCCAAGGGCCCCGGTCACCTGGTCCGGCGCCAGTACCTGGAGGGCTCCGGGGTCCCGTGCCTGGTGGCGATCCAGCAGGACGCCAGCGGCGACGCGCTGGGCCTCGCGCTCGCCTACGCCAAGGGCATCGGCGGCACTCGCGGCGGTGTCATCGAGACGACGTTCAAGGACGAGACCGAAACCGACCTGTTCGGCGAGCAGGCCGTCCTGTGCGGCGGTGTCACCGAATTGGTGCGGGCCGGCTACGAAACCCTCACCGACGCCGGCTATGACCCGCGCCTGGCGTACTTCGAGGTGCTTCACGAGCTCAAGCTGATCGTCGACCTGATGTACGAGAAGGGAATCTCGGGGATGCGGTATTCGATCTCCAACACCGCCGAGTACGGCGACATGACCCGCGGGCAGAGGATCATCGGCGAGGAGACGCGGGCGGCGATGAGGCAGGTGCTCAGCGAGATCCAGTCGGGCGACTTCGCCCGTGAGTGGATCGCCGAGAACCGGGCCGGCCAGGAGAACTTCAAGCGGATGCGCAGCGAGCAGGCCGGCCACCAGGTGGAGGTCGTGGGCAAGGAGCTGCGTGCCCAGATGGACTGGATCGACACCGACTTCCAGGAGTAGCTGGGCGTTTCGAACGCCCCGTTCCCGGGCATCGGAGCGCTCCGGGTGTCGTAGACTACGGCTCAGCCGCCGTGACTGGCGCGAACGGGTGGATGACCACCGGGGAGCGGCGGACGCAACTCGCCGCGCGCCTGGGCATGTAGATCTCGGGAGATTCGCCGCCAGGCGAATCTCTTGAGGGAATTCGCGTCAGCGGATTCCCCGCTACCTTCGAGGAGCCCTCATGACCCAGACCGTGCTGCAGATCCCACCCGACCTCAAGCCCGCCGACGGCCGCTTCGGCTCCGGTCCGTCGCGCCTGCGACCCGAGCAGCTTCGCCACCTGGCGCAGTCCGGGCGCGGCGGTGATGGGCACCTCGCACCGGCAGCAGCCGGTCAAGGACGCTGGTCGGCCGGATCCGCGTCGGGCCTGGCGCGAGCTGTTCGCGCTCCCCGACGGCTACGAGGTCGTGCTCGGCAACGGCGGCACAACCGCCTTCTGGGACGCCGCCACCGCCTGTCTGGTCCGCGAGCGGGCGCTGCACCTCGCCTACGGCGAGTTCTCGGCCAAGTTCGCCGCATGCACCCGCGGTGCCCCGTTTCTCGCCGACCCGATCGTGGTCGAGACCGATCCGGGCGATGCGCCCGAGCCGGTGGCCGATCCGGCCGCCGACGTGATCGCGTGGGCGCACAACGAGACCTCGACCGGGGTGATGGTGCCGGTCCGCCGTCCCGCCGGCGCGGACGGCGCGCTCGTGTTGATCGATGCCACCTCCGGCGCCGCCGGGCTGCCGGTGGACGTCGCGGAGGCCGACGTCTACTACTTCGCGCCGCAGAAGGGCTTCGCCTCCGACGGCGGCCTGTGGCTGGCGCTGCTGAGCCCGGCCGCGCTGGATCGCATCGAGGCGATCGAGGCCGGCCCGCGCAGCGGCGGGCGCTGGATCCCGGACTTCCTCTCGCTGACCACGGCGCTGGAGAACTCCCGCAAGGACCAGACCTACAACACCCCGGCGATCGCCACCCTGCTGCTGCTCGCCGACCAGCTGGAATGGATGCTGGAGCGGGGAGGCCTGGACGCCATGGTGGCCCGGACCTCGGCATCCAGCGGCCATCTGTACGAATGGGCCGAGCGCCGCTCCGACGCGACGCCGTTCGTGACCGACCCCGCCAAACGCTCGCTGGTGGTCGGCACGATCGATTTCGACGACGCCGTCGACGCGGCCGCGCTCGCCGCCACCCTGCGCGCCAACGGGATCGTGGACGTGGAGCCATACCGCAAGCTGGGGCGCAATCAGCTGCGGATCGCGATGTTCCCGGCCACCGACCCCGGCCGACGTGCAGGCGCTCACCGCCTGCATCGACTGGATCCTGGAGCGCTCATGAGTACCGCTACGAGGGTCCTCGTCGCCGAGAAGATCGGCGACTCCGGCATCGACCTGCTGCGCGAGCATTTTGACGTCGACGTCGGCGCCGCCTGGACCGCCGAGGAGCTCGACGCCCGCATCGGCGACTACGAAGGCATCCTGATCCGGTCGGGCACGCGCCTGGACAGCGGCCTGCTCGAGAAGGCCACGCGCCTGCGCGCGGTGGGCCGGGCCGGGGTCGGGGTCGACAACGTCGACGTCGCCGCGGCCACCAAGCGGGGGATCGTGGTCGCCAACGCGCCGCAGTCCAACGTGATCACGGCCGCCGAGCACACCATGGCGCTCCTGCTGGCGCTGGCCCGCAACATCCCGCAGGCCCACGCCTCGCTGACCGGCGGCGCCTGGGAACGCGCCAAGTTCTCCGGCGTGGAGCTCTACGAGAAGACCCTCGGGATCCTCGGCTTCGGGCGCATCGGGCAGCTGGTGGCCCAGCGGGCCCGTGGCTTCAACATGAAGGTGACCGCGTTCGACCCGTTCGTCGGCGCCGAGCGTTACCGCGAGCTGGGCGTCGACAAGGCCGGCTCGGCGGATGAGGTGTACGCAGTGGCGGACTTCCTCACGCTGCACTTGCCCAAGACGTCCGACACGGAGGGATGGCTCGACGCCGAGGCGCTGGCCAAGTGCAAGGACGGCGTGCGGATTCTCAACGTGGCCCGGGGACCGCTGGTCGTCGATGACGACCTGCGGGCGGCGCTTGACTCCGGCAAGGTCGGGGGCGCCGCGCTCGACGTGTTCCGGACCGAGCCGGTGACCGACCATCCGCTGTTTCACTACTCGAACGTGATCGTGACGCCGCACCTCGGCGCCTCCACCGCCGAGGCCACCGACCGCGCCGGCTACCAGGCGGCCGAGCAGGTGGTGGCAGCGCTCACCGGCGGGGTGGTCACCAGCGCCGTCAACGTACCCGCGATATCCGCCGAGGACATCGAGGTGCTGGGCCCATACGTCACGCTGTGCCGCTCCCTGGGCCGGATCGCTACCGCGCTCGCCCTCGCCGAGGGGCCATCGGTCGACCGCGTGCAGACCGATTTCTTCGGACGGCTGGCCGAGCACGACACCCGCCTGCTGGCGATCGAGGTGCTGCTGGGCGTGCTGGCCGGGCACACCGAGGAGGACGTCAACGCCGTCAACGCCCCCACCATCGCCGAGGAACGCGGGATCCGCGTGGTCGAGACCAAGCACAGCGCCGCGCGCGATTACACCGACCTGGTCCGGGTCGAGGTAACCGCCGGCGACTCCACGGTGCGGGTGGCCGGGACACTGATCGGCCGTCGTAACCGGCCACACCTGATCGAGGTCTGGGGTCAGCGCTTCGACCTTCAGCTCGAGGAGCACATCACGCTGTTTCGCTATCGCGATCTACCGGGGATGCTCGGGCGGGTGGGGACGGCGTTCGGCGAGCACGGCGTCAACATCGTCTCGGCCGCGGTCGGGCGTCTGCCCGACGAGCAGCCGGGCGGTGACGGCCAGCTGGCGGCGATGGCGATCACCACGACCACGCCGGCTCCGCGTGAGGTGGTCGACCGGATTGTCTGCAGCGACGGCTTCGTCGCGGGCCAGACCGTGGCGCTGTAAGCGCCCAGCGCCGCGGAGCCGATGCTCAGCTCGAAGCGGGGCGCGGCAGGAACACCACCGTGCCGCGTAGCCCCTCGACGAGGCCGCCGTCGAGGTCCATCGCCAGGCCCATGTCCTCCAGCGAGGAGAAGCCCCCGACCTTCCCGCGCGCCTCGATGATCTGGGTGGCCAGATCGCCGTCGACCCCCGGCAGTTTCAGCAGCGCCGTGACCGATGCGTTGTTGACGTCGACCAGACCGGCATCGACGGCGCCGGCCCGATCGGGCCGGCCAATGCCGATCTCAGTGGCCAGCGCCGGGTTGTGCTGCGCCAGCCGCAGAGCCTGCCGGCGGTCCTCCAGGCGCATCTCACCGGCCTCCGTCGCCTCCAGGAGCGGTGAGCCCATGCGCCGCTCGTAGGAGCTGCGGATCGCAAACGAGGTGGCGATCGCCCCCACCCAACCGAGAATCAGCAGAAAGCCCGCGAAGTCGTTATTGCCCGAGTGACCCGAGCTGCTGACGGAGTTGGCGACGAAACCAGCGACGACCACCGCCGACCACACGACCCCGAGCGCGATCCAGCTCTTCACCCGCGCCTTGACGCCGGCGTAGATCGGAGCCCACGCCCCGAGGCCGATCGGTATCAGCGAGATCCACGGCCAGCGGCTGCGCTGCGCGACGGTCTTGCTCGGGCTCATCCACCGCATAGCATGCCAGCCGCGCGACCCCACCCGCGGAAAGACCGGGCTGAAAACGGCGGTTGCGCCCGCGCCGACCCTTGCTAGGCTTGGCGCTGCATGTCGCTGTGTCTCGACCTCCGACTTCTTCTGCTCCCCCGCAAGGGGGAATAGCGCGTGGGCGGCCGCACGTAGCCGCAAAACCAGCACCGAGAAGAAGCAGGGAAATTCACAGAATTCCCACGTTCGAGCCCGAAGGGAAGCAGCGACATGACCAAGCCTGACGATCCAAACCGAGTCCTGATCTTCGACACGACGCTGCGCGACGGCGAGCAGTCGCCGGGGATCTCGCTCAACACGCACGAGAAGCTGGAGATCGCCCAGCAGCTCGCCCGGCTCGGGGTCGACGTGATCGAAGCCGGCTTTCCGATCACCTCCCCCGGCGACTTCGAGGCGGTGACGCAGATCGCGCGCAGCGTGGAGGGGCCGGTGATCGCCGGCCTGGCCCGCACTCACGTCGCCGACATCGATGCCGCCTACAACGCGGTCAAAGATTCGGCGAGGCCGAGGATCCACACGTTCATCTCGACGTCTGACATTCACATTCAGCTACCAGCTGCAGACCACGCGTGAGGACGTCAAGGGGCAGGCGCGCGCGGCCGTCGCGCACGCCAAGCAGTACCTCGAGGACGTCGAGTTCTCGCCGATGGACGCCACCCGATCCGAGCTCGAGTTCACCGCCGAGGTGTGCCAGATCGCCATCGACGAAGGGGCCACCACGATCAACATCCCGGATACGGTCGGCTACGCGGTTCCCGACGAGTACGCCGCCTTCCTGCGCGACCTCTACCGGCTGGTCCCGGACCTGCACGGGATCGTGCTTTCGGTTCACTGTCACGACGACCTGGGGCTGGCCGTGGCGAACTCGCTGGCCGGGCTGCAGGCCGGCGCGCGCCAGGTCGAGTGCGCCATCAACGGGATCGGTGAGCGGGCGGGCAACGCCTCCCTCGAGGAGATCGTGATGCTGCTGCACACGCGGGAGGCGGAGCTCGGCATGTGCACGGGTGCCGTCACACGTGAGATCGCGCGCACCTCACGGATGGTCTCGCGCCTGACCGGCTATCCGGTGCAACCCAACAAGGCGATCGTCGGGCGCAACGCGTTCGCCCACGAATCGGGCATCCACCAGGACGGCGTGCTCAAGGAGCGCACCACCTACGAGATCATGGACGCCACGACGGTTGGGCTGGACGCCAACTCGATCGTGCTCGGCAAGCACTCGGGCCGCCATGCGCTGCAACAGGCGCTGGCGGAACTGGGCTTCGAGCTGTCAGGACAGGCCCTGGTCACGGCGTTCAAGCGCTTCAAGGACATCGCCGACAAGAAGAAGCAGGTGACGGCGATGGATCTCGAGGCGCTGGTCACCGACGAGCTGCGCCAGGAGATCGCCGGCTACATGCTCGAGTGGTTCGACGTCGAGGCGTCGACGCGGCGCCCGCCGCACGCCACCGTGGCGGTCCGCGGGCCGGATGGCGAGGAGCTGGTCGGCTCGTTCACCGGTGACGGCCCGGTCGACGCGATCTTTCACGCCATCAACGCCGCCACCGGCGTCGACGCTCGCCTTCGCGAGTTCCGCGTCGACGCGGTAACCGGCGGTCAGGACGCTCTGGGCGAAACGTCGGTCGTGGTGGAGCTCGGCGGGGTGACCGGTTCGGGCCAGGGTGTCTCGACCGACATCCTCGAGGCCGGCGCCAACGCCTACGTGCGCGCGCTCTCCAACGCGGTGCGCCGCCAGGTGCTGCTCGACGACCCAGACCTGGTCGCCACCGCGCAGACGCCCGAAGCGGTCAGAGCCCCGTAGCTCACGGGACGCTCAGCCCCTGCAGCACCACCGGCCCCAGGGTGGGATCCAGCTCGGTGGCCTGGGAGACCCCTGGCGGCGGGATGGTGTCCATCACCTTGGGCACCGTGCTGGGGTCGACTGAGCAGATCGGAGCGGTTGCGCCCGGGGCGCAAACCCCGAACGTGAACGCCCCCGGCGTGGCGGTGAAGGCGCGGGCCTGATCGGGGCTGAAGCCGTCCTGACCGGTCAGCGTGACGGTGAACACCCACTTGGAGCCGATGGTGCCGAAGGCTGAGCTGGGGCAGCACGACGGTGGCGGTGCCCGCCGGTCTGGTTGACGACCAACTGGCGCGGAGCCGACGGGACGCACCAGAAGCGTTCGACCCAGGGCGGGCGCGGCGAACCCCTGCGCCTCGACCCGCTCACTCCACGCAGCAGCGGGGGCGAGGCGTGTAGTTGCGTGACGCGAACGCGGCCTGAGTCGACGTGCTCGCCGCGGCGGGATTGTGCACGTAGACATCGAGCAGTTGAGCACCGAAGGCGGCCCCGAAGGTATGGGCCAGGTTGCGGATGTCGACCCGGATGTAGATGTTGGTGGCGGGTCTGGTTGACCTCCAAGCCGGTGAGGTCGAACGCCCCGGCGCTGGAAATTGGAGGACGTGGGGTACTGGTAGGTGCCCGGGCCGGTGTCGTCGCCCGTCGGGTCGGTGGCGCTCAGCACGGTGGTGCCGGGCAGAGCGCCGTCGTCGATGACCGAAACCTGGGCGTAGCCGGTGCCCGTGCCTCGGGTGGCGGTCACGGTTATGGTCGTGGTGCCGAACGTCGTCGGCACCACCAGCGACCAATCGCCGGAGGAGTCGGCGGTGGTCGCGGCTGTCGCCGCCGTGCCTCCGGCCGAGCCCACCGCCTCCGCGTTGACGCTGGCGCCGGGCGTGGTGGTGCCCTTCACGGTGACTGTCGCGGAGGTGACGCTCGAGCCGCTGGACGGTGAGGTGATCGTGAGCGGCACCGCGCCGGGCATGCCGTGGGTGACGTAGCGGTCGCTCACGATGCTCGGAGTCTCGAGGTTGTGCCCGGCGCTGAGGTTCAGGGCCAGCCGGGCGTACTGAGCCTGGGCCCAGGTGAGCGGGCTGGCCGAGCCCGGCCGGGGTGACCGTCCTGGAAGCCGATCGAGGCGGTGGTGGGATCGCTGCCGTAGGGGGAGGCCGGCAAGGCCGGGTCCTCCCACGCCTGCTCGGGCTCGAGACCCTGTCCCGAGGTCATGTTGACGCATCGCGGTCAGCAGAGCCGCGGCGCCGGAGGTGTCTCCCGCGGCGAGGTCGTACTCCCCGTGCTCGCCGGACAGGACCGGCCACAGGTGCCCGGTTCCGATGCCCGTGGGTGGCCACGGGGCACCGGGCGTCGTGCAGCTGGTCTGGCTGGGCTGGTAGCAGTCGCCGTAACCATCGGCCGAGCCCTGCGCCGCGTCATTGCCGTAGCGGTAGTAGCCGGCTCCGCTGGGAGTGATGACGCCGAGATCTGCTTGTCGACCACCGCCACCGAGGCCTGGATGTCGGAGTCCGTGGCCGGGAGCACACCGAGTCGCACGAGATCGAGGAAGCCGGCGTCGATCACGCTGCGCTGGTCGAGGGTCGGGCCGCCGTTGCCGAGGCCGTAGGTGATCGCCGCGTCGGGATCACCGGTCTTGGACAGCCGGATGAAGTATCGCGGGCGCGTCCGGCCCCGTCTTGGTCACCGTCCAGCCCTTGACGTTGCGCGCGAAGTCGTCGGCTGTGGCCTGGTACAGCGCGGCGCGGGCCGAGTCGCCGTGGGCCGAGGCGATGCTCGCTGCCGCGGTCAGCCCGGCGATCTCGGCCGCGATCGTCGAGGGTGAATAACCGGTCTGTTCCTCCCAGCGCTCCACGCCGTCGGAGGGGCCGTGGGCGACCAGGAAATCGGCGGCCGGGAATGACGTGGCTGCGGTAGAGGGCGGCGTCGCCGGCCAGGCCGGCCTGCCAGTCCATCAGGATCGGATACGACGGTCTCGTCGAGCTGCAGGCCGCCGGTGTCGGGCGCGGGCAGCCCGTTGAGCAGCGAGTTGCGCGGCATCGAGCCATCGGCCTGCTGCTGGCGGTCGAACAGGAACCGGATCGCCGCTCGCGCGGTGCGCAGGTCGCCGGCCACGAGCAGGCCGGTGAACGCCTCATAGAGGTCACGGGCGAACACCTCGCGGTAGGAGCCGAAGTAGGTCGGCTTCCCGGCGGATGTCGTTGCCGGCGGGCACCGACTGTCCCCACGGGGACGCCAGCCCGGCGCGCGATCGCCCCCGGGAACGTCTTGTCCTCGCTGGCCTTGACCACGTTGACCGAGGCGTAGTACTCGCGTCCGGCGGCCGCCGCCAGTGACCGGCGACGGCCGCTTCAGCTTCGCGTCGTAACGCAGCCACCGTGCCTCGTAGCGCGCCCAGACTCGGTCGAAAGCGCTGGCCGCGATGAGGCGCCGAGCCACCCGCAGCGCCTGGTGCCTGGCTGGTCCCGAACCCCAGCGCCAGATTGACGCTGCTGCTCGCCGTCCAGGCGCAGACCGGCGGTCAGTGCGACGTGCCCGTTCGGCGCCGAGGTGTAGGGCGTGAGCTGCGGGCGGAGTCGAGCATGGTCAGCCCGTCGCTGGCGGTGCCGGCGTAGCCGACGCTGGCGCTGGAGAAGCCACCGGAGGACTCCAGCGCCTCGAAGGTCGGAACGGCGTAGCTGCGGTTGACCGCATTGGTGCTGGTGTTCGGGTTGGAGGCGACCGGGACCGGGCGGCCGTCCACGGAGGCCAGGGTCGGCGGTGTTTGCGCCCGCGTTCTGGGCGCCCGCCGCCCCCGGTCCCGCCGGCCAGAGGATCGAGCCGCACGTACAGCTGAGTCGGCCGGCCGGACCGTGCGAAGCGGGTGTGCATGAGCACGGCGTCGTGGGACGGGTCGGCCACATAGGTGGTGATGATCCGGTAGCTGTGGGCGGCGTCCGATGCGACCACCGTGCACGACATCCCGGTCGGGTCGGGTCGCGACCGAGTAGGTCATGTCGCGGGTCTGCAGGTCGGTGAAGCTGCGCCCGTCGGTGACCACGTACTGAAGCGTCTTGACGTTGGTGGCGTCGACGGTGGGCCAGTAGACATCAGACAGCACGCCGTCGGCGACCGTGAACCACACCTTGGAGTTGGTGTTGCGAGCTGTTCCCACACAGTCCTTACGGGCGAGGTCGAAGTAACTCTCAGCTCCGGGCCCACCCGGGGCGACCGCCGCGTGACCGGCGGGGCGGTTGGCGGCGAGCGAAACCGACGGGGCGATCCCCGCGGCCAGCGCACAGACGCACGCGGCGATGATCAGGACGCGACGACTCATCTCTCTCCACCTCTCACCCGGTCCCAACCGAGGGCGCCACACGTTTGAACCTCGCACACTAAGCCACCCGTCAAGCCGCCAGGAGTCGCCTCCTGGTGCCCTTTGGCCCACACCAACGCTCCAGCGAAACGACCTACCGTCCAGCGCGACGTCAGCCTGGCGGGGTCGTGCAACTACCAGCGGCGCCCGTCGGCGGCGACCAGAAGTCCCTGCCGGTATGCCGCCCCCAGTACGCGGGTGCGCGGCTCCTGGTCCATGAAGTTCGAGCCCATCGCCGCCGCGCACTCGGCGTTGGGGGCGATCGTCTTGACGGCGGCGCCCCGGCGCTGCAGCGGCCAGCGACTCGATGGAGACCGCCGAGCGCGCCACATTGCGCATCACCGCCAGGAGCGTGTGGGTGGTGGACAGATTCGCGGTGGGGTTCAGGCACAGGACGTGGGTGTCGCGGCCGGCGGGGGCGGCGTCGAGGTTGGTGGGACTCCACACACCGCCGTCGACGTATTCGCGGTCGCCGATACGGACCGGCGCGAACAGCCAGGGGACGGTGCAGGAAGCCTCGACGGCCTCGGCGACGGTGGCGCGGGGTGCGCCGGGGCTGCCGAACACCACCCGGCGCCCGGATCCGCGGTCCACCGCCGCCACCCGCAGCCGACCGTCGAAGCGTGCTCCCGATTGCTCGACGTGCGAACGCAGCCGGGCCAGCGTGTCGGGCGGGCGGGGGAGCCCCCGCAGCAGCAGGGAGCGAACCAGCGCGCCGCCGGGGGCGGCCACGCCGAGCGCCAGCGGCGCGAACGTGGAGCTGGCGGCGAGGGCGAGCGAACCGGCGCGCCGGGCGGCCGCCGCCGCGGCCACCGCGAGGCCACGAACCGGCTGGGAGTTGCGGACCTCGAGCTCGGTGCCGACCGCGGAGGGCCGGCGAGGCGAGCGCCCGGCGACCAGGTGGGCGGCCACGATCGCACCGGCCGAGGTGCCCACGAACGACTCGCAGTCGCGCAGATCGAAGCCCGGTGGCGTCCTCGATTCCGGCCAGCACGCCCATCATCCAGGCCTCTCCGAGCACGCCGCCGCCGCCGAGTACGAGCACGTCAGGGCGGGAATGCATTGCGCGCAGGCTAGCGACGCCCTTGCGGCCGCGGGCCGCCGGCCTCAGGACCACCGTAGACCTTGTACGTGATAACGTACACTTGTATGGCGACTGCGGAATTCAAGCCGTCGGCGGAGAGCCTCGGACCCCGTATCCGCGCGCTGCGCGACGCGATGGACCTGTCTCTGCGCGACCTCGCCGAGCGCTCCGGGGTCAGCGCCCCGATGCTGTCGCAGGTCGAGCGCGGCGAGACCAGCCCCACCCTTCACGTCGCCACCCGGATTGCCCACGGCCTCGACTTGCGGCTCTCCCAGTTGCTGCGCCTCGATGAGGACGGCGCCGTAACGATCGTCCGCGGCGGCGAGCGGCGCACCGGTCCCGGCGGTGCCAAGGGCCACCGCTACGAGATCCTGACCCCGCCGCTGCCGGGTCAGCGGGCCGAGCTTTCGCGCCACACCCTGGCGCCCGGCGCCGTGACCGGGGGGCCGGGAGATCCTCCGATGCACGAGCCGGGCAGCCGCGAGACGGCGCTGGTGGAGTCCGGCGCGGTGGTGCTGCACTGCGACGGGGTGCGCCACGCGCTCGCGGCGGGTGACTGCGTGACCTTCGACGCCGACCTTCCCCATCATTTCGAGAACCCCGGAAATCAAGCGGCCACGTTGCTCGCAGTCGTGAGCGCCGGGCTGCGGAGGAGCTGACCACGACCGATGCCCAAGAGCCTGTTCGACAAGATCTGGGAGGCCCACGAGGTCGCTCCCGGCCTGCTCTACATCGACCTGCACCTGGTCCACGAGGTGACCAGCCCCCAGGCCTTCGACGGGCTGCGCCTCGCCGGGCGCCAGGTGCGACGGCCCGACCGGACGCTGGCCACCGCCGACCACAACGTCCCCACTGACGGGACGCCCCTGGCCGAGCGGATCCGGGACGATCTCTCCCGTGTGCAGGTGCAGACGCTCGAGCGCAACTGCGAGGAGTTCGGGGTTCCCCTGTATTCGCTGGGGTCAGACCGCCAGGGGATCGTGCACGTGATCGGCCCGGAGCTCGGCGTCACCCAGCCGGGCATGACCATCGTCTGCGGCGATTCCCACACCGCCACCCACGGCGCCTTCGGAGCCCTCGCCTTCGGGATCGGCACCAGCGAGGTGGAGCATGTGCTGGCCACCCAGTGCCTGGTCCAGACCAAGCCGCGTTCGATGCTGATCCGATACGAGGGCGAGCTGGGCTTCGGCGTCACCGCCAAGGATCTGATCCTCGCCACGATCGGCCAGATCGGCGTCGCCGGTGCCGTCGGCCACGTGGTCGAGTACGCCGGCGAAGCGGTGCGCCGGCTGTCCATGGAGGGCCGGATGACGGTGTGCAACATGACCATCGAGGCCGGCGGCCGGGCTGGCATGATCGCCCCGGACGAGACCACTTACGAGTATGTGATCGGCCGCCCCGCCGCCCCGCGGGAGGTGCCCGACGAGTGGCGCTCGCTGAACAGCGACGACGGCGCGCAGTTCGAGCGCGAGGTCGTCGTCGACGCCGGCGCGATCAGCCCGATGGTCACCTGGGGGACCAATCCGGGGATGGTCGTGGGGGTCGGTGACAAGGTGCCCGAGCCCGACTCCGAGCAGGACGAGCGGGCGCTGCACTATATGGGCCTGGACGCCGGCACCCCGATCTCGGAGATAAAGCTCGACCGCGTGTTCATCGGCTCCTGCACCAACTCCCGGATCGGCGATCTGCGGGCGGCGGCCGAGGTGGTCGGCGGGCGCCGGGTGTCCGACGGCGTCTACGCGATGGTGGTGCCGGGCTCGGCCCAGGTCAAGGCCCAGGCCGAGCGGGAGGGCCTCGATGAGATCTTCCGCCGCGCCGGGTTTGACTGGCGCGGCGCTGGCTGCTCGATGTGCCTCGGCATGAATCCGGACATCGCCGCACCAGGCGAACGGGTCGCCTCCACGTCGAACCGCAACTTCGAGGGCCGCCAGGGACGCGGCGCTCGTTCGCACCTGGTGTCGCCGCAGATGGCCGCCGCGGCGGCGATCGAAGGTCATTTCGTCGATATTCGGGACTGGGAGACGCATTGAAAGCGATCGAGACCATCACCGGCCGGGTCAGCGTGCTCAACCGCGACGACGTCGACACCGATCAGATCATCCCCAAGCAGTTCCTCAAGCGGGTCGAGCGGACCGGCTTTGGCCAGTACCTGTTCTATGACTGGGCCAAGGAACCGGGCTGGGAGCTGCCGCGCAATCCGATCCTGGTCGCCGGGCGCAACTTCGGCTGCGGTTCCAGCCGCGAGCACGCACCGTGGGCGCTCGAGGATTACGGCTTCCAGGCCGTCATCGCCTCGAGCTTTGCCGACATCTTCCGCTCCAACTGCACCAAGATCGGCCTGTTGCCGGTGCAGCTGACCGCGGAGCAATGCGCTTCGATCGCCGCCGCCGGCGAGGCCCAGGTGGACCTGGCCGGGCAGCAGGTCCGATGGCCGGGAGGTACGGCGAGCTTCGAGATCGAACCCGAGATCAAGCACCGGCTGCTGAACGGACTCGACGACATCGCCCTGACCCTCGATCAGGATGAGTCGATCCGGGCCTATGAGTCCGGACGGGAGCGTTTGGGACCCGTCACCAGCGCGTTGTGATGCGCCTGATGCCGGGCCCGATCCGCCGGGTGAGGCGGCCGGCATGAGCACGCGCGACTGGGACGCCGAGACCTATGACCGCATCTCCGCCCCCCAGCAGGCGTGGGCGGCGGAGCAGCTGGAGCGCCTCGACCTCGCCGGTGACGAGGTGGTACTCGACGCCGGCTGCGGTTCGGGGAAGATCACCCTGGAGCTCGTCGAGCGAGTGCCGCGGGGGACCGTGTACGCGGTCGACGCGGCGCCCTCGATGGTGCGCCACGCGCAGGAGACGCTGGGGGAGCGAGCCACCGTTCTGTGCCAGGACCTCACCGAGCTGGCGCTCCCCGAGCCGGTCGACGTGGTGTTCTCCAACGCCACCTTCCACTGGATCGCCGATCACGATGCGCTGTTCGCGGCGCTGCACCGCAACCTCAAACCCGGAGGGCGGCTGCTGGCGCAGTGCGGCGGACGGGGCAACATCGATGCCTTCCGCCAAGCCGCCGATGAGATCGCCGCGCAGGCACCGTTTGCGCCTTACTTCAGCGACTGGGAGCGGCCCTGGAATTACGCCACGCCGCAAGAGACGGCGGAGCGTCTGCAGCGGGCCGGGTTCGAGGACCTTTCGTGCTGGCTCCAGGAGCGTCCGACCGAGCTGGCGCAGCCGCGCAGCTTCGTCGAGACGGTGTGCCTGGTCCGCCATCTGGATCCCCTCCCAGCGCAGCTGCGCGACGAGTTCGTCGACCGCGTGCTGGCCCGTGTCGGTGTGCCCCTGGTGCTGCACTACGTGCGGCTCAACATGGTCGCCCGGCGCGCCTGAGGGCAATGATGATCGGCTACCGTGGCGAGCCACCATGGCCCGACGAATAATTCTTCTCCCGGGTGACGGCATCGGCCCGGAAGTAGCCGCCGCCGCCGTCGAGGTGCTCGACGCCATCGCACCTGGGGAGTTCTCCTTCGAGGAGCACCGGTTCGGTGGCGCGGCGATCGACGCCCACGGGACCGCGCTGACCGACGAGGTGCTGGCGGCCTGCCGCGGAGCCGACGCGGTCCTCCTGGCCGCGGTGGGCGGCCCGAAGTGGGACACCACCGATCCAGACCAGCCCCGTCCCGAGCAGGGTCTGCTCGGGCTGCGCAAGGGACTGGGTCTGTTCGCCAACCTGCGCCCGGTCAAGCCGCTGCCGGCGCTGTATGACTCCAGTCCGCTGCGCCGGGAGCGGATCGAGGGGACCGACCTGCTGGTCGTGCGCGAGTTGACCGGCGGCATCTACTTCGGCGAGAAGACCCGCACCGCCGACTCGGCTTCGGACAACTGCGTCTACACCCGAGCCGAGATCGAGCGCATCGCTCGAGTGGCCTTCCGGGCCGTCCGGACCAAGCTGACCAGCGTCGACAAGGCCAACGTGCTGGAGACCAGCCGCCTCTGGCGCGAGGTGGTGCGAGACATCCACGAAGCCGAGTTCCCGCAGGTCGAGCTCGACCACCTGCTGGTCGACAACGCAGCGATGCAGCTCGTGGCGGCGCCGGAGCGCTTCGACGTGATCGTGACCGAGAACATGTTCGGAGACATCCTCAGCGACGAGGCGGCGATGCTGACCGGCTCGATCGGGATGCTCCCCAGCGCATCGCTGGGCGAGGACGGACCAGGCGTGTTCGAGCCCGTGCATGGATCGGCCCCGGACATCGCCGGCCGCGGGATCGCCAACCCGCTGGCCATGTTCCTGTCCGCGGCGCTGATGCTGCGACACGGATTTGGCATGGAGGCCGAGGCCGCAGCGGTAGAATCGGCCGTCGATCGTGCGCTCTCGGACGGACTGCGCACCGCCGACCTGGGGGGCGACGCCACTACCGCGCAGGCCACCCAGGGAGTCCTCCAACACCTCTAAGGAGCAGTCGTGGAACAAGCGGACCTCATCTGGCACAACGGAGAGCTCGTTGCCTGGGAGGACGCGAAGGTTCACGTACTCACGCACGGTCTGCATTACGGAACCGGGGTGTTCGAAGGCGAGCGAGCCTACGAGACCCCGCGGGGAACGGGGATCTTCCGCCATCGCGATCACCTGGCGCGGCTGCTGAAGTCGGCCGAGCTCTATTACATGCCGCTCCCCTACACGCTGGAGGAGCTGCGCACCGCCACCCATGAGCTGATCGCCGCCAACGAGCTGCGCGAGTGCTACATCCGCCCGATCGCCTTCCGGGGCTACGGGCAGATGGGCGTGTATCCGCTCGACTGCGACGTGTCGGTGTCCATCGCGGCATGGCCCTGGGGCGCCTACCTGGGCGAGGAGTCCAAGCTGGCCGGCATCCGGGCCAAGGTGTCCAGCTGGCGCCGGATCTCCCACGAAGCGCTGATCCCGCACGCCAAGGCCACCGGTCAGTACCTCAACAGCGTGCTGGCGAAGGTCGAGGCGTCCAAGGCCGGCTACCAGGAGGCGATCCTGCTCGACTCGCGCGGGTTCGTGTGCGAGGGCTCGGGCGAGAACATCTACGCCGTCAAGGACGGCAAGATCGTCACGCCACCCCAGACCGCGGGGATCCTCGACGGCATCAGCCGCAAGTCGATCCTCACCATCGCGCGTGATCTCGGCTATGAGGTCGTCGAGCGCGACCTCGCCCGGGCCGAGCTGTATCTCGCCGAGGAGGTGTTCATGTCGGGCACCGCCGCCGAGCTCGTCCCCGTGCGCGAGATCGACGATCACGCCATCGGCGAGGGCGGGGCCGGGCCGATCACGCTAGAGCTGCAGCGCGTGTTCGACGATGCGCTGCACGGCCGCGACCCGCGTTATGCGGAATGGCTGGACATCGTCGAGGTGCCGTCGAAGTCGGCCGCCGGATGAGCCAGATCGAGCTGTATGACACCACCCTGCGCGACGGCATGCAGGGCGAGGGGATGTCGCTCTCGGCGGGCGAGAAGGTGCGGCTCGCCCACCGGCTCGACGAGCTCGGGATCGGGCTGATCGAGGCCGGCTTTCCGAGCTCGAACCCGAAGGAGCACGAGCTGTTCGCGCTGCTGGCGCAGGAGACGTTCGTGCAGGCCCAGATCGCCGCCTTCGGCATGACCCGCCGGCGCGGGATCAGCGCCGACGCCGATCCGGCGCTGCGGGTGATCGCGGACTGCTTCGCCCCGGTCTGCACGCTGGTGGGAAAGACGTGGGGGCTGCACCTCGAGAAGGTGGTCAGAGTCGACCGTGACGAGAATCTGCGCATGATCGGCGAGTCGGTCGCGTTCCTGGTCGGCGAGGGCAAGCAGGTCATGTATGACGCCGAGCACTTCTTCGACGGCTACGCCGACGATCCGGACTACGCGCTGACGTGTCTGCGCGCCGCCACCGCCGCCGGGGCGCAGACGGTGGTGTGCTGCGACACCAACGGCGGCACGCTCCCGGACCGGATCGGCGACGCGATGCGTGCGGTCGTCGGCGCGCTCGCGCCGGATGGGGTCCGCGTGGGGATTCACTGCCACGACGATGCGGGCTGCGCCGTGGCGGGCTCGCTGGCCGGCGTGGCCGCCGGGGCCACTCAGGTTCAGGGCACGATCAACGGCTACGGCGAGCGCTGCGGCAACGCGAATCTGATCTCGATCATCCCCAACCTGCAGCTCAAGCTCGGCTACCACTGCCTGAGCGAAACGCAGCTGGCGGCGCTGATGCCGACCGCCAACTATGTGGCCGAACTGCTGAACTTCACCCCCGACCCGGATTCACCCTATGTCGGGCGCAACGCCTTCGCGCACAAGGGTGGCATGCACGTCGCCGGAGTGACCGTCGATCCCGCCACGTTCGAGCATGTCGAGCCGGAGAAGGTCGGTAATCGCCGGGAGATGCTGGTCTCCGAGCTGTCGGGCAAGGGTACGGTCCAGGCGCGCGCCCGCGACGCGGGAATCGAACTCGATGACAGCACCGCGTCGCACCTGGTGGAGCGCGTCAAAGACCTCGAGCACCGCGGCTACCATTTCGAGGCGGCCGACGGGTCCTTCGAGCTGCTGCTGCGCAAGGAGACCGGCGAGTACGAGCCCCTGTTCCGGCTCGAGTCGTGGCGGGCGATCGTGGAGAAGCGCGCCGACGGCCGCGTCGAGACCGAGGCGACGATCAAGATCTGGGTCGACGGCGAACGCTATGTCCGCACCGCCGAGGGCAACGGCCCCGTGAACGCGCTCGATCGGGCGCTGCGGGAAGCGCTGGTCGAGATCCATCCGCACCTGCGCGACATCGAGCTGGTCAACTTCAAGGTCCGGATCCTCGACGAGACCAAGGGGACCGGCGCGGTCACCCGCGTCCTGCTCGACGTCTCCGACGGCGATCGCGTATGGGGCTCGATCGGGGTGTCGGAGAACGTGATCGAGGCCTCGTGGGAGGCCCTGGTCGATTCGCTGGAGTACGGCATGCAGATGAGCCGGCGCCGGAGGCTCGACCAGGCGACCTCGGCGTCGGGCGCGTGATCGAAGCCGATCTCGAGCAGGTCCCCCTCGCCCAGCCGGTCCTCGGTACCGCCGAGGCGGAGCGCGTGCTGGCGGTGCTTCGGTCCGGCCAGCTCTCGCTCGGCCCGTTGCTGACGGAGTTTGAGCAGGAGTTCGCCACCCGGCTCGGTGTCCCGCATGCCAGCGCGGTATCGAGCGGTACGGCCGGGCTGCATCTGGCGCTGCGCGCCGCCGGCGTGAGCGACGGCGACGAGGTGGTGACAAGCCCGTTCTCGTTCGTCGCCAGCGCCAACGCGGTCCTCTACGAGCGCGCGCGGCCGGTGTTCGCCGACATCGACCCGGTGACGCTGAACCTCGACCCCGATGCCGCGGCGGCGGCCGTCACAGAGCGCACCACGGCGCTGCTGCCGGTTCACATCTTCGGCTACCCGGCCGATCTGCCCCGGTTCGAGCAGATGGGTCTGCCGATCGTCGAGGACGCCTGCGAGGCCCTCGGCGCGGTGCACGCCGATGGCGTCGCGGTCGGGGCTCGCGGCCACCCGGCCGCGTTCGGGTTCTATCCCAACAAGCAGCTGACGACCGGAGAGGGGGGGATGGTCACCACTGGCGATGCCCTCGTCAAGGCGCGCATCGACTCCGAGCGCAACCAGGGGCGAGCCCCTGACATGGGGTGGCTGGATCACGATCGGCTGGGCTTCAACTACCGGCTCTCTGACATCGCCTGCGCCATCGGGCTGGGCCAGCTCGAGCGTCTCGACGAGCTGCTGGCCGCGCGGGCCGCGGTCGCCGACCTCTACCGGCAGGCGCTGGCGGAGGTGGAGGGACTCGAGCTGCCGTGCGCCGACAAGGACGGCAACCGACGCGGGTGGTTCGTGTTCGTGGTGCAGCTCCCCCGCGGCGTCGACCGCGACGCCACCATCCGGGCGCTGGGCCAACGGGGCATCCAGAGCAAGCCCTACATGCCGGCGATCCATCTGATGAGCTTCTACCGCGAGCGCTTCGGTCACCGCGAGGGCGAGTTCCCGGTCTGCGAGAGCGTCGCTGCCCGGTCGATCGCGCTCCCCTTCTTTCCCACCCTGAGTGAGGCTCAGGTGGCGTTGGTGGTTTCAGCACTGCGCGCCGCCCTGGGGCGCTGAGGCGGGCCTGCCATCTCGCGCTTCGCCGAACCCCAGGATGCGGCCTTCCGCCGCCTCAACGACTCCATCGGCTTCGACTGGCGCCTGGCCCCGTACGACGTCGATCAGTCGATCGCCCATGCGGAGATGCTCGCCGCCCAGGGAATCATCGCCGAGACCGAACGTGACGAGCTGAGGCGCGGTCTGGAGCAGGTCCGGCACGAGCTGGAGGAAGGGTCGTTCCCGTTTGCCGAAGGCGACGAGGACATCCACATGGCGATCGAGCGGCGCCTGACCGAGGTGGTCGGCCGGGTGGGCGGCAAGCTCCACACCGCCCGGTCGCGCAACGATCAGGTCGCCACCGATGTGGCGATGTTCGTCCGTGCCCACGCCGCGGAGGCAGCTGGAGCGGATCAAGCAGCTGGCGGGTCACCCTGACCGAACTGGCCGAGCGTCACCTCGACTGGGCGATGCCCGGCTACACCCATCTGCAGCGGGCCCAGCCCGTCTACCTCAGCCATCACCTGCTTGCCTACGTGTGGATGCTCGTGCGCGACCGCGAACGCTTCGCGGCCGTCACGGCCGCCACCCGCAAACTGCCACTCGGATCGGGCGCGCTGGCCGGAGTCAACTTCGACACCGACCGCCGGGCCGTCGCCGCGCAGCTGGGCTTCGAGTCGGTGGCCGAGAACTCGATCGACGCGGTGTCCAACCGGGACTTCGTGCTCGACTACCTGTCCGCGGCCGCGACCTGCGCCACCCACCTGTCACGGTTGGGCGCCGAGATCGTGCTGTGGTCAAGCGAGGA
>CAVUSY010000013.1:0-78840 GCA_963744195.1 uncultured Solirubrobacterales bacterium
CGTCCGCTCAGCGACGCGCGGAGGCCGCGCGCCACACCAGCTCGGGCGTCGCGGGGGTGCTTCGAATCGCCCCCGGCACACCAAGGGCATCCTCGATCGCGCCGACGATTGCGGCCGCGACGCTGCAGACGCCAGCCTCACCCGCGCCCTTGAGACCGAGCGGATTCGTGGTGGACGGCACCTCGTCGAGCAGCACAGTCATGTCTGGCGCGTCGCCGAGGCCGGGCAGCACGTAGTCGAAGAGCGTGGTGGCGAGCGGGCGGCCGTCTTGGTCGTAGGTGAACTGCTCCAGCAGCGTGCCCCCGATGGCCTGAACGGCGGCTCCGTGCAGCTGACCTTCGACCAGGCGCGGGTTCACGGCGCGTCCGACGTCGTAGCCCAGAACCAGCCGCTCCACACGCACGGCGCCGAGCTCCGGGTCGACCGCCACGATCGCCGCCACCACGCCATGCGAGAAGCTGGCGCGCTCTACGTGGAACGTCTCGGACCCCCGCAGGCCGGTCCCGGTCTCGCTGCTCGCGCCGGCGGCGACGTCGCGCAGCGAGATGGCATCGGACGTCTGCTCGCTCTCGAAGCTTCCGCCGCGGAAGACGAGCGCGTCTGGCGCCACGCCGAGCGCGGTGGCGGCGAGGGGCCGCGCCTGTTCGATCACGGCGAGCGCGGCGAGCCGTGCGGCGTTCCCCGCCATGACGGTCGAGCGGCTCGCGTAGGTCCCGGCCCCGGTGGCGAGCTGGGACGTATCGCCGGACGCGACCGTCACCTCGTCCGCTGGGACTCCGAGCTCCTGGGCCACGATCTGGGCGAGCACGGTGCGGATCCCCTGTCCAAGTGACGTCGCGCCCATTGTCACGACGATGGCGGAGCTTCCGAACACGGACACGCTCGCGGACTCCCACGGTCCGAGCCCCGTCCGCTCCAGGTAGGAGCCGACGCCGATGCCGACGCACTCCCCCGCGGCACGCCGCCGGTCGACCTCGTCGCGGCGCGCCTCCTTCACGACGCGATCGAACCTCTCGACGCAGTCGTCAGCCTCGAGCACGATGGGGTCCTCGACGGCGGACAGAGACCTGGTGTACGGCATCTGCTCGGGGCGGATCAGATTCTGGCGTCGCACCTCGATCGGGTGCCGGCCGATCCGATGAGCCAGCAGGTCGATCATGCGGTCGCAGACGAAAGTGCCTTCGAAACCGCCCGGGCTGCGATAGGTCCCCACCGGCGTCTTGTTGGTCAGTGCGTAGGTTCCGCTCGCCGTGTAGCTCGGGATGTCGTACGGGCCCGGGACCGCACCGATCGTCAGCTCGGCGACGCGGACGCCGACAGTCCGCACGTACGCACCGGCGTCCAGGGCAAATCGCGTCACGAGCGCGAGGATGCGCCCGTCCCGACTCGCCGCAATGGTGGCGTCGTGGTGCTGCTCACGCGAGTGGTTTGCGGCGACGAGGTGCTCTTGACGGTCTTCGATCCAGGCGATGGGACGACCAAGCTGCTTGGCCGCCCAGGGAATCAGGAAGTCCTCGGGGTAGACCTCGCCCTTGATCCCGAAGCCACCGCCGGCGGATAGGGAGAGGATCCGCACAGCTTGCTCGGCCAGCCCGAGTTGAGCCGCCAGCTGGTGGCGTTTGAAATGCGGCACCTTGGTAGAGCCGTAAAGGGTCAGTTGACCCGCTGCCTCATCCCAGTCCGCGACGAGCCCGCGCGTCTCCATCGGCACCCCGCTGTGCCTCCCGGTCGCGAGGCGAGCCGATACCACCACATCAGCTTTCTCGATCGCACCAGCAGCGTCGCCGTAGGAGGCCGAGACCTCGATGCGGTTCGGACGCCCCGGGAACAGCGCCGGGCCGGCATCCTCCACCGTGGCGTCAAGGACGGGTGCCAGCGGCTCGATGTGGGGGGTGACGAGCTCGGCGGCATCCTCGGCGGCATAGCGATCCTCGGCGATCACGAGCGCGATGGGCTCGCCGGCGTAGCGAACCCGGTCGCGTGCCACGACCGGCTGGAGGTACGGCGTCACCGACTCGTCGATCGAGAGCCGTGGATATATCACCGGTAGAGAACCCAGGTCGCGGATGATGTCCTCGGCGGTGAAGACGGCCGCGACGCCGGGCCGAGCGCGCGCCTTGGCGACATCGATCGAGCGCAGAATCCCGTGCGCGACGGGCGAGCGGACGATGGCTGCGGCCAGCTGTCCCGGCAGCTGTACGTCGGCGACGAACGGCTCGACGCCCGTCAACAACCGGTCGTCCTCATGCCGGTCGATCGATGCGCCGATCCAGCCGCTCGTCTGCGCCGCCGTCACCATGCGCTACGCCTCAGCGGCGCGGGTGACCGCACCGAGTCGGGCCTCACCGCGCAGCATCGCGGACCGCGGCGATGATGTTCTGATATCCCGTGCAGCGACAGATGTTCGAGGCCAGGGCGCGCATCAGTTCCTCGTCGGAGATCTCCGGATCCTGCTCGAGCACCGCGGCGCTCAACGTCAGAAACCCAGGCGTGCAGAAGCCGCACTGGAGTCCGTGGTGCCGCTTGAATGCGGCCTGCACCGGATGCAGGCCGGCGGGTCCTTCGAGCCCTTCAACGGTGACGATCTCGGCGCCGGCGCACTGAACGGCGAACATCAGGCAGGCACGCACCGGTTCGCTGTCGAGTACGACGGTGCAGGCGCCGCACATGCCGTGCTCACATCCCACGTGCGTGCCCGGCAGGCCGCAGTCTTCGCGCAGCGCGTCCGCCAGCGTCTTGCGGGGCTCGACGCTGAGCTCGTACCGGCGACCGTTGACTGACAGCACGAGGTCGTGCTTCACTGCGCCGCCGTCCCGTCCAGATGGGCGGCCTGCTCGACCGAGCGCCGTACGAGCGTCTCGACGAGCCCGCGCCGATACTCGGCCGAGCCATGGATGTCGGACACGGGCTGAACGGTCGCTGCGGCGGCCCGGGCGGCATCGACCGCATCTGCTGGCCCCACGCGGCTACCGACAAGGGCGGCCTCGGCCTCGCGGGCGCGGACCGGACCCGTGCCCCGGCCGCCAACTCCGACGAACGCCCGCTTGACCTCGCCTTCATCGATCTCGATCGCTGCCGCCGCGGACACGAACGCCGAATCGTTCTCGCGCCGGCTGAATTCAGCGAAACCAACGCTCCCGCCCGGTCCGAGCAGCGGCAGCCTGACCTCGTCGATCAACTCATCCGGCTCCAGCGCGGTTGCGAACGACGATGCGGTACCGAAGAAGTCATCGGGCGCCAGCGGCGCTCCGAGCGGTGTGCGGAAGAAGTCGCCGGCATCGACGAACCGGTGTCCGCGCGCGCTCGCGATGCCGATGCGCGCCCCCAGCACGGTGGCCAGCAGGCACCACTCTGCTGCCGGGTCGGCGTACGCGAGGCTACCGCCAAACGTGCCTCGGACCCGGATCGGCAGATGACCGATGTGCCGCCCGGCGAGCGTCAGCAGGCGCCCCAGCGGATCCGAAGATACGCCGAGCTCGAGCCGGCGGTGCGTCACGCGCGCCCCGATCGACAGCTCGCCGTCGACCGTAGTGACCCCGTCGAGTCCGGCGACCCGCCCGATGTCCACCACCACCGACGGGCGGTCTAGGCGGAAGGCCATCCTGGGAACGAGGCTCTGGCCGCCGGCGAGCACCTTCGCCTGTGGACCGTGCGTGGCGAGGAGAGCGAGTACCTCATCGACGGTTTCCGGGGCCGCGTAGTCAAAGCTGGCTGGTTTCATGGTTCCAGATCGAGATGCCAGGGCGCTCGAAGCCGCCCTGCATCCCCGTGCATGACATCTCGACTCAAACGCACCTACACGCTGCTTGTATCTCGGCGCTCCCCCGCCGTCAACCTGAGTGGCCGCATGCACGGGTTCGGGGCCCAGATCCGACCACAACGCGCCGCTCTTCGCGCTGAGCTCGGACCCGACGGCGGAGGAATGCATAGCCGATGAGACCTCCGAGGCTCGGGATCCAGAACGCGATGGCGTGGTAGACGACGACCGCTGCGGCGGCTTGGGTAGGGGGAGCGCCGTAGGCGATCAGCATGCCGGCGAGGCCCCCCTCCAGCACGCCGAAGCCGCCCGGCACGGGAAGCAGGTTGGCGATGTAGCCGATGAGGTAGCCGAGGACCAGAGCGTCGACGGCAATGGGATGGCCGGTGGCGGCGAACAGCGCGCCGAGGGTGGCGATGTCGAAGCCGAGGTAGCCCAGGGCGCCGAGCATCCGCCAGTTGGGTTTCGCCAGTGATTGGCGGGCCGCTTCGATGCCCGTGGAGATGTCGACCAGCGATCGTGACCAGCGTCGGTGTGGAGCGCGACGCAGGAGGCGGGGCAGGGCGAGGGTGGCGCAGGTGGACCCGATTCCGAGCAGGATCGGGGCGCCGGCGAGTATCAGCGTGTCGTGTCCGCCGAATGCGTGGCTGGATAGCATCACGCCGCCCACGACGAGAGCGGTGACGTTGATCGCGCTGGTCAGGAAGAACAGGGCGCTGGAGTTCCTGACGATGCGCTGGGTTGGCATTCCGGCTTGGTGCAGCAGCCAGCCGCCGATCGCAAGGGCTCCGAGGCCCCCGGTGGGTAGTAGTGCGCCGGACGCCTGCTCCGTCCAGGCAAGCTGGCGGGCGAGACGGGCGGGCACCGCCGAGAAGAAGTAACGGAAGATCACCACGTAGGCGGCGCATGAGGCGAGCTCGAGGATCAGGGCGGCGGCGATCCAGGGGAGGCTCATGCGCGCTATCTGGTGGGCCACGCCGCGCAATGGCGGCAGCGCCAGGAGCAAGGTGACAGTCGCGGTGGCGAGTAGGACCGCCGCGAGGATCGTCGTGCCAGCCGGTTCGAGTCGCGCGCCGGAGTGGACCGGCGACCTGCCGCGCGCAGAGCCCGCGAGGCCGGGCAGAGGCGTCGCTGCACAACGCGAGCGGTGGGCGAATGCGGGTGGCGCTGACCGTCGATGTTCGTCTTGGTGGGCGGTGATGGCATTTCCCCGTGACCCTTAACGTTGATTGCTCAACTATCGTATCGAAGTGCTTGAGCGGCCCGGCACCTGCACTCATATGACGCTCGGGGGGCGGGGGATGTGACGGGCCTGGGTGGGCCGGCTTGACGCCGGCGGTGATCGCGTCAGAGGCGGACGGCGGCGCCGGGCTCATCGGCGACCCTTTCGGCGTCGATGGACCGCGCACGGCAGGTGCAGCTCGAGGCCGTGGACCCGAATCATCGACTCGCCACTGCGGATCGGCTGCTCCGGCTGATGCGACGTAACCGGCGTAGGCTGCATCCCTACGATCGACCGATCGTCACCGACGCAGGATGAGGAGATCGACATGCCGAGCCGTTTAGCTCACATCGCCGTATGCCTGGCAGCGGCTGCGGCAATCGTGACCGGGACAGCCGCCGCCGCGCCGGCTCACCTGGCGCGAGCAGTTCCCAAGCTGATCGTGGGATCGTATTCCGGGATCAAGCCTCGAGTCATCGGGTTCAGCGGCGACGGTGGGAACATCAGTCACCAAGATCAAGTGGAAGCGCTGGATCCAGACAACCGCAGTGGGCCACGGCACGAGCGACCTGCAGGGTTGCGTTCCCAATTGCGCACGGGCTCTGAGACACCGGTGCGGGCGACCCTAATCCTCTCCCGGCCCCGGAAGGGACACTTCACCAAGATCGTGGAAGTGCCCGCCGATCACACCGAGGACGGTTACTACGGACGCTCATGGCCTGAAGCTGCCCAGCAGCGGTAACCGCGGCGGGCTCGCAGCCCGCGTCGCGGAGGATCTCCGCGCTACGGTGGAGCCGATGCGGATTGCGACCTGGAACGTCAACTCGGTCAAGCAGCGCCTGCCACGACTACTGCCGTGGCTCGACGAGCGCCAGCCCGACGTGGTCTGCCTGCAGGAGACCAAGCTCGCCGATGACGGATTCATCGATCTGCTCGGCGACGAGCTCGCCGGCCGCGGGTATGCCGTGGCCCTTCACGGAGAGGCCGCATGGAACGGCGTGGCGATCCTCTCGCGCGTCGGGCTGGAAGACGTGGTGGTCGGGCTGCCCGGCGCGCCCGGTTTCCCGCATCCGGAGGCCCGCGCGGTGTCCGCGACCTGCGGCGGGATCCGGACGGTGTCGGTGTACGTACCGAACGGGCGCACGCCGGATTCCGAGCACTACCGCTACAAGCTCCAGTGGCTCGCGGCCCTGCGGGATCTGGTTGCGACCGGGCCGGCGGCCACGATCGTGTGCGGCGACATGAACATCGCCCCCGCCGACGACGACGTCTTCGATCCCGAGGCCTATGTCGGCTCGACTCATGTCACGCCCCGGGAGCGGGCCGCGCTGGCCGAGCTGGAGGCCCTGGGCCTGCACGACGTGGTCCGGGACCGCTGGCCGAACGAGCGGGTGTTCACCTACTGGGACTATCGGGCCGGGATGTTCCACCAGGACCTCGGGATGCGGATCGATCTGGTGCTGGCGAGCGGGGTCGTGGCGAGCCGGGTTCAGGCGGCGTGGGTCGACCGCCAGGCCCGCAAGGGCCGTGGGCCGAGCGATCACGCGCCCGTGATCGTCGATCTCGACGCGGCGCCGGACGGGGACATCGGACCGGTGGTGCCGCCACCCTCGGCTCCGGCGGTCAAGCGCGGCTCGGTCAACCTGCCGCAGTCGCGCTGACGGTCGTCGGAGCCGTCGCACGTCAAACCCGGACAGGCCGCCGCGGTCATGATCGCGGGCGGTCTCGATCCCGTGATGGCTGGACCCGCTTGGGCTCTCCCGGCATCTTGGGATAGTCGGGCGGGTAGGGCATGTCGCCGAGCCCCTCGGTGGCGTCGGTCTCGTACAAGTCCAGCAGCGGCTGCAGCGAATGAGCGATGTCATCGATCCTGGCATGCAGGTCTCCCACCTCGGCAAAGCGAGCGGGCATCGTGGCGACCGTGAAGTCCTCGGGCGCGACGCGGGAGAGCTCCTCCCATTCAACTGGCGCCGAGACCGGTGCGCCTGGCTTGGGCCGAATGCTGTAGGCGCTGGCGATGGTGCGATCGCGGGCGTTCTGGTTGTAGTCGATGAAGATGCGCCGGCCACGCTCCTCCTTCCACCACTTGGTGGTCACCTGGTCGGGAATGCGCCGCTCGAGCTCGCGACCGAACGCAATCGCGGCGTGGCGGACATCGGTGAAGGTCCAGCGTGGCTCGATGCGGACGTAGATGTGAACCCCCCGGCCGCCGGAGGTCTTCGGGAAGCCGGTGTAGCCGAGCTCGTCCAACAGCACGTGCGCCTGTCCGGCGACGCGGGCGGCGTCCTCGAAGTCGGTGCCCGGCTGCGGGTCGAGGTCGAGGCGCAGCTCGTCGGGATGATCGACGTCCTCGCGGCGAACCGGCCAGGGGTGAAAGGTGATGGTGCCCATCTGCGCCGCCCAGCCGACGACGGCCACCTCGGTGGGGCAGACCTCATCGGCGTCGCGACCCGAGGGGAACTGGATCCGTGCCGTCTGCACATAGTCCGGAGCTCCCCGCGGGATGCGCTTCTGAAAGAAGGCGTCGCCGCCGCCCCTGTCACGGGTCGAGAGCACGATCCCCGGGTGCACGCCCTTGGGCCAGCGTTCCAGGGTGGTCGGTCGCCGCTGCAGAGCGCGCATGATCCCGTCCTCTACAGCGATGTAGTAATTCACGATCTCCAGTTTCGATACCGCGCCGGAGCGTTCGGTCGCCGGGAAGATCACACGATCCGGGTTGGACACTCGTAGCTCGCGCCCACCGGCGTCGACGATGATTGCCTCAGACTGGGCCATGGTCCACGGGAACGTAGCGGGCGCCGAGCGAGACCGCGAGCGTCCGGTGGGCGGGGCCGGCTCCGACCAGGACGCAGCGGGATGGCTCCAGCGCGTTGGCGCGGGCGAACGCGAGCGGGAGCCCGGGGAGCGGCGGGCGACACCAGCAGCTCGGCGGGCCCGCCCGCGTGGGGGCACAGCGCGCTCTGCACCGGCCCGGAGACCACCGCGCGGAGGCGGGCGGCACACGGCGTCGAGGCCGCCCATCGCGCCACCGGGGCTCCAGTCGAAGATCAGATGGGGGGCGGCACCCGAGCCTGTGGGCAGGGCGTGCTCCCAGCTGGAGTGCCGCAACGCAGCGGCCGCGACCAAGACACCTGCACCCGACCGTCCGGACACCTCGCTGCGCGCGAACGGCATGACCTCCACGGCGGCGAATCCCTCGTCGATCGACGGCGGCTCGAGCTCGCGCAGTGCGCGCATCTGAGACGTCGGCGCCATCACGCCCTCGGCACGCCGGGCCAGCCGCCGCAGCTCGTCGGGGTCGGGGAGTTTCCCGAAGCGCTCGAGCAGACGCTCGACGAGATTGACCTGGGCTTGTGCGAGCGGCGTGTTGAGCCAGATGCACCGCGCCGGGATCCGGTGCCGGCACGCCGCCTCGATCACATAGCTCCGTGCCGCGCGGCTGAGATACGTGTTGTCGAGGACGACCCGGCCGACGCCCGACGACAGCTCCTGCGCCAGCGCCTGGGCCAGCTCGGTCAAGCCACCGCCGCGCTCGTCGCGGTTCAGGCGAAGGTAGCCGCGGGCGACGTACTGCGCGGCGACACGGGTCTTGCCGGCCCCCGGGATCCCCATGACGAGGACCACTTCCGCGCCGTCCCGGGGGCGCGGCGGATCACTGCGGGACCGGCTCCCGCGGCCAAATCCGGCGGTGGACGAGCGGCCCGGGAGCGCCGGGCCGGCGGCCGACTGTTCATCGGCGTCGAGGCGGAGCGTTGCCGCGGCAGCTGCGCTGCTCGCCGCCTCGGGACGGCGGGCGCCAGGGATCGCGATCACCGCCGGGGAGAGCCCCAGCAGCCATGCCAGCGCGACCTCGGCCGGAGTGACGCCGTGGCGCCGCGCGATATCGACCAGCGCCGGGCGACGGGCGAGGGTACGAGCGCGGCGAGGGCCGCCGAGGGGGGAGTGCGCGATCACCGCGATGCCCAGCTCGGCGCAGCGCGACACGATCCCTCCGCGGACCGCCCGATCGTCGAGGACGCTGAGTGCGACCTGCACCGCGGTGATCGGGGCCAGCTCGAGTGCCTCGTCCAACTGCCGGCGATTGACATTCGAGAGCCCGATCCGCTTCACGAGACCGTCGTCGACCAGCCGGGCGAGCGCGCGCACCGATGTTCGCCACGGTGTCCGCGGATCGGGGGAATGGATCAGGTAGACGTCGATCGGGATGCCGCCCAAGGCGGTGAGGCTGGCCTCGCAGTCGCCGATGATCGTCTTTGCTCGCCCGTCGGGCACCCACGCACCGCCCGCTCGGGTCATGCCCCCTTTGGTCACGATGCGCGCGCTGCGCTCCGCGCCGCAACGTTGCAGCGCACGGGCCAGCAGCCGCTCGTTGCTTCCGCGCTCAGCCTCGCTGGGACCGTAGGCCCGCGCGGTGTCGAACAGGGTGACACCAGCCGCGGCGGCCGCCGCGATCGTCTCGCCGGCGAGCTCCGCGTCGCGGCTCTCGTCGGTCAGACGCATGCAGCCGAGGCCAATGCGCAGCTCCCATGGTTCAAGCCAAGTAGGGCGACTCAGGCCCCAGAGCGTACGGGCGCGCCGCCCTACAGATGCGCGCTGTCGGGGCTGGGCGCCTTGCTTTCATGCCGTCGCGACTGCGCACGGGTGCCGGTCTGAAGCTCGAACATGCGCCGCTGCGCGTAGTCCAGGTCTGACCAGGTGGTGGCGATCCGGCGGAAGATCCGGCGGGCGCGAGATGTCGTGGTAACGCTCATGAGGTGCTCCTTGTGGTTGCGGTAGACGAAGTCACCCGTTCAGATTGGCGCCGCCGGGGCATGAATGCAAATAGGGATATGGAAGGTCTGATATAACCGTAGGTAATGCTGAACGTGACTCGCATGGGAGTGCTGCGGGCGGTCGCGCGGCGCGGCTCGTTCTCCGGCGCGGCTGAGACGCTCGGGTACACCCAGCCGGCGGTCTCGCGCCAGATCGCCACGCTCGAGGCAGAGACCGGCGCGATCCTCGTCACCCGCGGCGCCGGCGGCGCTCGCCTGACCGAGGCGGGCGAGGTGTTGGTGCGCCACGCCGAGTCGATCTTCGCAGCACTCGACGAGGCCGAGAACGAGCTCCGGGCCGTGCTCGGCGTGGAGGCGGGCCGGCTCCGCCTGGCCACGTTCTCATCGGCGGCGGCCAGCATCGTGCCGCTCGCGATCGCGCGCTTCCGAGCCCTCCATCCCGGCGTAGAACTCGTGGTCGAGATGATGGAACCGGAGGAGTCGATACCGCGCCTGCGCTGCGGTGAGCTGGACATCGCGCTCAGCAACGACGGAGAGTCAACACCGGGCGAGCCGATCGAGCGCATCCACCTGTTCGACGATCCGATGTACGTGGCGCTGCCGAGCGGTCATCACCTCACGGCGTGCTCGGAGCTGCGCCTCGGCGACCTCGCCGATGAGCCGTGGATGCTCGCCACGACGACGAACTGTCCCGACGCTCGAATGTTCAAGCGAGCCTGTCACCGCGCGGGATTCGAGCCGATGATCGCGTTCGAGAACGATGACTACCACGCGATCCTCGGCTTCGTGGCGGCCGGGGTGGGCGTTTCGCTGATCCCTGATCTCGCCGTCCGAGCCGCGCGCGAGGACGTCGTCATCCGCTCGCTCGTCCCCGGCGGCCCGGTGCGCGAGATCGTCGCGGCGGTACCCGCCGGCTATCGTGCCCCGGCCGCCGCGGCGATGCTCGAGGTCCTGATCGCCGTCGGCTCGGAATGGGAGCATGCCGGACAGGCCCTGGCGTACGCCTGACGGCGCGCCGCGGCCGCCGGGCCGGCCCTGAACGACGCCGGTGGCGTTCCACGCCCCCCGGCGACGAGCGCTCCAGGCCTCGAATTATCTTCTCGATGCGGCGCATAGGTCCGATCCAGAGGAGTAGTGTCGGCGTGTGGGCTGGCCCTGCGGCCGGCGCCCTTGGTCTCAACTGGCTGCCAGAGACGCGTAAACACTTCCGGCGGTGGGTTTGAGGCAACTGGTTGCGGCTGCGGCGCCGGTGCACGTACCTAATTGCTTGCGCCCCGGTCAGATCGGCCGGCGGCGTGATCAGGAAAGGGGATCGGATGATCCCCCGCCAGTCTGGCCGCTCAGGCGGTCACAAGCCCTCGGACGTTTGGTTGGGGGAGCTGCAGCGCGATATCGACCGCGCCCGCCGGACCAATACGCAGCTGATCGCGGCTTATGTCGGTGTCGACGGCCGCAAGGTCGGCGGTGATTCCCGCGGCGCCGATGGCGGTGGCCTGCCGGCTCACGTCGGGGCGGTGCTGAGGTCAGATCTCGGGTCCTACGAGTCGGTGGTTCGGCTCGGGAGCGATGTGTTGGTCTGCACCTTCGCGGACACCACGATCGAGACGGTCCGACGACGGTTCGATCAGATCGTGCTCAAGCTCAACGGGGCGCTTGATCCGCAAACCGTCACCGTCGGCTTTGCCGAGCTCGCGCGGGGTGACTCGCCGATGGATCTCGTCGACCGTGCCGATCGCGCCCAGATCACCGCCCGCGACGCACAGATTCGCGGCGGCCGGCGCGGGCACTGAACCCGGTGCGGCCGGCGCGGGCACTGAACCCGGCGCGGGCCCTGCCCGCGTTCAGGCGGATCGGTTCGACTCGAAGCCCTGCACCGACCGGGCCACCCGGCGGTGCTCACGCATCGTCTCCACGCCGTTCTCGCCCGGCTGGCGCCCAAAGCCGCAGTACATGGCGACGCCGAAATCGTCCAGGTACCTCGACGCGGTGCGATGGCGGCGCTCGAGGCCCGAGACGCCGTCCAGAGGCAGCACGATGCCGAGAAACACGCGGGCGTCGCCGGGATTGAGGGCGGTGAGGGGGGCGAAGAAGCTGTCGTCCTCGCTGCGCAGGTAGCGAGGCCCGGCGAGGTGCAGCCAGTCGACCGTGCGGCCGGAGTGTTCGACGGCATGATTGGCCATCCGCACCAGGACGCCGAGATCGCGGGCCTCGTACATGGGCCACTCGGGGAACGTTCCGTAGCACAGGTGATAGCCGACCAGGACCTCCTCGGGAATGAGCCGCGTCAGGCGCGAGACCGGTCCGGCGAAGCGCTCCCAAGCGCCGTCCGAGGTCCACGCCAGCACGCCTTCGATGTCCTGCACCTCGTAGGCGGAGTCCCACTGGATGGCCAGATCGGCCGGTGGTATCTCGGTCGTGAGCCGTTTGAGCTCGCGGGCGACGAGATCCTCGAAGGCGCGCTCGGCGACCGGGTAGTCGGCGGCGAAGTCGGCCTTGAAGGCGTTGAGCGCGCTGGACGGAAACGGCAGCCCCACCTGGAAGCGGAGCTGGGCCGGGATCACACCCTCCTTCCGCAGGGCGCGGAACTGCTGATAGGACGTGATCGCGTCATCGATGCGGGGCCAGGTATCCCAGCGCAGATCGGACACTCCCGGCCGGATCGCGAATACCGGCGTCTCGTAGGCATGCCGGGGGATGCCGGTTGGCGATTCGGTCTCCTGCACAACCTCCACATCGGGGTTGGGCCGGACCAGCCGTTCGCGCTCATATCCCACCCATGCGGCTCGCGGACCCGTCTCTCCGTCGGGCAGGGCGAACACCATGTCCCCGAAGAACTCCGCGCCGGCGCGCAGGGCGGCGTCGGTCGACTCGGCCGGAAGGCTCCCGACCAGCAGCAGATCGCTCATGGCCCGCGACGTCATCGCCGTCTCGAGCTTATCCGCGGGCTCGCGACATCGCCTTCCCCGCAGCTTGGATGCGTCGCACACCGGCCGCGGCGCCGGGTGTATCGTGCCGATCGTGAGTGACCGAGAGCACGAGAACGGGACCGCCGCGTGGCACCGGCGGCTGCATCACACCGGCCGTGACGGGTTGAGCGAGGAGACCGCCCAGACGCCCGGGATGCGCCGCTACGAGGCGATCTCCGGGGCCCGCAACGGCTCGCGCAAGATCTGGATGGGGGAGAGCCACATCGGCCCCGGGATGGTCTCGGGCGATCATCATCACGGCGAGGCCGAGACCGGCATCTATGTCGTGAGCGGGCATCCCGTGTTCGTGTTTCTGGAGCAGGGAACCGAGCGGCGCGTCGAGGCGGTTCCGGGCGACTATGTGTACGTGCCGCCCTACGTGCCCCATCGGGAGGAGAACCCCGCTCCGGATGAAGAGGCCGTGGTGGTGCTGGCGCGCAGCACGCAGGAGGGCATCGTGGTGAACCTGCCCAGCCTGCGGGCCGAGGTGCCCGAGCTCGACCAGCTGATCGCCGAGCTGGCCACCGACCCACCGGCCTGAGGACCGAACCGGCTCACAGCCCGGCTCGGAGCCGTCGGGTGAGATCGGCGCTAGCCGCTGACCGCGCCCAGCTTGTCGGGATCGATGATCAGATCGATGGTGTGGATGCGGCCGTTCACGACGCTGAAGCCGACGGCCCCGATCGGGCGGCGCGCCGTGCGGACGATGAGCCCGGCGGCGCCGTTGACGAGCGCGGGATGGCACAGAGATGCAAACCGGGAGCCCTGGGTGACGGCGTGGCGGGCAACTTCGCTGGCTCCGTCGAGCTGCGCCGGCACCAGGCCGCCGATCCGACCGGAATCGGCCCGGAACACGACATGGGGGTCGAGCACCGCCACGAGCGCGTCGAAATCGCCGGCTCGCGACGCGGCCAGGAACGCCGCGACGACCTCGCGCTGCTTGGCGAGGTCGGGTTCTGAGTCGGGCGTGGCGCCGCGGACGCGGCGGCGGGCGCGGCTGGCGAGCTGGCGGGCCGCGTCGGGGCTGCGTTCGACGATCGGGGCGATCTCGTCGAACGGGACGGCGAACATGTCGTGCAATACGAAGGCGAGCCGCTCGGACGGGGTCAGTGTCTCCAGCACGACCAGGAGCGCCACGCCGACCGCGTCGGCGAGCAGCGTCTCCCGTTCGGGGTCGGCGTGCTCGTCGACACTGACGATCGGCTCGGGTAGCCAGGTGCCGACGTAGTCCTCGCGCCGCGCCCGCCGCGCGCGCAGCATGTCGATGCAGACCCGGCTCACGACGGTCGTCAGCCAGCCACCGAGGTTCTCGATGTGATCATTGCCTGCGCGCGTCAAGCGCAGCCATGACTCCTGAACCGCGTCCTCGGCCTCGCTGAGCGACCCCAGCATGCGGTAGGCGACCGCCTGCAACTGCGCGCGGTGTAGCTCGAACTGCTGGGCCTGCCAAGTCGCGTCATCCATCGCGTGTCCTCCTTTGCTCGAAGCCTCCTCAAGCTATGACGAGACGCGCGGCGCCGATGTGACGAGCACAGGCCGAGCGATCGCCGCGGCCCGTTCGCGCCGGCAGCGGCTGTCACATTCTCGCGCCGGAGTCCGTCAGAGCGATACCGACACGAAACGGAGATCGCTCATGACCACCATCCCACGAACCATCATTCCTGACCACCCGTCGCGGCAAGCTCACGCTGGCGTTGCTGTGTGCCGTGGCGTTCCTTGACTTCGTCGACGCGTCGATCGTCAACGTCGCGCTTCCCTCGATCCGGCGTGACCTGCACTTCTCGGTCCAGGGTCTGGTCTGGGTACCCAGCGGCTACCTGTTGACCTACGGCGGGTTCATGCTGCTGGGAGGCCGCGCGGCGGACCTGCTCGGCCGCCGCCGCGTGCTGGTGGCCGGCACGATTCTGCTGGGAGCCTCCTCGCTGATCGGAGGCCTTGCCGACCAGCGCCGGGGTGCTGGTCGCGGCTCGCCTGGCCCAGGGCATCGGGGCGGCGATGATGCTTCCGGCCGCCCTCTCGATCCTGACGACGAGTTTTCGGGACGGCCGGGAACGGCACACCGCCCTGGGAGTTTGGGGTGGCGTCGGGGGGCTCGCCTCCGCGGCCGGGGTGCTGTTCGGCGGTCTGCTGACCGAGGGGCCTGGCTGGCGCTGGGTCATGTTCGTCAACCCGCGTCGCCGCGGTGCTGGTGCTCGGCGGGATCTTCGCCCTGATCAGCGGCGAGCGACACCGCAACCGGCTGGCGAACTTCGACATCCTCGGCGCGATCCTGGCCACGGGCGGGATGCTGCTGCTGGTCTACGCGCTCGTGACGGCGTCGACCGTCGGCTGGGGCAACGCTCGCACGATCGGCGAGATCGCCGGTGCGCTGGCGCTGCTGGCCGCGTTCGTCCTCAACGAGCTGCGCCACCGCAATCCGATCGCGCCGCTGTCGATCTTCCGCATCAACGGTCTCGGCTTCTCCAACGTGACCCAGCTGATCGCTTTCGCCGGCTTTCTCGCGATGTTCTTCTTCCTCACCCTCTATATGCAGAACGTCCTTCATTACTCGCCGATCCAGACCGGAGCTGCCTATCTCCCGCTGTGCTTCGCAATTGGGATCGCCGCCGGCATCTCCTCCCAGCTGCTGTCCCGGGTGGGAACCAGGCCGGTGATCGTCACCGGGGCGCTGATCGCGGCAGGCGGGCTCTACTGGCTCTCGCGCATCCCCGTCCACGGCACCTATCTGCACGATCTGCTTCCGGGGATGCTGGTCCTGTCGGTCGGGTTTGGCCCGGTGTTCGTCGGCGTCACCACCGCCGCCAACGCCGGCGTCCCGTCCGACAAGGCCGGGCTGGCCGCCTCGCTGCTGAACGCCTCCCAACAGCTCGGCGGCGCGCTCGGCCTGGCGATCTTCACGGCCCTGGCGACCAGCCGCACCCATCATCTGCTGGGCGAGCACGCCCCCACGCCACAGGCGCTCACGGGCGGCTTCCAACGGGCCCTGCTGGTGGGGAGCCTGTTCATCCTCGCTGCGGCCGTCATCGCGCTGCGCGCAACCAACACCCGCGGGGATGCGGAGGCGGAGTAGGCCCCGCCGAGGCTGACCCGTCCGTCGAATTCTCACCCGAGTTGGCGGGGTGAGACGGTCCTGCACCGGCGACCCTGGTGGTACGAAACGCGCCAGGGCCGCGCGGTGTCAGTCCAATACTGCGCTTAGGCTAGAGCGCCTGAACGTTCGCGGCGTTGGGGCCCTTGGGGCCCTGCTCCTGGTCGTAGCTCACCTTCGCGCCTTCGGCCAGCGACTTGAAGCCGCTGCCGACGATGGCCGAATGGTGCACGAACAGGTCCTTGCCCTGATCATCGGGCGTGATGAAGCCGTAGCCCTTTTCGTCGCTGAACCATTTGACGGTTCCAGTTGACATCTGCATCCTCCTGGGAGTTCTTGTGTTGCGAATCGCGGGAGGTGCTAAAGGGCAACAGCTACGAACGCGTACACACTATGAGCTGGGCCTTAGGCCCAGCAGTACATCCTCAGTGTAGCCGTGCGAGCCGTCGCTGTGTGTTGCGGTCCGAAGACGTCCGGGCGCGAGGGGCCGGTCTGAGCCCGGCAGGCAACTCGTGGCCGTGTGCGCGAGACTGTGCGCGTGACCAAGATCGCCGTGACCGGAGGCAGCGGCAAGGCCGGCCGTGCCATCGTCCGTCACCTGGCCGAATGCGGTCACCAGGTCCTGAACATCGACCTGGTGCCCTCGCCCGAATCCCCTCACCCCGAGGCGGCGATTCCGTTTCTGCGGGCTGACGTCACCGATTTCGGCCAGGCTCTGGAAGCCCTCAGTGGCGGGGAGACGCTGCCCGGGATCGAGGCCGTGGTCCATCTGGCCGCGATCCCGTCCCCCGCGCACGCCACGCCCGACCAGGTCTTTCGCACCAATATCACCAGTACCCACGCCGTGTTCGCCGCCGCGCAACGGCTTGGTCTGCAGCGCGTGGTGTGGGCGTCGAGCGAGACGACCCTGGGACTGCCGTTCAAGCGTCCGCCCGACTACGCCCCGGTCGACGAGGAGCATGTTTATCCGGAGACCAGCTACGCGCTGTCCAAGGTGGCGGGGGAGGAGCTCGCCCGGCAGTTTCACCGCTGGAGCGGGATCCCGATCATCGGCCTGCGCTTCTCCAACGTCATGGTCCGCTCCGATTACGACCGCTTTGGCGACTTTCAGGACGATCCCCGGCTGCGCATGTGGAACCTGTGGGGCTACGTGGACGAGAGCCACGTGGCGCAGAGCGTCCAGCGCGCGCTGGAGGCCGATATCAGCGGCGCGGAGAACTTCATCATCGCCGCCGCCGACACGGTGATGCGGCGCCCGAGCCGCGAGCTGATGGCTGAGGTCTATCCGACCGTGCCGGTGGCCGACCGCGTCAGCGGCAACGACACCCTGCTCGACATCAGTAAGGCCCGTGACAGGCTCGGCTACGACCCCAAGTTCAGCTGGCGCGAGCTGTACTAACCGTCAGGCGTTCAACGCCACCGCGGCCTCGGGGGTCGCGACGTGGAAGCTGAAGCTCTCCTCGAGGTACAGCCTCACGACCTCGCGATCGTGATCCAGGTACCCGAGTGACAGATCCTGCCCGGATTCGAACAGGAAGTCATCGCCGCGCTGGCTCATCACGACCGCACCGCGAACCCCGGGGGCCCACACGATCGGTCCCTCGATGATCTTGCGCAGGTGCTCGAGCAGCGGATAGCCACCGTTCTCAGCCGTCTGCACGACGCGCTGGTACTGCTCGCCGCCGAGCGCCAGTGCGTAGGGACCGCTGATGCCGCTGTGCAGCAGGCGCTCGACGGCAGCCGCCACCGGCTTGGGGTAGCCGTCGGGGGCTTGACCGAGCTGCATCTGATGTGGCGCCCGCTCGGCGATGCCGGCGATCGCGACATCGGCCCAGCCGTGGAACACGGCGGTGTTCTCCGCCACCGCGATCCGGTGGGCCGCGATATCCAGCGCCTCCAGATCGGCGTCGGCGGCACCGCGATCGTCGTCGCGTAGCTCGGCGCGTGAGATCTCGAACTCGGCGCGCAGCTCCACCAGCGGCATCACGCGGCGCTGCACCGCCGACACACCCTCACAGGGAGCCGAGGCAACCGCCTGTACGCGGCCCAGGTTCATGGCCGAGCGCTCCCAGCCGTACGGTCCGGAGAAGTCGACCAGCCTGCGGGCGGCCAGCGCCGGGGCCAGGCGCTCGCGTGCTTCGTCGTCGAGCAACTTCCAGTTCGAGTCGCTGATGGGAGCGTGCGAGCGCAGCAGATGGTTGCTCATCGCGTGGCTCCCTTCAGGCTCCCGATGCCCAATGAACCCGAGCCGTCGTCGTCGAACTCCCCGCTGCTGGGGCCGTCGGCATCGTCAGCCTCGGTGGCGCTGGCCTCAGCCGACTCTCCGTGCTCGACGATGTCGCCGGTCTGGAACAGCACTCCGCGCGCGATCTCCCGCCAGGTCGGAGCACGCCGCAGCAGGAACTCGAGGTCCATACTGAAGTGCTTGAACTCCTCGCCCTGGGCGTCGTGCATGATCGCCCGCGCCTCCGGGTCGCTCTCGACCGCCATGCGCTGCTCGTACCAGCCGATCGCCTCGGCTTCCTCGGTGAGCGATGCGCATAGCCGCGCGAACGTGCGCGTTTCGGGTGGCAGCTCCCCGGGCGGCTCGTGGTACTGATCGAAACCCATCTCATCTCCTGGTCGCGGTGACTCTGGACTTGACTCTACGGCCTGCCCAGTTGCCATAGGCCGATTGACGAGCAAGACCCGGCGCGAGGCGTTCGCGGCGGCACGCCTGGTCCAGCCGGCCGCCGCCGGCCATGTGGGATCATCGCTGCGTGGTCATCGACCTTGATCGCCTCGATGCGCTCAGCCAGCGCATCACCACCGCGCCGATCGCCGCGGGGGGACTCATCGCGGGCTTCGCGGTGGCGCTGGCGACCGGATCGCGCCCCCTCGGTGGGGCGGTGCTGGCGGCGTGCGGACTGAGCTGCATTGCCGTCTGGCTACAGCGAGACGGCCGGCGCATAACGCTCTGGCTGACCGGCGCCGGGCTGCTGGCGTTTGCCATCTCCCACGTGCTGGGCCTGATCATCGGGCCCTGGCCGGCGGTGCTGGTCGTGTCCGCGGCCACCGCCGGCTTGTGCTGGCGACTGTCCGATTCCCGCCGCCGGCGAGTCGCGAGGCCGGGCGCCTCAGCCGGCGATCATCAGCTGGCTCGCTGAGAAGACCGCTCCGTCCGGGTCGGCCAGGACCACGCGTCTGAACATTCCGGCGTCGTGCGGCGGGGTCACCACGGCGCCGCCCAGCCCGGCCGCCGCATCGGCCGCCGCGTCGGCATCGGCGATCCAGAAGTCGACTCCCCAGCTCGGCGGCGGCGCGCCGGCGCCGGCGGAGGGATCGAGCCGGGTCATCGCGGCAACCACATCCCGCGGTACCGGCTGCTCGGGCTCGCCGCCCACGAAGCCGGGCAGGCGCCAGAGCCAGATCTCCATGCCCGGGCCGGCGTCGAAGGCATCGGCCTGCCACCCGAACAGTTGGCCGTAGAACGTCTCGGCGCGATCGGGATCGTCGGTGCTGAGCATGCTCATAGCCCACGCCGACGGCTCGTTGACGATCTCAGCGCCTTGACGCAAGCGCGGCTCCCACAAGCAGATCGCCGCACCGGCCGGATCAGCGATCACCGCCAGCCGGCCCGCCGGCGCGGCATCGAATGGCGGCATCAGCACCATGCCCCCCGCCGCGGCAGCCCGCGCCGCCGCGTCGTCGACGCTGTCCACTGACACGTGCGTGTTCCAGGCGGCCGGTGCCGGCGCTGTCGGCTGTGACCCGATCCCGGCTACGTCGCCGCCGCGCAGGCGGGCCACGTGGTACTCGCCGGGCGGATCCCCCGGCATGGGGCCGGGGCCCGCGAACTCCCAGCCGAAGATGCCGCCGTAGAAGCGCCTGGCCGCGTCGATGTCGGAGGTCAGCGTGTCAACGAAGCACGGCACGCCGGGCGGGTAGTGGTCTCGTCGGCTCATCCGTCTCCTCCATTGCGGGGTCTGCTTTTCCAGAAGTTGGGATAAGCTACCATAAGGTTGGAAAAAATGACCAACTGGGCGAGTTTTCCGACCAGACGTCTAGGATGGTGAAATGACCGACAAGCGCAGCTACGGTGATTCGTGCGGCATCGCGCGAGCGCTTGACCTGGTCGGCGAGCGCTGGGCGCTGCTCGTGGTGCGCGAGCTGCTGCTGGGCCCGAAGCGGTTCACCGATCTCCGGGCGGGGCTTGTGCACGTGAGCGCCGACGTTCTCTCGCAGCGGCTGCGCGAGCTGGAGCGGATCGGAGCCCTGCGGCGCCGCAAGCTGGCACCGCCGGCCGGCGTCCAGGTCTACGAGCTCACCGAATGGGGGCAGGAGCTCGAGCCGGTCCTGCTCGCGCTGGGCCGGTGGGGAAGTAGCAGCAACCTACCGGCCGGGGCGCCGGCCCTCGGCGTGGACGCGGTGGTCGTTGCCCTCAAGACCATGTTCGATCCTGTCGCGAGCGCGGGCATGCGGGCCGCCTATCAGCTCCGGCTCGGCGAGCATGGCTTCGCCATCACCGTGGCCGACGGAGAGATCGAGTTGCGCCGCGGGGAAGCGACGGCGCCCGACGCGACCATCGACACCGATCCCGGCACGCTCGCGGCCCTGTTGTGGCACGGATATCCGCTCGCGTCCGCGGTCGACGCCGGGGTGCTGCGGATCGAGGGCGGCCGGCGGGTGGTGGGGCGGTTTCTGAAGCTGTTTCCGGCCGCGGAGCCGGCGGGTCCGCGAACCTCTGGGTTTCGACCCCACTAAGCTAACCGGGCTATGTCGTACACGACGGTCGAAGGAAGGCAGCAGGTCCTCAGTGATCTTGGTACCGCGATCGACCAGATCGCCGTGGCGCTGGCAAGTCTCGGCGAGGCCTATGAGCAGCTCGACGAGCAGAAAGCGGACACGCTCGAGGCCCAGCTGTTTCGCCCGGTCCAGCTCGCCTACGGCCGAGCCAAGCGGACCTACGCCGATTTCGCGGCTCGCTCGGGCCTTCCCTCGCGGGAGTTCGACACCGCCTCGCCGGGGGTCCAGTCGCAAACCGTGCAGCAGTTGATCGAACGAGCCGCCGACGCCGCCGTCGACGCCGATCAGACGATTGCCGACCTGCAGGATTCGATGCTGCCGATCGAAGTGGGGGACACCGAGCTGCGCAGTGGGCTGAGTCAAGCGCGTGAGTCGCTGGCGGCCGTGCCCGGCCGTGCCCGTGACCTGGTGCGAACGGTCGGACGCTGACCCGGGTGCGGTTTGCGGGGCGCTGAGGTGCGCCGGTTGCGCGCCGCCACGGTGGCGCTGCTGGCCCTGATGGCGCTGACCGCCGGCGCCGGGGTGGCCCAGGCCAGGCCCCGCGCGAAGCTTGCGGCCCATGGGAGCGTGGAGCAGGTCTACGCGACCGGGCTGCGCGCCCGGCATCCCGTGAGCCTCGCCGACCGAGCGGGGACATTGGTAGCGCGCCGGCGGGCCGATTCTCTCGGCGGTGTGGTGTTCCGCAACGTCACTCCGGGCTCCGGATACCGGGTCCGCCAGGCCTCCGGGGGCGCGGTCGCCACTTCACATCAGGTGACGGTGATGTCGGATCGCTCGGCCCCGCCGAGCACCAGGATCTACGGCCAGAAGCTTCCGCGCAGCGGCTACGGCTATCTGACCACGCGTGATGGAACCAAGCTGGCGATTGACGTCCACCTTCCGGGCGGCCAGGGCCCCTACGCGACCCTGGTCGAGTACTCCGGGTACGGCTACGCCAATCCCGCCGGGCCTCAGAGCGGGATCGCCGCGATCGCCAACCTGCTGGGCTTCGCCGTCGTTGACGTCAACATGCGCGGCACCGGTTGCTCGGGCGGGTCGTTCAACTTCTTCGAGACGCTGCAGAGCCTCGACGGCTACGACATCGTCGAGACCGTCGCGCGCCAACCCTGGGTACTCGGCCACCGAGCGGGAATGCTGGGCATCTCCTACGGCGCGATCAGCCAGTTGTTCGTGGCGTCCACCGACCCGCCCCACCTGGCCGCGATTGCACCGCTCTCGACGATCGACAGCACCGCGACGACGCTGTATCCGGGCGGCATCCTCAACACCGGCTTCGCGGTCGGTTTCGGCAAGGCTCGCGCCCACGACGCTCTGCCCGCGTCGAAGACCGGCGGCCAGCCCTGGGCGCTGCGGCGCATCATGGAAGGTGATCAAACCTGCAAGGCCAACCAGATCCTGCACGGGGAAGCTCCAGAACACGGTCGCTCAGATCCACGCCAACCGCTACTTCGTGGCCTCGGTCGCGAATCCGCTGGACCCCATCACCTTCGTCAACCGGATCCACGCGCCCGTCTATCTGGCTTGCCAGTGGACCGACGAGCAGACCGGCGGGCACTGCCCCGATCTCGCCTCGCATTTCACCGGTACCCGTCACAAGTGGTTCACCTTTACCAACGGCGCTCACATCGACTCGCTCGACCCGGACACGTTCGTCCGCTGGTACGACTTCCTGGAGTTGTACGTGGCTCATCGAGCCCCCCACCTGACGGCGGCCGCGCGTGCCATCGCGCCGACGCTATTTGAGGCCGCCATGGGAATCAGCCACGTCACACTGCCGCCTGATCCGCTCGATTCCCATACCACCTACGCCGGCGCGCTGGCCGCGTTCCAGCGCCTGCCGGCGATCCGGATCCTGTTCGACAACGGCGCCGGCAGCGCACACCCGGGCGCCCCGTATCCGGGTTTCGTGCGGTCCTTCTCGCGGTTCCCAATTCCGGGCACGCAAGCACGGTCGTGGTATCTGGCGAGCCGCAGCCGGCTGACCGCGACCACGCGCCGGCGCGCGGCGGCGGACCAGTTCACGTGGTCGCCGGCCGCCCGGCCGTCGACCAGCTTCACCGGGCCCGGCGACGGAACTCCGCCCAGCGGCCTGTGGACCGCGACGCCGCCCTACCACTGGGACCAGAATCCCCCTGGCACGGCGGCCGCCTACCTCACCGACCCGCTCAGCGCCAACACCGTCGTGGTCGGCGGCGGTGCGGTGCAGATGTGGATCCGGGCCTCGGCCCCGAGCGTCGATCTGCAGGTGACGGTCTCGGAGGTTCGCCCGGACGGCACGGAGACGTTCGTCCAGAACGGCTGGATGCGAGCCAGCGAGCGCAAGCTCGATCCGGCTCAGAGCACACTGCTCGAGCCCGTTCCGAGCCTGCGCCGGGCAGACGCCGCGCCGCTGCCCCGGGGCCGCTTCACCGAGGTCACGGTTCCCCTGTTCTACGAGGGCCACGTATACCGCCGGCGATCGCGGATCCGGATCACGGTCTCGGCGCCGGGCGGCGATCAACCCGTGTGGGCGTTCTCACAGATCCAGCCGCAGGGCCACGCGACGGTGCTGATCGCCCACTCACCCAGGTTCCCCTCGCGCGTGATCCTGCCGGTGGTACCCGGAGTCGCCGTCCCTACCGGCCTGCCGCCATGTCCGGGTCTGCGTGGCGAGCCGTGCCGCGCCTACCGGCCCTACGTGAACCGTTCGCGCGCCCTGCCGGGCGGTTAGACGGCGTCGAGCACCGGGTAGCCGTCTGTCTCAGATGAGCGGACCGTCCGAGCTCCCGCCGACCGGGTCTCCGGTCTGGGCCGAGATCACCGTGCGCGTCAACGGCGAGCCGCAGACGATCACCGTCGATACGCGCACCTCCCTGCTCGACCTGCTGCGCGAGCACCTGGATCTGATCGGCGCCAAGAAGGGCTGCGACCACGGCCAGTGCGGCGCCTGCACGGTGCTGATCGACGGCCGTCGCGCCAACGCCTGCCTGGCGCTGGCCGTCGCCCACGACGGCGCCGACGTCGTCACCGTGGAGGGCCTCGCCGACGGCGAGGAGCTGTCGGCGCTGCAGCGGGCGTTCATCGAGCACGACGCCTTCCAATGCGGCTACTGCACGCCCGGCCAGCTGTGCTCGGCCACCGGGATGCTGCACGAGGCGCGGGACGGCTGGCCCAGCGCGGTCACGCCACCGGGGAGTCCAGAGGACGGCTCCAGGCTGAGCGCGGCGGAGATCCGGGAGCGGATGAGCGGCAACCTGTGCCGCTGCGGCGCCTACGCCAACATCGTGCCGGCGATCGCCGAGGCCTCGTCTTGAGGCCGTTTCGCTACGAGCGCGCTCCCGAC
The DNA here is from genome assembly GCA_963744195.1 of uncultured Solirubrobacterales bacterium. Taxonomy (GTDB): domain Bacteria; phylum Actinomycetota; class Thermoleophilia; order Solirubrobacterales; family Solirubrobacteraceae; genus Palsa-465. The sequence continues at coordinate 23,913 of CAVUSY010000013.1, forward strand.
GCGGAGCGCGCCGTGGCGCTGCACGGAGGCGGTGCACAGGTGCGCTTTCTCGGCGGCGGGACAAACCTGGTCGACCTGATGCGCCTGGGGGTCGAGACCCCCGAGCTCCTGGTCGACGTGACTCACTTGGGCCACGATCAGATCGACGTGCTGCCGGGGGGCGGGCTGATGATCGGCGGCGCGGTGACCAACTCAGAGCTGGCCGCCGACGCGCGCGTGCGGGAGCGCTACCCCGTCCTGTCCGAGGCGCTTCTGAACGGGGCCTCGGGCCAGCTGCGCAATCTCGCCACGGTCGCGGGAAACCTGCTGCAGCGCACCCGCTGCGTCTACTTCCAGGACGTGACCAAGCCGTGCAACAAACGCCGCCCGGCAGCGGCTGTCCAGCGCGTGACGGGGAGCATCGCAACCTGGCGGTGCTCGGTCATTCCGAGCATTGCATCGCCACGCATCCGTCCGACATGGCGGTCGCGCTGCGCCGCTGGACGCGACGGTGCACGTGCAGGACCGGGAGGGGACACGCCGCATCTCCGCCGCGGAGCTGCACCGTCCGCCGGGCGACCAACCCGACCGCGACACGGTGCTCGAGCCCGGCGAGCTGATCACCGCGATCGAGCTTGCGCCGCTGCCGGCGGCCCGCCGCTCGCGGTACCGCAAGGTGCGGGAACGGCGCTCGTTCGCGTTCGCGCTGGTGTCTGTCGCGGCGGTGCTGGAGCTCGCCCCGGACGGCACGATCGACGATGTGCGGATCGCCTGGGGGGCGTCGCGCCGATGCCCTGGCGTGCCCGCCGCGCCGAGGCAGAGCTACGCGGAGGCGTGGCCGAAGCGGCGAGCTTCAGCGCGGCGATGGAAACCGAGCTTCACGCCGCGTCCCCGCTGCCCGACAACGCCTACAAGCTGCCGCTGATTCGCAACGTGGCGGTCCGCGTCCTGGCCGAGCTGGCGGCCGGATCGTGAGCACCGTCGCGACCCCGCCGAGCGGAACATCCATCGCGGCGCGTGGAAGCGCGCGAGAAGGTCACCGGAACCGCGAGATACGCCTACGAGCACCGCCCCGAGGAGGTCGCCTACGGGGTGCTGGTACAGGCCACCATCGCCCGTGGGCGGGTGAGCGACCTCGACGCCTCACGCGCGCTGAGCCTGGACGGGGTGCTCGAGGTGATGGGGCGGGAATGCGCCCACCCTGGCCGAGGGCGCGTCCGGCGAGCTGGCGGTGCTGCAATCAGACCGCGTCGCCTACCGCGGCCAGATCATCGCGGTGGTGGTCGCCGACAGTCTCGAGATCGCTCGCCAGGCCCAGGCGCTGCTCCGGTTTGACTACGAGCCCGAACCGCACGACGTGCTGCTGAGCCAGGAGCACCCGGGTCTGTACAAGCCCGACAAGGTCAATCCCGCGTTTGACACGGATACCGAGCGGGGCGAGTTCGACAGCGCGTTCGGCGCCGCCGAGGTGCGGATCGACGCGACCTACCGCACCCCCGCGATGCACAACAACCCGATGGAGCCCCATGCCAGCGTGGCGGTCTGGGGCGACGAGCGGGTCACCGTGTATGACAGCAACCAGGGCGCCGGCAGCCACGGCCAGGCGATCGCGAAGTGCTTCGGGCTCGACCCCGAGCGCGTGCACGTGATCTCGCCCCACGTCGGCGGCGGCTTTGGCTCCAAGGGACAGCCCCGGCCGCCGGTGATCGCGACCGTGATGGCGGCCCAGGTGGCCCGGCGGCCGGTCAAGCTCGCCGTCACTCGCCAGCAGATGTTCTCCCTCACCGGCTACCGCACCCCCACCATCCAGCGACTGCGGCTGGGGGCCGGTAGCGACGGACGCCTGGTCGCGATCGCCCACGAGGTCTGTGAGCAGACCTCGACACTCGCAGGAGTTCGCCGAGCAGACGGCGGTGGCGACTCGGAAGATGTATGCGTCGGCCAACACACGGACCGCACACCGGTTGGCGGCGCTCGATCTACCGACGCCGTCCTGGATGCGGGCTCCGGGGGAGTGCCCGGGGATGTTCGCGCTGGAGTCCGCGGTCGACGAGCTGGCGTTCGCCTGCGGAATCGACCCGGTGGAGCTGCGCACGCGCAACGAGCCCGAGGTCGACCCTGAGAACGGCCTCCACTGGAGCAGCCGCAACCTGGTCGCCTGCCTGCACGAGGGGGCCGAGCGGTTTGGCTGGTGGCGACGGGACCCCACCCCCGCGACCCTGAGCGACGGCCGGTGGCGCTACGGAACCGGCGTTGCGTCCGCCACGTATCCGGCCAACCGCCGGCCCTCGCAGGCGATCGCTCGGGCCGAGCCCGACGGGCGCTTCACGATCCAGATCGCCGCCGCCGACATCGGTACCGGCGCGCGGACGGCGCTGACCCAGATCGCCGCCGAGGCACTCGACGCCGAGGTGGGTCAGGTGCACGTGGAGATCGGCGACTCCGAGCTGCCGTACGCGATGCTCGCGGGTGGCTCGATGGGCACTACATCGTGGGGCACGGCGGTGCTGGGAGCCTGTGCCCGGCTGCGCGAGCAGCTCGACTGACGGCGTCCCGGCCGACGGCGTGCAGACCCACTACGACACAGCCGAGGAGATCGAACACCAGGAGGCGCTGTCCCGGCACTCGTTCGGAGCCCAGTTCATCGAGGTGCGCGTCGACGTCGACTCCGGTGAAGTCCAGGTCACGCGGGGGCTGGGCGTGTTCGCGGCCGGGAGGATCGTCAACCCGGTCACGGCGCGCTCGCAGTTCCTCGGCGCCATGACGATGGGGATCGGCATGGCGTTGCACGAGGAGAGCATCCTCGACGTCCACTTCGGTGATTACGTCAATCACGACCTCGCGGGCTACCACATCCCCACCTGCGCGGACATCGAGCAGCTGGAGGCGATCTGGGTGCAGGAGCACGACCCCAGGATCAACCCGCTGGGGGTCAAGGGAATCGGCGAGATCGGGATCGTCGGCACCGCCGCCGCCGTCGCCAGCGCCGTCCACCACGCCACCGGGATCCGGATCCGCGAGCTCCGATCACGCCGGCGAAGATGATCGAGCAGTGGTGAGGCCGCCGGTGCGGGGCTCTGGTCTCCCGGGGTGAACCGATGATGTGGGTGCGCACGTCGTGGCCAGCCGGTAAAGTCGCCCGCACCGGCATGGCCTCCGCCACCCATACCGCTCTTGCGCCCGTAGCGCCGGAGCGGCCCCCCGCGCCCGCCACAGACCCGGCTGGTCTCGCTGATCCGGCACCCGCCGTCGATCCCGCGCCCGGCGTCAACACGGCGTCCGCTGTGGACCCCGCGGCCGTCGTACGTCCCGTGAAGATGCCGCTGGTCGACCGGCTGGCCAGTGCGGTGGTCACCGGTGCTCCGCCGATTCTCGTCCTCATCGGCATGTACTTCGGCTGGTCCAGCGGGCTTCTCGTGTGGCAGGACCTGCTGGTGCTGGCGATCTTCTACGTGGTCATCGGCACCGGCGTCACGGTCGGCTTCCACCGCCTGCTGACGCACCGCAGCTTCAAATGCAGCCGGCTGCTGCGGGCCGCGTTCGCCGCGCTGGGATCCGCGGCCGCCGAGGGTCCGGTGATCGACTGGGTCGCCACCCACCGCAAGCACCACCAGTTCTCCGACGAGCCGGGCGACCCGCACAGCCCCCATCTCGACCACCGCCACGGCTGGCGGGGCGAGCTGTGGGGGTTCTGCCACGCCCACATCGGGTGGGTCTTCTCCGATATGGAAGTGGCCGACGAGCGCCGCTACGCCAAGGACCTGCTGGCCGATCCGTGGATCCGGTTCGTCGACAAGACGTTCGTGCTCTGGGTCGCGGCGGGACTGGCCGCCGCGTTCGGGCTGGGGGTCGCGCTGACCGGGACGGTCGACGGCGGGCTGACCGCGCTGCTGTGGGGTGGTGCCGCGCGCATCTTCTTCGTCCACCACGCCACTTTCAGCATCAACTCGGTCTGCCACTACTTCGGCCGCCACGAGTACGACACCGGCGATGAGTCGCGCAACGTGTTCTGGCTTGCGATCCCCACCTGGGGCGAGTCATGGCACAACAACCACCACGCCTTCCCCACCTCCTACCGTCACGGGCTGCGGCGATGGCAGATCGATCCCTCGGCCGGGATCATCCGCCTGCTCGAGATGACCGGCCTGGCGTGGGACGTGGTGCGGGTCGATCCGGCCCGCCAGGAACGCAAGCAGCTCGCCAGCCAGGAAAGCTGAGCGGCCCCCGCGTTGCCCTGGGCCAATACGGCACCACTGCGCCGCGAACTGGAAGCGGCGCTGACCCAACGCCCGTTTTCGATTCGCTTCTGGGACGGGACCACGGTCCCCGCCACCCAGGCGGGAGGCCCGACCTTCGAGGTGCGTTCGCCGCAGGCGCTGGCGCACGTGATCCGCGCCCCCGGTGAGCTGGGACTGGGACGGGCCTACGTGCTGGGGCTGCTCGACGTCGACGACATCGAGCAGGCCCTGGACATCGTGGACGGGTTCGTGGCGCCGAAGATCTCTCCGGCGCAGATGGCGCGGCTCGCGGCCGGGATGATCCGCGCGTGCGGCCTGGTCGCCCCGCCGCGACGCCCGGCTTCGGAGCTCAGGCTGACCGGCGAGCGTCACAGCATCGGGCGCGATCGCAGCGCCGTCCGCTACCACTACGACGCCGGCAACGAGTTCTTCGCGCTGTTCCTCGACCCGTCGATGACCTACAGCTGCGCCTATTTCAAGCGCGGCGCCACGTCGCTGGAGGAGGCCCAGCGGGCCAAGCTCGACCTGGTCTGCACCAAGCTGGAGCTGAAGGAGGGTGAGCGGGTGCTCGACGTCGGCTGCGGCTGGGGCAGCTTCGCGATCCATGCCGCCGCCAACTACGGGGTTCGGGTGCTGGGTGTGACGCTGGCCGAGCGCCAGGTCGAGCTCGCCCGGGAGAATGCGCGAAAGGCCGGGGTCCAGGACCGGGTGGAGTTCCGCGTCGCCGACTACCGCGAGTTGGACGGAGAGCAGTTCGACGCGATCTCCAGCATCGGCATGGTGGAGCACGTGGGGGAGGAGCGGATCGACCTCTACGCCAAGACGCTCCATGGCCTGCTGCGGCCCGGCGGCCGGCTGCTCAACCACGGGATCGCCAAGCTGATGGACTTCGACACCAAGGACGAGGGGGCGTTCTCGGAGCGGTTCGTGTTCCCCGACGGTGTGCCGCTGCCGCTGTCACGAATCGAACTTGCGCTGGAGCGCAGCGGACTGGTGACCACCCACGTGGAAGGACTGGCCGACGACTACGCCGAGACGATCCGGTACTGGATCGCCAGCTTCGAGGAGCGCTACGACGATGCCGTCCGCCTCGCCGGGATCGAGCGCGCGCGGGTGTGGCGCGTGTACCTACGGGCCGCGCGCCAGGGTTTTCTCACCGGCTGGGCGTCGGTCTACCAGGTACTGGCGTTCAAGCGGGACTAGGCGCCGGGGGAGGCGGGATCCGCGACAGGCGAAGGATCAGTCTGCGCGGGATACTGGGGCGCCGCCGGCGCGCCCTCGGCGGCGAAGTGCGCTCCGGCCGCGCCGAGCGCGCCCAACAGCAGCGCCAGGGCCGCCCACTTGGGACCGTGCATGTTGCTGCCGCGGGCCTCGTCGATCGACGGCGAGCCGGGGCCGGTCTCGGCCAGCGCGAGCGCGGCGGCCATCAGCACGACGTTGTACTCGTAGCCACCCTCGGTGACCCATGGACCCTTGCTGAGGTGGACGCGCTGGACGGCGGTGAGCATCGTGGCGATCACGAGCCGACGACGCGAGCGGCGTGGCGGCTCCGAGCACGAGCAGTGCTCCGCCACCGGCCTCGGCGAGACCAGCGGCCGTGGCGTGACGCTTGCCGGGACGCAAGCCGAGCTGCTCGAAGAACTGCCCGGTGCCGTCAAGACCGTGGCCACCGAACCAGCCGAACAGCTTCTGCGTGCCGTGACCGATGAAGAAACCACCGACGGAGAGGCGAAGGATGAGGCGTCCGAGGTTCATGCGGTACAGCAATAGGTCGTCATGCCGGCGAACAATAGCCGAAACGCGAGAGAGAGGTTGTGCCCACAACCGATCCGGGTAGGAGTAAGGTCCGCCGAAGCTCCGCAATACCCTTGAGAGGAGAGGTATGAGCAGCACCGTAAACGTGCATCTCAACGTCAATGGCGTCGAACACGACCTCGAGGTCGAGCCGCGTCTGCTGCTTGTCCACGCGCTGCGCGACAAGCTGGGCCTGACCGGCACCCACGTGGGCTGCGACACATCCAATTGCGGTGCTTGCACGATCCATCTTGACGGCGATCCGGTCAAATCGTGCACCGTCCTGGCGGTGCAGGCAGACGGCGCTGAGGTCACGACGATCGAAGGGCTCGGTACCGAGGAGAACCTGCACCCGATGCAGGAGGCGTTCTGGAACAACCATGGCCTGCAGTGCGGGTACTGCACGCCCGGCATGATCATGGCCTCCACCGCTCTACTGGCGGAGAACCCGCACCCGTCCGAGGACGAGGTCCGGCACGCGCTGGAGGGCAACCTGTGCCGGTGCACCGGCTATCACAACATCGTCAAGTCGGTCCTCGACGCGGCGTCCAAGTCTGGCGCGGAGGTCGGGACATGAGCAGCGGGATGACCCACGGCGTGGTGGCCGGGTCCGCTTCGCGCCCGGAAGGCGAGTGGGCACGATGAGCGTGAGCGAAGCCCCCCTCGGAAGCAATGTCGGCAGCGCACTTCGCCGCAAGGAGGATCCGGCTCTGATCACCGGGAAGGGCCGCTATGTCGACGACATCTCGCTGCCCGGCATGCTGTGGGCCTCATTCGTGCGCTCGCCCGAGGCCAACGCCAGAATCACCTCGATCGACACCTCGGCGGCTGTCGCCCGTGACGGCATCACGGCGGTCTTCGTCGGTGCCGACATGTCCGATCTCGGCGGCCCGCTGCCGATGGCCTGGGCCCCCCCCGGGGTCGAGGTCAACAACCCCGAGCACTGGCCGCTGGCCCGCGGCGAGGTCAAGCACGTCGGTGACCCGGTGGCGGTGGTCATCGGCGTCGATCGCTATGCCGTCCAGGACGCGACCGAGGACGTCCTCGTCGAGTACGAAGCGCTGCCGGCGATCGTCGACCCCGAGGCAGCCATTGCCGGCGGACCGTTCGTGCACGAGTCGCTCGGCACGAACAAGGTGCACGAGTGGTCGCTGGCCGGCGGCGACGTCGAGCAGGGCTTCGCGGAGGCCGACGTGATCGTCGAGCGCCGTGTCGTCAACCACCGTATCGCCGGCGCGCCGATCGAATGCCGTGGGGTGATCGCCGACTACCGCGCCGGGTCCCTGACGCTTTACTCAGCCACCCAGGTCCCTCACTTCGTCCGGCTGTTCATGGCGCTGCTGCTCGGCCTCGGTGAGGACCACGTCCGCGTGATCGCGCCCGATGTCGGGGGCGGGTTCGGCCAGAAGCTCCAGGTCTACGGCGAGGAGCTGCTGGCCTGCTGGGCGTCGCGCAAGCTCGGTCTGCCGGTCAAGTGGACCGAGAACCGCTCGGAGAACATGTCGGTGGCCCACCAGGGGCGCGATCAGATCTCCCAGGTAAAGATGGGAGCCAAGCGCGACGGAACCATCACCGCGTTCCACGTCAAGATCCTGGCCGACTTCGGCGCCTACAACATGATCCTGACGCCTCTGATCCCCTCGCTGGGAGCGTTCGTGATGGGGGGGTGTTACAAGATTCCCAACGTCCAGACCGACATCACCGGCGTGTTCACCAACAAGTGCCCGACCGACGCCATCCGCGGGGCCGGACGGCCCGAGGCCACGCAGATGATCGAGGTCACGCTCGACCAGCTTGCTCACGAGCTGGGGATGGACCCCCTGGACATCCGCCGCAAGAACTTCATTCCCAAGGAGGACTTCCCGGCGGCCGTCGCAACCGGCGTGGTCTACGACTCGGGCGACTACGAGAAGACGCTCGACAAGCTGCTCGAGCACTTCGACGTGGCCGAGTTTCGCCGTGAGCAGGAGGAGATGCGTGGCCGCGGGATCTACCGCGGCGTTGGCTTCTGCACCTGGACCGAGATCTGCGGGCTCGCCCCCTCCCGGGTCACCGGACCGGCTGGGGTCGGGGTTCAGGCCGGCCTGTGGGAGTCGGCGATGGTCCGCGTGCACAACACCGGGGCGGTCACGGTATACAGCGGTACCTCGCCTCACGGCCAGGGACTGGACACGGCGTTCGCGCAGATCGTGGCCGACCGGCTCGGCGTCGATCCCTCGGTCGTGGAGGTGATCCACGGCGACACCTCGATGGGCCCGGAGGGGCGAAACACCTACGGCTCGCGCTCGCTGGCCACCGGCGGCGAGGCCGTGGTCAAGGCGACCGACAAGGTGGTCGAGAAAGCCAAGGCGATCGTGGCCGCCGAGCTGGAGGCCGCCCCCGAGGACATCGAGGTCGCCGACGGCAAGTTCTCGGTCAGGGGATCACCGGACAAGGGGATGGCCCTGGCCGATGTCGCCGGTGTCGCCTACATCGGCGCAGTTCCCGAGGGCATGGAACCGGGGCTGGAGGAGACGATGTTCTACGACCCCGAGAACTTCGTGTTTCCGTTTGGTGCCCACGCCTGCGTCGTCGACGTGGACGCGGAGACCGGGAAGGTCAAGGTGATCCGCTACGTCGCCGTGGACGACTGCGGCAACGCGATCAACCCGATGCTGATCGACGGCCAGATTCACGGCGGCGTCGTGCATGGGATCGGACAGGCGCTGTACGAGCGCGTGCACTACGACGAGGACGGTCAGCTCACCACGGGGACGTTCGTCGATTACGCACTGGCGACCGCGGCCGAGCTGCCGAGCTTCGAGACCGACCGCACCGTGACGCCGTCGCCGGTCAACTCGATGGGCGTCAAGGGCGTTGGCGAGGCGGGGACGATCGCCGCGAGCGCCGCGGTCACCAACGCGGTGATCGACGCCCTTCGTCCCCTCGGCGTCGACTACATCAACATGCCGCTCAGCCCCATGCGGGTGTGGGAGGCTATCTCGCAATCCAAAGGCCAGAGTGCGCAGGGAGGTGCGGCATGATTCCGGCAGAATTCGACTACGTGGCACCCCAGTCGCTCGACGAGGCGATCCAGGCGCTGGTCAACGGTGGCGAGGACGCCAAGCTGCTGGCGGGCGGCCATTCGCTGATCCCGCTGATGAAGCTGCGACTGGCGGCTCCCTCGCTCCTGGTCGATCTCCGCAAGGTCCCCGGCCTGCACGGAATCGAGCGCCAGAACGGCGACTGGCGGATCGGTGCGATGACTCCGCACGCGCGCCTGGAGCACTCTCCCGAGCTGGGGCTCGTCGCCAGCGTGGCGGCGACGATCGCCGATCCCCAGGTCCGGGCCCGCGGCACCATCGGCGGCTCGCTGGCCCACGGCGACCCCGCCTCAGACCTGCCGGCGGCGATGCTGCTGTGCGAAGGCGAGGTGACGCTCCAGGGTCAGAGCGGTCAGCGCACCGTCGCCGCCAGCGACCTGTTCCAGGACTACCTGGAGACGGCGCTGGACCCCGGTGAGGTGCTGACCGAGATCCGGATCAAGGCACTCGACGGGTGGGGTCACAGCTACCAGAAGTTCAACCGCCGCAGCGAGGACTGGGCGATGGTGGCAGTCAGCGTCGTGGCCAAGACATCGGGCGGCGTGTGCGAGGACGTACGCGTCGGTCTCGGCAACATGGCGTCGGTTCCGCTGCGCGCCACCGCGGTCGAGGACGCCCTGCGCGGTCAGGACTGCACGGCGGAGAACATCGCTGCGGCAGCCGAGCAGGCCGCCGATCAGACCAACCCCCCCGCCGACCTGAACGCGACCGCCGACTACAAGCGCCACCTGGCGCGCGTGCTGACCCGCCGCGCGCTGGAGGAGGCGCTCGGTCAGGGGTGATCGTCGCTGGTCGGTAAGGGCACTCTCGCGGAGATCGACTCCGTCGAGTCCGCGAGCGCCGCTCTGGCCTCCCAGGGATACCTGGCGGACCGCCAGCTAGCGCTGGCGGTCCACCTGGCGGTGGTGCTGGAGCAGCCGCTGCTGCTCGAGGGCGAGGCGGGGGTCGGCAAGACCGAGGTCGCGCGGGCCCTGTCGGCGGCCCTCGGCGCACGCTTGATCCGGCTGCAGTGCCACGAGGGGATCGACCTGCATCACGCGGTCTATGACTGGGATTACGCCCGGCAGCTTCTGGCCCTGCGCGCCGCCGAGGGCGGCGTCGACGAAGGCGAGCTGTTCGCCCGGCGATTTCTGCTCCGTCGTCCCCTGCTGGAGGCGCTGGAGGCCGATCCGCAGCAGCCGGTGGTGCTGCTGATCGACGAGATCGACCGGGCCGATGACGAGTTCGAGGCCTTCCTGCTGGAGTTCCTGTCGGATTTCGCGGTCACGATTCCCGAGCTCGGCACGATCAGCGCGGTGCGGCGGCCGGTGGTGGTGCTGACCTCAAACCGCACCCGGGAGCTGCATGACGCGCTCAAGCGACGCTGCCTCTACCACTGGATCGACTATCCCAACGCCGAGCGGGAGCGGGCGATCGTGCACTCGCGGCTGCCCGAGGTGCCCGAGCGCATCGCCGCGCGGGTGGTCAAGGCGGTCGGCCGGCTGCGCGAGCAGGGGGATCTCTACAAGCTGCCGGGGGTGGGGGAGACGATCGTGTGGGCGCAGGCACTGCTGGCCCTGGGCGACGACGTCGAGCTCGAGGAGACCCTCGGGGCGGCGCTGAAGGTCCACGAGGATGTGCTGCGCGTTCGCGAACGCAAGGTGCTCGACGGTGTCTGAGCCGGCCTTGGCGCCGCTCGGGGAGTCAGTGGTGTCGCGGTTGGCCGAGCTCACCGGAGCGCTGCGCGCGCAGGGAGCTCGCGTGGGGGTGGGGGAGCTGCTCAGTGCCCACCGCGCCCTGGACGCGATCGACTCGAGTTCACGCGAGGAGGCCCGGCTCGCGCTGCGGACGGTGCTGTGCTCGCAGCACCGGGATCTGGAGCGCTTCGACCTGGCCTTCCTGTCGGTGTTCGGCGACGGCGGCGCCGCAGGCCGGGACGACCCCCTCTCGGAGTTGGGAGCAATCGAGCGCGCGGCGCTGCCGCAGATGGGCATCCCGGACCCCGGTGGCCGTGTCGCCGAACAGGATTCGACTCCGGTGCCGGCGGCGTGGAGCGAGGTCGAGCTGCAGCTCGAGAAGGACTTCGCCCACTACACCGACGCTGAGATGGCCGCGGCGCGTGAACTGATCGCCCAGCTCGCGCGCCGGCACCCCACCCGCCTGTCACGGCGCACGCGCCCCTCGCGCCGGCGCGGTCACACGCCTGACCTGCGCCACACCGTCCACGCCTCGCTGCGGACGGCCGGCGAGCCGATCCGGCGGCGGTGGCGGGCCCCCACCCGCCGCCCCCGCCAGCTGGTGCTGGTCTGCGACGTGTCCGGCTCGATGGCCCCCTACGCTCGCATGCTGCTCCAGTACATGCACGCCTGCGTGGTCGCGCGGCGGCGGGTTGAGGCGTTCGCGTTCGGCACCCGCCTGACCCGGATCACCCACGAGCTGACCGGCCGCGACCACGATCGGGCGCTGGACCGCGCGGCCGCCGCCGTGACCGACTTCTCCGGGGGCACCCGGATCGGCGCGGCGCTGGCCGAGCTCAACCGGGTCCACGGCCGCCGGCTCGGCCGCGGCGCCGTGGTGGTGGTCCTCTCCGACGGATGGGATCGCGGCAACCCCGAGCAGCTCGAGCGGGAGATGGCGCGGTTGCAGCGCGCCGCTCACCGTCTGGTTTGGCTGAACCCGCTCGCCGCCCACCCCGACTACGAGCCGCTGACCCGGGGGATGCGCGCCGCCATACCGCACACCGACCGGCTGCTGGCGGGCAACTCGCTGGCGTCGCTGCAGCAGCTCGCCGCCGTGCTGGAGGAGATGTGACCGGGGCGACCCCAGGTAATGGGAGCGGCGTGACCGCGGGACTGATCCTGGCCGCCGGCGCCGGCACCCGGTTCGGAGCCGCGCCAAAGCTCCTCGCCGAGCTCGACGGCCGGCCGCTGCTGGAGTGGGCGGTGCGGGCGCAATGCGCCGTGGCGCAGCTGTCCCGGGTGGTCGTGGTGTTGGGAGCCTATGCGGACCAGGTGCTGGCCCGCGTGGAGCTGCTGCGGGCCGAGCCGGTGATCTGCGAGGACTGGGCGACGGGTCAGGCGGCGTCGCTGCGCCGGGGGCTGAGCGCGCTCCGGGACGCCGAGAAGGTGATCGTGACGCTCGGCGACGAGCCCTTGATCAGCTCCGAGCTGATCGCGCGGTTCGTCGGCGAGCCCGCACGCACGCGCGCCGTGTACGGGGGCCGGCCCGGCCATCCGGTGGTGCTCGGAGCCGAGGAGATCGAGGCCCTGATGGCGCTCCAGGGCGACCGGGGCGCCAACCGATTGCTGGACGGCGGCCGTGCGATCGAGGCCGGGCACCTATGCTCGGGGCGCGACGTCGACACCCCTGAAGATCTGGAGGCTATTCGCGATGAAACTAGAGCAGTCATTTGAGGTCGCCGCCCCGCTGCAGCGGGTGTGGGAGGCACTGATCGACGTCGAGCGAGTTGCACCCTGCCTGCCCGGCGCCGCCGTCACCGGACGCAACGAGGACGGCAGCTACGACGGCACGTTCAAGGTCAAGATCGGCCCCACGTCGGCGGCTTACACCGGCAAGCTGCAGATGGAGAACATCGACGAGAGCGCCCACTCCGCGACCATGCAGGCGCAGGGCACCGACAAGCGCGGTCAGGGCGGCGCCAAGGCGACGATCGTCTCCTCGGTCTCCGAGGCCGGAAACGGCGCCACCCGGGTCGAGGTCTCGACCGACTACCACATCACAGGGCGCCTGGCGCGGTTCGGGCGAGGCGGCATGATCGAGGACATCTCGACGCGGCTGCTGAATGATTTCGCCAAGTGCCTGCAGACCTCGCTGGCAGGCGGCGGCCCCTCGCCCGCGCCGCCCGCGGACACCGAGCCGTCCGTCGCCGCCCCCGAGTCGCCGGCCCCGAGCGACGCCGTGAGCCCGCCGCCGCCGGTCAGCCCGCCGCCGCCGGTCAGCCCGCCGCCGCCGGTCAGCCCGCCGCCGCCGGTCAGCCCGCCGCCGCCGGCGAGCCAGCCGATGGCGGAGAGCGAACCGGTGCAGGGCCTGTCGCTGATGGTGTCGGTGCTGTGGGGCCAGACCAAGCGCAACCCAGCGCCGGTCGCGGCGCTGATGTTCGGGCTTCTGCTGGTGCTGCGCCTGCTCCGCCGCCGGCATTGACCGGTGCAGATGCGCCGGGGCGCGAACTGCCAGCGCTCGCCCCTGGGCCGGCCAGAACCGCTTTCTAACCCAGGGCTGGGCGCGCAGTGGGCTGCGCGAAGCTGGCGGCGGGCAGCACCGCCACCAGGCCGCTGGGGTTGATCATGGGGTGCGTGCGGTAGTAATGCGCGCGGATCTCGTCGAAGTCCACCGTCTCGGCGACCCCCGGCCACTGGTACAGGTCACGCGCGTAAGGCCACAGCTGCCGGTACTCGACCAGCTTGCGCACGGAGCATTTGAAGTGGATGTTGTAGACCGCGTCGAAGCGCACCAGAGTGGTGAATAGCCTCCAGTCAGTCTCGACGGGCTCACGACCGAACAGGAAGCGCCGTCCGTCCAGCCGCATGTCCAGCTCGTCCAACGTCTGAAATATGGTCTGCACCTCGCGCTCGTACACGTCCTGGCGCCGCGCGAACCCGGCCTTGTAGACGGCGTTGTTGACACGGTCATAGATCACCCGGTTGAGCGCGTCGATCTCGTCACCGAGGTGGGGTGGATACAGCGTCACCGGGTGCTCGGCGAGCGGCGCGAACACCGTGCCGAGCATCCGCAGGATGTCCGCGGACTCGTTGTTGACGATCGTGCCCTGCCGGCGGTCCCACAGGACCGGAACGGTGACGCGGTCCTCGTAGTCGGGGTCGGCGACCTGGTAGGCCTCATGGAGGTGGTGAAATCCGTTGACCGAATCGGTGTACCCGCCGCCGGTGAACGCCCACCCCCGCTCGTCGCGGATGGGATCGACGAAAGAGATCCCGATCGCCGACTCGAGACCCATCAGGCGCCGGCCGATGATGGTCCGGTGGGCCCACGGGCAGGCCCGCGCCACGTACAGGTGGTAGCGGCCCGGCTCGAGCGGGAAGCCGGTTGAGCCATCGGCTGAGACCCAGGCGCGGAAGCGGCTGTCCTGGCGCCGAAACGAGCCGTCATCACCGCCCTCGCGGCCGAGGGAGAAGGATTGGGCGTCGGCGCTCATGTTTTTTCAGCCTACGCCGTCGCGACGCGTATCGTGTGGGCGCGATGATCGAGGGCCGCAGGTGGCAATGAACACGCAGGCGCAACGCGCGGAGCGTTTTCACGAGCTGCACCGGCCGGGGCAGCCGCTGCTGCTGCCGAACCCCTGGGACTCGGGCTCGGCCAAGCTGCTCGCGGCGCTCGGGTTCGAGGCGCTGGCGACCACGAGCAGCGGTTTTGCCGCGACGCTGGGGCGGCGTGACGGCTCGGTCACCCGCGAAGAAGCGCTGACCCACGCGGCGGCGATCGTCGCGGCCACCGCGCTTCCCGTCTCGGCCGACCTGGAGAACGGCTTCGCGGACTCTCCCGGCGGGGTGGCGCAGACGGCCATCGGGGCGGTCGCGGCCGGGCTGGCCGGGTTCTCGATCGAGGATTCCACCGGGCGCCCAGAGGATCCGATCTATGAGCTCGCGATCGCGGCGGAGCGTGTGGCGGTCGCGGCCGAGGCGGCGCACGCGGGACCCGCCCGGCTGGTCCTGACCGCGCGCAGCGAGAACCACCTCCACGGCCGCCACGACCTGGCCGACACCATCGCCCGCCTGACGGCTTATCAGGAGGCGGGCGCCGACGTGCTGTATGCGCCCGGGCTGAGCCGCGCCGAGGACATCGCGGCGGTCGTGTCAGCGGTCGACCGCCCGGTCAACGTCCTCACCGTGCCCGGCCTGCCGCCGGTGCGGGAGCTGGCCGAGCTGGGCGTCAGCCGTATCTCGGTGGGAGGGGCGTTCGCATTCGCCGCCGCCGGCGCCGTGGTGGCCGCCGCCCTCGAGCTGCGCGACCACGGCTCCTACGGGTTTCTCGAGCCGGCGGCGACCGGCTCGCGCACCGCTCGCCAGGCCTTCAGCTAGCCCCCCGCCCACACCCGCCCGAGCAACCGCAGCAGGGCGGGTGAGGTCTCCTGGTTGCCGGGGCAGCAGGTGGGCCCGCGGACGGCGCTGATTCCGATCTCGAGGTGGGGACCGGTGGAGATGCCCAACGATGCCGCAGCCGACCTCGGCGATCGGCTGGCCGGCCGAGACGACGGTGCCGACCGGTACGAGCGCGGGCAACGAATGTCCGTAGTAGATGTAGCGGCCATCCAGGGGGCCGCCGGCGACGCGAAGCACCGGTGCAGCCGGTCCGAAGCCCGAGATCCCCTCCTGGACGATGACCCCGTTGGTGACCGCCAGCAACACCGCTGCCGGTCCGCAGGCCCCGCCCTTGGTGGAGATGTCCACGCCCTGGTCGGGGGACCAGGTGCTCGGGGGCTCCACCACCGACAGCGGCGCGATCGGGAACACGAAGCCCTGGCCGGGCGTCAGGGCGTTCAGCTCCTGGACGATCTTCAGCTCCCGCTTGACCTCGGCCAGCGAAACCGCGTGAGCGTGTGGGTCGCCGATCGGAGCCGAGCCGCCGGCCACCACCGCGGCCTGGCCTCCGGCGGTGGGCTCGATCGCCTGTGGGTGGGCCTGCGGCAGGGTCACCGCGGCGCTGGTGGCCGTCAGTGAGCTGCCGGAGGAAGCGGCGGTGCCTGCGCCGCCACAGCCGGTCAACCCGAGCAGCCCGGCGACGGCGGAAGCGGCCAGTAGCTGACGAGCGCGGAGCATCGCCGCAAGTTCAGCACGTTTCAGGCGGCGGCACGCAGCTTTGCCAGCGGCGGACGCTCGACCACTCCGCCGCCGGCGGCCGGAAACTCGGTTCCGTCGGCCCCCGCGAATGCGGCCGGGAGCGGGCCCACCAGGCGTCCCTCGCGCACCAACCGCGAGGCCAGCGCCCGGAGGACCGAGAACGCCATCGGTCCGAGGTCGCGCAGCGGCTGGTGGGCGTTCTGGCGCACGTCGAGATCGACCTGGGCGATCGCATCGAGCCCGGCCTGACGGTAGGTGTCGATCAGCAGCGCGATGTCGACGCCGTAGTCGGTGACAAAGGGAAGCGACGCCAGCAGGTCCCGGCGCGCCGCGATCTCCCCTGCCAGCGGCTGCTCCACCGCCGCCAGGTCGGGATAGAACAGGTTCAGCAGCGGTCGCGCGGTCAGCTCGGTCACGCGGCCGCCCCCGTCGGGGAGGGTCACCTCGCCGACGCGGAACGGCCGCCGATAGAAGCCCTTCACGAACGCGATCCCAGGGGTGCACAGCAAGGGGCCGAGCAGCCCGCAGGCGAAATGGGCTCCGAAGTGCTCGGAGTCGGCATCGAGAAAGCAGATCACGTCGCCGCTGAGAACCTGCAGGGCGCGCCACATCGCGTCGCCCTTACCCAGGACCGGCCCGAGCTCCGGCCGCAGGCGCTCCTGGTCGTGCACCTCGACGCCGAGCTCACGCGCGATCAGGGCGGTGGCGTCGGTGGAATGATCGACGACCACGATCTCATCCACGGCACCGCACTCGCGCAGAGGAACCAGCGACTGGATGATCGCGCCGATGGTCCGTTCCTCATTTCGGGCCGGGAGGCAGATCGAGACCGTCGACCCCCGCTCGGCGGCGATCCGCTCCGGGCTGAACGCCTCGTGCGTGAACGTGTTGCTGCGGTACCAGGCTCGGGCTCGGATCGACATGACCCCAGGAGGATGACAGCCGACGGGGCTATAGGATCGGGGAGCGTGACGCGCGCCCTGAAGCTGCCGACCTTCCGGCGTCTGCTGGCAGCCTACGCGCTCAACGAGCTGGCCTGGGCGGTGGGAACGCTCGCGCTATCGGTGCTGGTCTACCGGCGGACGGGGAGCGCGCTGGGCTCGACCAGCTTCTTCCTGTGCTCCCAGGTCCTGCCCGCGGTCGGCGCGCCGATCGTCGTCTCGCGCCTCGACCGGCTACCTCCCCGGCGGGTGCTGCCGGCTCTGTACGGCGCCGAGGGAATACTGTTCGCGGCGCTGGCGTGGATGGCCGGCCGCTTCTCGCTCGCCCCGGTGCTGGCGCTGGCGCTGGCGGATGGCGTCCTGGCCGTGGTGGCGAGAGCGCTGGCCCGCACTGCCACCACCGCTGTCCTGTCCGGACCGGATCTCCTGCACGAGGGTAACGCGATCACCAATGCCGCGTTCTCGCTGTGCTTCATGCTGGGGCCGGCGATCGGCGGCGCGGTGGTGGTGGCCGGTGGGACGGTGGCTGCGCTCCTGGCCAACTGCGCTCTGTTCACGGGGATTGCCCTGCTCCTGGCGGCCACCGCCCTGCCTGGGCTCGATCCGAGGTGGGCGGACACCGGCGGGCGCCTGCGCGCCGGAGTGCGACATGTCCGGCGCAGCCGACCGCTGCGGACGCTGCTGTCGCTGCAGGCGGCCGGCATGGTGTTCTTCACGATCTCGGTCCCGATCGAGGTCGTCTACGCCCAGCGTTCGCTGCACGCGGGCCCGGGCGGCTACGGGGCGCTGCTGTCCTCCTGGGGGGTGGGAGCCGTGGTCGGCAGCGCGGCCTATGCGCGCTGGCGCCGTAAATCCGCCCGGATCCTCATCAGTGCCGGCGCCGCCTCGCTGGCCATCGGCTTCGCGATCATGGTCGTGGCCCCCTCGATCGTGGTGGCGGTGATCGGCTCGGCCATCGGTGGGGTCAGCAACGGCGTCGAGACGGTGTCGGCTCGGACGGCGATCCAGCAGTACACCGCCGGGCAGTGGATGGCGCTGGTGATGAGCCTCAACGAGGCCGTGGCGCAGGCGGCGCCAGGACTGGGGTTCCTGCTCGGTGGCGTGATCACCGCTCTGGCCAACGCCCGCGTCGCGCTGGCGGTGGCGGCCGCCGGATCGCTGGCATTCACCGCGGTGGCGTGGACGGCGCTGAGTCCGTCACGGTTGCCGGCGCCTCCGCGCGGGGACGACGGCCCGCCACCCGGCGAGCCGCCGCCGGGCGGAACCAATCCGGCCGCCGCCGGCCGCGAGACGCTGGTCTAGCGGTCGCCATCGGGACTTTGGGATGCGCCTGGGCTGCATCGACATCGGCTCCAACACGACCCGCCTGCTGGTGGCGCAGACGGACGGCCGGCATCTGCAGTGGATCCATCAGGAGCGCGCGTTCACCCGGATCGGCCTGGAGCTGGTGGATGGCGCCCGGATCGGCTCGGACAAGATCGCTGAGGTGGTGACCGTGGTCGCTGATCAGCTGGCCTCCGCCCGGGCCCACGGCGCCACCAGTGTCCGCGCGGTGGCCACCGCGGCGATCAGGGCAGCCGAGAACGGCGGCGAGCTGGTGGCGGCGATCCAGGCCGCCTGCGGCCTGACCGTCGAGATCCTGTCGGGACAGGAGGAGGCACGGCTCGCGTTCGTCGGCGTCATCCGCACGCTCGACCGACCACCAGGGGGGCGAGTCGGCGTTGTCGACGTCGGCGGCGGCTCCTCGGAGCTGGTGGTGGGGTCGGTGGCGGAAGGGGTGCGCTGGTGGAAGTCGATCCCGCTCGGATCGGGCAGCCTCGCCTACCGCTGCCTGCGCTCCGATCCACCCACCGCGGCGGAGCTGGCGCTGGCTCGCCGGCACATCGCGGCGGCGCTGGCCGATATCGAGGCACCGCGCCCGGTGACCGCCCTGGCGGTCGGAGGTAGTGCCACATCGCTCAGCCGGATGGCCGGCCAGGTGCTCGATGCCAGGGCGCTGCGCGGCGCATTGGATCTGATGGCGGCTGAGCCCTCCGGGGAGATCGCCCGCCGGTTCATGATCGACAATGACCGCGCTCGGCTGCTGCCGGCCGGGCTGCTGATCCTGGAGGGTGTGACCGGACTGCTCGGGACCACGCTGCAGGTCGCGAGGGGAGGCATCCGCGAGGGAGTGCTGCTGGAAGCCGGATCGGCTACCAGTGGACGCCGCGCATGAGATGCGCGAGCGCCACCTGCTCGGTGGACGCGTGCTCCTCGGGGTCCTTCTGGCCCTTGGATGCCGCCGAGTCGGGGAACACCTTGTAGGCGGTGGAGAGGATCTGGTCGACGGCCTTGGGAAAGAGGGTGTAGGCGACCTCGCCAAAGGTCCCCAGCCGGGTGTTGATCTGCTTGGGCTTGGCGCGGATGGCTTCGCAGATCAGATCCGCCGCCTCCTCGGGGGAGATGGTCGGGAAGCTGTCGTAGATCTTGGTCGGGGCGATCATCGGCGTGCGCACCAGCGGCATGTGGATGGTGGTGAAGTGAACGTTGTCGGCGATGCATTCCGAGCCGACCACGCGCGTCCAGGCGTCGAGCGCCGCCTTCGACGCGACGTAGGCGGAGAACCGGGGCGGGTTGGTCTGCACTCCGATCGAGGACACGTTGACGATGAGCCCGGAGCGGCGGTCGCGCATGTGGGGCAACAGGCCCATGATGAGCTTGATCGTGCCGAGGTAGTTGAGCTGGATGGTGCGCTCGTAGTCGTGGAAGCGGTCATAGGAGAGCGCCACCGAGCGGCGAATCGAGCGGCCGGCGTTGTTGACCAGGACGTCGACGGCAGGGTGGTCGGCGAGCACCTTCGCCACCAGATCATCGACCGAGTCGGGCTCGGAGATGTCGGCCGAGTAGGTGTAGGCGGTGCCGCCGAGGTCCTCGATCTCGCGCTTGGCCTCCTCGAGCTTGTCGGCCGAGCGCGCCACCAGCAGCGGGATCCCGCCGGCCTTGGCGATCTTGAACGCGGCGGCCTTGCCGATCCCGCTCGAAGCGCCGGTGATCAGCACCGTCTTGCCGTTGACGGCGCCCTCGAAGCTGCGGTCCTTGAACAGATCGGGGTCGAGGTTGCGCTCCCAGTAGTCCCACAGCTTGGCGGCGTAGCTCTCCAGCGGTGGCACCTCGATCCCCGACCCGGCCAGAGCGCGCTCGGTGTCACGCGTGTCGAACTGCGCGGTCAGCCCGATATAGCCGAGCACGTCGTCCGGGATCCCGAAGTCGGCCAGGATCGCCTTGCGCACGCCCTTGGCGGCCGGGAGCTGCATGAGCATTCCGAGCGTGCCCTTGGGCAGCGCCTTGAGCAGCTTGGAGTCGATCCGCACCGACATCTGCGGCGCGTGAGCAGCCTCCGCGATGGTGTTCATCACCTCGCCCGAGCGCTGTGACTTGGGGTTGGTGAGGTGGAAGGCCTGGCCGTCGAGCCCATCGGCGTGGGCGATGTGATCCATGGCGTCGGCGACGAAGTCGACCGGGACGATGTTGGTGTAGCCCAGCTCGGGGCCGATCAGCGGGAACCAGCCCGGCAGGTAGTGGCGGGCCATCTTGATGGCGGTGAAGAAGTAGTACGGACCGTCGATCTTGTCCATCTCGCCGGTCTTGGAATCGCCGACCACGATCGCCGGCCGGTACACGCGCCACGGCATCTTGGTCTGCGTGCGGGCGATCTTCTCGGACTCGAACTTGGTGCGGTGGTAGGGGTGATCGAGCTTCTGGCCCTCGTCGAACATGTCCTCGCGGAACAGCCCCTTGTGCATGCCGGCGGCGGCGATCGAGGACACGTGGTGAAAGCGCCCCGCCTCGAGCGCGTTGGCGAGCGCCACCGCGTTGCGGGTGCCGTCGACGTTGGCGATCCGGTTGCGTTCCTCGTCGGCGGTCATGTCATAGATCGCCGCCAGGTGAAAGAAGTTCTCTATGCCGACCGATTTCAGCTTGGCGACGTCCTCGTCGGAGACGCCCAGGCGCGGCTTGGCCAGATCGCCGGTGACCGCCTTGACGCGGCGCTCGGCGTCCGATCCCCACTTCTCCTTGGTGGCCTCGAGTTTGTCCAGGGAGGTCTCGCGGACCAGCACGTAGATGTCACCGGCCGAGCCCTCCTGGTCCTGGCCCCGCGCCAGCAGGCGCTCCACCAGGTGGCGCCCGATGAATCCGGTCGCCCCGGTGACGAAGTAGGCCATCTATCTACCAGCCGCCGCGCCAGTCCGCGTTGGCCTCGCGGGCCTTCGCGGCGTCCATGCGGGCGTGCTTGCGCTTGTCCAACCGTGACTGGATGATCGAGAAGACGATGATCACGATCGGGAAGAACGCGATCGTGATGAACATCACGCTGGTGATGTCCGGGTCGGTGGTCTCACCGAACCAGCCCTCACCGGCGGATGCGGCGGCCAGAGCCGACGGGGCGGAGAGGAGCAGAGTGCCGGCGACGACGGTCAGGGCGAGGGTGAATCGAGCGCGACGCATGGCTTCCGAAGCGTATCTGATCGTCGGGTGACCTTCACGCGACCGCCTGGGCTTGATGCGCTCGCTCTCTACGCGACCGCTCCCCGGTCGCCAGCGGCCACGGCCGCAACCGCCTGCAGCAGGACCGGGTTGTAATCACCGGCCCGGGTCGTCACGTCGAGGTGGTCGATCGGGGCCTCGAACGCCGTCGCGCCGATGGCGGCCGCGAGCTCACGCTGGTTACGCGGCGGCACGGACCGGTCGCGGGTGGTGATGACGGCTGCCGCCGGCACGCTCACGGCGTGTAGCCACGGCCGCGAGTCGAAGCGTCCGAGCTCCCGGCCGGCTTCGGCGAGGTCCGGCGTGGAATGTCGCATCATCTCCGACAGCCACCAGGAGGTCTCGGGCGTGACCGGAATGCCGGCACGGCGAAACCCCGCCCGCCAGGCGGCACGGGGGGCCAGCGAGAGCGTCAGGCCAAAGACGCCCATGAGCTTCCAGAACCGTGCCGTCCCCGGGTCGGAGAAGTGCTGCGAGGTGGCGCTCAGCACGATCCCGCGCACCGCGTCGCGATGGTGGCGGGCGATCAGCTGGGCGATCGTCCCGCCCATCGAGTACCCCACATAGATGGCCGGGGCGAGGCCGAGCGCCTGCACGGCGGCGACCGCGTCCGCGGCGCAGTCGACGAGCCGGAACGGCTCCATCGTGCGTAGACCGCGGCCGTGGCCGCGATGGTCGATCGCCAGCACCCGATAACCGGCCTGCACCAGCGGCTCGTAGGCGGCGTGCCAGTTGAGGTCGGCACTCACCGTCCAGCCGTGCAGCAGCATCACGGTGGGACGAGCGGGGTCGGTTTCGCCGCTGTCGCGCAGGAACAGCTCTCCCCGGCCGGGCACGTTCATTGTCCGCGCGGGGAGCATCTCGCGGGGCGGGACGGGCGGGTACGTGGGCGTACGCACGGCCGGAACCCTACCCGTCGCCGGTGGGCTCCTACCATCTCAAGCATGGCAGTGGTGATCGCATCTGACCTGGGCAAGGACATCGCGGGAGAGCCCCTGCTGCGGGGGATCTCCTTCAAGCTCGAGCGCCGCGATCGGATGACCCTGTCCGGCCGCAACGGGGCGGGCAAGACGACGCTGCTGCGGATGCTCTCAGGCGAGGACTCGGTCGACTCCGGGGAGCTCGTGCTCGCCAAGGGGGCCAAGGTCGCCCTCCATGACCAGCGGCCACCCCGCGACCGGGGGCCGTCATTGCGCGACTACATCGTCTCGGGGGCGCCCGAGCTGGTGGCGATCGAGCGGGATCTGGCCGCGCTGGAGCAGCAGATGGCCGCCGGGGCCCACGACGAGGCCACCCTGGATCGCTACGCGCGCGTCCAGGCCCGGCTCGAGCACGCCGGTGGCTACAACTGGCGCGAGCGTGCCCTGGCCACGCTGCACGGGCTCGGATTTCGCGATGACGCCGACCTCGATCGTCCCCTGCAGACCTTCTCGGGCGGGGAGCTGACGCGCGCCTCGCTGGGCCGTGCGCTCGCCGGCGATCCTGACCTGCTCCTGCTCGACGAGCCCACCAACCACCTCGACATCGCTGCCCTGGAATGGCTCGAGCAGCATCTCACCGGCCTCGACGCCGCGATCATCCTGGTCGCCCACGACCGCTGGTTCCTGGAGGCGGTCGGCACCTCGGTCCTGGAGCTGGAGGGAGGGCGCGGCAAGTTCTTCGCCGGCCCCTGGCACGCGTGGCGCCGCGAGCGGGCGGCCAGGGAGCTCGCCGCCGGGCGCGCGGTCGAGCGCCAGCAGGCCGAGATCGAGCGCCTCGATCGGTTCGTGACCCGCTTTCGCGCCGGGACTCGCGCGCGTCAGGCGCAGTCTCGGGCGAAGCGCCTGGACAAGCTCGAGCGCGCCTCGCGCGAATCCGCGGCGGCGCCCGTGAGACCGGCCGGCGGCGAGCTCGAGTTCGCCTTCAAGCCGCCCGAGCGCAGTGGCCGGGTGGTGTTCGAGCTCTCCGATGGTGAGCTGGCCGCCGGCGGCAAGCCGCTGCTGCATGACGCCGAGCTGTGGCTCGAGCGGGGCGAGCACGTGAGCCTGGTGGGGCCCAACGGGGCCGGCAAGACGACGCTGATCGAGGCGCTGGCGGGGCGGGGTGAGCTGCAGAGCGGCAAGCTTCGGACCGGCCACAACGTGATGATCGGGTTTCTCTCCCAGCACGCCGAGGAGCTGACGGCGGGGACGGCACGGACGGTGCTCGAGGCCACCCAGCACGCCACCCGGTTGACGCCCGGTAAGGCGCGGGCGCTGCTGGGGCGGTTCCTGTTCTCCGGCGAGGAGGCCGAGAAGCCGCTGGCCGGCCTCTCGGGCGGCGAGCGCCGCCGGCTCTCGCTGGCGATCCTGGTCCATTCCGGGGCCAACGTCCTGATCCTCGACGAGCCGACCAACCATCTCGACCTCGAGAGCCGCGAGGCGCTCGAGGCGGCGCTGAACGAGTTCACCGGCTCGCTGCTGCTGGTCTCCCACGACCGGGCGCTGCTCGACGCGATCGGCAGCCGGACGATCGCGCTGGAGGAGCAGACGCTGCACAGCTATGTCGGCGGCTGGGCCGAGTACGTCCGGGTCCGCGAGGAGCGGGCCAGGACTCCGGCGGGCAAGGCCCCGGCGGGCAAGGCCCCGGCGGCCAAGGCCCCGGCGCTCGGTTCCCCGGCGTCCGCCCGGGCGACTGTCGCCAAGGCGGGCTCGGGCAACGGGAAGCGCAATCCACCGGTGCGCAAGACCGCCAGCCGGGGCGATCAGGGGAGCCTGGAGCGCAAGATCGAGGCGGCCGAGGCCGCCCTGTCGGCGATCGAGGACGAGCTGGCGGACCCGGCGGCGTGGGCATCGCCGGCGGCGACGGCCCGCTCGACCAGCCGCCACGAGGAGGCGCGGCGGGCGGTGGCTGAGCTCTACGAGCGCTGGGAGGCCGTGGCAGAGGTCGGGTCGTAGCGTCGCCTCGGTGGCCCCTCGAAAGCCACGTCGGACCCCGTCTCTAGACTGAAAACCACGATGCCAGCGCCAAGGGAGGCTTCGGCGATCCGGGTAGCGCTCATAGACGACGACAGCGGGCTGGTCACCGTGCTCGACCGCCGCCTGGCGGCGATGCGATGGGACCGGCGGGTGCTCGGCTACGCGGTCGCTCCCGAGCAGCTCGCCGCGATGCGGCTGCACGCCATGGTCGTCAATCCCGCGATCACCGGGCTCGACTACGTCGGGTGGGTGGCCGGATCGCTGCCCGGGCTGGCCCTGCTCGTCTGCAGCGCGCCGGCGCCGGTTGCGGACCGCGTTCGCGGCCTGCGGGCGGGAGCCGACGACTGGATCACCAAGCCGTGCCATCCCGATGAGCTGATCGCGCGGCTGGAAGCAATCCTGCGCCGACGGCGGACCGGCGAGCTGCCGGTAGCGGACGAGACGATCACCGCGGGCGAGCTGGCGATTCGCCCGGACCGCTTCGATGCGTCCGTGGGCGCTGTCACCGCCGGGCTCTCGCGCAAGGAGTATGAGCTGCTGCATCAACTCGCGTCCGCCGGGGGTCGCGTGCTCGAGCGTGACGACATCTACCAGCGAGTGTGGGGCTACACCATGGCCCGCGGTGACCGCTCGGTGGACGTGTTCGTGCGCAAGTTACGACAGAAGCTGGAGCGCGTCTCGCCGGACTGGCGCTACGTCCACACCCACTTCGGTGTGGGCTACCGGTTCGCCGCCGAGCCCGCCGACGGTTTCGGTCCGGTCCCAGAGCCGGCCGCGGCGCCGGGCCGGCCCGAGGAGACGACGGTGCGCGCCGAGTCCGTCCCGGAGCCGGGTGACGCCGCCGGGGTTGAGGGCGTCGTACCCTTTGTCGTGAGATGAGCGTCAACGCCAACCTGCGCAATGCGGTGATCGTGCTGCTGATCGCCGCGGTGGTGGCCCTCGCGCCGGGCGGCGGTACGACTGCGAATGTGGTGATCCAGGCGGTCTCCCTGATCTTCCTGGCGTCGATCCTGTGGGTCGGCTCGATCATGTACCGCGAGCACCGCGTCGCCATCTACTCGCTCGGCGACCACCGCCGCGCCGCGCTCTACGGGGCGGCCGGCATCCTCGCCGTCACCCTGACCGCCACCCCGCAGCTGTGGCGCACCAGCGCCGGATCGGTGGCCTGGCTGATCCTGGTGGGGGCGAGCGCCTACGTGGGCGCGTCGGTCATCTGGACGGCGCGCAAGTACCAGTAATCCCGGCAACCGCCGCTTGCGGGCGCAAGCCGTCCGACCTCCCCGCCAGACCCAGAGGCCGGCTCAGGCGACCGGCGAGAGCTGCACCGGGATGCCGTTCAGGACGGCATTGCCGGACACGGCGTCGATCAGCTGCTCGTCGGCCAGCAGGTTGCTGTTGGCCCCGGGCTGGGCTGCTGCCACGGCTTGCCGGGTGCCCTGGGCCTCGTGGCCCCACCCGTGGGGAAGGCTCACGACGCCTGGCATCATCTCGTCGGTGACCTCGACTTCGGCCTGCACGCTGCCGGTCCGCGACCGCAGCTCGGCCGGGGCGCCGTCGATGAGCCCGTAGCGCTCGGCGTCGTCGGGGTGGACGTGCAGCGTGCAGCGAGGCTTGCCCTTGACCAGGACCGGCAGGTTGTGCATCCAGGAGTTGTTGGAGCGCTGGTGGCGCCGCCCGACGAGGACGGGCCCGGCGGCGGCCGGTCGCCCCAGCGACGCTCGCAGCCGCTCGACATCGGCCACCAGGGGCTCGGGCGCCAGCTCGATCTTCCCGCTGGCGGTTCGCAGCGCCCCCGGCAGCCGCGGCTGCAGCGGGCCGAGGTCGATCCCATGCGGTGCCGCCTCCAGCGCGGTGAGGCTCAGTCCCCCCTCCGCGCCCGGGTCGAAACCGTCGCCGTACGGGCCGGCGCGCAGCAGCAGGTCGAGCAGCCGCTCGGGCCCGATGCGGGGCTCGAGCGCGGCCATGATCTCATCGGCGTCCCGGCCCGCCACGGGTGACTGCGGCGTTTCGAGCTCGCGCGCCACCAGCGCCCGAGCGACGCTCTCGTCCAGCGCCGGCACGTCGGCGTCCGGTCCCATGCCCGCGGCGACCCCCGCAAGCCGCAGCACCGTCACCCACTCGTCCGGCAACTGGTCATCGACCGCCAGCGCCGGCGAGGAGTAGTTCGCAACGTTGCGCACCGCGAACAGATAGAGCGCCAGGTCGTAATGGCTGCGGCGCAGCGGCGACGGAGCGGGAAGGATCACATCGGCGTGGCGGGTGGTCTCGTTGACGTAGACGTCGAGACTGACCATGAAGTCGAGCTCGCCCAGCGCGGCGTCGAGCCGCGCGCTGTTGGGGGTGGAGAGGACGGGATTGCCGGCCATCGTGATCAGGGCGCGGACCTGACCCGCTCCGGCGGTGGTGATCTCTTCCGCCAGGCACACCACGGGCAGCTCGCCGAACACCTCCCCGAGGCCCCGCACCCGGCTGGTGAAGCGCCCGAAGCGAGTCCCCCGCCCGCGGCCCGGCTGTCCCGCGGCGTTGGCGTGGCCGGCGGCGCCGAGCGGGAACATGGCTCCGCCGCGACGATCGAGATTCCCAGTGAGGACATTGACCACGTCGACCAGCCAGCTCGCCAGGGCACCGAACTCCTGAGTGCAGGTGCCGATCCGGCCATAGACCGCGGCGGTCGGTGCCGCCGCCAGCTCACGTGCCATCCGCAGGATCGCTCCCGCCTCGATCCCGCATACGGGCGCCACCGCCTCGGGCGTGAACGGCTCGCTGAGCGAGCGCAACCGGTCAAGGCCTTCGCACAGCGGCGAGATCCGCGGACCGGGCTCAACCAGGCCTTCGGCGAACAGGACCGAGACCATGGCGAACAGGAGATGGGCATCGGTCCCCGGGCGAATGAAGTGATGCTCGTCGGCCACCTCGGCGGTACGGGTCCGGCGCGGGTCCACCACCACCAGCTTGCCGCCCCGGTCACGGAGCGCCCGGAGCCGGCCGCGCATATCGGGGGCGGTCATCAGGCTGCCGTTGGAGGCCAGCGGGTTGGCCCCGAGGATCAGCAGATGGTCGGTGTGGTCGACGTCGGGCACGGCCACCGTGGTCCCGCCGCCGAACATCAGAGCGCTGGACATCTGCTTCGGATACTGGTCGACGGTGCTCGCCGAATAGACGTTGCGCGACGAGAGGGCGCGCAGGAGCACCTTGCCGTAGAGCAGGTTCGAGAGATTGTGGGCATTGGGGTTGCCGAGGTACACCGCCACCGAGTTGCGGTCCGCGGCGAGGATCGGCGCCAGACGCTCGTCGATGAGCGCAAACGCCTCGTCCCAGCTCGCCTTGCGAAATCCGTCGCCGTCGCGGATCAGCGGGGTGCGAATGCGGTCGGGATCCTCGTGCAGCTGGCGCAGCGCCGACCCCTTGGGACAGATGTAGCCGTGGCTGAAGACGTCGTCGGCGTCGCCGCGGATCGAGACGATCCGCTCGCCCTCCAGCTTGATCTCCAAGCCGCAGGTCGCCTCACACAGCGGACAGGTGGCAAACGCGCTGCGGACGCCGTTGGAAGCCATACGCCGACACCTTACGGGGCCACCGGCGGATCGGCCATTACCTGGCCCTTCGCGCCGGCGCGTACACTCCCGCCGCCGTGAGCAAGGGCAAGCGAGAGGCGATCGCCGATTGGCTGATGGTCATCGGAGCGCCGATCCTGCTGGGGTCGCTGTTCTTGAGCTGGAGCCATCAGTTCTCGCGGTCGCTGCTGCTCCACTACGCCGGCTCGGCCGTGCTTCAGGGGATTCCCCGGGATCCCACCGCCTGGCAGGTCTACTCCACCGCCGATGTGCTGTTGGCGCTGGTGGCAGGGTGGCTGCTGGCGATGGCCCTGCGGGGCACCCGCAACGGCCGCATCGCCCTGGTGCTGGCGCTCGCCGTCGCGCTGGCGTTCACCGTCCACGCGATGAGCGTGCCGCCCACCAACGGCGCCGACATCTTCAACAGCGCCGCCGGTCATTACGCGGCAAACTCACCCGCCGCGGGACCGGGGGAGACGCTGGCGGCGGTGGCATTGGTCCTCGGCCTCGCCGGCGTGCTGCTGTCGTTCACCGCGGACCCGTAGGGCGTGCTGCCGCCGACCCGCACGGCGAGCTGCCGTCGTGCGCGGATGACCCGAACCCCCGGGCGGGCGCTTCTATCCTGAAACGGGATGTCAATCGTCCCCGCCGACCGCCGCCGCGAGCTTCCCGACCAGCCCGGCGTCTACCTGTTCCGCGACAAGCGCGGGAAGGTCATCTACGTCGGCAAGGCGAAGTCGATCAAGAAGCGCGTGGCGTCTCACTTCTCCAACCCGAGCACCCGGGCCGGGCGGGAGATCATCGAGATGATCGACCAGATAGAGGCGCTGGTGGTCCAGACCGAGTCCGAAGCGCTCCTGGTGGAGCAGAACTTCATCAAGCAGTACAAGCCGCGGCTGAACATCCGCCTGCGCGACGACAAGTCGTATCCGTACATCGCGATCTCGCTCGACGAGGACTTCCCACGGGTGTACTTCACCCGCGAGCGCCATCGCCGAGACCGCGTCTACTTCGGTCCCTACAGCAACGCCAAGCGCGTGCGCTCCACGCTCGAGGTGCTCGGCAAGGTATTCATGTTCCGCTCCTGCGACGGACCCGAGCCGGGGCGGCGCAGTGGATCGCCGTGCCTGGACTACTACATCAAGCGCTGCGAGGCGCCGTGCGTGGGCTACGTCTCCAAGCCGGAGTACCGGCGCGCGATCGACGGCGTGATCGCCTTCCTGTCGGGCCGCTACAAGGAGATCGAGCGCAGCCTGGAGTACGAGATGCGCCTGGCCTCGGCGGAGCAGCGCTTCGAGGATGCTGCGCGCGAGCGCAACCGGCTGCGGGCGATCCGCTCGCTGCTGGAGCGCCAGCGCGTCGCCCACGAGGGGGCCGGATCGCTCGATGCGATCGCGGTGGCGGTGTCGGAGACCGAGGCCAACGCGCAGGTGTTCCAGGTGCGTGACGGCGTCCTCTCGGACCGCCAGAGCTTCTACCTCGACAACGCGGCCGGCGGCGAGATCGCCGACGTCGCCGAGGCCTTCATCCTCCAGTACTACGCCAGCGCGATGTCGGTGCCGCCTCTGCTGGTGGTCCAGCGCGAGGTCGGTCAGGCGCCCGCCCTGGCCGAGGCGCTGAGTGCTCGCCGGGGCACGACGGTGGAGATCCGCGCCGCCGAACGCGGAGACAAGCGGCGGATCCTGGAGCTGGCGGAGCGCAATGCGCGGCTGGCCTTGGACCAGGAGAAGCTGCGTTCAGAGCGCCGGCGCCAGCAGCGGGTCGAGGCGCTGGACGGCCTGCAACGGGCGCTGGGCCTGGACACCATCCCGCTGCGGATCGAGTGCTTTGACATCTCGACGCTGATGGGCACCAACACCGTCGCGTCGATGGTGGTGTTCGAGGGCGGGGCGCCGAAGAAGTCCGACTACCGGCGCTTTCGGGTGTTCAGCGTCGGAGACGAGGCCAGCAACGGTGCCAACGACGGCCCCGACGATTTCGCGGCGATGGAGGAGGTGCTGGGTCGGCGCTTTGCCCGCTGGGAGCGCCAGCGGGATTTCTCGCCGCACGACAAGGACTACGACCCAAGCTTCGCCGCGCTGCCCAACGTGGTCGTGATCGACGGTGGCAAGGGACAGCTGGCGGCCGGACTGCGGGCCCTGCAGGGGTTTCGCGAGCGTGGGGTGGTGGTGATCTCGCTGGCCAAACGGATCGAGGAGGTGTTCATCCCCGGCCGGGCGGCGCCGCTGGTCTTGGCGCACGAGACTCCGGAGCTGCAGCTGCTGCAGCGTGTCCGCGACGAGGCCCACCGCTTCGCGATAACCCACCACCGGATCCGGCGCGACCGAGCCATGACCGCTTCGGTACTGGACGACCTGCCCGGGGTCGGTCCCGCGCGCAAGCGCGCCCTGCTGGCTCACTTCGGCTCGCCCGACGCGATCCTCGCGGCCTCCCGCGAGGAGCTCGAGTCGGTCCCGGGGGTACCGGGCAAGCTCGCCCGGGAGATGTACCGGGAGCTACACAAGAGCGGCGTCTAGGGCAATCCCGGCGGGATGGCCCGAACTAAAAGCCCCCGGCCCGCTCAGCCCCCGCTCGTCAGCATCGCCGCGCTGGCGGGCGGTAGCGCGATCGTGTAGGCGCCCCCCGCCGGGGCGAGCGGCGTCGTCAGCAGCGGGGCCGCCAGCGTGCCGGTGCTCGTCGCGGCACCGAACGTCTGGCCACCGAGCGTGACCCCGGAGGTGGCGGTGATGCCGGGGGCGTTGAGGGTCTCCAGCGAAGCCTGCGCCACAGCGCCGGGGAGCTGCAGCGAGACATCGTGCTCGGCGCTGGAGTCCTGGTTGATCAGAACCACGCGAGTGGTGCCGTCGGCACCGACGGTCGCCCAGACCTTGACCGGCCCGCTGGGAGCGGTCACCGAAAGCAGCCGCGCCCCCGGCGGAAAGGCCTGGGCGAACATCAGCAGGCCGTAGTACTCGGGGTGCACGAACGCCTGCCAGGCGCCGGTCACGTCCTGTGAGACCGAGAACAGCTCGTAGTGCGAGCCGGGCAGCATGTGGAAGTTGACGCCGTCGACACCCACGCTGGCCAGGTTGAACATCGTGTTCAGCGCCCACAGCGCCGAGGCGAAGCTGTCGCTGACCCCGGCGGCACCCTCGCACGAGGCGGTGTTCATCTCGGCCACCCGGAACGGCAGCCCGTGGGCGTGAGCGACCTGGACGTACGAGGCGAGCCCCTGGGCCAGCCCGATCGAGGAGCTGTCGGCCAGCAGGTTGGCGATGGTCGGAAAACTCGAGGACGTCAGATCGCTGATGCAGGCGCGCAGGGGATAGCGGTGGTAGGTGACGAGCTTGAGTCCCCGCTCGGCCGAGATGAAGCGTCCGAGCCTGCCCATCCACGCCGGGCCCGAGACGGCCGGTCCGGCCAGCGGCACGGTGGGCAGCGCCCGGCTCCATTGCGTGAACTGCTTGGTGTAGTCGGCCAGGCCGTACTTGCGTCCCCGGGTGCGGTAGAGGTGACCGCGACGGTCGCGGTACCACGGGAACACGTTGTACAGGTCGGGCTCGTTGCCGATCTCGAACGCGTCGATGTACTGGCGTCCGATTCCCGCCAGGAAGGCCCGCCCCTCGGCGGCGGCGATCGCGGCGCGGCCGGAGGCAAGGTTGATCCCCAGGATCAGCTTCGCGCCGAGGTCGGCGGCCAGCGCCTGGGTGGTGCGCAGCCAGCCGTCGGTGAGCCGGTAGTAGATGCCGCCCTGCGGAATCATCCCGCGGATCGGCCACCAGGTGCCGTCGGTGCTGTTGCCGCCGATGCGGATGACCGGCGGCTGGCCCGGAGTCAGTCCCTGCAGGAGACCGAGGAGCGCCGGGTTGATGGCCCGGGGGTCACGCCCCGTGTACTGGTGCAGCGCCCGGTATTCGAACGACACCCCGAGAAACCCGGGCGCCATCGCCTGTCCGGTCGGGGTGGCCGAGACGCTGGCGGGGAGCAGGTCTCCGTGGGCGGCGGCGGGCGCTGATAGCGCCAGTCCGAGCGCCGCCACGATGGCGATCCTGGCGCGGCGGCGAAGCACGCGGGCATAGTGGCACACCGAGAACACGGGCGGGTCACCCCCCGTCCGCGCGGGTGGGCAGACTTAGAGATCCTGTGGAAGCGTCGGCGCTCACCGATCTCGTCGTGATCACCGGCTTTTCGGGCGCCGGGAAGTCGACCGCGATGGCGGCGTTCGAGGACGAGGGCTACTTCTGCGTGGACAACCTGCCCTCGGAGATGATCCGCTCGCTGGTCGACCTGTTCATGCACGCCGGATCGAAGGTGGCCAACGCCGCGGTGGTGTCCGACGTGCGCGGTGGGAGCTACTTCGAGGGGCTGGCCCAGATGCTGGACGATCTGCGCAGCAGTGGCGTTCGCCACCGGGTCCTGTTCTTCGAGGCCGATGAGCCGACGCTGCTGACGCGCTACAAGGAGACGCGCCGTCGCCACCCGCTGGCTCCGACCGGCAGCGTGACGGAGGGGATCGCGCGCGAACGTGAGCTGTTGGCGCCGCTGCGCCAGCGGGCCGATGTGGTCATCGACACCACCGGGCTGACCGCGGCGATGCTGCGCCACAAGCTGGCCGAAGAGCTGCTGCCGACCCGGACGCGGGGACGGCTCGCCGTCACCTTCCAGAGCTTCGGCTTCAAGTACGGCCCCAGTCGCGACGCCGACGTGATGCTCGACGTGCGCTTTCTGCCCAATCCGCATTACGAGCCCGAGCTGCGACCGTTGACCGGCAACGATCAGCGAATCGTCGACTTCATCAATCGCGAGGGCGACCTGGACGAGTTCTACGAGCATGTGGAGCCGCTCATCGACTATCTGCTGCCGCAGTACCTGGAGGAGGGCAAGGCCCACCTGGTCGTCGCGATCGGCTGCACGGGTGGCCGCCATCGCTCGGTCGCGATCGCCGAGCATCTCGCGGATCGCTACCACGAGGAGCCCGGCTACCTGGTCGAGGTGCAGCACCGCGACGTGACCCGGGCGCCGTGAACGGACCCACGTGATCGATCACGTCGGCTTCGAGATCAGCGACCTCGGTCGCTCGACCCGCTTCTACGACGCGGTCTTCTACGCGCTCGGCGCGCGGCGGATGTTCGAGACAGATCAAGCCATCGCCTACGGGATCAACGGCCCGCTGGTGTGGTTTGTCGTGCGGGGACGGCCGCCGGGGAGCGGCTACGGCCATCTGGCGCTGCAGGCGAGCGGCAAGGCGGCGGTCGACGCCGCGTATACGTCCGGCCTGGCCAGCGGCGGCAGCGACGACGGGCCCCCGGGGCGGCGGCCGCAGTACGGACGGCATTACTACGCCGCGTACCTCCTCGATCCCGACCGGCTCCGGGTCGAGATCGTTTCGCGGCGCTGAGGCGCAATCGCCCAGTTCGGATAGCCTGTCGCGGTCGGTCTCAATGCAGCCCGTGGCCGGCGTGATCTCAGGCGGCGGGCCGAAATACGGAGGGAACGCGCATGTCGGTACGAGTGGGGATCAACGGCTTTGGACGGATCGGACGCAACGTGTTCCGGGCCGCCTACGAGCGCGGGGCCGACATCGAGTGGCTGGCGGTCAACGACCTGGTCGACCCCAAGACGATCGCGCACCTGCTCAAGTACGACTCCACCTACGGTCGTTTTCCGGCCGAGGTTCATGCCACCGACTCCGGCCTGTCGGTGGACGGCAAGGAGATCCGGGTGCTGGCCGAGCGCGATCCCGCCGCGCTGCCATGGGGCGACCTCGGCGCCGACGTGGTGATCGAGTCGACCGGCCTGTTCACCGACCGCGAGAACGCCGCCAAGCACCTCGAGGCCGGCGCCAAGAAGGTCGTCATCTCCGCGCCGGCCACCGATCCCGACACCACCGTCGTGCTCGGGGTCAACTTCGACGAGGTCTACGACCGCGATCAGCATCAGGTCATCTCCAACGCCTCCTGCACGACCAACTGCCTGGCGCCGATCGCCAAGGTGCTCCACGACACCGTCGGTATCAAACACGGTCTGATGACCACCATCCATGCCTACACGGCTGACCAGCGGCTGCAGGACATGCCGCACAAGGACCTGCGCCGGGCGCGCGCGGCCGCCGTGAACCTGATTCCCGCCTCCACCGGCGCCGCCAAGGCAATCGGGCTGGTCATCCCCGAGCTCAACGGCAAGCTGCACGGGTTCGCGGTCCGCGCTCCCGTTCCCACCGGCAGCGTGGTCGACCTGACCGTCGAGGTCAATCGTGAGACGAGCGTCGAGGAGGTCAACGCGGCGCTGAGGACTGCCGCCGAGAGCGGCCCGCTGAAGGGCCTGCTGGTCTACACGGAGGATCCGATCGTCTCCTCGGACATCATCAAGAACCCGGCCTCCTCGATCCTCGACTCGCAGCTCACCGCGGTCATGGACGGGACGATGGTCAAGCTGGTCTCCTGGTACGACAACGAGTGGGGCTACTCCAACCGCGTCTCGGACCTGGTGCAACGGCTGCTGTGAGGACGCTCTCCGAGCTGGGCGAACTGGAGGGCAAGCGTGTTCTGGTACGCGTCGACTTCAACGTTCCGCTGCAGGACGGCGTGGTGTCCGACGACACCCGGATCCGCGCCGCCATGCCGACGATCGAAGAACTGCGCCGGCGCGGCGCAGCGCTGGTGCTCGTCTCGCACCTCGGCCGCCCCGAAGGGCGGGACCCGGCATTGTCGCTGGCGCCGGTGGCGGACCGGCTGTCAGAGCTGCTGGGGACCGAGGTCAAGCTGGCGCCGGCCGCTGTCGGCGCCGAGGTGACCCGGCTGGCGCAGGGACTGGACGCCGGCGACGTGCTGCTGCTGGAGAACATCCGCTACGAGCCGGGGGAGACCGAGAACGATCCCGGCCTGGCCGCCCAGCTGGCGGCACTGGCCGACGTGTACGTCAATGACGCCTTCGGGGCCGCTCACCGGGCTCACGCCTCCACCGAGGGGGTGGCGCGGATCCTCGGGCAGTCCGCCGCCGGTTTGCTGCTCGAGCGCGAGGTGGAGGCGCTCAACGGGGTGATGCGCAATCCCTCCCGTCCGCTCGTGGCGGTGCTCGGCGGCGCGAAGGTGAGCGACAAGCTCGGGGTGATCGAATCGTTCCTGAGCTCCGCCGACACGATCCTGATCGGTGGCGCAATGTGCTTCCCGTTCCTGGCCGCTCAAGGCCATTCGGTCGGGACGTCACTGTGCGAGGCCGAGGACGTCGAGCTCGCCCGGCGGACGATCGCGGCGCGGCGGACGCGCGCGCGAATATCGCGCTGCCGAGCGATCTGGTGCTCGCCGACCGCTTCGCGGCCGACGCCGAACCGCAGATCCTGGACGGGATCGATGTGCCCGAGGGCCTGATGGGGCTGGACATCGGTCCGCGCAGCGCCGACGCCTACCAGCAGATCATCCTCACGGCGGGAACGGTGTTCTGGAATGGACCCATGGGAGCGTTCGAGCTCGAGCCGTTCAGCGCCGGCACCCGCGCGGTGGCGCAGGCGGTCGCGTCCGCGCCGGGGGTGACCGTCGTCGGCGGCGGCGACTCGGTGGCGGCGCTGCAGCAGTTCGGCCTGGCCGAGGAGGTCACCCACCTGTCGACCGGCGGCGGGGCGGCGCTCGAGCTGATCGAAGGGAAACCGCTACCCGGGATCGAGGCACTTCGGATGAGCGCGCCCAAGCCGCCGAGCCAGCCCCGCACGCCGCTGATCGCGGGCAACTGGAAGCTTCACAAGACGATCGCGCAGGCCGAGGAGTACATCGCGGCGCTGCTGCCCAGGGTCTCGTCCGTCGACGGCGTCGAAGTGGCGATCTGCCCCACCTTCACCGTGCTGCAGGCGATGGTGGACTCGACCCGGGGCTCACGCGTCGCGGTCTACGCCCAGAACATGCACCAGGCGCACGAGGGGGCGTTCACGGGCGAGGTCGCGGCGCCGATGCTGACCGAGATCGGTGTGCACGGGGTCGTGCTCGGCCATTCCGAGCGCCGGCAGATGTTCGGCGAGACCGACAAGGCGCTGGCGCTCAAGGTGCCCGTGGCCCTGGCGGCCGGCCTGCGTCCGGTCCTGTGCGTCGGCGAGACCGAGGAGGAGCGCGAGCGCGGCGACACCGAGCGCAAGCTCCGTCATCAGGTCCAGGAGGACCTGTCCCGGGTGGAGACCGAGCGCCTCGGCGATGTGGTGATCGCCTATGAGCCCATCTGGGCCATCGGCACCGGTCTGGTGGCGAGCCCCGAACAGGCGCAGGAGGCGATCGCGTTCGTACGCGCACTGGTCGGCGACCGCTCGCCGGAGCAGGCGCAGCGGACCCGGATCCTCTACGGCGGAAGCGTCAAGCCCGACAACGCCGCCGAACTGCTGGCGCTCGAGGACGTGGACGGGGCGCTGGTGGGCGGTGCCAGCCTCGACGCCGGTTCGTTCGCGGCGATCATTGCCGCGGCGGCGTAGATGACCGCGGCACCCGGCCCGAGCGCGCTGCCGGTGGAGCGGGCGGTGCTGATCGTGCTCGACGGCTGGGGTCTGGCCCCGCCCGGTCCCGGCAACGCGGTTGCGGCGGCCGACACGCCGGTCTTCGATGAGCTGTGGGATACCTACCCGACCACGACCCTGACCGCCTGCGGCCGCGCCGTCGGCTTGCCCGACGGGCAGATGGGCAACTCCGAGGTCGGCCACCTGAACCTCGGCGCCGGCAGCGTGGTGATGCAGGACCTCACCCGGATCGACGAAGCGGTCGAGCACGGGGAACTGGCGGAGAACGAGACGCTGCGCGACGCACTGACCGGCGCCGAACGGGTCCATCTGATCGGCCTGGTGTCCGACGGCGGCGTGCACTCGAGCCTCGGGCACCTGCGGGCCCTGATCGAGCTGGCGGCGTCGCTGGAAGTGCCGGACCTGGTCCTGCACGCGTTCACCGACGGCCGCGACACGCTGCCGAAGTCGGGCGCCGGCTACCTGGAGCAGGTGCAGGAGTGGATGTCGGAGGCGGGGGCGGGTCGCATCGGCTCGGTCGTCGGCCGCTATTACGCGATGGACCGCGACAACCGCTGGGAGCGAGTCCAGCGCGCCTACGACCTGCTCGTCCACGGCCAGGCCGAGCACACCGCTGACAGCGGCCCGGAGGCCGCCCGCTCCGCCTACGAGCGCGACGAGACCGACGAGTTCATCACCCCGGTGCGGGTCGGCGCGGAGGCGAAGATCCGCCCCGGTGACTCGGTCGTGGGCATCAACTTCCGTCCCGATCGGATGCGGGAGATGACCCGGGCCCTGGCCGAGCCGGGATTCGAGGGGATCGACCGCGGTGAGACCGAGCCGATCGAGCGTTACGCGACCATGACCGAATACGAGGAGGGCTGGCCGTACCCCGTGGCGTTCCCGCCGCAGCGGCCGGCGACCACGCTGTCGGCGGTGATCGCGGGTCGGGGCGAACGGCAGCTGCACGTCGCTGAAACCGAGAAATACCCGCATGTGACGTACTTCTTCAACGGCGGCGAGGAGGCCGCCTACGAAGGTGAGCGGCGTGAGCTCGTACCCTCGCCGCGTGAGGTGGACACCTACGACGAGAAGCCGCAGATGAGTGCTCCCGAGGCGGCCGAGGCGTTCGTGCGCGCCTGGGACGAGGACTCCCCGAAGTTCGGGATCATCAACTTCGCCAACGCCGACATGGTCGGGCATAGCGGCGTGATCAAGGCGGCGGTGACGGCCGTGGAAACCGTCGATGGCTGCCTCGGTGAGGTGGTGGAGGCGGTGCACGCCTCCGGCGGCGCGTGCCTGATCACCGCCGACCACGGCAACGCCGATCACATGCTCGAGGACGACGGCAGTCCCAACACCGCCCATTCGCTGAACCCGGTGCCGGTGATCGTCACCGTGCCCGGCCTCGATCTGCGCGAGGGCGGCGTTCTGGCCGATGTCGCGCCGACGATTCTGGCGCTGTTGGGGATCGAGCAACCGGACGAGATGTCCGGCCGCTCACTGATCGAGTGATCGACCTGATGGGCGCAGCGGTGCGTGGACGGCGCACCCGGCGCCGGAGTTTCCCCGGGAGCCTGCGAGAGAAAACTTGACAGGAGCGCACTGAGATTTCATAATGGCCTCCGACGGCACTTCTCATTCAGTCCGGAGGCATCAAATGGCACTTATCCGCTGGGAGCCGGCACGCGAACTGGGCACGATCCAGAACGAGATGAACCGGCTGTTCAACAACTTCTTCGACACCCCGTCGCCGAGCTCGAACGGCGCCTACCGTCGCTGGATCCCACCCATGGACCTGGTCGAGACCGACGCCGACTTCGTACTCCGCGCCGACCTGCCGGGCCTCTCTGAGCAGGACGTCAACATCGAGTTCGAGGACAACGTTCTCACGATCTCGGGTGAACGCAAGGCCGAGCACGAGGAGCGCAAGGAGGGCTACTACCGCGTCGAGCGCAGCTCCGGCTCGTTCCGCCGGTCGCTGACCCTCCCCGAGGGCGTCGAGCCTGCGTCGGTCCGCGCCACCTTCGACCGCGGCGTGCTCGAGGTCCGGGTTCCCAAGCCCGAGCAGCGCAAGCCGCGCAAGGTCGCGATCAGCGTCGGTGGCGGCTCGCAGCAGCCGACCATCGAGGGCGCGGAGCACACCGAGCCCGCGGCGTAAGCACCACCGCCGATCTCAAAACCCACGTCCGGTCCGGGCCGCCTGCGCGGTCCGGACCTGTTCGTGGCGTGCAGCGCCTCACCCTGGGGACATGTGCCGAGGTCAGCGCAGGATCCCGGTGTGACCGAGCGAGTAGCGCCCCGGCTGGGGCCACACGCACAAGCCGTGGGGGCCCTGACCGACCGGGATCGCGGCCCGCAGGTGCCCGGTCCTGGTGTCGATCGCGTAGACCACCGCGTCGTAACGGCCGCTCAGCCACAGCGTGCGGCCATCGGCTGAGACCCCGCCCATGTCCGGGCTGGCCGGCTGCGGGAGCTGCCATACCTTGACGACGCGCCGGGTCCGGAAGCTGACCACCGAGATCGATCCGGCCGCGCGATTGGAGACGTACATGAAACGCGCATTGCGGCTTGGGTACAGCCCGTGGGCTCCCGCGCCGGTGTGCAGGAAGCCGATCACGCGGAGGCGGGCCGGGTCGATCTCCCACAGCCCGGCGTCCTGCTGGTCGGCGACATACAGCGTGCGGCCGTCGGGCGAGAGCTTGACGTCCTGCGGGCTGGCGAGGCCGTGCGCGAGAACCAGGGTGCGGATCACCCGCTGGGTGCGCAGATCGACCTCGATCATCCTGCCCGCGAACTCGCAGCTGGCGAACGCGTAGCGCCCGTTGGCCGAGAAGTCCATGTGGTCCACGCCCCGGCAGATCGGGATCGTCAGCGAGTGCACCAGGCGCATGGTTCCCGGCTGGCGGAAGTCGAGCCGCTGCAGACGTTCGGCCACCACGATCGCGTAGCTGCCGTCGGGGGTGAAGTAGAGGTTGTAGGGATCCTCGACCG
Source organism: uncultured Solirubrobacterales bacterium (assembly GCA_963744195.1). Taxonomy (GTDB): domain Bacteria; phylum Actinomycetota; class Thermoleophilia; order Solirubrobacterales; family Solirubrobacteraceae; genus Palsa-465. The sequence goes on from CAVUSY010000013.1 coordinate 63,199, forward strand.
GGATCGGCTTGCCGGGCGTCCCGGTCAGCGGGTCGACCGGGGTGAGGGTGTTGCCGACGTCATTGTCGACATAGAGGGTCTTGAGGTCATAGGACGGAGTCACGTGCTGGGGCAGCGCTCCGGTGTTGAAATGACCGACGATCTTCAGCGTGCGCTGGCTGATCTCATCGACCGTGTTGCTCATGCTGTTGGGGACGTAGACGAGCGCCCGGTCACCACCGACCGCCGGGCTGAAGTTCCCGGCGCGGTCGGCGGCGTACACGTTCACGCCCTCCCGGCCGCGCTCGAGCGCCTCCGGTGGCAGCGGCCTGAGCTTCTGGATCGACGTGGGCGGGGGATGGCCGCCCCCCGACCCACATGCCGCCAGGAACAGGAGGCAGGCGCTCATCGCCAGCAGCAGTGCGAGCCGCCCCGGGGCCCGGCCCGCCCGATGAGAGTCCTCACGGGAGGCCCCGGGGCTCCCTGGCGCCAACTCCTTGGCTACGCTCGCGTGCATCCGCCGCCGGCCCGCCACACCAATTGCCCGAAGCTCACACGCACATGCATTGCGGACGAGCCTAGCCCGCGGCGCCGCGATGCTCGCCGCTACCGTGCTGGCGGTCGCCGGCGCCGGCTGTGGCGGGGGCAGCACCCGGACCGGGGCGGGTAGCGGCACCGCCCCTCACAAGCCCTCACGGCGCCACCATCGCGCGGCCGCAGCCGGACCGGTGACATTCACCTATCACCGGCTGTTCTCGCTGTCGGCGCCGTTGCGCGATCCCGCCAGCGCCGTGTTGGCCGGGACGCGGTTCGCCCTGCTCGGTGGTCTCGACGCCGCCGATGTCTCGAGCGCCGGGATTGAGGTGGCTGACCCGCACCGTCTGCTCTCGACCGCCCGTCTCCCCCTGGCTCAGCACGACGCGCAGGGCGCCGCGCTGAACGGCAAGGTCTATGTCTTCGGTGGGGGGTCCTTCTCCGAGCTCGACCACATCATCCGCTTCGATCCGGCCTCGGGCACCGTGCAGACGGTCGGCTCGCTCCCGCGGGCGCAGTCCGACGTGGCCGTGACCGCGACCGGTGGCACCGCCTACATCGTCGGTGGCTACGACGGCACCAACTGGCTGAACACGATTCTCGCCTGGCGTCCCGGCACCCCGGTGCACGTCGCCGGGCATCTGCCGGTGGGTCTGCGCTACTCGTCGGCGAGCGCGATCGGCGGCGAGGTGGTGATCATCGGCGGCTCGACGCCCTCCGGCGCCAGCGACGCGATCTATCGCTTCGACCCAGCGGACCGGTCAGGTCCGGCAGATCGGCCGCCTCGCGCACCCGAGCACCCACGCCGGCGCCGCGACGCTCGGTTCCAGCGTGTATCTGGTTGGCGGCCGTGGCGACGCGTTGACCTCACAGACCGCCCGTGTGTGGTCGATCAACCCGCAGTCCGGCGCCGTTCGCGCCGCGGGCCGTCTGCCCCAGCCGCTGTCCGATACGGGGGTGCTGCCCATCGGCGGCGCCATCGTCGTGGCGGGCGGCCTGTCGCCGTCGGGCACGGTGACCGGGGTGGGCGAGCTGGTGCCGCGCAGCGGCTGACGGCCAGCCGCCATCAAGCCCCGCCACGCTCTACGGAGATCACATAATCGGACACCAGCCTGAGCTCGGCCGCGCTGAGAGGGCGGCGGACCGGCATCTCGCGCGCGAACTGGAGCATGACCGCGCGGCTCAACCGCAGCCCGAGCAGGTCTCCGCCCTGGCGCTGCGGCGACTGGTGGCCCGACAGCGAATGACAGGCGCTGCAGTCGTGGGCGAACAGCACCTGGCCGGCGCTGTGGGAGGCGGGACCGCTAGTGCCGCCACAGCCGGTCAGCCCCCAGGCGCCCGCCAGCAGCGCAAGTGCGGTTCGGCGGCGCATCCGGCAAGGCTACGACCACCGCTGCCACGACGGCAGTAGGGTCTAAACCGGTGTTCTCGGTCCGCCGCCGCTGCCCTGAATCCCGTGCGCGCACCGGGACGCTGCACCTCAGGCACGGGGAGGTGTCCACGCCGGCGTTCGTACCGCTGGCGACCCGCGGCGCGGTCAAGGCGCTCGAGCCCCGCGACGTCGAGGCGCTCGGCTACGAGATGGTCCTCGGCAACACCTTCCATCTGTTTCTGTCGCCGGGACCCGAGCTCGTCTCCGAGCTCGGCGGCCTGAACGAGCTGATGCGCTGGCCGCGGCCGATCATCACCGATTCCGGCGGCTTTCAGGTGTTCTCGATGGGGCACGGCGGGGTCGCCGACGAGATCAAGGGACGCGGACGTCCCGCCGGCGGCGGCGGCCGGAGGGGCGGTGCCGGCCGGGGGGCGGTGCGGCCGGGGGGGCGCTGGCGGTGGCGGTGGCGGCCGGGGGGGCGAATCGGCCGGAACGGTCCTGGCGATCGAGGAGCGGGGGGTGCGCTTTCGCTCCTACCGAGACGGCAGCGAGCGGTTCCTGGGACCCGAGACCTCGATGGAGATCCAGGCGGCGCTCGGCTCCGATATCGCGCTGGCGTTCGACGAATGCACGCCGTTTCACGTCTCACGCGACTACACCGCCCGCTCGACGGAGCGCACCCACCGCTGGCTCGAGCGCTGCCTGGCCTGGCACCAGCGACACGGGCCGGCGGGCCAGGCCGTCTACGGGATCGTCCAGGGCGGCGTGGAGCACGACCTGCGGCTGGCCTCGGCGGCGACGGTCGCCGCCAGCGCCTGCGATGGGGTCGCCATCGGCGGCTCGCTCGGCCAGGACAAGCGACAGATGTACGAGGTCGTCTCGTGGTCGACCGCCGAGCTGGAGCGTCTGGTCCCCGACCGCCCTCGCCACCTGCTGGGGATCGGGGAGGTCGACGATCTCATCACCGGCGTCGAGCTGGGGATCGACACCTTCGACTGCGCGATGCCCACCCGGCTCGGGCGTCACGGCGTCGCCCTGGTCCCCGATCCGGCCGGTCGCTGGCGCGTTGACCTGGTGAAATCGCGCTGGCGCCAGTCGCCCGAGCCGATCCTCGACGGTTGCCCCTGTCCGGCCTGCTCGGCCGGCTTCTCGCGCGCCTACCTGCACTACCTCCTGCGGGCCGGTGAGCTGACCGGCCTGCGGCTGGTCACGCTCCACAACCTCAGTTTCATCGCCCGGCTGATGGAGGATCTGCGCGCGGCGGTCGATGGCGGGCGGCTGCCCGAAGCGGCGGCCCAGCTGCGGGCCGGCGCCAGCCCCGGCGCTACTTCGTGTACTGGTTGATCAGGCTCTGAAGCTGCGACACCGCGGACTGGGCGTCGCGGGCGATGATCTTCTGGTAGTGCACGACGGTGCTCGACGTGCTGTTGGAAATGACCACGGCGGCGATCACGACCAGCGCGAACACCGCCAGCAGCGCCAGGAGCGCCATCATGCGCCTGAAGCCCCGCCCTCCCGCCGGCTCGGGCCTGGTGGCGCGGCGGTCATAGGCCGGTTCCGGACGCCGGGGGGCCCGACGGGGCTCGACCTGGCGTGCGGGCCGCGTCTGGGCGGTCTTTGGCGCCGGCGTCGCCCGAGGCGTGACCCGGGTCGAGGCGGTCGCCCCGCGGCGGTCGTCCAGGATCCGAGTGGAGGCGCTGGTGGCGAAGTTGGCCCGTTCGGCGCCGGGTGGGGGAACGCCGCGAAAGCCCTCGCGGAGCATTTCGGCGAGCTGCATGGCGTCCTCCGGACGGGCCTGCTGGTCGATCGCCAGGGCCAAGGCGACCGCTTGCGCGAGCGCGTGCGGAACCTCCGGATTGAGCTCGTCGAGTGGGATCGGAGACTCCCGCTGCTGCTTGAGCGCCAGCTCGGACAGCGAGCTCGCCTCGTACGGGAGCCGACCCGAGATCAACTGGTAGGTGACGACGCCGAGCGAGTAGAGGTCGGCCCGGGGACCGGCCTCGTCGCCGCGAGCCTGCTCGGGCGACAGATAGGCAGCGGTCCCGAGCACCGAGCCGACCTGGGTGATGCTGGACTGGTCGGCGGCGCGCGCGATGCCGAAATCGGCGAGCTTGACCACGTCGGAATCGGACACCAGGAGGTTGCCCGGCTTGACGTCGCGGTGCACCACCCCGTTGCGGTGGGCGTAGTCGAGTCCGCGGCAGGCCTGGGTGACGACGTCGATCGCCTCCCCGACCTCCAGGTGGCCGCGGTCGCGCAGCAGCTCGGCGCAGGAGTTGCCCGAGACGTGCTCCATCACGATGAAATGCTGGTGATGTCCCTGATCGAAGCCGAAGTCGAACACCTGGACGATGTTGGGATGGACCAGGCGTGCCGCGGCGAGCGCCTCGCGGCGGAACCGGGACACGAAGGTGGGGTCGTCGGCCAGGTGCTCGGCCAGCAGCTTGATCGCCACATAGCGCTCCAGCCGGCTGTCGAAGGCCAGGTGGACGGTCGACATCCCGCCGACTCCGAGGCGGCCTTCGATCCGGTATCTACCGGCAATCGTCGTTGCTGAGGTCATTGGCCGTTGTTCGCCGTGCCGGTGCCTCCAAGTCCGGCGCCGCCGTTGGACGTAGTACTACTACCCGTGCTGTTGGTATTGGTTGCTGTACCGGTCGAGTTCGTGTTGGTCGTCGACGTGCTCGAGGTCGAGCTGCTGGTCGGGGTGGTCGTCGTGGTGGTGGTCGTGGTCGTGGGCGTGCTGGTGCTGTTGGTGTCCGTGGTGGAGGTGGCGGTGGTGCTGCTCGAGGTGGTGGTGCTGGAACTCTGACAGTCCCGGGCAGCGAGATCGCCGACCGTGGCGGCGCCCTGGCCCAGGTTCTGCACCAAGGTGGTGCTGACCGTCGAGGGCAGGTTCGCGACCTCGTTGCTGAAGGCCCGGGCCGCCCCCGTCGCCGCGCCGCACTGTCCCGCCGAGACCGCCGATGACACGGAGGCGAGCTGGCCGTTCAGGCTGCTCGCCTGATTGCTCGAGAGCAGGCCGCTGCCGCCGCCGCAGGCGACGAGGAACGAAACGGCGAAGCCGAGGCCGCCGGCCAGGAATGCTCGGGAGCCATAGCCCATCCGGCGCCTGACTTTAGAGGCTGTCGCGGTTGCCGTGAAGTTAGGTCCCTCACTGCCCGTAGAGCAGCCGCTCGGCCAGCGAATCGGGCAGGCGGGCCGCCCGGATGGCGGCACCGGCGCCGGCGATGTCGTAGTCGGTGCGACGATATACCGCCCGTCCGCCGTCCAGGTCGAGCTCGAGCCAGGCCGCGCGCGGATCGCCGTCGCGGGGCTGCCCCACGCTACCCGGGTTGATCAGCCACTCGCCGCGCTCCAGGTCGAGCTCCTCGTCGGCGCCGCGGGTTTCTCCGGTGGCCGGAGTGCCCGGGAAGCGAGAGAACGACAGCGCCACGTGAGAATGGCCGATCAGGGCCACCCGCTGGGGCTGGACATCGAGGCAGAGCTCGGCCTGCAGGGGCGAGAGGACGTATTCCCACACCGGATCGCGGGGGCTGGCGTGGTAAAGGCCCACGCTCTCGTCGAGCTTGGACGGCTCCAGGCCTTCGAGGAAGGTGCGGGTCTCGGCGGTTATCGTCTTCTGCGTCCAGGTCGCCGCCAGCGCCGCTCCGCGCGAGAACTGCTCCAGCGGCAACGTGCCGCGAACGCCGAGGTCATGGTTGCCGGCGAGGCAGACCGCCGCGTGAGCGCGCGCCAGCGCCACGCAGGCGTCCGGGTCGGCGCCGTAGCCGACCAGGTCGCCGAGGCACCACAGCTCGTCGCAATCGGACTCACCGACCGCGTCGAGGACCGCCTCGAAGGCCTGGCGGTTGCCGTGGATGTCGGAGACGATCGCTATCCGCATCTCTACAGTTTCGCCGGTGAAGGACTATCCGCGCCACCGCGTGGTCGCTTCGGTGCTCCTCGCCGCCGCCGTCGCAGAGGCGGCGGGGCGTCTTCTCCGACCCCGCACCGCCCCCATCGAGCCCGCGTCAGTGGACCTCGCGACGTACTTCAGCCCTGAGGAAATCGCCCGTGGGTCGAGGTACGGTCGGCCCCAGCTGGCGCTCGCCCTGGGGCGGACGGCGGTAGAGCTGGGAGCGCTGACGGCGTTGGCCCGCCGCCCACCGCGCGCTCTGACCCGGATCGGGTCGCGGCCGGTGGTGGCCGGGGCCGGGGCCGGGGCGCTGCTCGCACTGGCGCTGGCCGTCCCGCCGCTGCCGCTGAGCGCGATCTCCCGCCGGCGGGCGATGGCGGTCGGGCTCGACACGCAGTCGTGGCGGGGCTGGGCCGCGGATCTGCTCAAGGCCAACGCGATCGGCTCCGCGCTGGCGGCCACGGGCGGCGCCGCCGCGATCGCCGTCATGCGGCGCTATCCGCGCGGCTGGTGGGCGCCCGCGGCGGCCGGGGCGATCACCTTCGGGGCGCTGCTGGCGGCTCTGGCTCCGGTGGTGCTCGACCCGCTGTTCAACGACTTCACGCCGCTGCCCGAGGGCGAGACCCGCTCCGACGTGCTCGAATTGGCTCGCGCGGCCGGCGTGCAGGTGGGACAGGTCTATTCCGTGGACGCCAGCCGCCGGACCACGGCGGCCAACGCCTACGTCACCGGCCTGGGTCCGACCAAGCGCGTGGTCCTCTACGACACGCTCCTGGACCGCTACAGCCGTGATGAGATCCGGCTGGTGGTGGCGCACGAGCTAGGTCATGTCCGCCACCGTGACGTCCCCCGTGGCGTCCTCTACGCGGCGCTGGTAGCGCCGCCGGCGGCGCTCTCCGTGCAGCGTCTCAGCTGGTTGCTCTCACCGGAGCGCGGCACCCCCGCGACGGTGCCGGTCCTGGCGCTCTGCGGCGCGCTCGTGGGCGGCCCCCTCGGCCTGATCGGGAACCGGCTCTCACGGGCCATCGAACGTCGCGCCGATCAGTTCTCGCTCGAGCTGGCGGGCGCTCCGGAGGCCTTCATCTCGTTCGAGCGGGCGATCGCACTGCAGAACGTCGCCGACCTGAAGCCGCCGCGGTGGATCTCGGCGCTGCTCGCTACCCATCCCCCGACCGACGAGCGGATCGGGGCAGCGGTGGCGTTCGCCGCCCAGGCCGGCGCCTAACCGGTCGGCTCGGGCGCTCGGAGGACGATCACGCAGTTCTGGCCGCCGAAGCCGAACGCGTTCGCCGCCGCCACGCGCACGTCGGCCTCTCGGGCCTCCAGCGCCACGTAGTCGAGGTCGCATTCCGGATCGGGCGTATCGAGATTGATGGTCGGCGGCAGCACCCCGTCGCGCATCGCCAGCAGGCAGACGATCGCCGACAGCGCACCGGCGGCGCCGATCAGGTGCCCCACCATCGACTTCGGCGAGCTCGCGGGGATGCGGTCGGCGTCGGCGCCGAGGGCGATCCGGATCGCCCGCGTCTCGGCCGCATCATTGGCCCGCGTGCCGGTCCCGTGGGCACAGATGTAGTCAAGCTCGGCGGCCGTTACCCCGGCGCTGCTCAGTGCCAGCGAGATGGCCCGGGCGGCATGGGTCCCGGATCGCTCGGGCGCGCTGATGTGAAACGCGTCGCTGGTCAGAGCGCCGCCCGCCACAGTCCCATAGACGGTGGCACCGCGTGCGGCGGCGTGCTCGGCGGACTCCACCACCAGCACCGCCGCTCCCTCGCCGAAGACGAAGCCGTCACGGTCGGCGTCGAACGGCCGGCTGGCCCGTTCGGGCTCGTCGTTTCGCTCCGACATCGGCCCCATCTTCGCCAGCCCGGCGAACATCGCCTCGGCGATACCGGCATCGGTGCCTCCAGCGACTACGACGTCGGCCTCACCGGCGAGGATCAGCCGGCGCGCGTCGAGCAAGGCCGCGGTGCCGCTGGCGCACGCCAGCGCGCTGGCCGACACCGGCCCGTGGGCGCCGAGATCGATCGCGACCTCGCAGGCCGCCATGTTGAGGATCGTGGAGGGCACGAAATAGGGCGAGACCTCGCGCGGGCCGCGCTCGATCAGCGTCCGCACGTTGAGCTCGGTCTCGGGCCCGCCGGCGACGGCGCTGTTGATCATCACCGCGGTCCTGTCCGCCTCGGCGGAGACCTCGAGCCCGGCGTCGATGACCGCCTCGCGGGCGGCGGCGATCGCCAGCTGCGAGAAGCGGGCGGAACGGCGCGCGCGCTTGGTCCCGAGCACCTGTTCGGCGTCGAAGCCATGGATCTCGCCGGCGATCCGGACCGGAAGTCCGGAGGCGTCGAAGCTCTCGATCGCGGTGATCCCGGAACGGCCCTCCACCAGGCCTCGCCAGGTCTCGGGCGCGCTGGTGCCGAGGGGGGTAAGGGCCCCGATGCCGGTCACGACCGGGTCCCGGCGAGCGGCGTCGCCGCTCACGGGGTTTCCAGCAGTCCGTCTGCGGCGTCGCGGGCGGCCTGCTCGCGCACCTGGTAATGCAGCTTCTTGCCCGTGGCAGTCATCGGCAACGCCTCCACGAACCGGTAGGCGCGCGGGCGCTTGTACGCGGCCATCATGGGATGGCCGGCGCAGTGAGCCTCGCAGGCGGCGGCGTCGAGCCCGGGGTCGTCACGCACCACGTAGGCGACGACGATCTCGCCCCAGCGCTCATCGGGCACGCCGACGACGGCCACGTCGGCGACGCCGGACAACTCGGCCAGCACCGCCTCGACCTGGGTGGGGTGAACGTTCTCGCCCCCGGAGATGATCATGTCATCCTTGCGGCCGACGATCGTCACGTACTCGTCCTGGTCCCAGGTGGCCAGATCGCCGATGTACAGCCAGCCGTCGCGGAAGCGCGCCGCCTGCTCCTCGGGCTGGTTGACATACGCATAGCCGGACTTGACCGAGCGCACGATCACCTCGCCGACCTCGGTGCCGTCGCGCGCGGCGAGGTCGCCGGGATCGGCCTGGCGGTCATCGTAGATGCGCACCACCGCGACGTCGTCATCGGTGCACGCTCGTCCCGCCGAGCCGGCGTGCTCGGGCAGGTCACCCGGACGCAGGAAGGTGTTCCAGAATGCCTCCGTGGTCCCGTAGCCATTGAAGATCCGTGGCGTCAGCAGCCCCTGGTAGCGCAGGCAGGCGGCTCGGTCCAGCGGTGCTCCCATGGTCACGATGCCGCGCAGGCTGGCCAGGTCCCGCGGGCGAGCGCTCTGCTCCGAGCTCAGCATCGCGAGGTTGGTGGGCGCTCCGATCAGGTACGTGAGCTGGTGTTCGGCGACCCAGTCGAGCACGGTGGCGGGGTCAAACCGGGCCAGTGCCACCGCGGCCGCGCCGACGTACAGCACGGGGTTGGGGCCGCCCGAGTACAGACCGCCGCGGTGAAACCACGGCGTCATGTTCAGCGTGCGGTCCTCGGGCGAGAGCGGGAAATGCATGATCACGTCGTGGGCGGAGAGCACGTCGACGAGGCTGCTGAGCGAGACGCCCTTGGGCATTCCCGTGGTGCCCGAGGTGTAGAGACGAGTGGTCTCGTCATAGACGGTGGCGGGCGGTGCCGGCGGAGGGGCGGAGCGTGCGGTCAGCAGCTGATCGAACGCGACGGCGTCAGAGGTGGCTTCGCCGAGCGTTGCCACCAGCTCCGGAGCGTGGTCGGCCCGGGCCAGGGCCTCGCGCGCGGACGGGGCTACCGCCTCGTCGTAGACGAACGCCGACGGCCGGCTGTCGTCGAGCACGTGGGCGATCTCGCCCGCTGACAGCCTGAAGTTCAGCGGGGCGGCGATCGCGCCCAGGCGCTGTGCGCCCAGCCACAGCAGCACGAACTCGGGGCAGTTGAAGAGCGCAAACACGACCACGTCGCCCGCCGTGACGCCGGCGGCGGCGAGGCCCGAGGCGACATGTCCCGAATCGGCCCAGAGGTCAGCGTAGGTCCACTGCCGGCCACTGGCTGGATCCAGCAGAGCGAGCCGGGAGGCGAAGCGGTGGCTGTTGCGCTCGACACCCGCCAGGTAGGTGAAGCGACGCTCGAACACCGCCCGGAACGCGGTCGGGTCGTAGCGGTAGGGGGTGGTCGTGCTCAAGCGCCCGCACCCGCCGCGGCGGCCGGCGAGTGCGACAGGCGGGCTCGCACCTCGGCCAGCCGCTCGTACTGTCGCAGCGGGTCGCGGGCCAGCGGCATCAGCACGAACTCCTCCACGCCGGCGGCGAGATGGCCCTCCAGGTGCTCCACGACCTGCTCGATGCTACCCACCGGGGTCCATCGCTCGACGACGTCCAACGGCAGTCCGTACTGGCCCTGGGCGTAGGCCGCAGCCTCTTCCCGGGCTCGCTCCAGGTTGTCGTCTACGTGCACGCCGATGAGCAGCGCCAGAGTGGGTCGTGGGCGTCCCTGGGCGGCGGCCAGCTCGGCCAGCCGGCCGGCGCGGTCGGCCAGGGCGCCCGGCGTCAGCCACATCGGCAACCATGCGTCGGCGAACCTGGCGGCGCGCCGCAGCGCATGGTCGCCCCGGCCCCCCACGAACAGCCTGGGGGGCGAGCTGACCGCCGGCTCCAGCGGCGCAACCTCGAAGCTCTGGGCTCTGCCCTGGTACTGCACCGCCTTGCCCGCGAGCAGGTCGCCGAGCACGGCGAGAGCGTCGTCGAGCCTGGCGCCGCGTTCGGTGATCGGGACGCCGGCCGCGGCGAATTCGGCCGGAAACTCGCCTCCGACCCCGACACCGAGCGCCAGCCGGCCGCCTGAGAGCGCGTCGATGGTGGCGAGCTGCTTGGCTGCCCACGCGGCCGGACGCAGACCCAGCAGCATCACGCTCAACCCCAGCGTGATCCGTTCGGTCACCGCCGCGGCGGCGGCCAGGCAGCTCGGGGCGTCGAGCACCGGCGCCGGGCAGGCCAGGTGGTCGCCGGCCCAGGCACCGTCAAAGCCGAGCTCCTCGGCGCGGCGAGCCGCCGCCAGCACGCGCGGCGGCGCACCGATCCGATACGGGTCAAACGTCGGCAGCAGCACGCCGAAACGGGTCATCGGTGCTCCGTCCGCCGGCCGATCCGCGTCAGCGGCGGCCGCGGGCAGCTATCCCTCGTCCTCGCCGCCGTATTCGGTGGAGTCAGACCCGCCCCGGCCACCGCCGTACTCCGGGAGGTTCTTGATCCCCTCCCGGGTCTGCCACTTGGAGTAGTTGTCCTGCATGGCGTCGATCAGCTCGCGCATGAACTTCGGCGACAGGTTGATCCGTGACACGACCACCCCGGGGATCTCGTCATCCTCGACCTCATGGTCGACGCGGGCAAACGTGAGCGTGAACTCGTAATCGGAGTGGCTCACGTTGGCGAAATTCGAGTAGACGCCGGCCATGATGTCCGGCGAGAAGTGGATATTGATGTGGCGCTCAGGGGGAGTCGGCTCGTCCATATGGACGTAGTATCCCATCGTGCGGATCATCGTCGTCGCCGTGGGAAGATTGCGCCCGCCATTTGCCGACGATGTGCAGCACTATCAGAAGCTGATCGCCGGGCATACCAGGCTCGAGCTGATCGAGGTCCGCGAAGACGAGCAGGTCGCGCGGCGTGTACCCGAGCGGGCCTTCGTATCGCTGCTGCACCGCGACGGCGAAGCGCTGGATTCGATGGCCTTCTCGCGGTTCTTGGAGGAGCGCCGCCGCAGCGGCCGCGACCTCTGCTTCGTGATCGGTGGTCCGTTCGGACTCGACCTCGACCACGTCGAGCACCGGCTCTCGCTCGGCGCGATCACGCTGCCCCACCAGCTCGCTCGGGTGGTGCTCTTGGAGCAGGTCTACCGTGGCCACAAGATCCTCGCCCGCGAGCCCTATCACTACTGAAGTGAGCGACCGCGGCGAGGCCCTGCACCGCCGGCGGGCGCTGGAGCGCAGCCGGGCTCGGCGCGAGCTGCAGATGTTCGCGCGCCGGCTCGGGGTCCTGATGACGGCGCTGGTGGGGCTGATCGTGCTCGGCACGGTGGCCTTCCGGATCACCGAGGGGTCCTCGGTCGCCTACTCGTTCGTGTGGACGCTGGACACCGTCACCACCCTTGGCTCGATCCAGGATCCCCACGATGCCGCCGGCCGCGTGGTCGTCGTCCTGCTGGAGCTGTTTGGCATAGGTACGCTCTTCTATGGGCTGGCCACGGTGGCTGAATTCTTCGTCTCCGGGCAGCTCAGCGGGCTGCTCGAAGAGCGCCGCAACCAGCGCATGATCGACTCCTATTCGGACCACCTCATCATCTGCGGCTTCGGCCGGGTCGGCCGCCAGGTCGCGCGCGACCTGCGGCTGGCCGGGGTGCCTCACGTCGTGATCGACAGCGATCCGACGCATCGCGAGGCCGCCGCGGTGATGGAGGTCCGCTACATCGAGAGCAACGCCGCCGATGACGAGGTGCTGCTGCAGGCGGGGATCGAGCGGGCGCGGGCGGTGATCGCGTGCGTGGATTCCGACGCCGACAACATCTTCATCGCGCTGACCGCCCGGGGTCTGCGCGACGACATCCTCATCATCGCGCGCGCCTCGGCCGAGGATTCCGAGAAGAAGCTGCTGCGGGCCGGGGCGGACCGGGTGATCTCGCCGTACAAGACATCGGGCTCGGAGATGGCGCGGGTGGCGCTGCACCCGCAGGTCGGTGGCGCCCTGCAGGTCGCCGACTACCGGATGGAGGAGATCGAGGTGCCCCAGGCCTGCGAGGGGGTGGGTCGTACCGTGGAGGAGGTCCGCGGGAGCTCGGTGATCGTCGCGGTTCGCCACACCGACGGCCGCCTCGAGCCTCAGCCCTCGCCCGAGTCGGTGATCGCCACCGGCGACATGCTGGTGGCGATCGGCACCCCTGCGGCGCTCGAGCAGCTGGAGACCATGTTCCAGCCGCTGGTGGTGTCAAGTCCGTGACCGGACCCCTGCTGGAGCTCCGTGGCGCCGTCCAATCGGCGGCGGCGGCGATCAAGAACGGTGACGGCGAGCCGCCGGCGCACACCCGGGTCGAGCGACCCAAGCGCGCCGGCCAGGGCGATTACTCCACCAACGCGGCGATGCTGCTGGCGCCGGTGCTCGGGGCGCCGCCGCGCGAGATCGCCGAGCGTGTCGGCGCCGAGCTCGCGACGCGGCTCGGCGAGGAGCTGACCCGCTACGAGATCGCCGGTCCGGGTTTCCTGAACCTGGTGCTGTCCGACGACTGGCATCGGCGCGCGCTGCGCACGATGCTCGATGCCGGCGACCGCTACGGTGCCGGTGGCGCCGATCCGGCGCTGCGGGTCCAGGTCGAGTTCGTCTCGGCCAATCCGACCGGGCCGCTGGTGGCCGCCAGCGGACGCCACGCGGCGTACGGCGATTCGCTCTCGCGGATCCTTCAGCACCACGGCCACGAGGTCTACCGCGAGTACTACGTCAACGACGCCGGCAGCCAGATCAGGCTGCTCGGCGAGTCAGTCAAGGCCCGGGCCCGGGAAGAACCGGTTCCCGAGGGCGGCTACCAGGGCGACTACGTGCGTGAACTGGCCGATCGGATCCCCGGCGCCGCCGAGCTGGCGGTGGAGGAGGTGGCCGGCCGGGCGGTGGCGCTGCTGATGGAGGGGATCAAGTCCACGCTCAAGCGCTACCGGGTCGAGTTCGACCGCTTCTTCAGCGAGCGTCAGCTCTTCGAGGGGTCTCCGAGCGATGTCCAGCGCGGGCTGGCGCGGCTCGACGAGGCCGGCCACACCTACCGCTCCGAGGGTGCCCTGTGGCTGCGCACGACGAGCTTCGGCGACGACAAGGATCGCGTGCTGGAGCGCTCGGACGGCGAGCCGACCTACTTCACCTCGGACGTCGGGTACATCTTGAACAAGCTCGATCGCGGGTTCGAGCTGCTCCTGCTGCCGGTCGGCTCCGACCATCACGGCTACGTGGCGCGGATCAAGGCGGCCTTCCACGCCCTGGGCGGTCAGCCCGGCGGGATCGAGGTGCTGCTGGCTCAGTTCATGCACCTGGTGGAGGGCAGCGATCGAGCCGCGATGTCCAAGCGGCGCGGGGAGTTCGTCACCCTGGATGAGCTGCTGGACGAGATCGGCGTCGACGCGACCCGCTACTTCATGCTGCGCAGCTCGCACGACCGCACGCTCGATCTCGATCTCGATCTGGCCCGGCGTGAATCCTCCGAGAACCCCGTCTACTACATCCAGTACGCCCACGCGCGGATCTCGACGATGCTCAGCAAGCTCGATCCCGGGCGGGTGCAGGAGGCGCTGGCCGCCGATGCGGATTGGAGATCGCAGCCGTTAGAGCCGGCCGAGCGCGGCTTGATCAAGGCGCTGGCCGCGTTCCCCGACGAGATCGCCGAGGCGGCCGAACGCCGCGGGCCGCACCGGATCGCGGCCTACGCGCTCGAGCTGGCGCAGGAGTTCACCGCCTTCTACCGCGACTGCAAGGTGGTCGGAGCCCAGCCGCGGGAGCTCGAGTCGTTCCGAATCGCGCTGTCTCAGACCGCGCGCCAGACGATCGCGCTGGCGCTGGGCCTACTCGGGGTCAGCGCGCCGGACTCGATGTAGAGCGCTTTCGCGGCTCAGAGCTGACGGGCCAGGTCCTCATCGAGCCGACGGGCATCCTCGGCGTCCAGCGGCGGTCCCGCCGGCATCGAGGTGGAGGCGGCCAGCCGCGCCCGTCGGCGCCATTTGGGCATGGTGACGAGGAGCGCCGCAACGGCGATCGCCACCAGCGCCGGCGGTAGGACGTAGATGGTCAGGTTGAACCCCCGTGCCGGCGGCTTGGCCAGGACCGCCGGACCGTACTGGGCGACGAGGTCTCTTTCGATCTGCTTCTGGGTCAGGCCCTGCGCGATCAGGTCACGGATGTACTGCCGCTCGGAGTACGACTCCGGCGACTGCGCCACCGCCAGCGATTCATGGCAGGCCACGCACATCACGTCGTTCTCGATGGCGGTCAGCGACGCCCGGCTGTGGGCCGCGGCGAGCGCCGGCGTCAAGCCGGGGGCAAGGGCCGCCTGCAGCACCACTGCGACGATGACCCCAGCGCGACGCAGACGGCTCATGAGCGCGAGGCCAGGATCGGTTCCAGAGCCTGCTTGAGCCAGGTGTGGTTGAGCTGGAAGCGGCGCAGCGCCTGGATCTGGCCCTGACGGTTGATCACGAACGTCTCGGGCACCCCGGTGGTCCCGAACGACCGCACGAAATCTCCGCTCACGTCGCGCAGGACCGGATAGGTGATGTGGTACTGGCGGACGAATCCCTCCGAGGCGATGGAGTTGTCCAGATAGGTCACGCCGACGATCGTCGCGTTGTTCTTGAGCAACTCCCGCTGCTCGCTGGCGAGGATCGGCGCTTCGGCCGCGCAGGGATCACACCACGAGGCGAACACGTTCAGTACGACTACCTTGCCGTGGAAGTCGGCCAGGCTCGCCCGGCGGTCGCTGCCGAGGAGGGGAAGGGCGAGCTTGGCGTCGGGAGCCGACGGATACACGCCGTGCGCAACCCGAGCGTCAATCGATGAGCGCGGCGTTCTGGCCGGCCACCCCAAACGTCAAAAGCGCCAGCAGCGCCACGGCCGCCGCCACGATCAGCCCGGGGAGGATCAAGCGCCGCATCGGCGTCCAAGGTTAGTACCACGGCCCTGTGGGCAGCGGCATTCGGGGCTACCCGGCAGGCGCTTAGAATGCCCCCAGCGCGGACGTAGCTCAGTTGGTAGAGCGTCGGCTTCCCAAGCCGGATGTCGCGGGTTCGAATCCCGTCGTCCGCTCTGTCTTTAGATGCCGTCGCGTTGGGTCGCGTCGACGATCGCGCCGGAAGGCCCGCGGGCTCATGTCGTGCTGACCCGGTGTCGCGGGCGG
>CAVUSY010000014.1:0-62710 GCA_963744195.1 uncultured Solirubrobacterales bacterium
AGGTGGCGGTGGTCGCCATGCGGTAGCGATGCTCCGGGCGACCGGCCGCGCCATAGTGGAGGCGAAGCTCGATCTTGCCCTGGCGAGCGAGCTCGGCGAGGTAGCGCTGGGCGGTGGAGCGGCTGATTCCGACCTGTTCGGCGATGTCCCCGGCCGACAGGTCGTGAGGCGAGGCGTGGAGCAGCTCCCGGATGCGGGCCATGGTCGGTGCGGATTGGCCCTTGGGCAGCGGCGCCGGCCCGCGGAGGAGTCCGTACAGCGTGTCGACGTCGTGCTGCTCGGCCTCGTCGATGCGCTCGATCCTCCCGCGCAGGTCACGGTAGGCAGCCAGCCGCTCTTCGAGTTGGGCGAACGTGAACGGCTTGACGAGGTAATGCACAGTCCCCAACTGCATGGCGGCACGGACGCTGCCCATGTCGCGGGCGGCCGTGATGACCAGGAAGTCCGGCCGCTGAGCCTTAGCGCCGAGGGACTCGCGCACGAGGTCGAGTCCGTGACCGTCGGGGAGGTAGAGGTCGAGCAGGACGAGCGTCGGCGCCAGGCGGCTGATCTCGCTCCGTGCGCTGGCGGCGGTGGAGGCGTGGCCCGCGACGCTGAAGCCGCGGATCTTGCGCACGTACGCCGCGTGGATGGTGGCCACGTGGTAGTCGTCCTCGACGATCAGCGTGCTGATCACGCCCCCACCTCGACCCCGCTCCTGGCCCGGGTCGGGAGCACGACCGTGAACGTCGTGGCGCTCGAGCAGTCGACGGTGACGGTGCCGCCGGCCCGGGTCGCGAGCCGGTGCACGAGCGCCAGCCCGATTCCGCGGTGACGGCGCTCGTCGTCCGATTTGGTCGTGAACCCGTCGCTGAAGATTCGTGCCCCGAGCTCCTCGGGCACCCCGGGGCCCGTGTCGGAGACCTCGAGGGTGACCTTCTCCGCGCAGGTCACCAGGCGTACGGTTACCCTCGCTGGCCCGGGACCGATCGCCGCGGCGTCGATCGCGTTGTCGATCAGGTTGCCGACGATCGACAGCAACGTGTTGCTCCCGATTCGGGTGTGGGCCAGCCGGGAGTCCTCGGAGAGGACCAGCTCGACGTCGCGCTCGGCCGCGACGGTCGTCTTGGCGATCAACAGCGCGGCGATCTCGGGGGCTTCGATGCGCTCGCGGATGGCTTCGGCCAGCCCGGCGGACTCGCCCGACACCTCGAGCGCGTAGCGGATCGCCGCCGGCTGATCACCGAGCTCGATCAGTCCCGCGACGGTGTGCATGCGATTTGCGAACTCGTGTTGCTGGGCGCGCAGGGCATCGGTGAGCGCATCGACGCTGTCGAGCTCGCGCAGGAGCCCTTCCAGCTCGGTCCGATCTCGCAGCGTCACCACCGCGCCCAGATCTCGTCCGTTCCAAAAGACCGGCATGCGATTGACCGACAGAATGTGCTCGTCGGTGACGACGACGGTGTCGGGCCCGCCGAGCGCCCCGCTCAGCAGGTCGGACAGCCGCCGATGAGATACGACATCTTCGATCGAGCGTCCGACCGGATCGCCATCGAGCGGGATCAGGCGGCGCGCCTCGTCGTTGATGAGCGTCACCCGGCCGTCGCGATCGAGGGTGATTACGCCCTCGCGGATTCCGTGCAGCATCGCTTCGCGCTCCTGCACCAGTGCGGCGATCTCCTCGAGCTCGAGCCCGAACGTGCTCCGCTTCAGCCGGCGAGCCAACGTCAGCGAGGCGACCACGCCGATGGCCAGCGCCCCGGCGAAGTACAGGAGCAGCGACGGCAGCTCGTGCAGGAGCTGGTCTGATACTTGCTTCTCGAGGATCCCGGCCGAGACCTCCCCGATCACCGGGCTCCCCGCGCTGCCGGGGCGCGGATCGGCACCTTCGCGTTGGCGGAGATGCCGAGATTCCCGTGGTCGACGCCGGTGTGATCACGGCCGTCGAGCGCGATGACCGGCTCGGTGACGCGCTTGCCGATCAGCGCCGGGTTTGGGTGCGAGTAGCGCACGCCGGTTCGGTCGATCACGACGATGTAGGTCGCGCCCGTCTCGTGCCTCACCTGCTCGGCGAGCGACTGGATCAGGCGCGCGGCCGGCCGGGCTGGGTCTGCTGAGTGCCTCACGGATCGACGGCGTCACGGCGAACGTCTCGGCTACGTCCAGTGCCCGCTGCTGGTAGTCGTGCTCGAACTCGGCGCGCTGGCTCAGGGTGACGAGCGCGAAGCCGACCAGTGTGCTGGCGAGGAGGATCGCGACCACGCTGATCAGGATCCGGCTTGACAACTGTCGCCTGCGTCTCATTCGAACCTCTCCTCGCGGGATGAGTCTACGCCTCACGGGCGTGAGCAAAATGCGCAAAACCGCCGGAAATGCGGCTTAGGGGGCTAACCGGCACAAGCCTTGGAAGCCGGTCTGGCGCACCGTACGTTGAGTGGCGTCTCGACACCTAGTCGAGCAAGGATCGGTTCACAGCGAGGAGAGCGATGACGATGGTAAGTACCTTGGCCCGGCAGCCGGCGCCGATCCGGCGCGCGTCGAGGACAGCCGCACCCCGACCGGTGCCCGCCGACGCAGCGAAGATCGAGCTGACGCGGCGTGACGAAGCGGTTCGTCTCACCGACGGGCGCCTTGACCACCGCGATCAGGGATGTCGATCTGGTCGTCGAGCCGGGGCAGTTCTGCGCCATCGTCGGCCCGACCGGATGCGGCAAGTCCACGACCCTGTCGCTTGTCTCGGGCCTGGCCCGCCCGAGCGCCGGCTCCGTGCGGGTCGGCGGACAGGAGGTCGATGGCATCGCCACCGGCATGAGCTTCATGTTCCAGGCCGACGCGCTCTTGCCGTGGAAGACGGTGCTCGGCAACGTCGCGATGGGCCCCCAGTTCCAGGGCGTCGAATAAGAAGGAGGCCCAGTCCGAGGCGCGCGAGTGGCTGCGCCGGGTCGGTCTGACCGGATTCGAGGACCACCACCCCCATCAGCTGTCAGGCGGCATGCGCAAGCGCACCAGCTTGGCCGCGGCGCTGATCAACCAGCCGTCGATCCTGCTGATGGACGAGCCGTTCGGTGCCCTCGACGTGCAGACCAAGGCGATCATGTCCAACGAGCTGCTCGAGCTGTGGGAGCAGACGCGCCCGTCGGTGATCTTCATTACCCATGACCTCGAAGAGGCCGTCGCCCTGGCCGACAAGGTGGTCGTCATGACCGTCGGACCCGGCACCGTCAAGTCCGTGTTCGACATCGATCTCCCACGACCACGCGGGGCGGTGCAGGAGATCCGCTTCGACCCGCGCTTCCTCGAGCTGCATCACCAGATCTGGGACTCGCTGCGCGAGGAGGTCCAGCGCGCGTACGAACGTTCCGCTCAGGCACCGACCAACGATGGAGGATCACGATGAGCGCCGTGTCGATCAACACGCAGCCGACGAGGGTGGCGGCGTCGGACGAGGCGACGATCGCGGCTCGTGCGCGCAAACGCGCGAGGCAACGCAAGCTGGCGGTCTGGGGCGCCCGGGCGGTTGCTCGCGATCCTCATCATCGGCGGCTGGCAGCTCCTCACCGACGCGAAGGTCGTCGACAAGTTCTTCTGGGGCCAGCCGAGCGGAATCGTCACGCAGCTGAGCGACTGGATCAACCACGGAACCCAGTACGGGTCGATCTGGACGCAGATCTGGGTCACGATGAAGGAGGCGCTGCTCGGGTTCGCTGTTGGCGTCACCGCCGGCGTGGTCGTCGGCGTGGCGCTCGGCCAGAACCGGTTCCTGGCCGACGTGATCCAGCCCTACATCAAGGTCATGAACGCGATCCCGCGGATCGTGCTCGGAGCGCTGTTCACCGTCGCGCTCGGCCTCGGCACCGGCTCCAAAGTCTTGCTGGCCGCGGTGCTGGTGTTCTTCGTGGTGTTCTTCAACGCTTACCAGGGCGTGCGGGAGGTTGACCAGAACCTCATCAACAACGCCCGCGTGCTCGGCGCCTCGAAGTTTCAGGTCACCCGCAACGTGGTGGTGCCTTCGGCGTTGACATGGATCATCGCGAGTCTCCACGTCGCGTTCGGGTTCGCGATCATCGGCGCCATCGTCGGCGAGTTCCTGGGCGCCCAGAAAGGCCTGGGGCTGGTCATCGCCAACTCGCAGAACAACTTCAACCCCGACGGCGTGTTCGCCGCGATGGTGATCATCGCGATCATGGCCCTCACCGCCGAGGGGCTGATCGGTGCGCTGGAGCGGCGCCTGCTGGCGTGGCGTCCGCCGTCCACCGTCGAAGCCGGCGGGCTGTAGCCGGCCGGCCACGCCCGCGCCCCGAGCCTGACCGATTGCAGCGCCGGGGCTCGGGCCCCACCCCCAACCCAGCAGTACGCCCGTTCACACCCGCAAGGGAGGAGTGCAACCATGTTCAAACGTAAACTCACAATCGCACTCGGTGCGGCGGCTCTGGCCGCCGCCGTCGCCGCGTGCGGCTCGAGCGCCGGCGGACGCCACCGGTGCCTCGAACGCCGCCAACACGATCAGCGACCCCCATCTGCCCACCGTGTCCATGATGGTCGGCGGCATCGACAAGCAGATCTACCTGCCCTACCAGCTGGCCCAGAATCTCGGCTTCTACAAGAAGTACGGCGTCAACGTCCAGCTCTCCACCGAGCAGAACGGCGGCGTCGGCGCCGAGGTGGCGATGGCGTCCGGGCAGGTCGACATGGCCGGCGCCTGGTACGTGCACACGCATCGACTTCCAGCAGAAGGGCAAGGCGGTCGTGGACGTCGTGCAGCTGTCAGGCGCGCCGGGCGAGCGCGAGATGTGCGCGACCAGCTCCGGCGTGACCTCGCCCGCGCAGTGGAAGGGCAAGACGGTCGGCGTGACCGACATCGGCTCTGGTACCGACAACCTCACCGTGTACCTGGCTGCCCGTAACCACCTGACGACCAAGGACTTCAACCGCGCGGCAGTCGGCGCGTCGAGCACGTTCGTCGCCGCGCTCCAGCGCAACCGGATCGTGTGCGGGATGACGAGCCAGCCCACCGCCGGAGCGGTCCAGGCCAAGGGTGTCGGCTACTCGGCCATCAACCTGGCCAGCACCGCCGGTGCCCAGAAGTGGCTCGGCGGCGTCTACCCGGCCGCCGGCGTGCTGGCTCAGGCCAGCTGGGTCAACAGCCATCAAGGCCACCGTGCAGAAGGTCGTTGACGCGCTCGTGGCGACGATGCACTGGATCCACACCCACAGCGCCGCGCAGATCGCCAGCGCGATGCCAACTGCCTTCGTCAACAACGGCCTCACCACGAAGGCGACCTACGCCGCGGAGCTCGCGGCGGACAAGGGACAGTTCCTCCCCGACGGGATGATGCCCGCGAGCGGGCCGCCGACCGCGCTGGCCATCGACAAGTTCGTCGGCAACGTGACCAAGCCGGTGAACATCGGCACGACCTACACCAACCAATACGCCATCGCAGCAAACAAGCTCGAGGGATACACGAAGTAACCGCAACCGGCATGCAGGGCCGCCTCCGGCAATGGAGGCGGCCCGGTGACCCCGCTCCAGCTATCGACGGGACCAATGATGCAACCACCCAAACTGACACTCACCAGCTCCGTGCCCACCGCTCACCCCACACCCGACGATGACCACCACGACCAACGGTAACCCCAGTACGTCAGACCCGGCTTGCGGACCGCTCGAGGGCATCCGCGTGCTCGACGTCAGCACCGTCTACGCCGCCCCGATCTGCGCGATGCTGCTGGGCGACTACGGCGCCGACGTGATCAAGGTCGAACACCCGCGCGGCGACCCCGCCCGCACCCACGGACACAACAAGAACGGACACGGCCTGTGGTGGAAGGTGATCTCCCGCAACAAGCGCACGGTGACGCTGAACCTGGGCCACCCTACGGGAAAGGAGCTACTCGAGCGGCTAGTCGTGCAGGCCGATGTGCTGATCGAGAACTTCCGCCCCGGGGTCATGGAGAAATGGGGACTCGACCCCGATCGCCTGCAGGAGATCAACCCGTCACTGGTGATCCTGCGGGTGACCGGCTTCGGCCAGTTCGGACCCTACGCCAAGCGCCGGGCCTTCGGAACCCTGGCCGAGGCGATGAGCGGCTTCGCCCACCAGACCGGCCAGCCGGACGGGCCGCCCACGCTGCCGCCCTTCGGCCTCGCCGACGGAGTCACCGGCCTGGCCGCAACCGTCGCGGTCCTGCTCGCGCTTCACCACCGCCAGCAGACCGGCGGCCGCGGTCAGGTGATCGACATCTCACTGCTCGAGCCGCTGCTGACCCTGCTCGGCCCCGGGCCGAGCGTCTATGACCAGCTCGGGATCGTGCCCGGCCGCCATGGCAACCGCTCGACCAACAACGCCCCCCGCAACACCTACAAGACCCGCGACGGACGCTGGGTGGCGATCTCCGCCAGCGCCACCTCCATCGCGGAGCGCGTCATGCGCCTGGTAGGGCGTCCCGACATCGCCGAGCAGCCGTGGTTTCACTCCGCCGGCGAGCGGGTCCGTCATGGCGACCAGCTCGACGACATCGTCGCCGGCTGGATGCGGGCTCGTGACTTCGATGAGGTCATGCGCGCGTTCGAAGCGGCGGGCGCGGCGATCGCGCCGATCTACGACATCGAGCAGCTGATGAACGATCCACAGGTTCAAGCCCTCGATGCCGTCACCACCGTCGAGGACGAGGACCTGGGTGCGCTGCAGATGCAGAACCTGATGTTCCGCCTGTCCGAGAGCCCGGGTTCGATCCGCTTCACCGGCCGCCGATTGGGCCAGGACAACGAGGACATCTACAGGGAGCGCCTCGGACTCGGGGCCGAACGCATCGCCGAGCTACGCGAGCAAGGAGTCATCTGATGCACCGCAGCTACCTGTTCGCCCCCGGTCACAACGAGAAACTGCTCGGGCGGGTCTTCAGCGTCGGCGCAGATGCGGTCATGCTCGACCTCGAGGACGCCGTTCCGCCCCACGCCAAGGCCAAAGCGCGCTCGATGGTCGCCGATGTTCTCGCCGACCGCTCGGCCTGGGTTCGCATAAACGCCGTCGGCACCGAGCTTGCCGCCGTCGACCTCGATGCGGTCGCCGGTCTTGCTGACGGGATACGCATTCCGAAAGTCGAGTCCGCCGACGACGTGCGGTGGGTCCACGACCGGGCGCCGGACACGCCGCTGATCTGCGCCATCGAGAGCGCCCGGGGGATCCTCGCCGCACAGGAGATCGCTTGTGCGCCCGGCGTGCGGCATCTCTCTCTGGGCGGCATCGATCTGCGTCGTGACCTCGGCGCCACCGACGGCAACCTGCAGACGCTCTACGCCCGGTCGCACCTGGTCACGGTCTCGCGCGCCGCCGGCCTCCATCCGCCCATTGACAGCGTCTACGCGCGTCTGGATGACGAGGCCGGGTTACGCGCCCAAGGCGAGTTCGCCCGCTCCCTGGGGTTCTTCGGCAAGTCGGCGATCCACCCGCGGCAACTCTCGGTCCTCCACGACGTCTTCACCCCCTCCGCCGGAGAGATCGAATGGGCGCACACCGTGCTCGACGCGTTCGATGCAGCCGCCGGCGAGGCTGTCAAGTTGCCGGACGGCGAGTTCATCGACCTCCCGGTGGCCGACCGCGCCCGGCGCCTACTCCAGCTGGCCGGGAGCGCCCGGCCAGCGCGCCCCCGACCGCTCGACTTGAAGCCGGCGGGTGAGTGGGTCGAGCTCGCTCGACCCACCCGTCGTCTCAGGGGTTGAACACGACCTTGATCATCCCCTCCTCCTTCTTCTGGAAATGCTCGTAGGCACTTGGCGCCTCGGTGAGCGGAAGGTGGTGGGTGGCGAACGATTCGACACCGAGTGGGTCGTCGTCGGAGAGCAGCGGCATGATGTCGTCGACCCACGCCTTGACGTTGGCCTGACCCTCGCGGACCTGGATCTGTTTGTCGAACAGCTGCAGCGTCGGCAACGGGTCAGCCGCGCCCCCGTAGACACCGCTGATCGAGATCGTGCCGCCACGGCGGACGATCTCGATGGCCGAAAGTAGCGCGGCGAGTTTGGAGACGCCCATGTTCTGCATCATCGGCTGGGCGACCGCATCGGGGAGCATGGCGGCGATTTTGTGCGCGAAGCCTGCCACGGGAGAGCCGTGCGCCTCCATGCCGACGGCGTCGATGACGGCGTCGGGTCCGCGTCCGTCGGTCATCTCCCGGATCGTCCCGGGTAGATCGTCATGGTCCTCGAGGTTCAGGGTCTCGATGCCACGGGCACGCACGCGCTCCAGGCGCTCGGGGACGAGATCCACGCCGATGACCCGCTTGCCCTGATGGGTGGCGATACGCGCGGCCATATCTCCGATCGGACCCAGGCCGAGCACGACCAGGCTCCCGCCGTCCGGCACGTCGGCATAGGCAACGCCCTGCCATGCGGTCGGCAGCACGTCCGAGAGGAACACGAAGCGGTCGTCCGACGGCCCCTCCGGCACCTTGATCGGCAGGAAGTTGCCAAACGGCACGCGCAGAAACTCCGCCTGCCCGCCCGGGACCTGCCCATACAGCTTGGTGTAGCCGAACAGCGATGCACCGCACCCGTATTCGTGCACCTGCGTGGTCTCGCACTGCGAATGCAGGTCATGGCCGCACATCCAGCAGTCTCCGCAGGAGACGTTGAAGGGGATGACCACCCGATCGCCGACCTTCAGCTTGGTGACCTCGGTTCCGACGGCCTCGACGATCCCCATCGGCTCGTGACCGAGCACGTCCCCGGGGTCGAGGAAGGGCGCAAGCACGGTGTAGAGATGCAGGTCAGATCCGCACAGTCCGGTGGTCGTGATGCGGACGATGATGTCCGTGGGGTCCTGAATCGTAGGGTCAGGAACGTTGTCGACGCGGACGTCTGCGACACCCCGCCAAGTGAGAGCTTTCATGCCGTCGATGTACCCCGTCAGGAAGCCCCAAACCCAAACCCACGTCGGTCAAATTCAGCGCATATCGCCAACGTCACGGCCGACACGAGCGTGACGCAGGGCGGGTGGATCGAGCTCGATGCAATCGCTCGCGTGGTAGTACTCGCCGCGGTAGCGCAGAAATGCATCGTCGCCGAAGACCGGCTCACCGCACGCGCCGCAGACACCCAGTGATCGAACCTGCAGGGAGCGCGACAGCAGCGACCCCAGCGGACTGATGAACCACCTGACGGCGCCGATAGGGATCGTTGTCAGAGACATCGCGAACCGTCCTATCGGGAGCCTCTTGACGGCCGGCAGCCGAATTGGATGCGCCGCCGGCCGTCCGGGCAAACGGCCGGCGGCGCTGGCGGCTGAGACGCGGCACAGGAGCCGCCAGATGCCGCAGCGCTACGCTTGAGCACTACGGCGTCTCGGGGCTCCAGCGCCCGTCCAGGCGCCCTCGACGAAGGGCAGGTGCGAGGTCAATCCGCACACCTCAAACACTCGCTGCACCGCGCGCGGGCCGGGACAGATCATCAGCTGGACGTTGTCCTCGCTGGCTCGGGCCGCCAGCTCGACGACGATGTGAATCCCGCTGGAGTCGATAAACCCGAGACGACCGAGATCCAGCACCAGGCTTTCCGGCCGACCGGCCAGAGCCTCGCCGATGACGCGATGCAAAGCCTCCCGTTGGGCCAGATCACATTCGCCCTCGAGCTCAAGTGTGCTCGTCGCTCCCCGCCTGGAGAGCACCGCTCGCAGCCCGCTGCCATCCAGCCTGGACTGATCGATAGCGGCCGTAAGCGACATCGCGCTCCTCAAGGTGTTGACTGATCCTGCCCGAGGAGTGGCGTCGCTCCGAAATCCGAAGCAAGCTGCCGTATTCCTTCGTAGCGCACCGACGCTGCTCGGAGCATCGCCCGTCAGCGCCGTAGCCGTCAGCTTATCAGCGGCATGGTGGGACATCCAGGCCGGACCTGTCAGACTGTGCCAGCATCCCGAGCTGAGCTTCGCCCTGGATGTCTCTTGCGCTCCGGCGGCTTGCCGTCTTTCCCTCTTCCCGGCGTTGGACTCACACCTCAGGGAAAGGCGAGATCGGACGGCCCATGGCCACCGAGGCCGGCCAGCTCCACCCCGCGAGCGGGATGTATGTCGCGATATCAAACGCGATCGTCAAGCTGCTGCGCGAAAACACCGGCCGCGGGCCCACCAAAGCCCGCACCACGATCCGTGACAACGTCGTCGTGGTGATGCTCGAGCAGACGCTGACCAAAGGCGAGCAGAACCTGGTGCGTAAAGGCCGCGCGGACAAGGTCATCGAGATCCGCCACGAGTTCCAAGAGGCGATGCGCGAGGAATCCTCCGCCATCATCGGCGAGCTCACCGGACGGACCGTCATCGCGTTCATGAGCGCCAACCACCTCCAACCCGACATGGCCGCTGAGATCTTCGTTCTCGACGGGCCTCCACAGCTCCCCTCGCAGCCCTTTCAGAGCGAGTCAGACGGTGATCAAGCCGACCAGAACACCGGTGCCGACGCCTGAGGCCCGGTCAGTTCAGAAAGCGAGCTGACTGGTCACGGACCGTCTCACCTATTCCTCGGGCCCAGTCTCGTGCGAAGCCATCTCCGGGATGGCGACCGGCACCTGTGCCTTATCGGGCGCCCCGGCGATCGCATCCCCTACCCGTCGACGCCGCGCCTCGATCCGCCCGAATCGAGCGCGCGATCGAGCCAGCTTGCGTCCGTCACGATCGTAGAACCGTCGCGCCCACGGCGATCGCGGTGCGGCCAAGCGCATCGCGCCGACCAATGAGACGGCGGGGATGAAGACGCCGATCAGCCCCAGCCGTGGCTTGCCCTTGAAGATCGTCAGCGCCGCCAGCAGCACGTCGATCACCACGGCGAGGACCACCGTCTCGACCGCCGACGCATCGCGGGGGATGTCGAATGGCGCTACACCGAGCACGAACATTCCCCCGATGACGGTCGCGACGATCACGGCATCAAGGGAAGAGCGGCCTTCTTCGGCCCAGTAGACATCACGCAGGTGGATCCACAGCGCGAACTCGTCGAGCGTCAGCCCCAATCCAATGCCGAACAGCGCCGCCAGGATCTCCTTCTCCGGACTGGTCGGATCTGACGCGAAGCCGAGGAAGCCAGCGAGCATCATCAGCACGATGCCCCACACCAGATGGTGCAGGTGAAGACCGCTGTTGGTCTTCACGCTCCCCGGCCACCACGTCACTTTCGGACTGCGAATCAACCGCGCGCTGGTCCTGATGAACAAGAACGAGCCCAGGAACGCGGCCAGCAGCACGAACCCGGCACGCCGCCCCCGATCGTCCAGGAAATCAGCCGGTAGGTCGATCCGCAACGTGATCAGTGAGATCGCTGGCATGGTCCGGCTCGATGATGACTGATGCTGCCCCGGCGACGCGCGGCCGTGGATCAAGGTCACCGCGTCAACCAACGAGCCATTTGTGAGCTGGTGTGCGGCAGACTCGGCTCATGGCCGCTGCCAGCCACTTCGACAAGCAACGCTTGGCGTTCGGGAACGTGGCGAGCCTGTATGACCAGGTCCGGCCGTCGTATCCAGATGAAGCCATAGACGCGATGGTTCGCTTCGCGCGGCTCCGGGCACCGGCGCGGGTGCTCGAGGTCGGAGCCGGAACGGGGAAAGCGACGGTGCTGTTAGCCGAGCGTGGCCTGCGGGTGCTTGCGCTTGAACCTAGCCGTGAGATGGCAGAGGTGGCACGCGCTAACTGCGCGGCGTATCCCGGCGTGGAGATCGTGGAGACCGATTTCGAGCAGTGGTCAGGTTGTGACCGGGTACCGGCTCTGGTGAGCGCGGCAGCCTGGCACTGGATCGCGCCCGACGTGCGCTACGCCAAGGCCCACGAGGTGCTGCTCCCAGGCGGAACGCTCGCTGCGATGTGGACGTTTCCGGAGTGGGAACGCTGTGGGCTGAGGCCGACGCTAAGTAAGGCATACCAGGCAGCCGCACCAGCGCTCGAGCCGGATTTTCCGATGCATCCCGACAGCCAGCCGACAGCTCTCGCTGGCGATTGGATGGCTGAAACCGCCGGCAGCAAACGATTTGAAGACTCTCAGACGAAAACGTTTCGGTGGACCGGTGTCTACAGCGCCGCTGAATACGCGATGCTGCTGCAGACCCACCAGGACCACATCCTGCTCAAACCCGATCCCAGAGCAGAGCTCCTGGCCGCCGTCACCGCAGCGATTGATGCCCACGGCGGCCACCTCACGCTTCCGCTCGCCACCCACGTGTGCCTCGCGCGAAGCTGCTGAAGCCTGTCGGCTCTGCCGAGGTATGACTTTCGCTGGCTCGCCGGCGGGATCGACTTTAAGCAGAACGCGTTCAGACGGTGGCGTCCGCAAGCGCGGGGTCACTCGTGACGGCGCCCGCGTTCTCGGCGGCGGGCATGGTCGCCCCCGCTTGCAGCAGGACAGCGCCGAGAACGGCCGCGATGACGGCGAACAGGGCCCCGATCAGAAAGGCTGTGTGGTAGCCGGCGTCGAGCGCGGCAATGCGACTGTGTCCGGTGGCCAGAAGGTGGCTCGTACGGGAGGCGGCGATGCTGGCAAGAATCGCGAGCCCCAGGGCGCCCCCCATCATGAAGGATGTGTTGACGATGCCCGACGCCAGGCCGGAATCGCTTGGCTCGACGTCGCCCATCGCGGCGAGCAGCACCGGGTTGAACGCCATCCCGGCGCCGAAACCGAGCAGGATCATGCTGGGGAGCACATCGATGGCGAAGTGCCCGCCCACCGGCGCGCGGGCAAACAGTCCCAGGCCGGCGGCTGCGAGCAGCAGCCCGGTCGCCAGTGGGAGCTTGATTCCGAAGCGCATCACGAGCTTCGCCGAGAGACCGAGTGAGAACGCGCCCATGATCAGGTTCGCGGGGAGAAATGCCAGCCCCACCTGCAGCGGGCTGTATCCGAGCACGAGCTGCAGGTAGAGGGCCGAGAGGAAGAACCACGCGAACATCGCGCCCGCCCAGAGAACCCCTACCCCGTTGGCGGTAGCCAGGTTGCGCCGCCGAAACAGGCCGAGCGGCACCAGCGGCGATCTGGCTCGGGACTCCCAGGCGATGAACCCGGTCAGCAGCACCACCGCCGCCGCGAGCAGGCCGAGCGTTTGGGCGGATGTCCACCCGGCCTGGTTTCCGTTGACGATGGCGTAGACCGCGAGCATCAGCGCCGCCGTCACGGTGATCGCCCCGGCGACGTCAAGGCGAGGACCGGAGGCGGCGCGGGTGCCGGCCGGCAGGACGCGCATAGCCAGGATGGCCACGCCGATCCCGATCGGGACATTGACCAGGAAGATCCAGTGCCAGTTGAGCACGTCGGTTAGGACGCCCCCGAGCAGGACGCCGAGTGTGCCGCCGCCAGACGCGACGAATCCGAACACCCCCATCGCCTTGGCCCGCTCATGAGGCGCGACGAATAGAGCCACCATGAGGGAGAGCGACACCGCGGAGACCACTGCACCCCCGAAACCCTGGACGACCCGGGCGGCGATGAGCGTCCCCTGGGTGCTGGCGACACCACAGGCCGCAGATGCCACGGTGAATAGGGCGATCCCTCCGAGGAACAGCCGCCGATGACCGAGCAGGTCTCCGAGGCGACCGCCCAGCAGCAGGAAACCGCCGAACGTCAGCAGGTAGCCATTCACCACCCACGCCAACGACGTCTGCGAGAACCCGAGGTCCCGCTTGATCGACGGCAGCGCCACGTTCACGATCGTGCTGTCGAGAACGATCATCAGCGAGCCCAGGCAGAGCACGATCAGGGCAAACCAGCGTGAACGGCTATCAGAGCCTGCGGAGGTCATGTTCTCCCCTTTCGGTTGCGCGACTGCATATAGGCCGACAGACCAGCCCGGCGCGCGGAACTCATCGGTCGCAATCGAAGCCTTGCTCGGTTGCTTTGCCTCAGTCCCCGCGATGGCTCAGGGGTACCGCGAACCACAGGACGGCGATGCCGACGGCTGCGATGACGCCGACTACGACGGGCATCGCGCCCCCCACCACAAAATCCGACAAGAGGATCAGGATCCCCGTGAACCCCGCCGCCAGAAAGATCATCGACGCGATCGCCAGGCGATTCGCCATGTCAACCAGGAACCGCTTCTGGCGCTTACGAAACAGGATCCGGTGCTGGATCGAGGGCGCCATCAACAGCACGGATGAAACGGCGACACAGATCAGGGCCGAGAAGTACACGGTTCGCTCGAACGAGGAGATCCGTCGAAACGCGCTGTCGAAAGGGACGATCAGCAGGAATCCGAACATGAACTGGATCCCAGTGGAGGCGACTCTGAGCTCGTTCAGCAGCTCGATCGTGTTGCGATCCAGCTGCTCGAGATTTGTTTCGTCACGCCCGTCGTGCGCGGGCGCTGCAGGCTCGGTCATCGTTGATCGGTAGCCATGGGAGACACGTACCCTCCCACGCGAGTCGTGAACCTGTGAGCCTTGGATAGAGTTGCGGGTGTCGTTGCCGTCCGATCTGCCGCCGCCGTAGCCGGTGTCGAGAGGCCCATCGATTGAGCGTTTACGTTGATCACGCGTTCGCGGCCGGCACCTGGGGACGTTGGCACGGGGGAGGACACCTGCAGGCTGACACGCTCGACGAGCTCCATGCCTTCGCCCGCAGAATCGGCTTGCGCGAGGAGTGGTTTCAGTCCCGGCCGGGGCGCCCCGAGAATGACCACTATGACCTGACGCGGGCCGGGCGCGAGCTCGCCATCGAGCTGGGGGCAGTCCGCGAGGACAGACGGACCGGTACGAGCCGGCGTAAGGCGATCCGGCTTGCGGCAAGGGAGGTCGGAGGTCGTCCCGCTGCGTCCAGGTAGGGCCAGAACCAGCCCGCCTACGCATCGGCAGTCCCCGGCCCCGACGCGAACGTGAACATGCGGTCGGCGTCGATCCGCGCATAGACCGGGCCGGAATCGAGGAATTGCACCCACTCCGGTCCGTACCGCGGCGTGTAGATCTCCAGCAGCGCACGCCGAAGGCCGGCCCCCTCTGGCGCGCCGACATCAACTGACACCGCCCGGCCGTGCACCGTGATCGCGAGTTCCTCGCCCGGAAGATGGGTGGCGCTGACCTGCGGCCGTCGCCGGATATGACGAAACCGAACCGACTCGGGGCTGGAACCGAAATGAAACGCGCCGCGATAGAAGATCCCGTCGACCGGTCCGAGGATGGGACGACCGTCGCTGGTCACCGTGCCCAGGGTGAGCAGGCACATTCCCTGCAGACGCTCGACCGTCTGCTCGGCGTTCAGCCGCCGCTCAGGTGTGTGAATGCTGAGCAGGTGCGCGCCGGCAGCCGCGTAGCTGCGGTCGAGCAGATCCTGCAGAGCTGCGATGTCGGCCGGTGATTCGTACACCTCGGGGACAGATCATGCCTCAGATTCCGCTGCCGCGGGCGCCCCGGGCTCTACTCTGCGGTGGGCATGAGCGTCGGCACCGAGGCGATCACCGAGGGAGGTCGAACTGCGTGGGCCCGGAACCTCGCGGCGCCCGTCCGCAGCTTTCTGAGCACCGAGACCGGCGGTGCCCTGGTGATGTTGGGCGCCGCCATAGTGGCGCTGCTGTGGGCGAACTCACCGTGGTGGCACTCGTACCGGTCGGTGTGGACGACGAGGCTCGCGATCGAGATCGGCAACACCGGGGTGGCGACCGATCTTCGTCACTGGGTCAACGAGGGGCTGATGACATTGTTCTTTCTCGTCGTGGGCTTGGAGGCCAAGCGTCAGCTTGATCTCGGCGAACTGCGCGAGCGGCGGCGTCTGGCGATCCCGGTAGTAGCGGCGATCGGCGGCATTGCCATCCCGATCCTGATCTACCTGGCGTTCAACGCGGGCGGCCCCGGCGCGCACGGCTGGGGCGCGGCGATGTCGACCGATACCGCGTTCGCCCTCGGAGCGGTGGCCTTGGTCGCGCCTCGCAGCGCGACCCGGGTGCGCGTGTTCCTGCTGACCCTGGCAGTAGCCGATGATCTCGCCGCGCTGATCGTGATCGCGACCGTATACGCCGGCCGCATCTCCTTTGCGGCGCTCGGCCTCGCGATCGCGCTGCTGGCCGCGTTGATCGCCTTGCGGGCCGCGCCATTCGGCCGACGCGCGATATCGGTCGGGCTGGCGGTGGCGATCTGGATCGCGATGTTCAAGTCCGGTATCGATCCCGTCATCTCAGGCCTGGCGATCGGGCTGGCGACCAGCGCCTACCCGCCGTCACGTGAGGAGCTCGAGCGGGCGACGGCGCTGACCCGGTCGTTCCGCGAGCAACCGACGCCGGAGCTCGCCCGTTCGGCGCGGCAGGGCCTGCAGTCGGCGATCTCCCCCAACGAACGGCTCCAGTACGACCTGCACCCCTGGACGAGCTACGTGATCGTGCCGTTGTTCGCGCTGGCCAACGCCGGGATTCACCTGACCGGAAAGCTGATGAGCGACGCGATCGCCTCACCGATCACCTGGGGCATCGTGGTCGGGTACGTGGTCGGCAAGCCGATCGGGGTCAGCTCCGGCTCCTGGCTGGCCTCGCGTCCTGCCCTGCACGGACCCCGCTCTCCGATCAGCGGCCCGGTGCTCGTGGCCGCCGGCGCGTGCGCGGGGATCGGGTTCACCGTCTCACTGCTGGTCTCGAGCCTCGCGTTTACCGGCGAGCGACTCGACGAGGCGAGTCTGGGTGCGCTCGCTTCGGTACTGCTGGCGCCGGCGATCGCCTGGGTGGTGACTCGATCCATCCGACTGATACCGAGCGGTATGCGAGCGCGCCAGATCGGCCGCACCGCCGAGGACATCCTCGATCTGGCCAGCGACGTCGACCCGGTTCGCGACCACATTCGCGGCCCGGATGACGCCCCGGTGACGCTCGTGGAGTACGGCGACTTCGAGTGTTCCTACTGCGGTCAGGCGGAGAGCGCTATCCGCGAGTTGCTTGCTTCGCACGGGGACGACGTGCGCTATGTGTGGCGCCACCTACCCTTGAACGACGTCCACCCCAGCGCGCAGCTCGCCGCCGAGGCGGCGGAGGCCGCCGCGGCCCAGGGCAGGTTCTGGGAGATGTACGACATGCTGCTCGGCCATCAGGGTGAGCTCACGCCGAAGGATCTCGCCCGCTACGCGGGTCAGCTAGGCCTGGACACCGAGCGTTTCAGGGAGGAGCTACGTCGAGCGGGATCATGCCCCACGAATCGGCGATGACGTGGCCAGCGCCGATGAGAGCGGAGTCTCGGGCACACCGACCTTCTTCATCAACGGCCGTCGCCACTACGGCGTGTACGACATCGACACGCTCACCGAGGCGGTGCGAGCCGCGAAGACCAGAGCCCGGCAGCTCGCCGCTTCGGCCGCCGGGACGGGCTAGCGCCCAGGCCCGTTATGTCAGCGAATGACACGAAGGTTCAGCGGCAGCGCGCCGGACCGGAGCTGTGTCGCCAGGTCCTGGGCTGAGGCGGCGGTCATGCCACCGGTGACGTCGGCCCCGCCGCTGGTACCGCTCAAGGTGAGACCGTCGGGGTATTGCCTGAAGTCGATCGAGGCCACCGTGATCAGCCGGCTGTCGATCCCTCCCACCACGACCGCGAAGTGCTGGTTCTCAGTCTGGCCAACGGAGCTCACCTCGGCACCCCGGCGAGCGATCCGGGCCGTGACCGACCGGAACCGGGCGGTGCCGGCGCCGGTGAAGGCAAACTGGACGTCGGGCGATCCAGACTGGTCCTTGCCCGCGGTCGGGTTGGTGATGTCGTTACCGCTCAGCGCCACTTTGTCCTTGAGCACGTAGAACTGAGCCGCCGGGCTGGCGAAGCCGATCGCCTGCGACGCGCTGGGGTAGGCGGCCTGGATGACCGCGGTCCCCTGCGGGACGACGAGCACCCGCCCCTGCGCGGCCGCCTGCTCCGGGGTCACGCCGGCCGGCAGCCCCGCATCGAGGTCGGCGATCGCCCGGGCCCGGGTGGTTCGGACGGTTTCATCGCTCGGACCGGACAGCAGGCAATATCGGCCCGCCACAACCTTGGTGTGACTCCCGCCAGCGGCGGCGGCGCAGGCGGCACTGCCCGGATGACCGAACAGGTAGTACTGGGTGCCCAGACGCGACAGCTGCTGCGAGAATGGTGCCGTTGGCTGCTTGGCGGCGAGCTTGACCGCGTCGTAGAGCGACATGCTGCCGCTCCCGGGATATCCGGGCCCGGTCCCGGCGCCTTGACTGATCTGGAGCGCCGCCACATTCTGGCTCCGAAGCTGGCTGGCGACCGTGCGCCCGTCGGGCGTCAGGACGTTGGCTTCCCAATCGTAGAGGTAGAGCTGGGCCACGTCGGTGAGGAGACGAACGATGCGCTCCTTCTCGGCCGGCGAGACAGCTCCGGAAACCACGAGGCGGATGGCATCACTGCCGGCGCGTGTCGCGCGCACGGTACCCGGCATGCTGCTGAGCCGGTCGCGCACGACCTGGAGCTCGCGCGCCATCGCCGCGGGGGTGACCACCGGCGTCTGGACGGTCGGGAGCGCCTGCAGGATGAGCGTCTGATCGGCGCCCGGCGAGGCGGGGGTGTGGCGGTGCCGGGCGCCGCCGACCCCCAGAAACAACGCGATCACGGCGATCACCACGATCGTGCTCAGCGCCGGGACAACAGTCGCCCTGCGCGGGCCCGACCGCTCCGGTGAGCTGAGCACGCGGCGGCGGGTCTCGTCGGCCTGCGCCCATTCGCGCGGAGTGGGCGGAGCCGATGAATCGACCGGATTGGCCTCGGCAACGGCGGCGATCACACTGTCGTGTGGGGTCATGATGCCTCCTCCGCGATGGGCGGGCGTGGCGCATGGTTGGGCGCCGGCTGCAGGGCGCCGGCCACGCGCTGGCGGGCACGATGAAGTCGAACTCGAAACGCGGCTGGGCTGCACCCGGCTACCTGGGCGCCACGCCCCGGATCCAGGCCGTCCCATGCCACGAGCAGCAGCGCTTCGCGCTCCCGGGCCGACAGCGCCGCCATCGCCGCCGCCAACTGCGTACTCATCCCCGCCGGCGGCTCCCAGGCCAGACCCGGCCCCACGAGAGCCTGCAGACGCGCGACCAGAGCCCCCCGGCGACGCTCAGCGCGGTACTGGTTTGCCAGGAGTCGGCGCGCCACTCCCAAAAGCCAGGGCAACGGATCATCGCCCACGGCGTCCAATCGCCGCCAGGCCACCACGAACGTCTCCGCCACCACGTCGTCGACCACTGACGAGGACGCCCGTCGCTGGACATACGCCCGCACCGCCCAGTAGTGCGCCTCGAACAACTCCTCAAATATCCGGGTGCGGTCGACGTTCCTGGTCATTCGCTAGCCAATTGTCCGGCCGGACCCGATCCGTTACACGCTGTGCATCGCGAGACTTGGCGATACTTGGGCAATGGACGAGAGCCGCGGGCACGACCACAGCGGCGGATGCCTGTGCGGGGGCGTCCGCTATCGGGTCCGTGGCCCCCTGCGTGACGTGGTCAACTGCCACTGTGAGAGATGTCGCCGCACCCACGGGCACATCGGCGCCTATACCGAAACGGCGGCCCGGGCCCTGGTGCTGCTGGAGGACCGCGGGCTGCGCTGGTACGTGGCCGACGAACGCGAGCGGGGGTTCTGCCGCGAGTGCGGCGCGAGCCTGTTCTGGCGTCGAACCGGCTCGGAGAGCGTCTCGATCACGGCCGGCACCCTCGACGCGCCAACCGGCCTCAGGACGGCGGCGCACGTCTACGTCGCCAGCGGCGGTGACTACTACGAAATCAATGACGCGCTGCCTCGGCATGCCGCCAGTGAACCAGCCGCCGCCGTCCAGCCCGAGGCGCCGTGATGGAAGATCTCAGGAGATGAGTCAGCCACTTGAGCACCCCGTGTTCGCCCGCTTCTTTCATCGCTTCTGCGGGCGTGACCGCGGGCAGGGCGAGCGGGACTTGCGCCGAGAACTGCTGACGGGAGTGAGCGGGCGAGTTCTGGAGGTCGGCGCGGGCAACGGCATCAACTTCGAGCACTATCCGCCCACCGTCACTGACCTGATCGCGGTGGAGCCCGAGCCGTACCTGCGCAGCCAGGCCCAGAAGGCTGCGCTCAGCGCTCCGGTGCCGGTTCGCGTCGTGTCGGGCGAAGCCGCCTCGCTCGGACTGGCGCCGGACTCAGTCGATGCGGTGGTCGTGTCCGGGGTGCTGTGCTCGGTGCCCGATCAGCCCGAGGCCCTGGCCGAATTTCGCCGCGTGCTCCGCCCGGGCGGCGAGCTTCGCTTCTACGAGCACGTGCGCTCACGACGACCCGGCTTTGCGCGCTGGCAACGGCGGGTCGACGCCCCCTGGTCTCGGCTGATGGGCGGCTGTCACACCGATCGCGACACGCTGGCCGCGATTGCCGGCGCCGGCTTTCGCCTGGAGCGCTGCCGCGGTTTCGGCTTCCCCTCGGGAGCGCACGTTTATCCGGTGGCGCCGCGCGTGCTCGGACTCGCCCGCGCCGAGGCCGGCCCGCAGCGGTAGTGAAACTCAGCGGTGGGGGTGGCGGCGCGGGGCCCCGGTGGTCACGTAGGCGGGGCGCAGCATGGTCTCGCGATTGTGTCGCTGGTTGCGACGCAGCAGCCACGTGCCGATCCCGGCCGTGGCGAGGAGCGATGAGATTGCGTTGATGGTGAGGATGGTGGTCACGTGAGATTCCTTTCCTGGATCATGAGCGTGCCTCAGGTTGATCAACGCGAGCCGGGGAGAAAGCTCAGAAGTGCGTAAGAACCGACCCTCGCGCCGATCCTGAAACCTCCAGGCCGTCGGCGACCCACCAGATCATCTCTCCCAGCGATTGCCACGAGTCCGGGTTGTAGAGCGGACCCGATCCGTCGTTGAGCAGAACCCGTGCCCGCGCGACGCCGCAAGGGTTAATGGGGGCGTCGCCCTGGAGGCGCTCCGCCAGGCCGAGAACACCCTCACGCCATTCCAGCACCTCGGCCTGGCACAACGTCACCAGCGACCTGGATCGGCGTTGTGAAACGGCCATCAGCACCGATTGGGGCTGCGCGGCATCCTCGACGACCTGGCGCAACCGGGTGGCCACGTCCGCGCGGACGGGCTGCCGGGAGAGCTGTCGCGCCCGGAGGGCCAGGGCGTCGGAGCCCCAGCGGCGAGCAACCCTCGGCGAGCGCCCGGTCCAGGCGCTCGCGCCAGAACCACGCCCGAAGACGCTGGCCCACCCCGGGACGGGGACCACTGACGGGCTCTGGCCGGCTCGCCGAGCCGAGCACGAGCCGTTTGGCGTCTTTGGCGGCGAGTTCGTCCATGCTCGCCATGATGCGCCGGGGATTGTGCAGGGCGCATACAGGTACCAGCGCTCGGTGTAGAGATTTTCTACAGGTTCAAGCCAACGGGGAAGGGCGCTTGGCCTAAGCTGCCCGCCGTGGCGAATTTCGGCGATTTCCAGCTGGAGATCTATCTGCGTGGCCTGTCCGGCGAGCGCGAGGGTCTGCCCCTGACCTACACCGAGCTCGAGCGCCGGGCCACCACGGCGCTCTCGCCGGAGCTGCTGTCCTACGTCGCCGGGGGCGCCGGCAACGAGCACACCCAGAGGAACAACGTCGCAGCGTTTGACCGCTACGGACTGATCCCGCGCATGCTCGTTCCCGCCCCGACTCGTGACCTCTCGGTCGAGCTGTGCGGCTTGTCACTGCCCTCGCCGCTGTTGATGGCTCCGATCGGCGTCATCGGCTTGTGCGCGCAGGACGGGCATGGCGATCTGGCGACCGCGCGCGCCGCCGCGAGGACGGGAGTCCCGATGATCGCTTCGACCTTGAGCGTCGATCCGCTCGAGGACGTGGCCGCGCAACTCGGCGGCACGCCCGGGTTCTTTCAGCTCTACACCCCGAACGATCGCGATCTGGCGCAGTCGTTCGTCTCCCGCGCGGAGGCGGCCGGCTTCCAGGGAATCGTCGTCACGCTGGACACCTGGATCCCGGGCTGGCGCCCGCGCGACCTCAGCCTGGGCAACTTCCCGCAACTGCGGGGGCATTGCCTGGCGAACTACTTCACCGACCCGCTGTTCCTGGCCAAGCTCGAGAAGTCGCCCCAGGAAGATCTCCGCGCCGCGGCGCTGCGGTGGGCGGTGACGTTCGGCGATCCGACGCTCAGCTGGGACGATCTGCCGTGGCTGCGCTCGCTGACCAAGCTGCCCCTGCTGCTGAAAGGGATCTGCCATCCCGACGACGTCCGGCGAGCCATCGACGGCGGCGTCGACGGCATCTACTGTTCAAATCACGGGGGTCGTCAAGCCAATGGCGGCATCGCCGCGATCGACCTGCTGCCAGGCGTGGTGGCGGCGGCCGGCGACACGCCCGTGGTGTTCGACTCCGGCATTCGCGGCGGCGAGCACATCGTCAAGGCCCTGGCCCTCGGAGCGACCGCGGTCGCGGTCGGTCGGCCCTATGCCTACGGTCTCGCCCTCGGCGGAGAGGACGGAATCGTCCACGTGCTGCGGTCGCTGCTGGCCGAGGCCGATCTCCTGATGGCGGTCGACGGCTACCCCACCGTCGCCGACCTCACGCCCGACGTGCTGCGGATTGCGCCCTGACCAGTTCCGGACCCTTCCTGGCCTCCGCCGCGAGGGCTCCCTTCGCCGATCGCCCACCTGAGGCCGAGAGAGGCCGGCATGCCATTCTCAGCTCTGCTCCTGGTATTGGCCGCCGCTGTGGTGCACGCGACCTGGAACCTGCTCTTGTCCGGAGCCGAGGACACCCGCAGCGCGACCGCCGTGGCCGTCGCGATCGGGGTGGTCGCGTTCGCGCCGGCGGCGGCGCTGACCTGGGATCTCAGCCCCCGGGCGTTGCCCTACATCGCGGTGTCGAGCGTTCTGGAGTTGATCTACCTGGCGCTCTTGGCCACCGGGTATTCCCGCGCGGCGATGAGCTTCGTGTATCCGATCGCGCGCGGGTCAGCGCCGGTCTTCGTCCTGGTGGTCAGCGTGGTGGCGCTGGGCGGCCGCGTCTCGGTGCTCGGCGTCGCCGGTGTCCTGCTGATCGCGGGCGGGATCGTGCTCGTCCGTGGGCTGAGGAATACCGGCCGACCGCGCGATCTTGCCCTCGCGCTGGCCGTGGGTGCTTGTATCGCTGGCTACACGCTGGTCGACAAGCGCGGAATCGCGCACGCCGCGCCGCTGTGCTATCTCGAGCTGGTGTTCGCGGCCACCGCTGCCGGCTATCTGATCCCGACTTGGCGCTCCCGCGGCCCTCCCGCGCTTCGTGCCGCCATAACCGCGTCGACGCTGATCGCCGGAGTCGGCTTCTTCGCGGCGTACGCGCTCACGCTCGCCGCTTTGAGCATCGCCGCGGCCGCCCCCGTGGCCGCCGTGCGCGAAACGAGCGTCGTGATCGCCGCCGCGGTGCTGGCGGCTAGCGGCCGTGAGCGACTGAGCGTCGCCCGGATCGTCGGCAGCGTCATCGTGGTGATTGGCATTGCGTTCATAGCATTTGCCTAACGATCCCTTCAGGATCCCTTAGGGTTCGACGCCAAAATGGACTTCACGCCGGGGAACTGCGCCCCCACTTCCCCGGCCTTTGGGCCTCGGACCATGATGGTCCGAGGCCCATTTCTTTTCCACTGGCGCTGAGCCGGCTCGGGGATTCTTCGCAGTGACTGCGATCCGATTTAGCTGCGCCAGAATCTTCATGGGCATCCTCGGCCTATGCATCCCGGCTACTGTCCCCAGTGCGGCGAGCGCGTTACCCCGTTTGCCGCCGGCTGCGCGATCTGCGGGGCCGACCTCGACCCCAAGCGCTGGCGGCGGCCGCCGTCGATCGGTCAGCGTCTGTCGCGTCGACTCCCGATCAGCTTGCGCTCCCGGGTTGGGCGTGGCCGGCGAGACGTGACTGGCGTTTCGCGCTAGGCGACTGGCGACAGGCGATATTCGAGCTGACGGAACACGTCGGTGCTCCATTCGGGTGGGACCCCTAGCCCGCGTCGGTTGGCCGGATCCCAAGCTGGTGCGCTAGCGATCCTGCGGCCGTTCGGGTACTGACGCCGAGCTTGCCGAGGATGCGTGAAACATGGTGCTCGGCGGTCTTGTCGCTGATGTAGAGCGTGGCGGCGATCTGCTTGTTGGTGAGGCCGCCGGCGAGGAGCCCCAGCACTTCGGTCTCCCGTGGGGTGAGACCGAAGTGGGCGGGTGCACTCGGGCCGGGATCGGTCGTGAGCGAGATCCGCGCGCGTCGGGCCAGAGCCGCGATCTCCCGGGTCATCGGTTCGTGCTGGATCGCCGCGGCCCGGCGCGCAGCCTCGCGGAGCGCGGCCTCCGCACGGTCGCGGATTGAGTGATTCCAGCAGCGCCTCAGTCAGCCGCCAGCGGGCGTAGACGCTGCGGGTCGAATGCCCGGCGGCGTCGGCGGCGGTGACCGCCGCAGCCCATGCGTCGTGGTCAGAATCGCCGCAAGCACGGCGGACCTCGGCCCGGCAGAGCGCAACGTCGGCCGATACCCGGGGCGGGGCGGCGCCGAGCGGAAAGGCACTGGTGAGCCTGCTCTCGAGACCGGCGAGCAGGGCCGCCGCCTCGGCGCCCGCGGCAGAGTCTTGGTGGCGGGCCGCGGCGGCGACAGCTAGCTCGGCGAGGGCCCGAGCGCCGACCGCGTGCAGCTCGCTGGTGTGCTGGAGGCACTGGCGCTCCGGCTCAACTGCGAGCGCTGCGCGAACGATCTCCGCGGCCTCCTGCGCCTGCCCGCGCCAGAGCTCGAGCTCGGCCTTCACCGCCGCGACCGGGCCGGTCCACATCGGGTCGCCGACGCGCGCGGCCATCGCATCGGCCGCCTGCAAGGTACCGCTCAGCCGTGTCGAAGTCGCCCCGCACGAGCTCGTAGCGCGCCCGCGCCTCGAGCACGTTGAAGGCGAAGAACGTTCTGCTCACCGAGCTCGAGCGCCGCGCTGGTCAGCTCTCCAGCCTCCGCTGTGCGCCCGAGGGCAAGCGCGCACAACGCGCCACGCCCCATCAAGACAAGGCCGTACGAGCGCTGCAGGCCGAGCTCCCGGGCGGCGGCGATGCCTTCGGCGGCAACGTCACGCGCGTGCTCGAGCTGGCCGGCTTCGGCGAGGGCCTCGCTGAGGTTTTCATACTGCGACAGCCCGCGTGCCTGGCGACCCGGTCTCGCGGGCGATCCGCACGGCCGCGCCGGAGACACTCGATCCCACCCGGTGTAGTCGCCAAGGAACGCCAGGGCAGCCGCCCAGGTAGTTGAGGGCCTGCGCCTCCTCGCTCGAGGCACCGATCGTGCGCGCGATCTCGAGCGACTCCTCGAGCCGCTCGCGCGCTTCCTGGTTGCGGCTGCGCATCACGAGCATCCGGCCCTCGGCGCAGAGCGCGCGAGCGCGATCCGCCGACGGTTCGCCGCCGTCCAGCCGGGCCACCGCCCGGCGAGCAGCCTGAAGCGCGCCATCGGAATCTCCCGCGCCCCACAGGTAATTGGCCAGGCGCTCCTCGACTCGGGCCGCGGCGGGATCGTCATGCTGGAGTACCGGGTGCTCGAGCGCCTCGCGAGCCAGCGCCACGGCACGCGTTTCGTCCCCGGCGAGCCACTCCGCCTCGGCGGCTCGCGCCAGGAGGGCTGAGCGCGGCAGCCCGGTGATGCGCTCGGGCTCGGCCACTCGATCCCAAAGCTCGAGCACCCTCCCGTACTGCCGGCGCGCCTCCTGGATGGCATACATCCGCTCGGCCTCCGCGCCCGCCCGCACCGAGGCCGCCAGCGCCGCCTCGATCTCGCCCGCCGCAGCCCAGTGGTGGGCGATCTCAGCGGCCACCGCGGCCTGAGCCCCCGCGAGCATCGGCTCCAGGGAGAGCTCCTCGGCAAGCGCGGCATGGAGCGGGGTGCGCTGGCCGGCGACGAGATCGGCGTAAACCGCCTCGCGCAGGAGCGCGTGCCGGAAGGCGTAGCTGAGACCATCGCTGATCAGCACCTGCTGGGCGACCGCCTCGCGCAACGCTCCGATCAACGCGCTGTCCTCCATCACGACGAGCGCCCTGAGCAGCCGGTGGTCGATGGTGCGGCCGGCGACCGCCGCCACGCCGACGATCTCGCGAGCCCGCTCCGAGAGGCGTCGCAAGCGGACCAGGAGCGCGTCCCGCAATGAGTCGGGCAGCTCATCCCCGTTGCCGGCCGCCAGCAACTCCTCGACGAAGAACGGGTTGCCTCCGGCGCGGTCGTGGAGGGCGTGGCTGAGCCCGACGGTCGGAGGCGTGCCGGTGATATCGAGGACCTGCTCGGCGACATGCTCAGGGGAGAGCGGATCGAGCTCGATCCGCTGGGCCCGACCGCCGTGCTCGAGCTCGGCGAGACGCGCCCGCACGGGATGCTCGGGAGGCAGCTCACCCGAGCGGAACGTGATGACCGTGGCGAGCCGTTCGGAGCGCTGATTGCGGACGAGGAACGCGAGCAGGTCGAGGCTTGCGCTGTCGGCCCAGTGGACGTCCTCGATCACGAGCGCGACCGGCCGCTCCTGGCTCAGGCGGCTGAGGACCCCGAGCAGAAGCTCGAACAGACGGGCCTGCCCGAGCGAGGCCTGGACGCTCGGGCCGGGATCGCCGAGCTCGGGCAGCAGCCGGGCCAGCTCGCCGCGGGCGGCGCCGAACAGCTTGACCAGCTCCGGCTCGCTCCGTTCGCGGACCACGGCGCGCAGGGCGGCGACGACCGGAGCGTACGGAAGCTCAGCCTCCGCGAGGTCGACGCACTCGCCGACGAGCACGAGTGTCCCGTCCTCTCCTGCCCGGCGAGCGAACTCGTTGACCAGGCGGCTCTTTCCGATCCCCGCCTCGCCGACGACGAGCGCCGCGCCTCCGTCACCCTCGCCGGCTCGCCGCAGCAACCCCAGCAACAGCTCCAGCGCATGATCGCGCCCGACCAGCCGGCGGCTCGAGACCCGGTTCGCCATGGCGCCATTATCGACCTACGATCAGGGGCCCCGCCCGCGGCGGGCGGGGCACCTGAACCCGGCCTACGCCTTGGTGATCAGATAGCGGAAGGCCGAGCCGATCGCGTACCCGCCCGAGGGCTGACGAAACGGCTCGATCGCCGCCGTGACGGCGTCTCGCGTCGCCGCTTCCCCGGCGAAGCGGATCGCCTTGATCGCGGGACCGGACGAGAGCATCGCGGTGAGCGCCGACTCGAGGTCAGGAAACGTCCACGGGCACGAGACCTCCGCGGCAGCCCCCGGGGTGAGCCCGGCCTCGGTGGCCAAACCCTCAAGTGCGCCAGGAGCCGAGAGCGCAAACGGCCCGGGGGCGCCCGGCGGGGGCGGGGGCATCAGCGGGCCGAGGGCGGCGAGGTAGGCAGCGGCCTCGCAACGCTCGGGCACGGCCCAGGCGGCGATCACGACAGGAGCCCCGGGGCGGGCGACGCGCCGCGCCTGCTCGAGGGCCACCCGCGGGCTCGCCGCGTACTGAAACGAGTTAAACCCGAGGACCGCGTCAAACGCATCATCACCGTATGGCAGCGACTCCAGGTCACCCGCGGTGAACTCGCCATTCGGCACGCGCTTGGCGGCGATCGCCAGCAGCGCCGGCGTGGCATCGAAACCGCTGACGACCGCGCCGCGCTGGGCGGCAAGCTGAGCCGCGAGGCCGGCGCCACAGCCGGCGTCAAGCAACTCGGTACCGTGCCCCAGCCCGACCCGCTCGAGGACCGTCTCGTAGAGCGGCCGCATCTGCGCCTCCATCGCGCACCACTCCCGAGCGCGCGCGCCCCACAGATCACTTTGGACTCCGGCCGAACCGCCGGCAACAGACAACCCTGACATGACCGCCTCCTGATAGATGAACGAAGCTGCATGCTCGGGCGCGGACGCCATCCGCACATCGGGGATGCTGCCCATTCCCACCCCCCAACCTCGGCAGGCCCCTCCGGACCCACCGGTTCGAGACTGCTATCGGCTCGCTGCTAATCCGACCGCCGACAGCTGATCGCCTTCGCCGTTCATCGCGACAGCTTGAATCTGAAGGTCGCCAGCGAGGCGATCACCGGGTCGGGGCCGACCAGGTTCGGGTTGGTCCGGGTGAGCTCGAGCCGCGCGGTCGCGGTGCCCGGACAGTTGACCGGCAGCGGCATATCCAATGTGACGCGTGCCCCCCGCCTGATGTCGCGGTCGAGGTTGGTGTACTCGATCGTGCCGCAGGCCGGCGGCATCGTCGTGGCCACCGTGTAGGACCGCTGGGCGTTGGTGATAGCGAGCGGCGCGCGAAAGCTGACCAACAGATCGGCATTGCGATTGCCGTGTTCGCGGCGGGTACGGATCGTGGCGTGCACCGTCACCGGGAGCACGCGCACCGGCGGCGTCGTCACAGTGGCATAACCATCTCGCGCGCAGCCGCCGGTCCGCTGACTGGGCCGGCAGGTCCGACCGTCTCGGTAGCTGACCGCGAGCGCCCCCGGGAACAGGTCGGGAGATCCCGAGGCCAGACCCGTGGTGCCTCGCGCCGTCCCCGGTAGCACCACCAGGTAAGCCCCGGCGGGTCCCACGGTCGCCTCGGTCACCGGATGTCCGCCCGCGCGATAGGTAAGGCTCTTGGCGTTGGGCCCGAGCAGCCCGTAGGCGAGCATCCGCCGGTCGGCCGCCGGGCACTGCGGCTGGCCTGAGCCCTCGCCCGGATAGGCGCAGGAGCGGGGGGTGAACACCGGCCCGCTGGCGTAACCCGAATCGGTCTCGTTGTCGATGAATAGGTGCTGGCGCCCGTCCGGCAGGGCGCAATCCTCCATCTGCACGAGATCAGGCGACAGGACA
Organism: uncultured Solirubrobacterales bacterium; assembly: GCA_963744195.1. Taxonomy (GTDB): domain Bacteria; phylum Actinomycetota; class Thermoleophilia; order Solirubrobacterales; family Solirubrobacteraceae; genus Palsa-465. The sequence continues at coordinate 28,661 of CAVUSY010000014.1, forward strand.
TGGAAGCGGTGATCGTTGCCCGCGACACCGTCCTGTCCGAGCACGCCGAGAAGGCCGTTGACGACGCGGCCGACCTGCACGCACCCCAGGCCACGTGTGGTGCGCAGGACCCGGACCCCCCAAGCGGGACCGCCGGCTGGATCTGGCACGCGTAGCGCCAGGAGTCGAGCGCTTCCCGACACGACGACACCGGTCCCGAGGCGAGCGTTGCGGTTGACCCGGGGTGCGTGGGGAACGCGATACGGCGACCCGGCGAGAATTCCCGACGCCGCCAGCGCGACCGCGGCGAGCCCCAGCGACACCACCACCACCACCGCCAGCACGCGCCAGCGGCCCTCGTGCGGCCGACGAGGCGGCCCAGGGCACTGGGCCCGCGTGCTCTGGATCACCTCGCGAAGCGTTTGCTCGCGCACCGTGAGGTCGACGAGCGCATCCGCGTCGGGGGCTGGATTGACCTCACGAATGAGCTCCAGCGCGACTGGCTTCATGGACGGCTCCTATCTGTGATCGGATCGCACCCACCACGAGGGACCGGCGGTCGCTCCACCGCCGTCCGGAGCGGGGCAGAGCGCTCAGGCAGCGTCTCAGCCAACCGGCGACGCGCCCGGTACAGCCGCGCGCGGAGTGCCACCCGCGTACAGCCCGCCGCGGCGGCGGCCTGCGCGGGCGACAGCTGCTCCCAGGCCACCAGCATCAACGCCTCCCGCTCGCGCTGGGGCAACCGCCAGATTGCCGCCAGCAGCTCGCTGCCCATGAGCGCCGAGTCCGGCGTCACCCACGACGGCTCGGCCTGAGCGCGCAAACGCACCGACAGGCGCTCGCGACGGGCCCTCGCGCGCTGCTCGTTCGCGAGCACTCGCCTGGCGACGCCATACAGCCACGGCAGCGCGTCCTTCGGAACCTCGTCCCGCCGGCGCCACGCCACCACGAAGGTCTCGCTCGCGACATCCTCGGCCAGCGACCGAGGTCCCCGCCGCAACGCAAACGCGAGCACCGCGGCGTAGTGACGCTCGAACAACACCTCAAGCTGCTCATGATCCGACAATCCCATGTATCCAGCCTATGTCCGGGACGACGGAGTCTGTGACGGCATGAACGCCTCCGATCTCATCCGTAACGGAGGAGTAAACCCTCGGTGAGGGGTCCTTCGGGAGCTTTAGGCCGAGGCCTAATGGTGCAACCTAGGGGCATGCGCATAGAGATCGTGGTCTTCAACGGGTTTGACGAACTGGATGCGGTGGGGCCATACGAGGTCCTGCACAACGCAAAAGAGCACGGCGCCGAGTGGGACGTGGCGCTGGTGGCGGCGGAGCCCCGGGCTCTGGTCACGGGTCATCACGGGCTGCGGTTGCAGCTCGAGGCGGCCGTGGGACACCCGGACGGGCTGATCGTCCCTGGCGGCGGCTGGGTCCAGTCCACGGATGAAGGCACCCGCGGCGAAGTTCAACGCGGCGATCTGCCGCGACGCATCGCGGCCGTCGCCCCCGGCTGCGCCTGGGTGGCATCCGTCTGCACCGGCGCGATGCTGCTCAGCGCGGCGGGCCTGACGCGGGGTCGGCCGGCCATCACCCACCACGGCGCCCACGCCGACCTCGCCGCCGCGGGCGCCGAGCTGATCACCGACGCCCGCGTCGTCGACGACGGCGACCTGCTGACCGCCGCCGGCGTCACCAGCGGGCTTGATCTCGCGCTGTGGATCGTCGAGCGAGAGGCCGGAGCCGCCATCGCGGCCAGCGTCGCCCGGGAGATGGAGTATCAGCGCTCGCCGAAGATCTCCACGCGGGAGAGCCGCGCGTGATCCTCTCATCGTGCGGTCGGTCCGTACTCGCGGGCAAACAGACGGTTTGAGTTCGCGCCGCAAGCAGCAATATATGTGGTGTGCCCACCGAACCCCCACCCATCACCCTGGCCCAGGTCGTCCGCCGCGCGGCCGATGTGGTCGACCCCGATGACAACGACGCCATCATCGGAGATTTCGAGCTAGCGTTCGAAGATGCCGACGAGCCCGTGCGGGCGCTCGACGACGTCGAGGCCCGCGTGGCCACTGTCCTTGCCGAACTCGATCCCGCGGTTCAGAACGGCTCCCTGTCGATGGCCGCCGCCATCACCACCTACCTGAGCTTCCGCCGCGACGAGGTCTGGGCCGAGCCGGCCGAGCTCATTCGGTTGGCGGCTCGAGCGGAATGGGCAGGCGATCCGCCCGCAGCGGTGCGAGGCTGGCTCGCCGACCGCGGTCTTTCGCTCTAGCCGGGTGCGCCGACAGCGTCAGCCCGGTCTGGATCTCCAGCAGACGTCGCTGCGCGTAATCGAGCTCTGACCAGATCTCCCTGGCGCGTCCGGCGCTGCGCCGCAGGCGGGAAGTCATACTGGCGCGCCCGACGCGGGAACTCGTGGAGGTGCTCATGATCTGGCTCCTTTCCGGGACCCCAGGGCCCCTGCCGGAGGAGCGGCTGCTCCTCTTGTGCTTGGAACCAGTCTCGGCTAAGCCCCCGGGCGCCACATCGGCACATCGCCGCCGATTCTGAGGTCCGAGGCCTTAGTGTCGGTGCCTGAGCCCTTAGTCCTCCCACCCCCGATCTCTAGCCGATGGCGACCTCCGACAGAGCCGCCCGAGCGCGAGGACGCTAGTGCTTCGGGGGCGGCCCCGGCTCGTCCGGATCCTCCAGCTCGGACCCCTGCAGGTCCTTGGGGTCGTCGGAGGACAACTTCTCCGGGTTTCCTTTGATGTCGTCCTTACGCGCTTCCTTGTAAGCGTGCAGCGAGGTGTCGGGCACCGAGGCTTCGGTGGCGCCTTCCTGATCTGGCATGACTTCTCCCTGGCAGCGGCGCAGCGGCAGATTACTGCGCGTCTACGGCGCTGCTACCCCGGGTTGACACTCGGCAACCGGGAAGAGACTAGATGTGACTGCGCACGGCAACCGCACGATCAGGCCGGCTCACCCATCGACGGGATGGGTGGGCCGTCATGGTCTTGCCGATCCGTCACTGCGAGTTGGTCAGATCGAGGCCCTTGCGTATCTCGGCGGCGAGCGCGTACGCGTTGCCGGTCTTGAGCATGTGTGAGAAGTACAGCTGTGGCGTCTCGTCGGTCTCCTGGTTGTAGAGGCAGCCCACGAACCAGCCCTGTTTACGCATCGCTGCCACCACCGGCTGTACCTCAGGTCCGATCATGCCGAAGTCCGGCCCGACGGCGGCCTGCTGCCGGTCGTCGCCAGCGGCTTGAACTCGATCCCGGTTGCGATGTTGGCCTCCGGTGAGACCTGCACCCCGTCGATGACGATCTGATCCTTGCGCGCCACGTTCACGGTGACCACGCCCTGGTCACCGATCGACGCCTGCCCGTGCAGTATCTCCCCCAGCAGCTTGGCGTCGAGTGGCGATTTCGGATTCGCCGGTGGCGCCTGCGGCAGTGGGGTCGAGGTGACCTTGATCGCATTGTGAATTCCCTGCGCGATCTTGACCGGGTCACCGACGGCCCGGAAGTGGATGAACCACACGTTTGGGCGCATCTCGATGTAGTGCTGATGGAAGGCCTGAAAGATGATCTTGTTGGCGATCAGCGCGTCGATGAACGGCTGCGTCTCGGCCGGCTTGAGGGGCAGGTCACCGTTGAAGAACGCCAGGTTGTTGCCGAGGGGCTGGAAGGCCAGGGTGCCATCGAGTTCAAACGCCGGCGTGAAGGTGACGCCGATCGGTCCGGCCACCGCCTTTATGTCCTTGCGCTCGATGCCGATGACGAGCACTCCGTTGGTAACGGTTCCCTTCGCGTGAACGGCGGCCTCGATCTGCTTGACCGGAAGCGTGCCGCTCTGGGTCAGAAGAGGCGGCGCGGCAGCGCCGGCCGTCGACGGGCCGGCCACGGACAGCAGGCTCCCGGCGGCCACGCCGCCGCCCAGAGCCAGGGCCTGGCGACGGCTGATACGCGTGCTGATATCCGAATGTGCCATATGAACGCCTCCTGCGACGATCAGTCGAAGACAGATCCGGTCCGTTTCGCGTGCTACCCCGTGGCCTGCGGGCCAAACGAGGCGTGACGGACCTGCTCAGCGACGCGTCAACGCTGACGCGCAGGGCTGAAGTTCCGCACCGGCGGCGCTGCCAGCACCACCGCGAAGAAGACCAGCGCCAGCCCCGCGGCGAGGTACAGCGTGGTGGACAGGCCGATCGCACCGGCGAGGGGACCGCTCACCGCCTGGCCGAGCGGTTGCAGCACCAGTGACCCCAGGTAATCCCAGGAGGCAACGCGCGAAAGCTCTCCCGCGGGCACATCGGACTGCAGGGCGGTGAACCAGAAGGTGTTGAAGAGGGTGCCGGTCCCGCCGTCGACGAGCGCCGCGACCAGGATCAGTACCAGCGGGGCGTGGGACGCAATCAGCGCGATCAACGCCGGCGTCGTGACGAGGAACACGGCGAAGGCCGCCCGCAACGGGTAACGAGGCCGCCACCGCAGCCCCAGTGCTCCGCCGGCAAGCGCGCCCACGCCCAGAGCAACGCTGATCGCCGCCCATGCTCCCGGACCGCCGAGGGACAGCCGGGCCACCTGCGGACCGAGTACCTCCAGCGGCGCGAAGCAGAAGCCGATGTACAGGGTGAAGAACAGGACGGTGACCCAGAGCCACGTGCGCGCACGGAAGGCTCGCCAGCCGGCGCGCAGCTCGGTCACCATGGTGGCCTTGGCCGTGGTGACGACGCTCGTCTGCAGCGGCATCAGCATCAGGCATACGGCGCTGCCGAGGAATGTGGCGCCGTCGATCGCCAGGGCCCACCCTGATCCGATCGTCGCCACGATCACCCCGGCGGCGGCCGGTCCCAGGACCGCGGCGAAGTTGTTGCTGAGTCCCATCATGGCGTTGGCGGCCTGCAGATCGCCGGCGTCGACGGTCTGGGGTACCACCGCGGTGGCCGCCGGACTGAAGAACGCCTCGGCCATGCCGTAGACCGCTTGCAGCGTGGCGAGCTGCCAGATCTGAGCGCGGCCGGTCAGCAGCAGCCATGCGGTCACCCCCTGGGCCACGGCGCGGGTGCAGTCCGAGGCCAGCATGATCCGCTCGCGGCGCAGCCGGTCGGCCCAGATCCCGCCGATCAGCACGAACAGCATCAGCGGGATCATCTGGGCCGCGAGCACGATCCCGAGATCGGTCACCGAGCCGGTCAGGTCCAGTACGGCAAACGCCAGCGCCACCGGAACGAGCCGGTCTCCGATGGCGGAGATCGACTGGGCGGCGAACAGGAGCCTGAACGCGCGGAAGCGAAGCGGTCCCCGAAACACCACGCAAGCCTACGCACCGTCCTCGCACCTGCCAGCATCCCCCCGATGTCCGCGTTCGAGGTGCCAACCAGCCATGGGCCGGCGCGAGTGCATCTTCGCCCGGCACCCGTCCCCCGAGCTGCGCTGATCCTCGGCCACGGTGCCGGTGGCGGGGTGGGCGCGCCGGACCTGCAGGCGGCCGCCGAGGCCGCCTCAACGCAGCAGTTCTCGGTCGCGCTCGTCGAGCAGCCCTACCGGGTCGCGGGGCGTCGGGCGCCCGCCCCCGCTCACCGGCTCGACACCGCCTGGCGCGAGGTGCTCGAACGCCTGGGGGCCGACGAGCTGGCGCAGTTGCCGCTGGTGGTGGGAGGGCGGTCGCTGGGCGCTCGCGTGGCCTGCCGGACCGCGGCGAGCGTCGGCGCGGTCGGCGTCGTCTGCCTCGCGTTCCCCCTCCTCCCGCCGCGACGGGCGGCCGCTCGGACTCCAGCGGTGAGCCGGCTCGGCGAGCTGGACGCGGTCACGGTCCCGACGCTGGTCGTGCAGGGTGCTCGCGACCCGTTCGGAATGCCCCCGGGCGGGCGGAACCGCACGGTGATCGAGGTGGCCGGCGATCACAGCCTGCGCTCGGACCTCGCGGCCGTCCGCGAGGGCGTCCGCCTATGGCTGGCCGATCTGCCGGCGTGAGCGGGCGACGAAACTCACCCCCCGTGGCCCAGCAAGAAGAAAATGGGGTGTGCCGGCGGGCGGGCGCGCCAGTGAGGCTTGCCCACTCGGGGAACGCGCCAGCACGCCCCAGTTACAGCGTCGTCCCGGTTGCCGCCTGGGACAAGCGGCGGGCGAGATCCTGGACGTTCGTCCGATCGCGATCCACCCGGCGAAGGGGCTACGTGGTGGCGGCGCTGGTCGCGATGGCCGCGGCACTGGCCGGGTGCGGCGCGAGCGCGAATCGGCATGGGCCCATCCAGCGGGTTACCTCGCCGATCGCCCGGGTGCCCCACGGCGGGCCGGTGCACATCGCCGTGATCGTGATGGAGAACGAGGAGTACCCGAGCATCATCGGCTCGCCGTCGACGCCCTACATCAACCGGCTGGCCCACCGCTATGCCCTGGCCACGTCGATGTACGCGACGACCCATCCCTCGCTGCCCAACTACCTGGCGTTGACCGGCGGTGCCTCGTTCGGAATTACCAGTGACTGCACCGACTGCTCGGTGGGCGCCACCAGCCTGGTCGATCAGCTCGAGCAGGCCGGCATCCCGTGGAAGGGGTACATGGAGGATCTGCCCCACTCGTGCTTCGCCGGCCCCGACGCCGGCGGCTACGCCAAGAAGCACGATCCGTTCATGTACTACACGCGGGTGTCACGCCGACCCTCGCGGTGCTCGCATGTGGTGGCGCTCACCCAGCTGGCCGCGGACGAGCGAGCCCGCACCCTGCCCCGCTTCACCTGGATCACCCCGAACCTGTGTCACGACATGCACGACTGCGATCCGGCGACCGGCGACCGGTTCCTGGCCCGATTGGTGCCGCCGCTGCTGGGCGCCCTGGGACCCCGAGGCCTATTGGTGCTGACCTGGGATGAGGGCTCGAGCAACGACGGCTGCTGCCGGCTGGCCGCCGGCGGGCACATCGCGACGATCCTGGCCGGCCCGGCCGCCAAGCTCGGTGCGAGGTTGCGCACGCCGGTGGACCAATACTCGATCCTGCAAACGATCGAGGATCTGCTCGGCCTGGCCCGGCTGCGGGGGGCGAGCTGCCCCTGCACCCCCACGCTGGCGCCGCTGGTCGCCGGCGCGGGCTGAGCTGAGCCGTCCTACGACGAGCGCACCGCGTCCTCCACCGGACCCTCGGCCAGCGCCAGCATCGGTCCGAAGCTGATCCGCATCAGCGCCCCTCCCCCCTCGGCGTTCTCGGCCATCACGAATCCTCCGTGAGCCTCAGCGGCCTGCCGCACGATCGCCAGACCAAGCCCCGAACCGGGCTTGGCCCGCGCGTCACTGGCGCGGTGAAAGCGATCGAACACGAACGGGAGGTCCTCCTCGTGAAAGCCCGGACCGTAATCTCGCACGGTCAGGATGCCCTCGTGCAGCGTCACCTCGACGGTCCCCCCGGAGGGACTCCACTTGGCGGCGTTGTCGAGCAGGTTTCCCACTGCCCGGGCCACCCGATCGCCGTCGCCGTGAACCAGCGTGGGCTCGAGGCTGGCCTCGACGCTGAGGTGCGTGGCCCGGCGGCGGGTGCGATCCACCGCCGCCGCGACGATCTCGTCGACGCGCACGTCACCCGGCTCACCGCGCTGCTTGGTGCCGCGGGCCAGCTCAACCACATCGGCCACCAGTGCCGTGAGCTCATCGAGCTCATCTATCACGTCGGCTCGAAGGGCCTCGCGATCCTCGGGCGCCAGCATCTCCTCGTCGCGCATCAGCTGCAGGTTGGCGCGAATCGTGGCGATCGGGGTGCGCAGCTCATGCGACGCATCGGCGACCAGGTTGCGCTGAGCCTGCACCGAGCTGTCGAGGGCATCGAGGGTGCGGTTGAAGGTCTGAGCCAGCCGCGCGAGCTCGTCGCCACCGTGGACGTCCACCCGCTCCTGGTCGATCCGTTCGGGGTTGGCGGCGATCGCCTCGGTCTGGCGTGTGAACCGAGCGATCGGCGTCAGCGCCGTACGCGCCACCAGCAGGCCGAGCACCCCCGCCAGGAGGATTCCGCCGGCGGCGATCAGGAGCAGCAACAGCATCTGGCGGGACAGCGCCTGGGTGACGTCACGGAGCGGGAGCGCCACCAGCAGGGCCCCGCGCCAGCCGATCCCGGTGGCCAGGACCCGGATCGAGGTGCCGCCGACGTTCCGCTCAGCGAAGTACTGACCGCGCCCTCGCGAGGCGATGGCCTTCGCTCGCGAATCGGGCGGGATGCTGTACTTCTGACCGCGCGGCACGTAGGTGCCGCCGTCACGGTAGACGAGGGTCAGCGTCCCCGCCGCACCCCCGAAGGCGGGGCCGCCGCGGTCGTCGAGGCCGAGGCCCTCGTCGCGGTCGTCGGGATCACCGGGGGAGAAACCGCCGGCGGTGAAGCCAAGCCCCGAACCCGTCGGCGGGCCGCCCGAGTGTTCGCCCCGAGTCTGGCCGTGGGCGGAGACCCCGGCCCGGTCCAGGACCCCGGCCGACAGGCTCTGCAGCGTCTGGTCGAGTTGACCCTCGAGTTCCGAGCGCGTGCCGGCGTAGGCGGAGAACGCCACCGCGATCACCGCCAGCGCCACCGCCACGCCGGAGGCCAGGCCCATGCGGACGCGCAGGCTCATCCGGTCTCGGCCGGCTCCCGCAGCGCGTACCCCACTCCCCGGACGGTGTGGATCAGCGGTCTCCCGCCAGCCGCCTCGAGCTTTCGGCGCAGATAGCCCACGTACACCCGCAGCGCGTTCGAGGTCGGGCCGAAGTCATAGCCCCATACGCGGTCATAGATCATGGCGTGGGGGAGCACCCGGCGGGGGTTGAGCATCAGCAGCTCGAGCAGCTGATATTCCGTCCGCGTCAACTCCACGAAGGTGCCGTCGACCGTGGCGCCGTGACGGGCCGGGTCGAGCTTGAGCTCGGCGAACGAGAGGCCACCGTCGACGTCGCCCTCGCCGCCGGCCCGTCGTAGCAGCGCCCGCAACCGCGCCTTGAGCTCGTCGATGTCAAACGGCTTGATCAGATAGTCGTCGGCGCCGGCGTCGAGTCCGTCGATCCGGTCCGAGATCGCGTCACGCGCGGTCAGCATCAGCACCGGCACGCGATTGCCTTCGCGGCGCAGCAGGCGGCATACCTCGAGGCCGTCGATGTCGGGCAGACCGATGTCGAGCACGATCGCGTCGGGCAGACCGGTGGTGACCTCCGACAGCGCCTCGCCACCGCTCTCGGCCAGCCGGACCTCGTAACCCGACAGCGTCAGGGCGCGGCGCAGCACGTCGCGCAATCCGCGGTCGTCGTCCACAACCAGCAGTCTCATGGCCAGATTGTCGCCGCTGTGCGGCGGGCGCGGCCGTTTTCCTACGTTCCGCTTATCCGCTCGCGCAGAACCGCGCCGAGGATCCCGTTGATGAACGACGGCGCGCTCGCGCCGCAGAACCGCTTGGCGGTCTCCACCGCCTCGTCGATGGCGCCCTCGGACGGGATCGCCTGCTCGCCTGGCAGCGCCTCCGGGTGCAGCAGCTCGGTCAGCCCGACCCGCAGAATCGAGCGCTCCAGCGGGGCGATGCGCTCCAGCGACCAGCCGCTGGAGTACTCGCGGATCAGCTCGTCGACTTCGGCCTGGTGCTCGCGCACGAGCTGAGCCAGCGCCCGCGTGAACGCGGGCGTATCGCGGGGAAAGGTCTCCTCCAGCGGCCGCCCGAGCAGATCGCTCTGGTAGAGCGCCCACACCGCGGCGCGCCGCTGATCGGTCCTACGCACCAGCGCTGGGCGGAAACGCTTCAGGCACGCGACATGTACTCGCCCGAGCGTGTATCGACGCGCACCACGTCGCCGACGTTGACGAACAGCGGAACCTGGATGCGGGCACCCGTCTCGAGCACGGCCGGCTTGGTTCCACCGCCCGAAGCGGTATCGCCCCGCACACCGGGTTCGGTCTCGGACACGGCCAGCTCGATCGCACTGGGAAGCTGGACATCGGCGGGGTTGCCGTCGATGTAGAGCAGGTCCACCTCCTCGGAGTCCTTCATGAACCGCAGGGAGTCGGCCAGGCTGGGCTCCGGGATCGTCAGCTGCTCGTAGTTCTCGGTGTCCATGAAGTGCGCGTCGGTGCCGTCGCGATAGAGAAACTGCAGGCGCCGGACCTCGGTGCGGACCGATCGGAACTTCTCGCCGGCCCGAAAGGTGCGGTCGATCAGGTTGCCGTCGCTGGTCCGCCGCAGCTTGGTGCGCACGAACGCCCCACCCTTGCCGGGCTTGACGTGCTGGAACTCGACGATCTTGAAGACCGTGCCGTCGACGTCGATGTGGTTGCCGTTGCGAAACTGGTTGGTGGAGATCATGGGCCGCGGGGCAGTGTAGACGGGGCGCCGGGTCAGCCGGCGATCAGCAGCTCCTTATCGAGCGAGGTGAGGATCTCGCAGCCGTCCTCGGTGACCACGACCAGGTCCTCGATGCGGACCCCGAACCGTCCCGCCAGGTAGACCCCCGGCTCCACCGTCACCACGTTGCCGGACTGCAGGCGATCCTCGGATTGCCGCGACAGGCGCGGCGCCTCGTGAATCTCGCTGCCCACGCCGTGGCCGAGGCCATGACCGAAGTGCTCGGCGTGGCCGCCGGCCTCGATCACGGCCCGGGCGGCCGCATCGACGTCACGCCCGTCCGCGCCTGCCCTGACCGCCTCCAGGCCGACCCGCTGAGCGTCGAGCACGAGCTGGTAGACCTCGCGCGCTTCGGCGCCGGGCTCGCCGGTGGCCACGGTCCGGGTGCAGTCCGAGCAGTAGCCGTCGACCTCGGCGCCCCAGTCGATGACCACCAGCTGACCGGGGCCAACCGGTACGTCCCGGGCGCTCGCGTGCGGCAGGGCGCCATGGGGCCCAGCGGCGACGATCGAGTCAAACGACGGTCTCTGGGCGCCGTGTTCGCGCATCGCGAACTCGAGCGCCATGGCGAGCTCGCGTTCGGTGCGGCCGGTCAGTCCCTGCTCCAGCAACGTCACCAGGGCCGCGTCGGCCGCCGCCGTGGCAGCCCGGATCCGCTGCACCTCCTCCGGCTCCTTGACCGCCCGCAGGCGCTCCACCAACCCTCCGGCGGGGACGAGTTCCACCCGGTCGGGTAGGAGCTCACGCAGCCGTGCGTGCTGGCGGACGGAGATGTCGGCGTCGTCGAACCCCAACCGCAGCTCGCCCGCCGGCAGCGCCTCGGCCACGGCGTCGAGCAGGTCAAGCTGCTCGCGCCTGCGCTCATAGGAAGTCTCGACCTCGGCCGCCGCCTGCTCGACGTAACGGAAGTCGGTGACGAACACGCGGGTCTGGGGACCGACGATCGCCAGGCCGTTGCTGCCCGTGTAGCCCGTCATGTAGCGGACGTTGACCAGCGAGGTCACGAGCAGCGCGTCCACGTCCTGGTCGGCCAGCAGCTCAATCAGCCGCTCAGAGCGGTTGGTCATGACGAGAACTCCTTGCGAAGACATTCCAGGGCCTCACGGTAGCCGTCCGGCCCCTTGCCCGCGATCCGCCCGATGCACAGATCGGCGATCACCGACTCCCGGCGCCACGGTTCGCGCGAGTCCACGTCGGAGAGATGGACCTCGACCGCTGGTAGCCGCGTCAGCTCCAGCGCGTCGCGGATCGCGTAGGAGTAGTGCGTCCAGGCTCCGGGGTTGAGCACCACTCCGTCCGCGAGACCCTCCAGCCCGTGCAGATGCTCCACGAACGCTCCCTCGTGGTTGCTCTGAAAGAAGCGGGTCGTCAGCCCGAGCTCGCCGGCGGCGTCGGAGATCCGCAGCTCGAGCTCGGTGAAGCTCAGGTTGCCGTAGTGAGAGCTGTCGCGCCGGCCGATCTGGTCGAGGTTGACCCCATGCATGACTTCGATGCGACTGCGCAGCTGCACCGCCATCAGCTTGCCAGCTCCCTGACCGCGGCAATCAGCTCGCGAGGCGCGACGGTATTTCCGGGCCGTGGCTCACCGGGCTTGGCCAGCAGCACGAACGGCACCGGGCCTTCGCCGGCGCGCTTCTTGTCCCGGGCGGTGGCCATCACCACCGCGTCAGGGTCCACGCCCTCCATCACCGTCGGAAGTCCGCGGTCGTGCAGCAGCCCGGCCACCTCGGCCCGCAGCTCCGCGTTGCCCGACAGCCGCAATGCGGCCAGCAGACCCAGTGCGACGGCCTCTCCGTGGCGGTAGCTGGCGTATCCGGTCACGGTCTCGATCGCATGGGCGACGGTATGGCCGAGGTTGAGCGTCTGGCGCACGCCACCGTCGCGCTCGTCGCGGGCGACGATCCGCAGCTTGGTACGCGCGCACGCCGCGATCACCTCGGGCGACACGGGGTCGGCGCCGGCGCGAATCAGCTCCCAGAGGTCACCGCCGGCGATCAGCGCGGTCTTGACCACCTCGGCGTAGCCGGCGGCCAGCTCGGCCTTCGGCAGCGAGCCGAGCGTATCGGTGTCGGCGATCACCGCCTGCGGCTGATGGTAGGCGCCGACGTAGTTCTTGGCCTCGGCGAGATCGACGCCGGTCTTTCCCCCGTAGGCGGAGTCCACCTGTGCCACCAGCGTGGTGGGAACCTGGACGTAACGGACGCCCCGCTGATAGGTGGCGGCGCAGAACCCGGCCAGGTCGCCCACCACCCCGCCGCCGAGCGCCACCACCACATCGGCGCGGGTCATCCCACCCCGGACCAGCTCCGACCACACGATCTCCGCGTGCGCGATCGTCTTGGACTGCTCGCCGGGCATGATCGTCACCCGCCCGTCCAGCCGTCCCAGCGCGTCGGCGTACAGGCGCGCGGCGTTACCATCGGTCACCAGGAACCTCCGGCCTGACACGGTCGCCGGCCAGAAGGCATGCGTGCCGATCAGGCCCGGGCCGATGTAGGCCGGATAGTCGCCTGAGGCGCTCGTCGCCCACAGCATCCGCGTACCGAGGGGCAGGCCCTGGGCGGCGGCCAGCACCTCGCCCATGCGGCCGGAGCGCTCATGGGGGACGATCAGGTCGGCGAGCGAACCGTAGATCGGCTCGCGCGCGGCGAACAGGTCCCCGAAGCGGGACCGCTCCGATGCCAGCGGTCGGCCCGTGCCCTGACACCGCATCCAGGCGACCTCGACGCCCACGTCGATCCAGACGGCCAGGTGGCGGGTGAGCGCGGACCGGACGGCGGCCGACCCCAGCGCGCCGCCGCCGAGCGCGAGCACGCGCGTGCCGGGGGCCTCGAGCAACTCCAGCGTGATCGCCTCCTCAGCGGCCCGGAACGCCGCCTCGCCGTCCTCGGCGAACACCCGTTGCACGGACTTGCCGAGTCGCTGCTCGATGACGTCATCGACGTCGATCGCTGCCGTGCCCAGTGCCTCCGCGGCGCTGCGGGCAGCGGTCGACTTGCCCGCCCCCATGAAGCCGATCATCGCCACCACCCGGTTCTGCGGACCGGGGGTGGGCGAAGGCGTCACGCCTGCGACCACCCGATCCGCTCCCGGTAGGCGTTGACGGCCTGGCGTACGTCGTCGATGTGGTCGCCGCCGAACTTGCGCCGGTAGGCGTCGGCGAGCACGAACGCGATCATCGCCTCGCCGACCACTCCGGCGGCGGGAACGGTGCACGAGTCGGTCCGCTCCCGCAGCGCCTCGGCCGGTTCGTGGGTGGCGATGTCCACCGAGCGCAGCGGCTTGGTCAGCGTCGGCAGTGGCTTCATCGCCCCTCGCACGACCAGCGGCGCGCCCGTCGTCATGCCACCCTCGAGCCCGCCGGCGCGGTTGGTCTGGCGCCAGAAGCCGCGCCGCTCGTCGTAGAAGATCTCATCGTGGGCCTGGGAGCCCGGCAGGCCGGCGACCTCGAGTCCGTCGCCGATCGAGACGGCCTTGATCGCCTGGATCGAGAGGATCGCCTGGCCGATGATGCCATCCAGTCGCTCCTGCCAGGAGACGTGGGAGCCCAGACCCGGGACGAGACCGAATGCCCACACCTCGAACACCCCGCCGAGTGATTCGTTGGCCTTGCGCAGCTCGTTGATCTCGGCCACCATGGCCCGGCTCGCGTCGGGATCGAGACAGCGCACCGGCGACTCGTCAACGGCGGCGAAGTCCCCGGGCTGCAGGTCGGGGCGCCGCGGCGCCGTAACACCGGTGATCTGGATCACGTGGGAGTGGACGCTCACGCCCAGGGCCTGCAGGAACGCCCGCGCCACGGCGCCCCCGGCCACCCGGGCGGCGGTCTCCCGCGCGCTGGCCCGCTCCAGCACGTCACGGACGTCGCTGAGACCGTATTTCTGGGTTCCGACCAGGTCGGCGTGCCCCGGCCGCGGGAGGTGCACTTCGGCCAGCTCGGCCTCCACCGGCCACGGGTTCATCCGCTCCTCCCAGTTGGCGTAGTCCCGGTTGACCACCTGCAACGCAATCGGGCCGCCGAGCGTGCGCCCGTGCCGGACACCGGCCGTCACCTCGACCCGGTCGCGCTCGATCTTCATCCGGCCGCCACGCCCATGGCCGAGCTGCCGGCGAGCCAGATCGCGGTTCAGCGCCTCACGATCGAGCTCGATCCCGGCCGGAAGGCCTTCGAGGATGCAGGTGAGTCCGGGTCCGTGTGACTCTCCCGCGGTTACCAGGTGCAGCGGCATCGGCGCTGAAGGTTAGGGGCGATGCTCGGCGCCGCCGGTCTCGGCCGGCGCTTCCTGGGCGTCGATGCCGGGGATCCGCGTCCCGGTGCCTCGGCACCACGGGCACGTCACCTCATGCGGTTCGCCGCCGAGGCCGGAGATCAGCCGGCCCGTGCCGCGGCACGGCGTGCAGATCGGCGCGCCCCCCTCCGGGGCTGGCGCCTCCGCTCCGGTGCTCACCGTTTCACCGCCACGAGGACGCCATCGCCTACGGGCGTGAGGGTGCCGGTCAGCTCGGGGTGCAGGAGCAGCCGCTGATTGAACTGCCGGGCGAGCTCGATCCGCTCGGACGCATCGTCTGAAGCGACTGCTCCGCCTCTGAGCACGTTGTCCACGACCAGCACGCCACCGCGCCGGAGCAGCGGCAGCACCAGGCTGAAGTAGTCGTCGTATTCAGTCTTGACGCCGTCCAGAAAGGCGAAGTCGAACGGCCCCTGGACCGACAGCAGGCCGTCGCGAGCGTCCTGTAACCGGAGATCCGCCCGGTCCCCCAGCCCGGCGCGATCCAGATAGGCGCGCGCGGCGGCGTGACGCTCGGGGTCGATCTCGAACGACACGATCCGGCCCTCGTGCCCCAGCCCGCGACCGATGTAGAGGGTCGACACCCCAATCGCCGTCCCCACCTCGACCGCCGTCCGAGCCCCCGCAGCGAGCGCGAGCACCTCCAGCAGCTGTCCCGTGGCCGGGACCACGATCGGGATCCCCTCCTGACGAGCCTGCGCTTCCATCTCCGCGAGGACGGCATCCGGCGCCCCCCGCAGGCGCTCCAGGTAGTTCTCGACGGCCGGGCTGACGATCATCGAGGCTCACCATAGTCGCTCGCCTCGAGACCGAGCGCGCGGCGCATGACCTCCAGTGACGCCGAAACTCCGGTGAAACGCTCAAAGCTCAGCGCCCCCTGCCGGACCAGCAGCTCCCGGCCGTCGACGGTGGGCACGCCCTGCCGTTGGGCGCTGCGTACCAGCTCGGTGCCGGAGGCGGTGTACACCAGGTCGACCACGCAGCCGAAGCGGGCGAGGTCGTCAGGATCGATCGGAAGCGCCGCCAACGACGTCTCGCCCGCCAACCCGATCGAGGTGCAGTTGATGATCAGATCGGCCGCCGCTGCGCTCGCAACGGGCACACCGCCAAGTTCGGCACACAGCCGTTCGGCGCGCTCCTGGGTGCGGTTCCAGACCCGCACCTCACGGGCGCCGGCGGCGTGCAGCGCCCACACTGCGGCTCTGGCACTCCCCCCCGCCCCCAGCACCAGCGCGGTCAGACCGCCGGCGGGGAATGGCAGCGCCTCGATCAGCGCCGGCGCGTCGGTGTTGTCGGCGCCCACCGCCCCACTCGCCTCGAACGTGAGGGTGTTGGCGGCGCCGATCGCGCGGGCGCGCGGGGTCGGCTCGGTGGCCAGCGCCAGCGCCGCCTGCTTGTGCGGGATCGTGACGTTGACGCCGCGAAAGCCGGCTCCTGGCAGCGCCCGCACGAGATCTGCGACTAGCTCTGGGGCGACCGGGAGCAGCTGATAACGCCACGTCGCAAGGCCCGCCACCTGCAGCGCGGCGTTGTGGATCGCCGGGGAGCGGCTGTGGGCGACGGGCCAGCCCATCACGCCCAGCCGCGGCCCATCGGCCCGGCTCAGCAACGAGTCGATTGGTAACGGCGGCCGAGCGCCAGGAACTGCGCGTAGTTGGAGGCGAACACGCTCCCGGGCCGGCATGGCTTGGCGAAGAAGTACAGGTAGTTGGTCTGAGCGGGGTGGGCCGCCGCCTGCATCGAGGCCATCCCTGGGTTGCCGATCGGCGTCGGGGGCAACCCGACATGAACCCGGGTGTTGTACGGCGAGCTGGACTGCAGCTGCGACACCGTCAGCGGCCGGGTGAAGTTGCCTGTCGCGTACTGAGTGGTGGAGTCCAGCCCCAGGGTCATCCCGTCGCGCAGACGGTTGTAGATCACCGACGCCACCAGCGGCCGGTCGTGCGCGGTCGGCGTCTCGGCCTCAATCAGCGAAGCGATGATCAGGACGTCGTACGGGGTCAGGTGATGGCGCTCGGCGTACCCCAGCTTCAGCTTGGCGAACTGCTGCTTGAACGTCTGCAGCTGATCGGTCACCAGGGCCGAGATCCGGATCGGATCCACCAGCTGGTAGGTATCGGGGAACAGAAAGCCCTCCAGCGAGCGGGGAGGATGACGCAGCCCGTAGGCCCGGAGGTTGAGCAGCTTGGTGGAGCGCGTGGCCGCCAGATAGCTGCCGCGAATGCCCTGGCTGTGCAGCAGCGAAGCTATCTGCTGACGCCGGCGGCCCTCGGCGATCGTCAGCTGTGAGGTCTTGGCCGCGCGCGGAGCAGTGGTCAGCACCTTCAGCGCGGCGGCATAGCTCATCCCCAGCTGGAGGTGGTAGACGCCTGATCGCATTGACCCCCGGTCCCCGTCGAGCGTGGCCCGCAGCTCGAAGAAGAAGCTGGACGGGATCACCCCGTCATGGGCCAGCAGGTCTCCGATCTGATTCGAGGTGGATCCGGTCGGGATCTTCACCGTCACGGCGCCGTGCGGTGAGCTCCCGAAGGGCTGGAACAGCGCGACCAGGAACCAGATCAGCCCGGCCGCCAGCGCCAGCGCCAGCAGCGAGGCCCCCCGGCCGATCCAGGTGCGCCGGCGGCCCTGCTCCGGGGTTCGCTTGCGCGCCGGCCGGGCCGGCTTGCGTTCCCGCGCGGCGGGACGGATCTTGCTGCGACGGCCGCTCGGCCGCTCGTGCCGGGTTCGCTCGACCGGCGGCTCGCTCCGGCTGACGCGACGGGTGCCCGAGGGCAGCTCGGGGTTGGACTGGTCCGACCCCGGCGCGTGCTCGTCGATCACCGCGCCCCCGGGCTCATACTCATCCGCCGCGCCACCGGGCGCGTCCATCTCGGGCTCATACTCGTCTGTCACCACCCCGCGCTCCGGCCGCCGGGGTTCACTCTCGGCTGGCACGCTCGCAGGCCCCACCGGCTCGTTCGCGGGGGGGGCCGCACCGGATGCGGGCAGCCGCTCGGCCCAGCCCAGCTCGGGCTCGGGTCGCGGCGCGGCGGGAAACCCGGGCCCCGACGCGCTCCCCGCCCGTTCCGCCCGTCTGCGCTCGCGCTCCAGGCGGGCGGCTTCGCGGTCCTGCGCGGTGCGCCCTCGTTCGTCAGCCATGGGCCGCTCCGGCCGGCGTCTGGCGTGCGAGCCAGCTTTCGAGCAGGTGGGCCGCGGCGCGCGAGTCCTCGTCGGCGCGGCCGCCGTGGCGCTCCGCGAGCCGGGTCGTGAAGCGCTCGTCGTAGAGCTCGACTGGCACCGGTAGCGATCGTTGCAGCGTCTGTGCAAACTCGCGCGTCTCGGCGGTCTGAGCCGTGTCTTCCCCGGACAGTCCCAGCGGCAGCCCGACCACCACGAGCTCGGCGCCGGACTGCGCGACAAGCGCTCGCAGCCGCCCCAGACCACGCCGGGTCCGCGGTGCCGGAACCGCTTCGATGGGCGTCGCCAGCACGCCGGTCGGGTCGCTGAGGGCGCAGCCGCAGCGGGCGCTGCCGTAGTCGAGCGCGAGCACCCGCATCACTGCGCGGACAGAGCCGCCTCGATTGCGGCCAGGGCGGCGCTGATCGCGTCCGGCAGACGCTCCGGCTCACGGCCGCCGGCTCGTGCCAGCGTGTCTCGGCCGCCTCCGCCGCCGCCGACGCGCTCTGCGGCCACCTTCACGATCTCTCCGGCCCTCAGGCCGCGCTGTACGAGTGCCGGCGCCACGCTGGCGACCAGGTCAACCCGGCCCTCTCCGGCGCTCCCGAGCACGATCGCGGCGTCGCCCAGCTTTCCCTTGAGACGGTCGACCAGTTGCAGCAGCGCCTGACCGTCGCGGACCTCCACGGCCGCGGCGAGCACCGTGGCGCCCGCGGTCTCTACGGCGGTCCCGGCCAGCGCATCGAGGTCGGCCGAGCCATTCCCGGCGGCCGAGCGACGCGCGGCCCGCTCGAGCTCGCGCACCCGCTCGTTCAGCTTGCTGATCGCGTCGGGGATTCGCTCAGCCGGCACCCGGAGCTCCGCGGCCGCCTGCTCGAGGATGCGATCGCGCTCACGCATGAAGCTCACGACCTCAGGACCGGTGATCGCCTCGATCCGGCGCACGTTTGCCGCACTCGACGTCTCGGCCGTGACGCGGAACATCGCCACCTCGGCGGTGTTGCGCACGTGCGTCCCGCCACACAGCTCACGCGAGAACGATCCGTCCCCGACCTCGACCATCCGCACGACCTCGCCGTACTTCTCGTTGAAGAGCGCCATCGCGCCGAGCCGCTTGGCCTCATCGAGCGTGGTGGTGATCGCCCGCACCGGGTGGCTCTGAAGGATCCAGCGGTTGACGTCGTCCTCGACATCACTCAGCTCACGCGCGCTCAACCCGTGGCCGTGGGTGAAGTCGAAGCGCAGCTTGTCCGGTCCCACATAGGAGCCGGCCTGATGCACATGCGTGCCAAGGCGCCGGCGCAGGGCGGCATGGAGCAGATGCGTCGCGGTGTGGTTGCACTCGGTGGCGTGGCGGGCGGCGCGGTCGACTTGCGCGACGACGCGCTCACCCGGCACGAAGGCTCCGTGCTCGGCGACCAGCTCGAGAACCTGATCCTGGCCGAGTCGGAGCACGTCGCGAACGCTGGCCCGGCAGTGTCCGCCGGAGCATTCGATCAGGCCGCTGTCGGCCACCTGGCCGCCGCCGGTGGCGTAGAACGGCGACTCCACCAGCTTCACCAGCACGCTCTCCTCACCACCGGTCACGGCTCCGATTGTCGTCTCCACGTCGGTCGTCTCGTAACCGACGAACTCGGTTTCAAAACCGGCCTGGCCAGCGAGCGCCTGGGCCCGCTCGCGGAGGCCCTCGTCGCTGCGCGAGCGATTCGAGCCCGCGCGGGCGCGTGAGCGCTGCGCCTCCATCAGGGTCTCGAACCCGGCCTCGTCGACCCCGAGACCGTGATCGGCCACGATCTCGAGCGTCAGGTCGATCGGAAATCCGAACGTGTCGTGCAGCTGGAACGCATCGGCGGCGGAGATCCCCTCCTGCTCCTCATCCCGGGCCCGCTCGATCAGCTCGTCCAGCCGCTTGAGACCCAGCTCGAGCGTATGACCGAAGCTCTCCTCTTCGGACGTGAGCCACTTGCCGATCAGCTCGCGCTGCTCGTGCAGTTCGGAGTACTCAGAGCCCATCAGTTCGATCACGACGTCGGCGTAGCGGTGCAGAAACCCGGTTTCGAGCCCCAGGCCGCGCCCGCGTTGGATCGCCCGGCGCATGACGCGGCGCAGCACGTATCCGCGATCCTCGTTGGAGGGCACGACACCGTCGGCGATCAAGAAGGCCATCGCCCGGCTGTGGTCCGCCAGCACTCGCAGAGCCCGGTCGGTCGGGAAATCGTTCCCGTACCGTCGCCCCGACAGCTCCTCGCCGAGCGCGATCAGCGGCGCGAACTGGTCGGTCTCGAACACGCTGGGCGTCTGCTGGAGGATCGCCGCCAGGCGGTTGAGGCCCAATCCCGTGTCGATGTTCTTGGCGGGAAGGGGAGTCAGCACTCCGGGCGGGCCCTGGTCGAGCTCCATGAACACGAGGTTCCAATACTCGATGAAGCGGTCGTTGTCGCCGCCCGGCAGGTCATCGGCCTGGCCGTGCTCGACCCCCCGGTCCAGATACAGCTCCGAGCACGGGCCGCAGGGCCCGGTCGGACCCATATCCCAGAAGTTCTCCGAGCGCGGGAGCTCGATGATCCGCTCGCGTGGCACCCCGACCTCGAGCCAGGCCTCGATCGCATCCTCATCGGGGCCGAGCCCGAGCTCGTCATCGCCGGCGAACACGCTGATCCAGATGTCCTCGGCGGGGAAGCCGAAGCCCTCGCGGGAGAGCTCCCACGCGAACTGCACCGCCTCGCGCTTGAAGTAGTCGCCGAACGAGAAGTTTCCGAGCATCTCGAAGAACGTCAGATGCCGCGTGGTGGTGCCGATGATCTCGATGTCAGGCGTGCGGAACGTCTTCTGGCAGGTCGTCACCCGGGGATGCGGCGGTCGCTCGGTACCCAGGAAGTAGGGCTTGAGAGGGATCATCCCGGCGATCGTGAACAGCACCGACGGGTCGTACTCGGCCGGGATCAGCGACGCGGACGGCAGCCGCTTGTGGTCGCGCTGCCGGAAGTACTCGATGAACGTGCGACGAATATCATCGGAGGTCATGGGCAACCCGGGAGTGTAGGCGCGGTCTACCCAGACGGCGCGAGTTTCGACCATCCCGAGGTGTCGTCCCAGTGAGATCCGATGTCAAGACTGCGCGCGCTCTTTCCGATCGCAGCCATTCTGGCTGCCTGCTGCCAGCTCGTGGGGCCGGCCGGCGCTGCGCAGAACCCGCTCAACCCGCTCGACCTGAGCGTCGCACCAGCGACCAGCGACCCCCTCGCCGGCGCGCAGCCGTTCGTCGATATGAGCGCCGGCTTCGCCGCCGTCCAGGCGCGCCGGTGGCGTCGCCGCCACCCCGTCAAGGCCGCGATGCTGCAGTTGATCGCCGGCCAGCCCCAGCCACAGCGCTACGGCAACTGGAGCGGCCCTGATCCGGGGCCTCAGGTATCCGAGTTCCTGCTGCGAGCGGCGATGCAGGCGCCGGGAACGGTGCCGGAGCTGGCGACCTACTACCTGGTCGACGGACATCGCATCCACCCGCATTGCCGCCATTACGCCGATCCGGCCTGGCGCCAGCACGCCTACCACCATTGGGTCGAGAGTCTGGCCCGGGGCATCGGCAGCTCCCGGACGATCGTGTTCCTGGAGATCGATTCGCTGATCACCGTTGGCTGTCTGAGTCACCACGGGCTTCAGGTCCGCCTAAACGAGCTCCACGATGCGATCGGCATCCTCGCCGCGCTGCCCCGGGCCGCCGTCTACGTCGACGCCGGCGCCGCCGACGCGCTCCCGGCCGTCGAGACCGCCCAGCTCCTGAACCTCGCCGGCGTCTCGGCGGCTCAGGGGTTCTTCCTGAATTCGACCCACTTTGACTGGACCTCGCGGGAGATCGGTTACGGGGAGCAGATCTCGGCAATGACCGGCGGCAAGCACTTCGTCGTCAACACGGCGCAGAACGGCCAGGGTCCCATGGTCCCCCGCAACCGTGTCAAGCACGGCAATGAGGTTCTGTGCAATCCGCCCGGTCGGGGGCTCGGGCCCACGCCGACCTTCACGACGGGCTATCCGAACGTGGACGCGTTTGCCTGGATCGCCAGACCGGGCGTGTCCGGCGGCCGCTGCCGTCGCGGGGCTCCCCCGACGGGCGTGTTCTGGCCGGCGCTGGCGCTCGAGCTGGCCCGCCACGCCAACTTCCAGGTTCGCTAGGTGGCCGCCGTGGCGCCCCGGCCTGGCTAACCGCCGGCGCCCGCCGAATTCTCCGAGTAATCGGCGAACCACACCGGTGGGCGCGTGATCGTGCCCCACCCCACCACCAGCTCGCCGTCCATCAGGCAGGCCAGCTGCCCCGGAGCGGCGCCCTCGACCGGCTGTTCGAGCTCCACCGCCAGCGTCCGGTGCCGGCCGGCCGGCGGATCACCGAGCAGCCGGGCTCCGAGCGGTCGCGACCGGTAGCGCAGCTTGACCCGGTCCACGCGCCCACCGGGACGGTGCAGGCGGGCCGAGCGAACCGCGACGGTGCTGGTCCGCAGGGCCGCGCTGGGTCCGACCGTCACCCGGCCGCTGCTCGCGTCCTTGTCCAGCACGTACAGGGGCCCACCGCGGTCGATGCCGACGCCGCGGCGCTGCCCCACGGTGAAGCGATGCTGCCCGAGATGGTGGCCGAGCATGACCCCGTCGGTGTCGACGATCGTCCCGGGCCGGTCGCCGAGGCCGCCGTGGCGCTGCAGGAAGCTCGCTCGGTCGGTCCCGGCCAGGAAGCACAGGTCCTGGGAGTCGGCCTTGCCGGCCACCGAGAGCCCGGCGTCGGCCGCGATCCGCCGCACCTCGGGCTTGGTCAGCTCGCCCAGCGGGAACCGCATCCGGGCCAGCGATGACGGCGCCAGCGCGGCCAGCATGTAGGTCTGGTCCTTGGCCGGATCGGCCGCGGCCCGCAGCAGCGGCCCCTGCTCGCTCTCGCGCTCGGAGATCCGAGCGTAGTGGCCGGTGGCGAGCCGCTGGCAGCCCAGGCGGTCGGCCAGCTCGAGCATCGCGTCGAGCCGGACGTGGCCGTTACAGCCCACGCACGGGTTCGGCGTCTCGCCCCCGGCATAGCCGGCGATGAACGGCTCCACCACGCCGGCGCGAAACTCTCGGCGCAGATCGATGGTGAAGTGGGCCAGGCCCATGGAGTGCGCCAGCGAGCGCGCCTGCGCGACGGCCGAGGCCGAGCAGCAGCTCCGTTCGCCGTCGTTCTCGGGGTCCGCCCACAGCTCCAGGGTCACGGCCGCTGCGTCGCCCTCGGCCGCGCAGAGGTGGGCCGCCACGGCGCTGTCGACGCCGCCGCTCATGGCCACCAGAGTGCGCCCGCCAACGGGGGCCTCGAGCCCACCGCGCGCCCGGACCGCGATGCCCAGCGCCCGCGCCAGGGCATCGGCGGCGAGCTCGGCGGCGTGCAGCTTGGCGGGGCTGAGACCTCCGAGCTCGGCGGCGATCTCACGCACGCCGACACGGGCGGCGGCGAGCACGTGCGCTCCGCGGACCAGCGTCACCGCGGCGCTGGCAGCGGCGCTGGCGGCGCCACAGCCCCGGGCGGCAAAGCCCGCCCCCGCGACCCGGGCGCCGTCGAGACTCACCGAGAACGTGATCTGATCACAGCAGGAGCCGCCGCCGGCGGTCACCGTGAAGCCGTCCGCGGGCCATTCCTCGTGGCCCTGCGGGGAGGTCAGATGATGCTCGAACGCGAACGCGTCCATCGCTCAGGCCAGTCTCAGTCCGAGCTCGCGCAGCTGCACCAGCTCCACCGGGGCGGGTGCTCCGGTCAGGGGGTCGGCACCGCTGGTGGACTTGGGGAAGGCGATCACCTCACGGATGTTGTCGCGTCCGGCCAGGAGCGCGACGATCCGGTCGATGCCCATCGCGATCCCGCCGTGAGGCGGTGCGCCGAAACGCAACGCGTCGAGCAGGAATCCGAACCTCGCCTGGGCCTCGGTCTCGTCGATCCCGATCAGATCGAACACCCGCTGCTGCACCTCGCGGCGATGGTTGCGGATCGAGCCGCCGCCGATCTCGTTGCCGTCGAGCACCAGGTCGTAGGAGCGTGACAGCAGCGTGGCCGGATCGTCCAGGTCGGCCGCGCCGGCAGGCTTGCCATCGGCGGTGGCGGGAGCCGTGAACGGGTGATGCTCGGCGTCCCAGCGCTGTTCCTCCTCGCGCCAGGTGAACATCGGGAACTGGACGATCCAGAGAATGTCGTGGCGGCCGCCCGGGATCAGCTCAAACCGCTGGGCCAGCTCCAGGCGCAGCGCCCCCAGCGTTTGGGCGGCGATCGGGGCGCGGTCGGCGACGATCAGCAGCAGATCGCCCGGCGAGGCGGCCAGCCGCTCGGTGACCGCCGTGATCTCCTCGGCGCTGAGGAACTTCGCGATCGGCGAGCGCCAGCCGGGATCGTCGGGTTGCACGAACGCCCAGACCAGACCCTTGGCGCCGTGCCGCTTGGCCGACTCGGTCAGCGCGTCGAGCTCGGAGCGGGGCAGCTCGCGCGGGCCCGCGTTGATCCCACGTACCACCCCGCCGCTCTCCAGCGCTCCGGCGAAGACCTTGAACTGTGTGTTGCGCAGCACGTCGCCGAGGTCGCGCAGCTCCAGCCCGAATCGCGTATCGGGCCGGTCAGAGCCAAACCGCGAGACCGCTTCGGCGTGGGTCATCCGCGGCCACGGTGGCGCCGGAACCTCGAACCCAGCCCGCTCGAACACGGCACCCATCACCGCCTCGGTGGTCTCGATCACGTTGTCCTCGTCCACGAACGACATCTCCAGGTCGAGCTGCGTGAACTCGGGTAGACGGTCGGCGCGCGCGTCCTCGTCGCGAAAGCAGCGCACGATCTGGGAGTAGCGCTCCAGTCCGCCCACCATCAGCAACTGCTTGAACAGTTGGGGCGACTGCGGCAGCGCGTAGAAGGAGCCTGGGGCGATCCGCGCCGGGACCAGGAAGTCACGCGCCCCTTCCGGAGTCGAGCGGGTCAGAAACGGGGTCTCGATCTCCAAGAAGTCTCGCTCGTCGAGCACGTCCCGCATCGTCGCGATGACCCGGTGGCGCAGCGCCAGGGCCTGCTGCATCGGCGCGCGGCGCAGGTCCAGCGAACGGTGGCGCAGGCGCAGGTTCTCATCGATCGGGATGTCCTCGTCAAGCGGAAACGGTGGCGTGTCGGCATCGGCGAGGATCTCGAGCCCGGCGACCGCCAGCTCCACCTCCCCGGTCGGGAGGCTCGGGTTGACGTTCTCAGGCGCGCGGCGCGTGACTGTCCCCGCGACGCTGATCACGTCCTCCGAGCGCAGCGCGTGCGCGCTGGCGTGGGCCTCGGGCGCGGTCGCCGGGTTGAAGACCAGCTGCAGGATCCCCGAGCGCTCACGTAGGTCGATGAAGATCAGGCCACCGTGGTCACGGCGCCGGTGCACCCAGCCGGCGACTCGAGCCGGGGTCCCGGCGCGGTCGGCGCCGAGGTCGCCCGCCCAGCTGTCGCGGTAGGCATTGGGTGGCGGGGGGTGTCTCATACCAGCCGGCTCCCGCGCAGGATCGTCGGGATCACCGCGGCGCGGTCGAGCTCCTCCTGCTCGCCGGACTCCATGTTCCTGAGGCTGACCCGCATCTCGTCACCGATGATCGCAACGTAGCGTGCTCCGAGCCGGTCGGCGTGCTTGAGCTGGCCCTTGAGCGATCGTCCGGCCAGCTCGAGCTGGGCGCTGAGGCCGGCGCGCCGGGCCTCGGCGGCCAGCTCGAACGCGCGGCGGCCCGTGCCGGGCCCCGCCCGGGCCACGAAGAGGTCCACCAACTCCGGGGCGATCGGCAGCTCACCGGCGCTCAGGAGGATCCGCTCGACCCCGGCCGCCCACCCGCAGCCGGGCGTGTGAGGGCCGCCGAGCTGCTCGATCAGTCCGTCGTAGCGCCCGCCACCGGCGACGCCCGACTGGGCGCCGAGCGCATCCGAGGTGAACTCGAACAGCGTCCGCGCGTAGTAGTCGAGGCCACGCACCAGCGTCGGATCGAGCTCGTAGGCCAGCCCGGCGTCGTCGAGCATCTCGCGCACGCGGGAAAAGTGCTCGGCGTCCTCGGGGGCGAGGCGCTGCAGCAGCGTCGGGGCGCCCTTCATGGTCTCTCGCGTGGTGCGATCGCTGGCGTCAAACGCGCGCATCGGGTTCAGCTCGATTCGCGCCACCACCTCGGGCGCGAGTCCGTCCTGGTGGGAACGCAGATAGGCGGCCAGCTCTTCGCGGTACTCGGCGCGCGTCGCGGCGGTGCCGAGGCTTGACAGCCGCAGCCGGGTCTCCCGCACGCCAAGCGACTCGAGCAGCTCGGCCAGCAGCACGATCAGCTCCGCGTCGAGCTCGGGGGCATCTGACCCGATCGCCTCGGCCCCCACCTGCCAGAACTGGCGGTAGCGGCCGCGCTGCGGCGCTTCGGCGCGGAAGAAGCTCGACAGATACCAGAGCTTGACCGGCTGGGGCAGCTTGTGCATGCCGTGCTCCAGGTAGGCGCGGCACACCGGAGCCGTGCCCTCGGGGCGCAGTGTCAGCGAGCGCCCGCCACCGTCATCGAAGGTGTACATCTCCTTCTGGACGATGTCGGTGGCCTCCCCCACCCCGCGTGAGAACAGCTCGGTGGCCTCGAAGGTCGGGGTCTCGATGCGCCGGTAGCCGGCCGCGCCGAGGACGCGATGGGCGTGGCGCTCCAGCACCGCGCGGCGCGCCGCGTCGGCGGGGAGCACGTCATAGGTGCCGCGAGGGGCCTGGAACATGCTCATGGCGAGCTCGCTCTAGTTGTGCTGCGCGAGCTCGCGCAGGAAGGGATTCGTGTCCCGCTCCTGGCCCAGCGTGGTGATCGCCATGTGGCCCGGGTAGACCACCATCTCGGCCGGGTAGGCGTTGATCAGCGACTCGATCGAGGCCAGCAGCGTCGGCCAGTCGCCACCCGGGAGATCTACGCGTCCCACCGACCCTTGAAACAGGACGTCGCCGGAGAACAGCGCGCCGGCCTGCCGGACCGCGTAGCTGACGTGCCCGGGGCTGTGGCCCGGGGTGAAGCTGACCTCGAAGCTAAGGCCGGCCAGCTCAAGCGTCTCTCCCCCGCTGACCGTGTGATCGGCGTCATAGCTCTCAAATGGCCCGAAGCCGGGCCAGGGGACGAAGTCCATGATGTTCGCCAGCACCTGGGTCTCGAGCTCAGGGCAGTAGACCGGCGCACCGGTCGCCGCCGCCACCGGCGCCACCGCCCCGATGTGGTCGAAGTGGGTGTGCGTGAGCAGGATCGCCTCGACGGTGGTGATGCCCAGCCCCTCCACCGCGCCGAGAATCCGCTCCGGCTCGTCACCCGGATCTACGATCACACCGCGTTCGGGGTCCGGACCGCGCACGACGTAACAGTTCTCCTGCACCGGACCGACCGTGAACATGCGCACATCGATCATTTCGGCGCCAGCCTCTTGCGTTGGCGGCGGCGGTACAGATACATCTCGAGGTAGTAGCCGGAGGGAACGTAAAGAGCGAGGGCGAAGATCGCGAACACCACCGACGCCAGGATGTTGCCCTTCGAGGTCAGCAGCAGGAAGATGAACATGAACCCGCAGGCCAGCAGCGCCCGCTTGATCGACCCGTTCCAGGTCGGAGGCGAGTTGAGCCGCCTCTCACGGGCCTGCTCGCGCGTTTGCTTCTTGCGCTCCGTGGGGCTCGGCGGGACGTCCGGTGCGGCCCCGCGCTTCGATCGTGCCGGCGGCGGTACCGCGGTGCTTGCTGCGGCGCTTGCGCTTGGTCTGTGCCATGGAACCTTGGAGATTACGCGCTTGCCGCCAATGCGTCTTCAATCGTCTCGCGCCCGCGGAGCGCAAGCTGCTCCGGGAAGCCGTCAAACGCGGCCCGCGGTGCCAGTCCGACCAGCTCCGCCCCGCCCGGCTCGGCGTGCCGGGCGACCGCCGCGACCACCTGGGCCAGCGGCGTCTTGAGGTGATCCTCGACGTTGGTGGAGACCTGCGCCACGCCGAGGTTCTGCAACCACAGGCCGATCGCGCGGACACCCGGAAGGCCCTCGGGACCACCCTCGCGGATCGCCGCGGCGATCGCCCGGGCCTGCTCGAGCGTCGCGGGGGGTTTGAGCTCGACGTTGAACGCCACCAGGGGCGGGCGGGCGGACACCAGCACCGCTCCCGCGGTGGGATGCAGGCGCGCGGGACCGAAGTCAGGCACCAGCTCGCCCGTCGCGATCCGGTGCGCCAGCGCCGGGGGGCCGCCGCGGCGAAGCTCGGCGCGGGTACGGCCGCCGGCCAGGATCCCGTACAGGAACACGGGCAGCTCGAGTCGCTCGGCGAGCAGGTCGGCCAGCACCAGCGCCTCGGCGCAGGCCGCGCCACGGTCCTCCTCGGTGCGGTAGACGATCGGCGCGACGTCGATCGCGCCGACGCGCGGGTGGATCCCGTCATGGCGGTCGATCGCGATCAGGTTCACCGCCTCTGCCGCGCCCCGGACGACGGTGTGCGCCAGCTCGCCCGGCGAGCCGGCCAGCGTGTACACGGCGCGGTGGTGGTCAGGGTCGGAATGGACATCGAGCAGCGGGACGCCGAACGCGTCCCCGATCCGCCTGATCGTGTCCACGTCCCTCCCCTCCGAGACGTTGGGGACCGCCAGCAGCGACGTCACGGGCCGAGCACGTAGCGACCGACTTCCAGCACCGGACGGCCGCCGATCTCCAGCGATGCATCGATCACTACGGCGTCGAGATGGATCGGGACCGACACGTTCCCACCGATGCCGGCGCTGGCGCCGAACGCCACGTGGACGCTGCCGAGGATCTTCTCGTCCTCGAGCACGTTCCCGGTCAGCCTGGCGCAATCGTTGGTACCGACGCCGAGCTCGGCGAGGTTGCCGCCGAGCTCACCATGAGCCAACAGCAGCGCCGCGAACTCGGGGCCGAGTCCGCCGTGACCCTCGGCGATCCGGCCGTCCTGCACGGTCAGGGTCGCCGGCTCGTCGCCGAGACCCAGCTCCGCGAGGCTGGAGGCGACGATCCTCCCGGAGCCGCTCAGCGGCGCGATGAACCCCTCGCCCGCCGGCAGGTTGCCGAACGCCCCGGCGGCAGTCAGATCGCCGTCGTCGGCCAGGCCGCTGCGGCCGGTCAGCTCGAAGGTGAAGTCCGAGCCGCGCGGGCAGGTCAGCCGAGCACGGTTAGCCTCGTCCAGCAGCTCGGCCACCGCCCGTGAACGTGCCGCCATCAGCTCGAAGTCGACCGCCATCACGCGGGCCAGCATGTCCTCGGTGACACCCGGGAGGGTGGCCCCCCGGATCCCAGCATCGCTCGCGCGCTTACGCGCCTGGGTGTGACTCAGCGACCGGCTGGTCGGCGCGATGAACACGTCGCAGGCCGACATGGCGGCAGCGATCGCTCGCGGTGGCTCGCTGCCGTGGCTCTCCCGTTGGTCCATGACCGCCAGGACCCCATCGGCTCCGGCCTGGGCTGCCGCATCCCGCAGCGCCTCGCCGATGAGCCGGGTCCCCGGGTCGGCCACCACCAGAACGTTCTCCCCGGGCTGAACGGCAAGGCACTTGCGGAGCACCGTGCTGAGGGCAGGGCCGAGCTCTGGCACGGAGCGGATCATATGCGCCCGGGATGCCCCGTGGGCGATGTCCTCAACGCTAGACTGCGCCTCCGTCGCCGGAGTAGCTCAGTCGGTTAGAGCAGCGGAATCATAATCCGCGTGTCGGGGGTTCGAGTCCCTCCTCCGGCATCGAGTCTCCAGGCAACCGCCGCGACGCAGATCCTGTCGCAAGCGATCTCTCTGAGCGAGATGCCCACATCGGGAATTCACATTCCTTAAGGTAAAAGCGGGTGTCACCGGGTACGTCTCACGTGGTGAGTGACCCGGCTGCGGGACACCCGCTGGATTGATAGCGAAGGAAAACGGGCGTGTCCGAGGCCAACCGGACTCAACCGGATCTGACGCCGGAGCACTGTCGAGCGAGGATTCGGAATGGCACTAGAACTACCCGGCGGCACACTTGACGGACCCGCCGTCAGGTAGCACCCTGCTGGGCTTTGGCACGCTCGAGGTGCGCGTGCTAGAGGCCCCGTCCTCGCTGCGAGACGTCGCCGCGCTGGCCCGCGACCTGGCCGGATTGCTGCGCTCGCTGATGGAGGACACCGCCAGGTCCACGGCTCAGGCAGCTTCGGTGGCGGCATGAGGACCGAGCTTGCCCCGGGCGCCCGGTCGCAAGAGCCCAGTCAGGTCGCCCGGCTGCAGCCCTGGATCGACTCAGAGGTCGAGCCGCTGCGCCATGTCCTGCTGCACCGGCCCGGGCGCGAGCTGACGCGGCTCACTCCGTCGAACAAGGACGCGCTGCTGTTTGACGAGCTCCCGTGGACTGAGCGGGCGCAAGAGGAGCACGACGCGTTCGCGAGCGTCCTGCTCAGTCGTGGCGCAGAAGTCCTCTACATTGCCGACCTGCTGGCTGACGTGCTCGACGATGCCGCGGCGCGGGTCGATCTCTTGGGCCGCAGTCTCGCGACAGCCGATTTAGCCCCGACGCTCGAGCACGAAGTTGGGGAATGGCTTGGTTCCCTGTCCTCAGCGGCGCTGGCCGAGTGGCTCATCGCCGGCATCACCTTCAGCGAGCTTCCCGTGGGGGCCGAGACCCTCACGGCGCGCATCGCGACAGCCCAGGATTTCGTACTCGCGCCGCTGCCAAATCAGGTCTTCACACGAGACAGCTCGGTGTGGATCAGCGACAACGTGCGCGTGAGCACGATGGCGCGTCCGGCACGCCGCCGCGAGGCGCTCCACCTCGACGCGATATATCGCCGCCACCCGCTGTTCGCCGCCGTCCCCGATCCGGCTCCTGCAGTCGAGGCCGCGATCAGCATTGAAGGGGGCGACATCCTGGTCGTCGGAAAGGGCTGCATTCTCGTCGGCGTGGGCGACCGCACGCGTGCGGCGGCGGTCGAACAACTCGCCGGTGACCTGTTCGTGCGCGGCGCAGCGCGCGAGGTCATAGCGGTTCAGCTGCCCGCTAGTCGTGCTGTCATGCATCTCGACACCGTGCTGACGATGGTCGATCGCGACGCCTTCACCGGGTATCCCGCTGTAGCCAACGCGGCCACTGCGTACCGCCTGCGGCCAGGACACTCCTCGACCCTTCGAGTCGAGAAGCTGCCGGACCTGTTCACGGCGCTTGCCGACGCCTTGGAGGTACCGCGCATCCGGGTGATCGAGACCGGTGGCGACGCAGCCGCAGCTGAGCGGGAACAGTGGGACGACGGAAATAACGTCCTGGCGATCGCGCCTGGAGTAGTCGTGGGCTACGAGCGAAACGTCGCCACGAACCGACGGCTGACCGAGGCCGGAATCGAGGTGCTGACCATTCCAGGGAGCGAGCTCGGCCGGGGTCGCGGCGGGGCACGTTGCATGTCATGCCCGATCGAGCGTGCGAGGAGACAAGCCTGATGGCAAGGCTCAGACCCACTGTGCCTAGGTCCCGCGCTGCAGGACCAGGGGCCACAAGATCCGCATTGCGAAACGATCAGGGCCGCCCCTCGGGGTGGGACGATGTCGATCATGTTCTCAGCCGACACCGGCGCGCCCAGGAACCGACCGCGACGGCTTGTCGCCACGATCGCCGGCATCGTGGTGGCGCTTGACGCTGCCACGAAGGCGATTGCCACTCACGCGCTGGCGGGGCGCGGCATAGTCAACCTGCTCGGCGGCCACTTCCATCTCGAGCTCTATCGCAATTTTGCCGGCCCGCGCAACATCCTGCCCGGGCACCCGGTGCTCGTCTCGGTCCTCAGCCTCATCGCTGTGACGCTGATCACCGTCGCGGCGCGATTGGTGCGTACCACCAGCTACGCGGTCGCAGTCGGCCTCCTGCTCGGGGGCGGGATCGGCAACCTCCTGGATCGTCTCCTGCGCGCCCCCGGGCCGCTGCGAGGTGGCGTGATCGACTGGATCAAACCGACCCTGTCCGGCGGCAGCCTCAACCTCGCCGATGTGGCGATCAACGCCGCGGTGATCGCTGTACTCGTCGGATTCGGTCTCGACTGGCACCGGCAGCGTCGAGACAGGGCCGCAAGCGACGCGGCGCGCGCGTAGATCAACCCGCTGCCGCTCTGGCTGCACCTAGCCCTCCGCGCGGGCGCTCGCGGAGGCGGGCGCGATGCGCAGCGCTCGGGCCACCGGCTTGGGCATCCACCAGTTCCATTCACCCAGCAGGGCGGCCAGCGCGGGCACCAGGAGCGTGCGAACGATCACCGCATCGAGGATGACCCCGACGGCCAGCCCGGTTGCCGGGACCTCCACCGCGAGGTCGTTGACGGTGCTCAGCGACGCGAACGAGATCCCGAGGATGAGCGCCGCGCAGGTGATCAGCCGCCCGGTACGGGCGATGGCGTGGACGATCGCCCGGCGCGTGTCACCCGTTTTGTCGTACTCCTCGCGCAGGCGGGCCAGGACGAACACCTCGTAGTCCATCGAGATCCCGAACAGGAACGCGAACATGATGACCGGGACCCAGTTGCGGATCGCGTGGGTGGCGGAGACGCCGAAGATGGCGTTCGAGCCATGACCCTGCTGCCAGAAGAGGACGAGGAACCCGAACGAGGCCCCCAGCGAGATGAGGTTGAGGATGACTGCCTTGAGGGCGAGCGCCACCGAGCGGAAGGAACGGGCGAGCAGCGCGAAGGTGATCACCGAGATCACCGCCAGCATCAGCGGGAAGTTGCCGTAGATGGCGCTGGTGAAGTCCATGTTGGCCGCGGTGTCACCTCCCACGCGGACATCGCCGGGCTGCTTGGCCAGCGCGGCTCGCAGCCGAGTCACCGTGTCCTGGCCGGTGCTGGTGCTCCCGTCCTGGGTCGGGATCGCGGTGAGCAGCGCGGCGTCCCCACCGGAGCCGGGGGCCAGGCGCGGGGTGAGCACCGACCAAACGCCGCTGGTGCGCTGGGCGATCGAGGCGGCGCGCCGGGTGTTGGCAGCGCCCGCCATGGACGAGGATCTGAATGGGCCAGGCGACCGCGTCGGGCACGCCCTGGTGCTGCAAGCCGTGGAAGGCGCGTGCCGCCGGGCTGTCGCCACCCAAGCGAGGCGGCGTTCGCCTGGCCGGTGTTCATGCTCAGCGCGGGGATGGCGAGCGCGACCATGATGACCAGACCGACGGTTCCCGCCACCCAGCGGCGGTTGACCATCAGGTTGGCCCAGCGCTCCCAGGCTCGGCTGTAGGTGGTGGACCCGCGACGGACGCGATGGCGGTCCAGCGCGGGGCCCCAGGCCGATAGCACCACCGGCAGCAGCGTGATCGCGGTGGCGATGGCGCACAACGGGATGAGCAGGCTCCCCAGTCCGATGCTCTGCAGGAACTGAACGGGGATGATCAGCAGCGACAGCAGGCCCACGGCGACGGTCAGGCCACTGAGCACGACGGCCCGTCCGGCGCGGTCTGAGGCGGCGATGATCGCCTCGGTGTGCTCCTTGCCCGCCTCCCGCTCCTCGCGCCAGCGGGTGACGATCAGCAGCGAGTAGTCGATTGCGATCCCCAGGCCGATGAACGCCACCAGGTACTGCAGCAGCGAACTGACCGAGGTGAGCTGCTCGAGGCCGTAGAGCAGCAGGAACGTCGTGAGGATCGTCGGGAGCGCCATCAGCAGCGGGACGACCGCGATTGCCGAGCCGTAGACGAAGCCGAGCACGATCAGGGCAGCGGCCGCGCCGATCAGCGTCTCGTCGAGCGTGCTCAGGCCCGAGCCTCCTCCCGACCCGACGGACTGCAGAGCATCGTTTCCGGTGATGGTGACGGTGGCCCCGGCGGGTGCGGCGTGGCGGAGCGCCGGCTCGATGACCTGCTGGGTGTTGGTGTATGGCCCGGTGTCGGGGTTGGGCATGTCGTACAGAGCCCACGTGGTGCGGCCGTCCCGCGAGATCAGGTTGGGGTTGTGCGAAGTGCCGTAGTCGATCAGCCCGACGTGGCCCTGCTGGGCCGGAGCGGCGAACGTGCCGGCGGCCATCGCCTGGCCCGCGGCTGTGTGCATCGTCTGCCCCTGAGGGAGCCTCAGCACCGCGATGATCGGTGACTCGCCGCCGTCGAGTCCGATTTGGCGGATCATCGCCTGGTTGGCGTCGTAGCCGACCAGTCCCGGTGTTGCCTGCTGGTGGTTCAGGCCGCTGTTGGCCTGGCCCACCATCAGTCCACCGACCACGGTCAGGACGATCCACGCGAGCGTGACGGGGGCGCGGTGTCTCAGGACGATGGCGGTGATCTTCTGCATGCGTAGGCCTCAGTGGTTCGCGGTTCGGGGACTCGACGAGCGCAACCGTAGGCGCGCACGGAGCCGCTGTCGTC
>CAVUSY010000015.1:0-247840 GCA_963744195.1 uncultured Solirubrobacterales bacterium
ACCAGACTGAGCCGGGAGGTCGCGCTGGTGACTCGGGGACAGGCCGCCGGTACGTCGAACTCGACCATCGAGGCGATCATCTGCCGGAGCCTGCCGCAATCGAGCAATCCAGACACGCCTCGGTCGAGCCCCGGTGGCTGCTAGTGCTCAAGCTACGCTCGACGGCGTCCCGGAAGAGGGAACTGCGTTTTGACCCCAGGTCTCCGGCTGCCGCACGTACGACGGATCGAGCACCGACACGGAGTCGCATCCCAGCGACGCCAGCGTGTCTCCGATCTGTCGTCGGTACACGTCTAGAACAGCACGTACCCCATCCTCCCCGGCGGCCGCCAACCCCCAGAGCCAGGAACGACCCACGAGCACCGCCCGGGCCCCGATGGCCAGTGCCTTGACGGCATCCGACCCCCGGCGGATCCCCCCGTCGAACAGCACCTCAGTGCCGTCGCCGACCTCTTCGACGATCTCGCCTAGCACGCTCAGCGTCGCCGGATCCCCGTCGAGGACGTTCCCGCCGTGGTTGGAGACGACGATGGCGTCGGCGCCGAGGTCGACGGCCCTGCGGGCGTCTTGGGGTGTAAGGATCCCCTTGATGATGAGCGGCCCGTTCCACCGGTCCCGGATCCAGGGAATGTCCTCCCAGATCGGCGTCCGGCGGGTGAGGATCTCGGACGCCCGGAACACGATCACGGGCTTGCCGTTCTCGGTGACCATCGCGGCGTTGAGGCCTCGGGCACTGTCTCGTGCGAAGGCCGCTGTCCACTGCGGCCGGCGTGCGCACTGACCGGCGATCCTGACGTACTCGATCGCGGCTCGCGGCTTGGTCGACCCGGCCTTGTACAGCGTGACTCGCCTCCGGGCCGGGACCTCGGGCCGCGGTCCGACCGGTGAGTCGACGGTCAGCACGATCGCCGCGCAGCCCGCCCGCTCGACGCGACGGATCAGCGCCGCGGCGGCCTCCAGGCTGCCTGGGTAGTAGAGCTGGAAGAACACGGGCCCCGTGGCTGCCGCGGTGATCTCCTCAATCGGGACGGCCGTGAATGACGTCACCCACTGGATCGTTCCGGCTGCTCCGGCCGCGCGAACGCCGGCCCGCTCGCCGTCAGGGTGCACCATCCGCGCGCCGCCGGTTGGCGCGACCATCACTGGCAGCGAGATGCGGTGCCCGAGCACGGTCGTCGTGAGCTCTGGCCCTGCGACCCTCACCGCCACCCGCGGCCGGAACGTCACCTCGTCAAATGCACGGATGTTCGCCGCCAGCGTGGTCCGGTTGCCGCTCCCGTTGCGTATGAACTCACCGATGAACGCGGGAACGCGGCGCTCGGCGTAGTAGCGCGCGTCGTCGACGCTGGTGATCCGGTCGGCGATGCTCGGCATGATCGACTCTCTGAGCCTTGAGTACGTCGTCATCCGGCATCCACATCCGCGACGGCGAGCCGCACCAGCTCCGCGGGGTGCCTCGCAGTCCGGCCGGTGCCATGCTGGATCTGCTGTCGGCAGGACACTCCGGTGGCTGCAATGAGCGCGTCCGGCGACGCTGCCCTCACCGCGGGAAACAGCCGACTAGCACCGATCCTCATGGAGATGTCGTAGTGCTCGGACTCGAAGCCGAATGATCCAGCCATGCCACAGCACCCGGCGTCGAGTTCCTGAACCTCCGCGCCGGGGATTCTGCGCAGCAATTCGACCGAAGCGCCGGTGCCTGTGACAGCCTTTTCGTGACAATGCCCGTGAAAGAGGATGGGCAGGTTTGTCAGTCTCGACGATGCCCGGAACCTGAGCGATCCGTCGTCGAGAGCGTCCAAAAGGAGGTCTGCGACCAGATGGGTATGTCTAGCGATCACGGGCACGCGCTCATCGTCGGGCAGGATGTGGCGCAGCTCGTCACGCAGGGTGAGAATGCACGACGGCTCGCATCCAACGATCGGGATTCGGTTCGCTGCGAACGGCCACAGGTCCTGCACGAGCTGCCCGGCTTGCCGGCGAGCGCGTTCAAGCAGCCCCTTAGACAGGCTCGATCGGCCGCAGCATCCCTTGCTTACGAGTTGGACCCGCCAGCCGCCCGCCTCGAGCAGCTGAACGCACGCTTTCCCGAGCCAGGGTTCGGAGAACGTAGTGAACGAATCGGCCAGGAACGCTACGTCCCCGCGCGGCCACGGGCCACCTGACGGACGCCGCCGGGCAAACCACTGGATCAGCGTCTCACGCTCCACGCGCGGGAGCGGCCGCTGGTGACTGATTCCGAGGCTGTGGTCAAGCAGCTTGCGCAGAGGACGGAGGCGAATCGCCAGGTTGGACACGGGGGCGGCTCGAGCCGCCAGCCGATTGATGGCGCGAATGTCGCCGAATACTCTCGAACGGAGCGGAACCCCATGGATCTGTTGATATTGGAACAGGAACTCGCTCTTTAGCAACGCCATGTCAACACTGAGCGGACATTCGCTCTTGCACGCCTTACAGCCAAGGCAGAGATCCATGATTCCATGCAGTCGCTCATTTCCCATGGCGGCTCGGGGGTCCGGATCCGACAGCGCCTTGACGAGTGCGTTGGCGCGTCCTCGTGTGCTGTGCTCCTCCTCGCCGGTGGCCATGTAGGACGGGCACATCACTCCGGTCGCCGTCTTCCGGCATGCTCCGATGTTCATGCACCGATCCGCAGCACCACGGATCCCGCCCTCGAAGCTCATCTGGGTCCTTAGCGGCGGCGCCGAGGGCACGGCGGCATCCCTGAGATGATCGGTCATCGACCCTGCGTTGACGATCTTCCCCGGGTTCATGATGCCGTTCGGATCGAACAGGCGCTTGACCTGTCGCATTGCCTCGTACGTCTGCTCGCCGAAAAGTCGGCGATTGAACTCGCTGCGTGCTAGCCCGTCGCCGTGCTCGCTCGAGTTAACGCCGCCAAAGCGCATCACAAGAGCGAGGATCTCTTCCGCGACGGCCCGCATCTTAATTACGTCAGTGGTGGCGCGCAGATCGACGAACGGGCGGATGTGGAGACATCCGACGGCGCAGTGTCCGTAGAACCCGGCCTGCAAACCATGGCGATCGAGCACCTCCGTGAACTCGCCAACGTACGCTGAGAGTGACTCCGGGGGCACAGCGGTGTCCTCGACGAAGGCGAGCGGGCGCCGCGTACCGGTGCTCGCCGCCATTAGCAGGCCGAGACCCGACCGCCGGACGCCCAGGAGCGCCTCGCGCTCCTCCGGATCAGAGGCCAGAATCGTCCGGTAGCCGAGGCCGTGCCGCCCCCAGTCGGCGGCCAGGTCGTGCACCGCTGCATCCGTGTCGCCGCTCGTCTCGCCATCGAAGGTCACGAACAGCAGCGCCCCGGGATCGCCGTCGAGCAACTCTGTGACGCGACGAAACTCAACGCTCGTGCGCGCGAGCGACAGGATCATGTGGTCGAGCAGCTCGATCGCGCTGGCATCCCGGGCGAGCGCATCCGCGCTGGCCTCGATCGCTTCGGAGATCGAGCGAAAGTGGCCCACCGCGATCGACTGTGCCTTTGGCAACTCGACAAGGTCAAGCTCAGCCTCGGTGACGAGCACCAGCGTACTCTCGGAGCCCACGACGAACTGCGCCAGGTTCCACGACGTGTCTGTCGACGCGAGCCGGTCCAGCCGGTAACCGCCGGCGTGGCGCGTGAACCGGGGTGAGTCGCGCAAGATTGCTTCGCGGTTGGCCTTCACGATGCGCGGCAGCTGGCGGTAGATCTCACGCTCCAGGCTGTTAGGCGCGCCGCGCGCCTGCCACTCGTGGTCGGGGACTCGCCCGAGGTGCGCCGGCGCTCCGTCTGACAGCACTACCTCCAGCGAGCGCACATGGTCGATCGTCATACCGTGCCGACGCGATTGGCTGCCCGCCGAGTTGTTACCGATCATTCCCCCGAGGGTTGCGCGGTTGCTCGTGGACGTGTCGGCGCCGAACATCAGGCCGTGCTTACGCACCGCGCGGTTGAGGCTCTCCTGGACGACCCCGGGTTGCACGCGGGCGATCCGCGCCACGGGGTCGACCTCGAGGATGGAATGCATTTCGCGGGAGAAGTCGAGAATCAGACCCGGTCCTACCGTCTGGCCGGCCAGGCTTGTGCCGGCACCGCGGGCGAGCACCGGGATCCCGAGCTCGGCGGCAACCGAGACCGCGCTCTCGACGTCCGCCGCGCGACGCGGAAACCCGATTGCCGCCGGCTCGATCGCATACATGCTGGCGTCGCTGGAGTAGAGATGACGCGAGTACTCGTCGACGCGGATCTCGCCAGAAAAGTCCGCAGCAAGCGCATCGCGCAACCTGACGCCATCCGCCGGCCTCTGGCTCCTTAGCACGATCCGGGCCGTGGCCGCGCGGGCGGCATATGGTAGCCTGGCAGATAGTGCATCGGGCGCAACACGGTTATCGTAACGCAACAATGCCTGGTTCGGGCGTCGGCCACGTCGGAGCGGTCGGAGGAGCCCGGGTTGGACGGCACTTCCTTCAGGTTCCGGGGCCGACAAACGTGCCGGAGGAGGTCCTGGCCGCCATCTCCCGGCCGACGATCGACCATCGGGGGCCCGAATTCGGCCAGTTGCTGCTCGAGCTACTGCCGGCCGTGCAGCGCGTGTTCCACGCCAGCGGCCCGGTGATCATCTATCCGAGTTCAGGAACGGGAGCATGGGAGGCGGCTCTGGTGAACGTCCTCTCACCCGGCGATGCCGTCCTCGCATTCGACATCGGGCAGTTTGCGGGCCAGTGGAACCGCATGGCCACGGAACTCGGCCTGGACGTCGAGATTATCGAGGGCGATTGGCGCCGCGGGGCAGCTCCCGACCAGCTCGCCGAGCGCCTGCGGCGTGACCCGACGCACGCGATCAAAGCCGTGCTGGTCGTCCACAACGAGACGTCGACGGCGATCACTAGCCGGGTTGCCGAGATCAGGCAGGCGATCGATAGCGCAAGTCACCCGGCGTTACTGCTCGTCGACGCCATCTCGTCTCTGGCTTCGATCGAGTATCGCCACGATGATTGGGGCGTGGACGTGACCGTCGCGGGATCGCAGAAGGGACTTATGCTTCCGCCCGGTCTCGGCCTCAACGCGGTGAGCGAGAAGGCCCTCGAAGCGTCCGCGCACGCCCGCCTCCGGCGCTCGTATTGGGATTGGAGACCGATCATCGAGGCCAACCGCGACGGGATGTTTCCGTACACCCCTGCCACGAATCTGCTGTTCGGGCTGCGGCAGGCTCTCGAGCTGCTCGAGATGGAAGGCATTGACCGCGTCTTCGAGCGACACCGCCGCCTTGCCACAGCCACGCGCGTGGCGGTTCGGCACTGGGGGCTTGAGTTGGTGAGCCTCGACGATCGCGAACATTCCAACACGGTGACCGCGATCCTGGTCCCGGACGGCTACGACGCCGACGACTTGCGTCAGACGATCATCGAGCACTTTGATATGTCGCTCGGGGTCGGACTCGGCCGCTTCCGCGGCCGAGCGTTTCGCATCGGGCATCTCGGTCAGCTGAGCGACTTGGCGCTGGCCGGGACGCTGTCGGGAGTCGAGATGGGTCTGGTTCTCGACGGCGTGCCGATCTCACGCGGGGGCGTACAGGCAGCCCTGGACTCACTCGTTTCCGTCGCCGGGCCTGCCGCGGTCCCAGAGCGACTCGCAGCGAACCCCTGACCCGACGTCACCTTCGTCGGGTCACGCCGTCTTCACCGAAAGCTCGCCGCGCACCACGTTGGCCGCGTGGGCGAGGGTGTGGAGCTTGCCCTGGGCGTTGAAGCGATGCAGCGCCTTCATCCCGCAGTCGGTCGTGAACGACAGCTGCTCGGCCGGGACGACCTCCAGTGCCTTTCGCATACGTTCGGCCACCTCGCCTTCGCTTTCGATCTGGAGCGTGCGGACGTCGATGACGCCGATCGCGACCTCCTTGTCAGACGGCAGGTCGGAGAGGCAGCCGATGTCCTGCATGTCGCGGAGGGCGAAGTCGAGCACGTACTGGTCGACGTTCACCTCGTACATCGAGTCGATGATGCGAGACAACTGCCCCTCGAACTCGCGCACGGAGTTGCCGTATGCGGCGCCGAGACAGCAGTGCCATGCCAGCTTCGCGTCGATGCCGTCGACGATCGCATTCAGGACGTCAATCACCCAGCGGTACTCGGCCCCGCGCAACAGCAGCCATGCGGACAGGTCGTCGAGCTGAATGTAGTCACAGCCTGCGTCGACGAGCTGCCTGAGCTCGTCGTGGAAGATGGGGACGAGGTCCTCGGCCAGGCTCTGGGCGTTCCGATAGGCCGAGCCCGGAGCGTTGAAGTCCACGTGGAATGTGAGGTTGCCCGGCAGCGCCCCGACGCAATACTTCAGCGGGCGCTGCGCCCGCTCGGTGGCAATCCGGTACATCTCGACCAACCCGGAGCCGCCCTCGGGCGGTTTGACCTTTGACGTTACCGCCGTTCCGCCGACCTGACGCAACGCCGCCACCTCGGCCCAATCGGCGCTCTGCGGTCCCAGGGTGAGGGGATTCGGCCGCCGATGCTTCTCGAAACCCCCGATGCGCTCGTACCAGAACCACAACAGGGAGCCAATGCCCGCTCCGTAGTCGTCGTAGTACATCTGGCCGTCGGTGACGATATCCAGCCCGGCGTCCTCCTGGTCACGGATGACCGCGAGCGTGGCATCCTCATAGGCCTGCCGGTGTTCCTCCAGCTTGAAGGCGTTCAACAGGTGGGCCCCGTGCAGCTGATAGTCGAACCACAGCGGCCGTGGATAGGACCCGACCATGGTCACTGGAAGGACAGTGTCAACGACTTGTCTGTTCATACGCCCTCTCCTCACTGCCTAGCCGGTTCATTGCGTCTCGAACTCGCGAGGTGCGCTAGACGCAACGTGGTCAGTCTAGCGCAACATCGCTGGCGGTTCACTCCGGGCATGACCGGCGTCGGCGAGCAGCAGGTCTGCGGCGCGCTCGGCCAACATAATCACGGGGATGTTCGTATTGCCCCGCACGATCGTCGGCATGATGGACGCGTCGACAACGTGCAGCCCGTCCGTCCCTAGGACACCACAGTGCGGATCGAGGACGGCTCCTGCGTCATCGGATGAGCCGATCATGCACGTACCGGCAGGGTGGTATGTGCCGAACGTGCGGTCTCGCACGGTGCTCTCCAGCCAGGCCCGGCTAGCCATCCGTCGTTCGTCGCTGTCTTCATGTGCGATTCCGTAGTGGATCAACGTCCGCCGCAGAGGCGCTGGGCCGTCGAGCATCGATGCGAGCATCTTGGCGACCAGCTCGTTACGCAGGCCGGGCTCGTTGAGACGCCGGACGACGCGACTGTAGCCGGCGGCGAAGAGTTCGTGGCGGACTGACTTGACGGACGGGTGCGACATAAGCCCGAGGGCCACGCCGAGTCCGTCGACCATCCGCTTTCGGTCACGCTCGTCAGATAGAAAGTTGAACCGAATCCGAGGCGGGACGCGTGGGTCGGCTGACACCAGTGTGACGTCCCCTCTTGAGAATGGCTGCAACAGCGACACTCCGAGCCCGGCCACCGCCTGACCCAGCCCGTGCCACGATGACTTGTTGACAACGAGCATGAACATGTCTCCGCTCATCCCCGGCTCGGCGCCCGAGCTATACCGCAGTGCGGAGGTGAATTGAGGGCGCAGCAGAGGAGACTGCCGGGCACGGGGCTTGATATGGGTCGCCAGATACGCCACCGGGTGGTTCTGGAGGTTCGAGCCCACCCCGGGCCGCGCACCCACAACGCCTATCCCCAGGCGCCGAAGATCGCTCTCGGGCCCAATCCCCGATCGCAACAGCAAAGCGGGTGAGTGGATGGCGCCGGCACATACAATCGTGCTTGCGGCGCTCAGCAATCGTCGTTGGCCGCCGATGATCGCCCAGACCCCGACGCAGCGTGTGCCGTTAAATGCGAGCGTCTCAACCGTGGTCGCGCACATGATCGATAGGTTGCGGCGACGGCGCGTCTCGACATCGAGATAGGCTGACGCTGCCGATACGCGTCCAGATAACCGGCTGCTCATCGGGAGCGATCCGTACCCGTCGCCGAAGTCGGCGTTCATGTCAGCGATGAGCCCCCAGCCCTGCGCGCGCGCCGCCTCCGACACGGCATGACAAAAGGGTGGCCAGTCCTCGATCCGGTGACGGCGTATGGCCACGGGACCGTCTGAGCCGTGGGCCGGTCCATTGAAGTCCCAGTCGGTC
Organism: uncultured Solirubrobacterales bacterium; assembly: GCA_963744195.1. Taxonomy (GTDB): domain Bacteria; phylum Actinomycetota; class Thermoleophilia; order Solirubrobacterales; family Solirubrobacteraceae; genus Palsa-465. The sequence continues at coordinate 8,199 of CAVUSY010000015.1, forward strand.
TCCAGCCGGCGGAAGTAGGGGAGCACATCGTCCCAGCTCCATCCGGTCGCACCAAGTGACTCCCACGTGTCGTAGTCTCGGGGCGCACCGCGAACCGCCGCCATGCCCATTACGCTCGACCCTCCCCCGGCGACTCTTGCCTGCGGGAACGGGCTGGTCCCGGCGGAACCGCCGGCGCCCTGCTCGGCCTCCAAGTCGGGCCACATGTAGGCACGATTGAAGTACGAGCGCGGGTACAGGTCCGTGATGTCATCGGGCACATTGCCCGGAGGCGTGTCGATACCGGCCTCGACGAGGAGCACGGATGCTCCCGCCGCTGAAAGGCGGTTCGCGATCACGCAGCCCGCGGAGCCCGCGCCGACAATGAGGATGTCAGCTTGGGTGGCACATGCGGTTCCGCCATCGGGGCCTCGCCTCACGATGCGCCCGGCATCGTCATACATCCCCTGGGATCGGCGGCACCGACTGTGTCTGGTTGTCCTCCGTTGGCCGTGATCTCTGAGTGATGCGCATACGGGGCCCGAAGTCCTGTTGGGCGATCCAGACGCTGACCAGGATGATCGCTCCATAGAGCATCAGGATGATCCCGGCTCCCAGGCTGTAGACCGCAAGCAATGCGTTGAGCACCGTCAGCAGGAGTACCCCGGCGACCGTACCGAGGTAGTTGCCGCTTCCACCAACGATCGACGCGCCGCCAACCACAACCGCAGCGATCGTCGAGAACTGGTATTGGTCGGCCATGCCGGGATAGGCATTGCCGACGAAGCCGAGCAGGAGGAGACCGCCGAGGGCGGCGCCCAGGGCGGACAACACGTAGGTGCTGACCGTCACCGTACGCGTGTGGACTCCAGACAGCCGGCTCGCAGTGGCATTGGCGCCAACAGCGTATGTGCGCCGCCCGAGTGGCGTCCAGGTCAGGACGACGGTCATGATGGCTGCGGTCACGAGAAGCACGATCAGTGGGACAGGTATTCCGATCAGCGAGCCCGAGGCGAGATTCGTGATGCCGTGCGGTGATACGGCCGACGAACTGAGACGGACCTCGAGTGGGATCACCCCGCTGAGCACGACATTTGTGGCCAGCGTCATCACGATCGGCGACAGACCCAGCACTCCAACCCCGATTCCGTTGATCAGGCCGACGAACAGGGCAATGCCGAGGACGACCGGAATGACCCACACGAGCCGGCTGCTGTCTCCAGCGGTCAGCGCGGCGGTAAGCACCGCCGATGCCGTCATTAACCATGGAACCGACAGGTCGATGCCGCCACCGATGATTACGACGGTCTCACCGGCCGCCGGCAGCGCCAGGATGGTGGCCGTGAGGATGATGTACCGCACGTGCGCCGGACTGCTGAAACCCGCCGTTGCGATCGTGGCGCCAACGAACAGGACGATCGCCAGGGCGAAGACGAGCACGATCGATCGGTTCTGCCTGAAACGTCTCGAGAGTCGGGCTCTCATACGCTAGATCCTGGCGGCGTGACCGAAGGCGCGGCGGACGAATGTCTGCAGTGCCAGACTAAGGATGAGTAACCCACCCTCGGAGATCAATGACCACTCCGAGGGGAAGCCCAGCGCGAAGACAACGCTGAGCAGGTAACTGAGAATGAGTGTCCCGACGATCGTCCCGATCGCGGAGCCCCGGCCGCCGGCGAGACTGGTTCCGCCAATCACTGCCGCGGCGACCGATCCCAGGATGTAGGTATCGCCGCTTGTCGGATCGCCTGACAGTGACTGGAAGCTGAGCACGAGACCGGCGAGCACGGCGAACTCGCTGGCGAGACAATACGTGACGATCAGCGTCGCACCCACCGGAATCCCGCTCTGATGCGCCGCCTCCCGATCGGAGCCGACCGCGCGGATCTGGAGCCCGATCCGGGTCCGGAGCAGCCACGCCGTGAGCACTCCCGCGCCGAGCATGATCCAGAAGGCGCTGTCAAGGCCGAACAGCGAGCCGGCCCCGATCCAGGCGAGAGCGCCATTGACAGTTCCCCCGGCCGTCGGCAGAACAACGAGGGCCACGCCGTCCAGGATGAACCAGGTTGCCAGGGTCACGATGAACGGTTGCAGCCGGGCGCGCACGATGAGCAGGCCATTCAGCAGACCAGGCACCCAACCCAGGAGGATCAGCAGGATCGTCACCACGCGCGCGTCGGTGGGGCTGGACATCCGGGTGGCGGCGATCGCACTTACCAGGGAGATCACTCCGCCTACCGACAGATCGATCCCGCCGCTGAGCAGAGCGAATGTCTGGCCGATGCCGACGAGGATCAACACAACCGAGATGTCGATGATTCGGTTAGTGGCCGCGACGGTGAAGCTCCGGGGTTCGATCGCGGCCAAGACGACAATCAGGACGATGAGCATGACGTACGGCAGCATCGCGACGACCGCGTCGTCGGGCCGGATACGCCGCGCGCGTTGTCCGATGCGCATCATCGAGAACCATCCACGAGAGCGTGGTCGGCTCGATCGGAGGACAACGCCCCGAATGCCGCTCGGAGGATGTCGGCCTCGCTGAGGCCATCACCGGCGAGAGTCGCGGTCAGACGCCCTCGGCTCAGCACCAATACCCGGTCGCACATCCTCACCAACTCCTCGTTGTCAGACGAGTAGAACAGGACCGAGTGGCCGGTGGCGGCGAGGTCACGCAACAACGCGAAGATCTGTGCCTTGGCCCCCACGTCGATCCCGCGCGTGAGATCGTGGAAGAGAAGAATCCGCGCCCCCAGCAGCAGCAGCTTGGCGATCACGACCTTCTGCTGGTTTCCGCCCGACAACGTCGTCACCGGCTGCTCGAGATCCGACGCACGTACGTCCAATCGTTTGATCGCGCTGAGGACGACCTCGTTCTCCTTGTGGGCTGAGAGCATTCCGAGCTTGGTGAGCTGCCCGAGCACCGGAAGCGCGACGTTCTCCCGGACCGACTTCGCGCCGATCAGCCCCTCACGCCGGCGGTCCTCGGGGACGAGCGCCAATCCGACGCCCGCGCGAAATGCCGCGGCAGGAGAGCGTATGTTCACCCGCTTTCCGCCGACCGTAACGTGACCACGGTAGGGAGCCAGGCCGAACAGCGCGTAGAGCAGGGCCGACTGGCCTTGTCCCTGAAGGCCGCCCACGCCGAGGATCTCACCTTCACGCAGCTCGAATGAGATATCCGACAGCCGATGGCCCGACGCCAGTCCCTCCACCTGCAGGCTGATCGACGCTCCAACCTGCCCGCGCCTCGGCGGGTACAGCTGTTCGCCCTTTCGTCCCAACATGGATTGGACGAGGTAGTCGTCATCGACATCCGCCACCGCTGCCGAGACGACCGCGCGGCCATCTCGCATGACTGTGACGCGATCGGCGATCTGCTCGACCTCTTTGAGGCGGTGCGATATGAACAGCACGAGCTTTCCCTGGTCGGCCAGCCGGCGCGCCAATCCGAGCACCCAGGCCGCCTCTTCGCTCGGAAGCGAAGCAGTGGGTTCGTCGAGCACGACAACCCGCGGGTCAGTCGCCAAGCTGCCGATCACCTCGACAACCTGGCGCTCGGCCACCGACAGCAGGCGTACCGGAAGGTCAGGATCGACCTGCGGGGACTGGAGGCGATCATAGAGCTCCAGCGTGCGACGGCGCAGAGACGCCTGGCCCATCAGTTTCAGCGGCGCCGTCCCGCCCCGCCGGAGCCAGATCGTCCGCGCCACTGTGAGATCCGGGATGGCGGACAGCTCCTGGTGCGCGACCTCGATCCCCAGCCGCCGCGCATCTGCGGGGGATCCGATGCTCACGGACGTTCCGAACAACTCGACCGTGCCGGAGTCGAAACGTATGGTCCCTCCGAGGCCCTTGATGAACGTGCTCTTGCCGGCACCGTTCTCACCGAGGAGCGCATGGATCTGCCCCGTAGCGGCGTCGAAATTGAAGTTCGAGAGGGCACGAATCCCCGGGTAGCTCTTGCTGACCCCGCGGCAGCGCAGAGCCAGTCTGCCTCCCGGACTCTCTTCCGCGGCGCCTTCCGCGGTCACCGGCGGGCTCCCAGAGTCCTGCTTTCTCGATCGCCCGCCTGCGTACTGCGAGTCTGTCTTGTGACCCTCATGCCTCGGTCCCGCCATTCATTCCGGCTGCTCGCAGTCTGGCGAATGATGGGCGAGGGCGCGGACGACTCGCGGCGGACGCAGCTAGCACCGGGACCGTTGAGTCCCGCGCGAAGCTGCGTCCGAGACGAGCCACCGACGCTCCGGTCAGCCCAGCTTCGGCGGCGTCAGAACTTCCTGAGGCGTCATGGTTGCCCACGACGGCGACAGCGGGATCGTAATCCCGGGGTTAAGGCTAGGCTGGGCGTACTTCGCCACGGGATATATCGAGCTGGTGGTCGCCGGTTTCACCGTCGTGCCAGAGACGAAGAACGGGGACGGATAGTAGACAGTCGTCGGCGGCCCCTTACGCTGCCCGTCGATGACCGACACGCCAAGCTTCATCGCCTCGCCGCTGATGTACGCCGGACTGGAGCCGAGCAGGCAGGGAACGTGCGGATTGCGCAGGCACCACACCATGCCCTGGTTGTACGAGAACGTCGTCATCGGAACCGGAGCGACGCCGGCAGTCTTGAGCGCCTGCTCGGCGGGGGCGCCATAGGCGAAGCTGATGATGCCATTCACATGCGAGTTGGCGGAAACCAGGTTCGCGACCGCCGATTGCTCGGCACCGGCTGCGAACTGTCCGTAGTACGGCTTCACCGTGATCCCGGGATACTTCTTGAGGACATCGAGGGCGGCCGCTGTGAAGTCGGCCGATGTCGACGTTCCAGGGAGTCCCCGATCGAGGAAGACCAAGCCCTTGTGGTGGAGTACCTGGGCCATCCAGTTGGCATAAACAACGCCAAGCTGACGGAAGTTGACCAGGATCTTCCAGGCACACGGAGCCGTCACGGGATTGTCGAACGAAACGACGGTGCTACCCGCCTTACACACCCGCTGGATCGTCTGATTGGACCCAGTGGGCGACGAGGAATCGATCAGTACGAGTTTAGGCGGATTGAGCAGGATGTTGTTCAAAGCCGCATTTTGCGCCTGGGCGGTGTTGTCGGTCTCGAAGATCTTTAGGCTGCCGATGCTCTGGTTCAGCGGCGGGCGCTGCACGAGCAGCTGAGCCGTTCGGAGCATCACCGGCCGCCACGTGTTCGCTAGATATCCGTTCAGCAACGCAGCCGACACCTTGCCACCGCACCGCTACCGCCGCCGCTGCTCGACGCCGATCCGTTCGATCCGCCGGAGTTGGAGCTACTGCCGCAGCCCGCCAACACAAGGCCGACCGTTAACGGCAGCACCAGCGAGACAACAGCCCGGCGCCGTTTCCCAGCACGGACGCGAACCACCCTTCCGATCCTCATGCCCATCATCTCTCCATTCCTCGCAGCTCGTTTGTTTCGTCCGAGCACCCCTGATCGCGCGGCTCCATCAGGCGGCACAACCGGCACCCGCGCACCACGAGCAAGAGGTACGTTGCGGGAAACGCAACCCTATCAGGCACTCACATAGAACGCAAGAGTATAAGGCTGCGCTAGACGCACTGTGCTGCTCTAGACGCAACATGAACGCCAGTAGAACGCTTGACAACGATCGGCGGTGCTGAGATTGTTGTACAAATCGCATCACGCTCCAAGTACTGCACCGCAGCAGTTGCGTGATACGCAACCGTAGTCCAATGAAGATCAGGTCGTTCGGATTTTCCGAGCGCGACCACCGCAGCATGTGCGCGTCGACCTGCAGTCAGGAGATATGGATGGACAAGCTCATCATTACGGCGACGGTTGATTCGTCGATCTCGTGGCCGGGCAATCACTACATGCCGGCGATCGAGGATGTCCCGGCGATCGCGCGCCAATACGTGGACGCGGTGTCAGCCGGAGCGGCCGTGTGTCACCACCACGGGATCCACTACCTGGACCCTACGATTCAGGCCGATGGTCGCAAGCTGTCAACGATCGACTACGAGGGATGGCAGAGCCTGACCGACGGGATCCGCGCCGGAGGCGGGGACCCGATCATCCAATACGGCATCGCCAGCGCCCGGGTACCCGAGAAGATTGAACTGATGAAACAGGGACCCGACATGATGTCCTACTGCTTTCACCCCCACGATGAGCGCTTCCAACCCGATCCCGCATTCCCGCCGATCGAAATGTACGCGCTTCATCCCCGTGACGAGCTCGCCGAGATCTCCCGCGCCGCGATCGACCATGGCGTCAAGCTCGACATCGAATGCTTCTACACCGGCGGGTACTTCAACCTCGAGCACATCCGCCGCCAAGGCCTGCTCCCAGACCCCTCCTGGGTCACCTTGTTCTTTGACTGGCCCGGCGGAACCTGGACCCCACCCACACTCGACGCGCTCATGTACATGACCAACCACCTGCCCGACAACCTCAACTGGACCACCAGCATCATGAACCCCGTCACATCCTGGCGCTTGATCCCCACCGTCATCGCCATGGGCGGCCACATCCGCGTCGGCTGGGAAGACAATCCCTACCTCCCTAACGGCGACCTGGCCAGCTCCAACGCCCAACTCGTCGAATGCGTCGTCAAGATGGCCCAACTCATCGGACGCGACATCGCCACCCCCCAAGAAGCCCGCCAAATCGCCGGCCTCACCCCAACCCCAACCACCGCCACCGCATAACCGGCGGACCCCGTTCGACAGCCGCGGCGGTTGGTTCCTACCTTGCCACCGTGACTGACGAGTCCTGTGTGAGCCGCACGACCTGCTCGTAGATCTGCTCGGCGCTTGGCACCAGCGAGTCGGCCAGGTCCTGATCGAACGGCAGCGGGAGGTCGGGCATGGTCAGCGTGTCAGCACGACGTCTGGGCAAGTTGATGTCCCGCGTGACCATCGAGATGATCGAGTCGCCAACGCACCCGGTGCGGGGAGCCTCCTCGACCACGAGCAGCGCTCCCGTTTTCGCAACGGAGGCCGTGATGGTGTCGATGTCGAGCGGCTTGATCGTCCGAGGGTCGACGATCTCGATCTCTATTCCATTGGTGGCCAGCTCGACTGCTGCGCGCTCCGCAAGGTGGCGCATCCAGCCCCAGGCCACGACGGTGATCGCGTCGCCTGAGCGCACGACTGCCGCCTCGCCGATCGGAGTCACCGCGTATCTCAGCTCCTCGCTTGATGTGTCGTAGCCGGTGTCATAGAGACGGCGGTGCTCGAGGAAGATCACCGGATCCCCGAGCCGGATCGCCGACCGCAGAAGCCCGGCGGCGTCGACGGCCGAGCCGGGTACGACTACCGTCAATCCCGCCGTCCGCCACAGGTATCCCTCGATGCACTGAGAGTGCTCAGGCCCTCCGAACTGCTGCCCGATGCCCATTGGCATCCTCAAAACGAGGTTGATCGGGCGCTCCCAGCGATGCTGGTAACGCCATTTCGCGATGTCGTTGATGACCTCGCTTCCAGCGGTGAACAGCATGTCAGCGGCGAACACCTCGACGACCATGTGCCGGCCAGCCAGGGCGCCGCCAAGTCCCGCCCCTACGATCATGTTCTCCGACACCGGAGTTTCGATGATCCGCTGCGGGCCGAACTCATCGACCAGCCCCGTGGTTACGCGCGCGATCCCACCTGAGGTGGCGACGATCTCACCGATGATGATCAGATCGGGATCCTCGCGCAACTCGTCGCGCAAGACCTGGGCAATCGCGGAGCGGACGGTGATCTGGTCAGACATCGGCGGTCACCTCTTCGAGGTAGCGGTAGCGATAGGCATCACGAAGCTCGGGACCCGGAGAAGCAACGACGGACGCGAACGCCTCCGCGACCCGATCCGCAACCTCTCCCTTGATGGCGCCGAGCTCCTGATCCGTCACGCCGCTGGCGAGCAGCCTCCCCTCAAATCGCGCGATCGGATCACGTAGGCGCCAGGCGTCGATCTCCACGTCCGAGCGGTAATCGAATCGACCGAGGAAGTCGGCCTCGGTGGGGAAGTGGGCGTCGATCCGGTAGGTCACGACCTCCAGCAGCGACGGTCCCAACCCAGCTCTGGCCCGGTCGACGCAACCAGCCACCGCGGCGTGGACGGCTTCGACGTCGTTCCCGTCGACCTTGGCAACGGGCATCGGCATTCCGCGCCACAGCCCACTCATGTCGCCGCCGGCGTACAGTTCGGACGTCCGCGCACTGATCGCAAAGCCGTTGTTCTGCGCCGCGAACACGATCGGCAGACTGCGCAAGCAGGCGAAGTTGATCGCCTCATACAACGGGCCCCGGCCGCCCTCGGCCTCGCCGTAGATGCTGAGGACCACCTGGCCGTCGCCCTGCAGCACAGCGGACAGGGCCAGACCAACGGCGATGCCGAACCGGCTGCCAAACACACTGTTGCGGCCCGGTATCCCGAGCTCCGGCGCCGAGACGTGCATGATCCCGCCGAAACCCGCGGTGGTGCCGCCCAGCTTCAGCCGTAGATCACCGACGAGCTCCTCCACCGACAAGCCCTTGCCCAGCAGGGGGCCGAGGTCACGGTAGGTGTACTGGAGGTAATCGTCGGTCTCGAGCACCATACCGAGCGCAACCAATGCCTCCTGGCCCCGACCGGAGTGGTAGTTGGGCACTGCCCCGCCGGCCGCTAGCGTCGCTGCGCAGTTGTCGTCGATGGCGCGGCTGGTGAGCATGATGCGATAAGCGCGCAGATGATCGAACGTTGCCCCTCTCATTCTCTTGCTCCTTCACTCTCCTGGGAAGACAGTGTCCGTCTGCGTCTAGTCCGGCCCAGGCACCGCATCGCCGAGATCGGGAGCTGAGCAATATTGTTGCGCATCACGCAACGCTACCATATCGCCGCCTTCCGGGTCAAGCCCGTTCCACCCAGCGCTCGCGGAGATCAGGCTGGTTGGCGCCGTTGCGCACTTCGCAACATGGTTTGGGTGCTCAGGCGTCGAGTACGGGAGATCGCGCCGCGGCTGAGGTCGGCTCAGACCCGCTCGCCGGCGCCGCCAGCGGTCCGGGACCTCCAACTCTCGAGCGCCAAGCACAGTGCGACGGTCGTCTGAGGCCCGCAATCCCGACCCAAGAGTTGCGATGGACGCAACGTTCGCCTTCGCGTGCGCGCGTTGAAGAGCCTTGGCGTTGCGATTATCCTCCGTGCCGTGCGGGTAGCGCAACTCACGAGCTTGACAACAGCCTTATTTGCTGAAAAGGTGGATCTGAGTCGTAGCGCAGTGCATCGCCCATGAGATAAACGGTGCGCGGAGCGCAACGCCCGGTCACCGAGTTTGCTCGGTGACGCCGCACAGCGACCAATAGCGTGGTGCCTTGTGGGAGGCCCGCTGCGATGGCCCGCTCCCGCGTTGCAGTCAGGAGATATGGATGGACAAGCTCATCATTACGGCGACGGTTGATTCGTCGATCTCGTGGCCGGGCAATCACTACATGCCGGCGATCGAGGATGTCCCGGCGATCGCGCGCCAATACGTGGACGCGGTGTCAGCCGGAGCGGCCGTGTGTCACCACCACGGGATCCACTACCTGGACCCTACGATTCAGGCCGACGGTCGCAAGCTGTCAACGATCGACTACGAGGGATGGCAGAGCCTGACCGACGGGATCCGCGCCGGAGGCGGGGACCCGATCATCCAATACGGCATCGCCAGCGCCCGGGTACCCGAGAAGATTGAACTGATGAAACAGGGACCCGACATGATGTCCTACTGCTTTCACCCCCACGATGAGCGCTTCCAACCCGATCCCGCATTCCCGCCGATCGAAATGTACGCGCTTCATCCCCGTGACGAGCTCGCCGAGATCTCCCGCGCCGCGATCGACCATGGCGTCAAGCTCGACATCGAATGCTTCTACACCGGCGGGTACTTCAACCTCGAGCACATCCGCCGCCAAGGCCTGCTCCCAGACCCCTCCTGGGTCACCTTGTTCTTTGACTGGCCCGGCGGAACCTGGACCCCACCCACACTCGACGCGCTCATGTACATGACCAACCACCTGCCCGACAACCTCAACTGGACCACCAGCATCATGAACCCCGTCACATCCTGGCGCTTGATCCCCACCGTCATCGCCATGGGCGGCCACATCCGCGTCGGCTGGGAAGACAATCCCTACCTCCCTAACGGCGACCTGGCCAGCTCCAACGCCCAACTCGTCGAATGCGTCGTCAAGATGGCCCAACTCATCGGACGCGACATCGCCACCCCCCAAGAAGCCCGCCAAATCGCCGGCCTCACCCCAACCCCAACCACCGCCACCGCATAACCCTATGAAACGCAGCACCGAGCGCTTCCTCACTACCCATACCGGAAGCCTTCCCCGTCCCGCGGACCTTACCCGTACGATGTTCGCCAAGGAGGAGGGCGTTCCCGTCGATGCCCGGGTCCTAGCACAGATGATCGCGACGGCCGTCGGTGACGTCGTCACCGGTCAGCTCGAGGCCGGCATCGATGTGGTGAACGACGGTGAGCTCAGCAAGCCCAGCTACACGACGTACGTGAAGGACCGTCTCACTGGCTTCGGCGGAACCAGTCAGCCCCTCGAATATCAGGATCTCGTCGAGTTTCCCGCCTTGGCCGCCCGGGTGTTCGGTGATCCTGGACGGTCGCGCCGCCAAACACCGGCCTGTACTGGTCCCATCGCGTTCAACGGTGCCGCGGCCGTCGCGGAGGATCTGCGCAATCTCGAAGCATCAACAGCGGACAGCGCGGTCACCGAGCGATTCCTGACCGCGGCCTCTCCGGGCGTGATCGCGCTCTTCTTCCGTAACGACTATTACAAGACACGCGAGGAGTACCTTTACGCGATCGCGGACGCGATGCGCCACGAGTACGAACTCATCGCGGCATCGGGGATGCTCCTGCAGATCGACTGCCCTGACCTCGGCATGGGCCGTCACATCGAATTTCCGCATTTGTCGATCGACGAGTTTCGCACTGAGGCGCGGCTGAACATCGAGGCGCTGAACCACGCGCTCCAGGGGATCACCCCGGAGCAGCTCCGCAGTGCACCTCTGCTGGGGCAACTACGATGGCCCGCACCACTAGACGTTCCGCTGGCCGATATCGCGGATCTCGTGTTCCTCGCACGGCCTAGCCGGGATCTCGCTGGAGGCGGCCAACCCGCGGCACGCGCACGAATGGACGGCTGTTTGAGACGACCGATCTGCCCGATGGCAAGGTGCTGATCCCGGGCGTGCTGGAGTCCAAGACCAACTTCATCGAGCACCCTGAGCTGATCGCCCAGCGGATCGGCCGCTACGCCTCGCTGGTCGGCCGAGAGAATGTCCTCGTCGGCAGCGATTGCGGATATGGCACCTGGGTTGGCCAAGCTGCCGTCGATCCGGACGTAGTGTGGGCCAAGTTCGCCGCGATGGCCGAGGGTGCCCGTCTCGCCACGCAAGAATTCTGGGGACCTCGTAAATAACCGCAGCGAGCAGCTGCGTGCGAAGCGTGATCAGTACACCACGAACGGGGTGTACCCATGCCTACAGGCTCTGCGCGCCGGTTCTGGAGTAACGGCTCGGCCTCAGGCCGTCGCCTGGCGCACCGACGCCATCGCATCGACGAGACGTCGGCCGTACCGGGCGATCGTGCGATCGTCCATGCGGCTGCTGGGAGCGGAGATTGATACCGCGCCGACGGGCACGTTGTTGATCCAGCTCGGAGCCGCGACGCAGCTCGCTCCCTCCTGGGTCTCCTCCTTGTCGGTCGCCCATCCTCGTTCGGCGGCGACCAGGACCTGCGTGCGCAGCTCATCAGCGTTGGCCGGCGCCCGGTTGGTGCCCTTCGAGTAGTCGATTCGCATCAGCTCGATGTCCAGCTGCTCCTCAGGGAGCGCCGCGAGCCACGCCTTCCCAATCGCGGAAGCGTGCATCGGCCGCACCGTCCCGATCTGCTCGCGCACCGCGACGATCTGAGTGGAGATGTAGAAGCTGACATGAACCATGACACCATTGACAGGCGTGGCGAAGATCGTTGACTCCCCCGACTCGTCGCGGAGGCTCTCGAGCACCGGGTTGATCAACTCGTGCCAGTCCGCGTGGGTGTCATGCGACACCATTGGTAGGAAGCGCTCCGAGACAAGCGTGTAGTGCTTTGTCCTCGCGTTGCGCCGCACGAACCCAAGAGCCTCGAGCTCTTGCAGGAGGCGAAGGCCGGTGCTCCGGTTGACATCGAGGTCGGCAGCGACCTGTGCTGCGGACGTAGGTCCGTGCGCAAGGACCTCAAGGGCGCGCAACCCTCGATGAAGGTGCGAACCACGTGCTACAGAGCCTAGATCGTCAACTACAGCTTTCATTCCATGTCCCGACGCCGTTGCGTGTAGCGCAACTGTAGCAGCCGGTGATCCCGCCGGAAGCGAACGGGCATTCTCACGGCCGGCGTGGGGAGGATCCCGCTATCCCTGCACCCCGGCATATCCCGCAAATCGAGGAAGGACATACGTTCGGCGGTCGAGACCTACCCGGACCCGACTGGGGCTCTAACTACGAGGGACCAATGCGGTCCGAGCGACTGACGAGCGTGCTGGCGGAGCTCCCGCTGCCACGGGGCGGTGGTCGGCCGTGCCACCGAATTCATCGCGCCGGGCTCGCGGCAGAACCCGTTCGTTGAATCGTCGCTCCCGTGCCCACGACAAGCTGCTCGATGACGAGGAGTTCTCGTGTCTGGCCGAAGTGCGCGCGCTGATCGGCGACTGGCGTGAGGACTACAACAGGCGGCGGCCGCACTCCGGGCTCGGGATGAAGTCGCCGGACGTGTTCGCGGTCGAGTGGGCCGCAACGAAGGAGCTGCGGCTCCCACCGGAGTGGGGCTCGCCAGGACCACGCGAGCCGTCGCGGCATGCATCATTCAGAAGCTCGCAGATGCCAGCGCACCAGAGGGCCGATTAGCAGTGCAGATAGCGCACCAGATCGTTGGCGATTGACCTGGGAACGCCGGGCACCGGGCACATGAAAAAGCTGCCAGCGGTGACAAAGCGCCAGCGTCCTCGGACGTGATGCAGGATCGTGACGCCGTTGGATCCATACATCTGACAGGTCGAACCATAACCTGGCTGAGGGGCAAACGTGACGGATGCCCAGAAGCGGTCCGAGGTCGAGATATAGACGGCGGCGCACTGCACCGGAACGTTGCGGCCTAAGCCCACTCTGACGATCGGTACCTTCCGATCGCCGCTGACACCGTGTCGGGCGAGCGCGGTTCCCGGCAGGCTCAGTAAACCAACACCAATGAGGATGAGGACGGACTTCATGCTCGTTGCCGGCGGATCCCGACAGACTAGGCCATCCATCCCGGAAAGCCGCGGAGGTGATCGCTGCCCGGGGCGGCCATCCCCTGTAGACCGTCCTCGAGCTCTGCGAGTTGCCGGGCTCCGAGAGTCTGTGCGAGACGAGCGTGGTATGCCTCGAAGAACGCGGCGCTGAGGGCCAGCATCTCCTCGCCTCGTGCAGTCCACCGCAAGCGGACCGCACGGGCGTCCCCCGGGTCTGGCTCGCGGCAGACGTAGCCGACTCTCTCCAGCGAAGCGGCCGTCTTGGCAGCTGCCTGCTTGCTGACGCCCAGCCGTCTTCCCAACTCGGACAGCGTACTGCCGTCCGGGCTGATCGCCTGAAGCGCAAAACCGTGAAGGGGGCGCGCCTCGTCATGACCGTTCTCGGCCAGGGTGCGATGAAGCTCATCGATCAGGGACCTGAATGCAGCGACCAGCAGGAATGGAAGCTCAAAGCCTGCACGCTCACCCGAGGGCATCGATGAATGCTCCCACAAGAAAGACAACCGGGTGTATCATTTAGACAACCCTGTTGTCGAAGAATGGATCTTCCCGTGTCCTACGCGATTCACGCGACCGAACATCGCCGCTCTGAGACTCCCGCTGGTGTGATGACAACCTATGCATCACCCACGCTCGGCTCGACCGCCGGTCTCTCGATGTGGGAGGTCAAAATGACGGAAGGAGCGTTGGGTCCGCTCCACGTATTCGACTCCGAGCAGATCTGGACGGTGCTCGACGGTGAGGTATCGGTACACATCGCCGGCGAAACCGAGATCCTCGGCCGCGGCGACACCGTCGTGATCCCGCCAGAACACGAACGACAGATCGTGGCACGCACCAATGTCCGCCTCATTGTCTGCGGTCACGCAAACGCGGTTGCACGGGTACCCGGGGAGCAGGCACCACGCGGGACACCGGCCTGGATCGCGTGAATCGAGGCCTCGTGGCATCTCCACGGCGGATGGCTTCGCGCAGTTGTCGCTCGACTTACACCTCCTGCGGCGTGCCCGATCGAATGGGGAGCAACAGACCCAATGGTCCTTAATTTCCGCGGGCGTTTGGCCCTTTCCATGGGCCAGAAGTCGACCTAGGGTGAGGCGATGGCCATCACACCCGTTCAATCGCCAGCTGGTCCACGTGATGACCGGCCGCCGCCGATCACGCCGGGCACGGGTCTGTTCAGCTCGAATTGGCTGCCCGGCCCGGATGACGGTACCGCCTCGCCGGTCGTCGTCAGCTTCACAGACTTCCGAGCCACCACGCCGGACGACTTGGCGGAGATCTTTCGCACCGGCATCGATCTGGGTCAGAACTGGCCGATCATGAGCGGTGCCGTTGGCATCTGGCTCTGGGGTAAGCCGGGCGAGCTGCGCGGCGGTTCTGTATCGGTCTGGCGGACCGACACGGACCTCCGGCGGTTTGTCCGCTGGCCGGTCCACGCCGCCATTGTCAACACCTGGCGGACGCGGATCGAGGTCCGCGCCCGACGTTGGAGCGATGCCAGCTTCGACCCGGGGCAGGCATGGCTGCGAGCTGAGCAGCACATGCGGGTCGCTCGCCAGATGTCAAAGCCGGCCACACGTGGCTGATGCGTCGGCCCATTTCAGGCCGCATGCCTGCTGGCAAGCCACGCCCGGATCTCGCAGACCACCGCGCCCCTAAATCCACCCGACGACAGGAGAACGTGATGGCATCAGCGATGGTCGTCTCAGGCATCGAGGAGCTGGCCGCGCGCGTCGGCAAACGCGCCGGACCAACGAATTGGCGCAGCGTGTCGCAGGACCTGATCGACCGCTTCGCCGTCGCCGGCGTCAACTACGGCTGGACCCGGATCCGGTTCCCCACTCGAGGAGAGTCATGTCATTCGGATCTCTCGTGACCCGGCGCTTGCTCCTCGGCGCCCTGACAGTGGGCGTCGTGATTTCCGGTGCGCAGGCAGTCCCCGGGCTGGCCGCCGGCCATCGTGCGTCAAGCGGCCTGCACCGAGTGTGGGTACGTCGCGGTCAATACCGCATCGCCGCATATGAGCAGAACGGCACGGGTCCGGCGATCGTCCTGTGCCATGGATTCCCGGACAACCATCACCTGTACGACCTCGTCCTGCCGTACCTGAGGGGGCGGCGCGTGGTCACCTTCGACTTCCTCGGCTGGGGCGCATCGGACAAGCCAGCCCGCTACAGGTACACGTTCAGCGGCCAAGAGGGCGACCTGAACGCCGTCATCACCCAACTCCATCTCGGCAGGGTGGTCCTCGTCGGCCATGACGCCAGCGGGCCAGCGGTCGTCAACTGGGCACTTGATCATCCCCGGCGGGCTCAGTCGATCGTGCTTGGCAATACGTTCTACGCCCCGGTGCAGCAGGCCGGTCCCCCCGCCCTGACCGGCATCTTCACACTGGGTCAGTACCCGGCCGACGCGTCGCTCGGGCCGTGGCCGGCCGGAAGCGCCCACGGCCTTCTGAGCCTCGTCGACGAGCTCGGGCGAAACCCGCAGCTGTTCCGGGACCTGTTCGACTGGGATGAGGGAACGTTTTTCAGTAACGCGCGGGTCGCGGCTGCATTCATACCGCTGTTTCGACATCAGTTCCTCACGCGGCCGAGCACCTACGGGCCGCTGCGGTCCCTGGCCGCCGACACGTTCGCGACGGTCACGGCTGACGCGGGGCGCGTTTCGCGGCTTGCGGAACTCGGTCCGATCACCCGCCTCGTGTGGGGGGCGCGGGATCCCGACATTAACCTCAACATCGCCCGATCGCTGCATTCCGAGCTCAAACGGAGCACCCTGACGATCCTGCGTCACGCGCATCACAACGTGATGCTCGACGACCCGGCGTCGTTCGCCTCGGCGATCCTGTCGCGTTAGGTCGCTCCCTCTTCTAACGCGACTGGGGCGCCGGCACACCCGTGCTGTTCTGCGCCGCCTGGGCACTCAGCTGCGTGGCTAGCAGTACCAGATGATGAGCGTCGTCGATGCGGGGTCGCCGGGTGGTGGCGTATGACTGGCGCGGGCACGGACGCTCTGACGACCCGGGACGCGGGTACGACTACGATGGGCTCGCTGGGTTCAGTCCTCGCGCCCGGTGAGTAGGAAGCCGAGTCCCACCGCGGCAATCCCAAGCCCCCCAGCGCCACCCACAAGCTCCAGACGACGCGGAGACCGGGCAAACCACGAGCGCAACATCCCAGCCGCGAGTGCCCACACGGCGTCCGAGGCAACTGCGATCGCAGCAAATAGCAGCCCTAGCAACAGGATCTGCTCAGGAACCCCGCCTGCGCTCCGGCTGACGAATTGCGGCAGGATGGCGGCCAGAAAGATCACCGTCTTCGGATTGGTGGCTCCGACAACGAAGCCCTGCCGAAACGAGGCTCGTGCCGAGCTCGACTCTCGCGGTGACGCAAAAGTGTCCACGAGCGCCGTCCGATGCCTGAAGGTCTTGACGCCTAGGTAGATCAGATAGCAGCCGCCGAGCAGCTTCAGGGTGGTAAACGCCGCGACCGAGTGTTCGACCAGGGCGCCAATGCCGAACGCGATGGCGAATACCTGAACGTATTCGCCAGAAGCGTTGCCAAGCACACTGAAGAGTGCGACGCGACGCCCATCGGCAAGCGCCCGACCCACTACGAACAGCACACCCGGTCCAGGAATGACGATGACGACGAATGCTGTCGCGGCGAACGCCAGCAGTCGACTCATGTCCATCAGAGGCATGAGCGGCCCCGTCCGGGATCTGTCGCCGACGACACTAGCCCTCAGGTCCCAGCAGGTTCGCGTTCAGGCGAACAAGCGTCTCAACCAGGCCGCTCGTGACGTCGTAGACATGACCTGAGACGGCTATACGCGGAGGGACCGCCGTGGAGGCCCGGACCAGCGCGACATCATGCCTGACCGTCGCCGCCGGATCGACTACCGCGTGCTCACGCAACGTCTCCTGATCGGCCCCGATGCTGTCGGCGTACGTGGTGCGAAACCCGTCGTCGGCGAGCGCGCTCGCACCGCACTGTGTGTGGTGGATGATCGCGACCTCGAACAGCGGTCCGTCCGGGATAAGGTTGCCGGCGATCTGAGCGATGAACGCGATGTCGTTGATCACCTCCGGTGTCACCCGGCCACCGACATTGCGTACAACCATCGCGTCGCTCATCTCCAGGCCTAGGAAGTGTGCGGGGTCCACCCTGGGGTCCAGGCACGTGATCACGAAGACCCCGAGCGCTGGGAACACGCTCGCCCCCTCATGACCTCCGCCATCGGCGAACTTCCGGTTGCGCTCCAAGGCGAGATCGAAGCGATTGCGGGGGGTCGCGCCGAGCGGGACGGTGGGCGATCCAGTTGCCACGGCTGCTGCCTGCTGATTTGAGGTGTGACTCATCGTGTGTCCTCCCTGCGTCGGGTTGCTGGTTTCAAACTGCCGTGCTGGCCGTTGCCGGCTCGGAAAGGGACTCCGACTGCGGCCATAGGTCCTCGGGGACGGTGGGATGCGCCGGTAGGAAGAGGAGCGCTAGAAGCGCGCCCGCAGCGGCTACTCCCGCGGCGACGGCGTCACCGGCATGGAAGCCATGGAAGAACGCCCCGGTGGCCGCCCCGCGCACGGCTTCGGCGAGGCCGCTCTGCCCCGCGTGGGCGAGACGTGTCGCGACCTCGAGTGCCCCACCTACGGAGGTGTGAGCCGTGGCAACCAGCTGTCCTGGAATCCGGACGGGGAGCGCGCCCGCGAGCCGCGTGCCGTACAGCGAGGTGTAGACACTGCCGATGAGCGCGACGCCGAGCGTGCCGCCGAGCAGGCGGGTGGCGTCGTTGACCGCGGAGCCCGCCCCCGCCTTGGCCCGCGGGACGACTCCCATGATCGCCTCCGTGGCTGGGGCGCTTGAGAGGCCCATGCCGGTCCCGAGAACGATCATCTGGACGGCGATAGTCAGATAGCTGGTCGCATCGGACGTGTAGGTCACCCACACGTAGAAGCCGGCCATCAGCAGCAGCCCGGCGCCAACGACCACCTTGGCGCCGATCTTGACCGCGACCCGCGACCCCAGGATCGAGGAGATAGCGACACAGGATGCGACGGGCAGCAGCCGCACGCCCGACGAAAGCGGGCCCCAGCCTTTCAGGAACTGGAAGTACTGAGTGACCAGGAAGATGAAGCCAGACAGGGCAAAGAACGAGATCGCCACCGATGCACTCGCCGCCGTGAATCGCATGTTGCGAAAGAGGCTGACGTCAAGCATCGGCTGCTTCACGCGGCTTTCCCAAGCCGCGAACAGGATCCC
Source organism: uncultured Solirubrobacterales bacterium (assembly GCA_963744195.1). Classification (GTDB taxonomy): domain Bacteria; phylum Actinomycetota; class Thermoleophilia; order Solirubrobacterales; family Solirubrobacteraceae; genus Palsa-465. The sequence goes on from CAVUSY010000015.1 coordinate 26,720, forward strand.
GAGCACCGCGGCGCCACCGAACGCGAGCAGCGTCTGGGAGCTGCCCCAACCCCAGCCCGGCGCCTCGATGATCGTGAGTACGAGCAGTGTGACGAAAGCCGTCGAGAGGACGAATCCGATGCCGTCCAGCCGTGGGGCTCGTGGGTCCCGGGATGTTGGGACATAGCTGGAGACGAGCACCGCCGCGAGAGCAGCCACCGGGGTCATGGCAAAGAAGATGCTGCGCCAGCCGAAGGCCTGCAGCAGAGCCCCGCCCACGATCGGGCCTAGTGCGATCGCGACACCGGTCACCGCTGACCAGAGGCCGATTGCCAGCGCCCGCTCCCTGCGCTCGGTGAAGACATTGGAGAGCAGCGACAGGGTCGCCGGGAAAATCATGGCGGCACCGACACCCATCACGGCGCGGGCGGCAATAAGTTCCCCAGGGCTGCCGGTAGATCCGCCGATCAGGCTTGAAGAGCCGAAGACCATGAGGCCCGCTAGGAGCATGCCCTTGCGGCCAAACCGGTCAGACAGGCTCCCCAGCGCTAGCACTGAACCGGCGAAGACGAGGTTAAAGGCATCGACCACCCACTGCAGTTGGGTCGTCGAAGCGTGGAGCTGCCTAACGAGCGTGGGCAGCGCAACGTTGACGATCGTGGTGTCGAGATTGATGACAAAAGCGGCCAGCAACAGCGAGATCAGGATCACCGACTTCGATTTTGCTGGAGCCTCAGAGCGTCTTTCCTGCCATGTGCCCATGGTCGCCCTTCCTGGTCATATTGTGGACAGCGTCCACAATAGCATCTTGGTGGACGCTGTCCACTAACCTGCGAGGAGTGGAAACCAGAGACGAGAACTCAGCGAACTCCCAGGTGAGCGACCGGCCCACCCGCCGCGGGCCGCGACCCCGTGGAGAGGTACGACCGGCGCTCGTGGAAGCGGGCATGGCGTTAGCGCGCGCCGGCGGGCCAGATGCGGTAGTGCTGCGCGAGGTCACCCGCATCGTCGGAGTGGTCCCGAATACCGCCTACCGCCACTTTGCCGATCGCGACGCCCTGCTCGCGGCGGTCCGTGACGAAGCGCTCAGGCAGCTCGGCCAACGAATGGCCGACGGGATGAGTCAAGTACGTGCAGGCCCGCACACCCGAACAGGCGCCAGGCTTCGACTTAGGGCCGTGGGCATCGCCTATCTCGACTTCGCCCGCACCGAGCCAGGATTGTTCGATACCGCGTTCGCGGCTACCGACCATCCACGCGGAGGCGCGCCAGACGAGGCATGGCCGTTCGACCGCCTCAAGTCGGCCCTCGACGATCTGGTCCAAGCCGGACTGCTTGACGAAGCGCGGCGGCCTGACGTCGAACACCCGACCTGGGCCGTCGTCCACGGGCTAGCCGTCCTGCTGCGCGGCCCACTGAGGTCGTTGACGAGTCGCGAAAAGACTCGGCTGGAGGTCCAGGCCCTCGCGTTCGTCGAAGCCGCCATCACGCCGTAGCCGGAGCGGCTCGCCTCGCCCGGCCCGCACCATCCGCCACCCACGACCTCCAGCTAGCCGGAGTGTCGATCTGATGCGGGCGCCTGCGCGGGCTGCTCGCCCCGCCCTGCCAGCTTTTCAAAATGCGCGGTGACCACGGCCGGAGCTATCGGAGCGAGCAGTGACTCGCGGATCCCCTCGTCGAGGCTCGGGAAGCCGCTTGCTCGCAGCTCAGCCACTGCCGCCGAGACGTCGTAGCTGGTTTCCTGCGGCTCGGGGATCCCGTCATTGACGAGCATCCAGAATGCACCGGCGCGTCCTTCGTAAGGCAGGCCGACGCTTCCGGCGTTCGCTACTACCCGCCCGTCGGGGAGCGTACGAACGAACTGTTGATGCGTGTGGCCACCGACGACCAAACGCGCAGGCGTGCTTGCCACCGCTGCGGCGAGCACGTCCTCAGGCGTTGCCCGCGTGAGGCACTCCTCGTCGGAGCGCGGGCTGCCGTGGCAGAAGCAGACATCATCGAGGTCAATCGCTATTGGCCACGCTGCCATCCGGTCACGCCAGCCACGATCGATCTCCTGCGCCGTCCATGCTGCCCACCCGCCGACATCCTTGGGGTCCGCACCGTCGAGGTAGGCGACCGTCTCGCGCTCGCCGTTGCCTGCCACCCAATGGACCGGCTCCGGTCGTGCCGCTAGCAGCTCAAGCGACCCTAGGACAAGTGGGCCCGAGGCAGCGTCGCCGCACACCACGATCGCGTCAACCCCCTCCGCGTCGATCTCGGCAAGAACCGCACGAAGCGCCGGTAGGTTGCCGTGGAGATCCGCTAACGCAGCGATCTTCATGGGCGGCGGTTGATGAGTTCACGGGTCACAGTGCCTCCAGGCAGGATCTTGTCGCCTCGTCAGGGGAGTGTCGATTACCTCTGAGGTAGGTTCTCAAGAGGGGCAATTTGCACGACGGTCGAGATGATGATGCCCACACCCAAGGACGTCGCTACAGCAGGTCGACGGATCACCGGCGCCAGCGCGCCGCGCAGGTCCTGCAGTGGATCAAAGACAGAACTCTGGATGTGCTCGTCGATCGCACCTACCCCCTCACAGACGCCCCCGCGGCGCACCGTGATCTGGAATCCCAGGAAACGGTGGGCAAACTCCTGCTTATTCCCTGACACCCCCCACTCGTCGGAAGAGGACCCGGGGCGGACGGCGCGGTGCGGCTCGGGCCGCGATCGAACGGCTCGCGGTGATCGGTGAGAACATTGGGTGCATTGATCCAACCTCAGGAGAGCACGGTGCCATGCCCGACGAGCAGCCACCCCTCAGTCCCTCAGAATCCGAACTCGCCGCCATCGCGAGCCGGCAGACCCCAGACGGCTTTCTGAACCAGCTCGTCCTTCTCGCGGAGCGCGGTGCCGGGATTGGTCTTGGGTTGCTGGTGAACGGGATGGTGGTCACCGGGCAGCTGGGACCGCCGGAGCGAATCGCCGATGAAATCGACGCGGAGCGGCGCATGATCGTTAGCCGGTCGCCCCGCCCTGACGATCTCACGGAAGACGAGTGGGTCGAGCAGACAGAGCGCTTTGCTACGACGGCCATGCGGGCCGTGGAGAATTGGCGCGAAGACTTGGAGGAACTGAATGTGGAGGCCGACGCTCACGCCGGTCCAGGCGGGCTGGATCCCGAAACGGCCCCTGCCGACCTGGCTAGGCGCGCGATTGGTGCCAATGCTCGCTCGCACCTGACCCTGGCCGACGCCCGGTTGTTCGCACCGGGTCAGCGGGGCGTGACAAGCCTGCCGGTGATGCGGATTGCGATACGCCAGGTCGCAGGATGGTGGATCTTGCGTACCGACGAAGTTGGCGATAGCAAGGTCACCCTCTGGCACGAAAAGGAACCGTCAGACCGTCAGCTGACCGAGTCCGAGCGCCCGGGCTGAATCCACTCGGGCCTGAAGCTGCTCTGCGATATGGCGCTCCGACACCAACGATGGGAGTCGCGTTCACGGCCGTCACCGCGGATGGAGCAGGCACGCTAACCGCTGCGTGGGGCCGCCGGCGGGCGTAGACGACACGGTTATATTTGGCGCTCCGCAAGCCAACCGGACGAGAGGGAGCGGCGCCATGGGCGTGGAGGAGAGCGCGGCGAGTGTCGAGGGGAGCCCCTCGAGCCTTGCCGCGAGCGCACTGAGCGTCAGCGAGTGGACGATCGGAGCGGCCACCACGGCCGAGGCGATCGAGCGGGTGGCGCAGGCAGGCTATCCCGCGATCGAGCTCGCCGCGACCGCTTCGCTCGATCTGCGCGATGTACGCGATCAGCTTGACGCGCACGGGCTGAAGGTGTCGTCGCTGTGCGGGATGATCGACCCTGACCGCGACTGCGCCCACGAAAGTGAGCGACTGCGCCGTCGCGCCGGTGACTACCTGCGGGCCTCGCTGGAGCAGGCCGCCGCCCTGGGCGCCGCGGCCCTGGTGGTCGTGCCGAGCTTTCGGGTGGAGCAGGATCCGCCCAGGCGAGAGGGTGAGCTTGCTCGCGCAGCCCAGACGATCGCGGCCGCCGCTCAAGCCATTGGCCCCACCGGCCCGGTGATCGCGCTGGAGGCGCTGAACCGCTATGAGACGCATCTGGTCAGGACGCTGGCGGACGCCGAGGCGTTGCGCCGGCGCATAGATCTGCCGAACGTGGAGTTGATGGCCGACGTGTTCCACATGAACATCGAGGAGGACTCCATCGCCACGGCGCTGCGCGCCAATGCCGAGCACATCGTCCACGTGCACCTGGCCGACAGCCAGCGGCGGGAGCCGGGCACCGGTCACCTGGATTTCACGGCGGTGTTCGAGGCGCTCGCCGACGGCGGCTACGCGGGCCCCCTGACGATGGAGTTCCTTCCCGCTACGGATGCGGCGATGCGGGCCGGTCGCGAGTGGGTGCAGGCGAGAACGGCTCCGCGCTGACGGCGGTCGTCGTGCCGGGCCCTCCTTGCAGCGCTAGGTAAACGCGAGCGCCATGTCCGGCGCCAACCAGAACGGCCTGAAGTAGGCGGCGGTGCACGACAGCGGCAGCACCGCGTCTGACAGGTCGACCCCGAGCTTTTCGCGCGCGAAATCCTGGCGCGCGCGAATCCGCGACCAGAGGTCGGGGTGGCGCGCCTGGATCTGCTCGCGCAGGGCGGTGTCGGCGATCGCGACTGTGTCCTCGCAATTGACGGTCCAGCCGGGTCTGATCCCGGTCGGGATGATGTCACTCTGCAGGACCATTCCGCTCGCGATCGGATCGGTGGACCCGGCCCGGATCGGCGAGTCAAGCCACTCTTCGTAGTGGATCAGGTGCCCCGGGTTCAGTGACGACGCGAACTCCTCCCCGCCCAGGACGCCCGTCACCACGTCGAACACCTCCCCGCCCGCCACGCCGACCTCGAGCGTCTCATACCAAGTGGCCATCGCCTGCCAGTACGGCACCGCCAACCGTTGCAGATAACCATTGCTGGCGCTCGTAAGGTCATCGGTCGACGCGGCCACGATCCCGCCGCGGGCGCAGTTGCCACCCCACAGTCCGATGCCCGCCACCGCCGCATCACCCAGCTCGAGCCGGCGCGACGAGGGACTGCGCAAGCCGACCGCCACGTCGCCGCCCGACGCGAACACCGGGTGATAGCTGAGGGGTTCGCCCGACCAGCCCGCGGCACGGAAGGCCTCGCGCTCGGTCACGCCGGGCCGGGCGGCACCGAGGATCGCGTGCACCCAGGCCGAGCAACGCGACGCGCTCCACTCGAACACCGCGATCTGGTCCGCGCTCGCGAACGTCCGCAGTCCCGAGCCCGGGCTGGTGAGAGCCGGAGTCACATCCGACACCCGCTGCGAGTCGCCGGCGATCTCCCGCAGCGTGTCCACGAAGAAGGCCGGTGCGAATATGGCCGGCTGGTGCCCGCTCCACTCGTCTGCCTGCAACGCCTTCCATCCGACCACTCCGATCCGATCCCCGGCGCTGATCCCGGCATCACGCAGGGCCCCCTCCAGGGTCGGGCCCGCGCCCCGGTCGATGCCCATCAGACTGAAGGTCGGACAGCACACCACATCGACGTCGATCGGGACGATCGGGGCGTAGCCGACGTCCTCCTTGCCCAAGATCAGCGTCCGCCTTCCCTGGCCGAGAACGAGAAGAGCTTCCTCGAAGCGAGGATCGAGATTGCACAGGTAGATCAGGTTCGCCGCGTGCTCGCGATCTCCGTAGACGACCACCCAGTCGGCCTGCACCGCCGCCAGCAACGAGTCGATCCGCGCCTCGAACTCAGCGGCGCCGACCGCGGGAGGCTCGTCGGCCAGCTCCAGCGGGGGCGGACCGACGCTAGCCAGCTGGATCCCTCGGGTCACCGCTTCCCCCGCCCCCTTGACAGCCTCCGGCAGTGCGAGATAGGGTCGGCCGGAGTCACATGGTTACCATACAACTTGGGCCGTGAGGGCGCCGCCCAACACGCCGCTTCGCTCGGTCAAGCTGAGCGACCAGGTGACCCGCGCGCTCGCGCGGCGGATCACCAACGGCGAGATCGGCGACGGCGTGCCGCCCCCGACCGAGGGCGAGATCTGTCAGGAGTTCGGCGTGTCGAAGACCACTGCCCGCGAGGTGATTCGTTCACTCGCCGAACGAGGCTTCGTCGAGGTTCGGCAGGGGCGGCGCATGCAGGTGCGACGCTCGAGCGAGTGGAACCAGCTCGACCCACTGATGATCGAGCTGATCGACGATCCCCAGGTGGCCCGGCGTTACCTGGCCGACGTCCATTACGTGCGGACGCTGATCGAGCCCGAGGTGGCGGCGCGCGCCGCCCTCAGCGCTGACGCCGAGCAGATCGCTCGAGCCCGTCGATGCGTCGAGGCGATGGCGGCGCTGGAAGGTGACCCGGACGCCTACCTCGAAGCTGACGTCGCTTTTCACCGGGAGCTCGCCGCCGTCACCGAGAGTGTGATCCTGGGCTTCGTCCTGGACTCGCTGGGCGAATTGCAGCGGCTCAGCCGCAGGGTCACCAATCGACTGCTGAGGCGGCTGCCGGAGGCCACGCTCGAGCACCGGCGAATCCTCGAGGCAGTGGCCGCGGGCAAGCCAGAGCGGGCGCGCAAGGCGATGCAGGCGCACCTCGTAACCGTCGCGCACGTGTGGGTGCCCGGAGAGACGGACGCCGACTTTGACGCGCTCTTTACCAACGCTGACGAGATGGGGAGGAGATAGTGCAATGGCAGACGTGATCAGTGCGCCGGATGGCCCCGGCACCGGAGTGAACTACGTCGCGGAGACCGACCTGCAGCCCGGAGCGATCGGCTTCTGGGGCGGAATGATCCAGGCAGTGACGCATATCGCGCCCGGCCTGAACATCCTGCTGGGCCTCACCTTCATCGTCAGCTTCGCGGGCCTCGGGGCCCCCATCGCCTACATCATCGGAGGGATCATCTGCCTCGGGGTGGCGGTGGTGCTGACTCAGCTCGCCAAGGAGTTCACCGGCGCCGGCGGCTATTTCCTGTACGTCAGCCGAACGATCGGACCGCGCTGGGGCTGGATCACCACCTGGCTGTACTTCCTGTATGACCCGATCGCCGTATCGTCGGTGCTCGCGTATACCAGTCTCCTCGTCCAGCAGACGCTGCAGAAGCAGTACGGGGTGGACATCTCGTGGTATTTCTGGTTCTTCGGCTTCCTGGGGATCGTGACGGCATTCACCCTGTTCGGGATCTCACTGTCGGCCCGGGCGATGATGATCCTGGGTGGGCTCGAGGTGTTGATCTTCCTGGTGCTCGGCATCTCGGGCCTTGTCTCGCCCGGCCCGGGTGGCTTCAACGCCAGCTCGTTCAACCCCAACACCCTCCCCAGCGTGAACGGGCTCTACCTCGGAGTCGTGTTCACCATCCTCGCGCTGTCGGGCTTTGAGGCGGTGGCGCCGCTCGCTGAGGAGACCGAGAATCCAAAACGCAACCTCCCGATCGCGATCGTCACCTCAACCATCGGCATCGCCATCTTCTATGCGTTCGTGAACTGGGGGGTACTGGTCGGCCACGGCACGATCGACGTTGCCGCCGGGCACTTCACCACCTCCGATCAGATCTTCGACCTCGCCCGGAGACTGTGGGGCGGACTGTGGATCCTCGTCCTGGTCGCCACCGTGAACTCCGGCCTGGCGGTGTCGATCGCGATTCAGAACGCGTCCACGCGCGTCTTCTTCGGCATGGGACGGATCGGTGCCCTGCCTCGTTGGCTGGCCTACGCGCATCCGCGCTGGAAGACCCCCTGGAATGCGATCCTCGGCCTCACCGTGTTCACGGTCGTCGTGGCCATGGCGCTGGGCTCGGCGATCGGACCGGTGAACCAGTTCGGGATGATCGGGATCGTGCAGACGCTGGGCCTGATCATCGTGTACTCGATGGGTAACCTCGGCGTGCTCCGGTTCTACTGGCGTGAGCGGCGGGGGCAGTTCAACTGGCTCCTGCACGGGGTCATCCCGCTGGCAACATCGGCGGCGCTGCTCTGGGTGGGCTGGAAGACGGTCCAGGGACTGCACATCTTCGGCCTGCCCACCCCGCTGGACTACGCGCCGTGGATCGCCATCGGGTGGTTCCTCGCCGGCCTCGTGGTGCTCTTCTACGCCAGTCGCACTGGCAAGGAGGCGTGGCTGTTCAAAGCGGGCGAATCCACCATCGAGCGGCCCGAGACTGTGGACGAGGCAGCGCACCGGCCCACGATCTAGGAAACGGCGGTTTGCTGCCGCGGGAGGCATGCCGACCCGCGGCGGCGACCGGCTGCCTTCCGTATCTGCCCCTAGCAATCCATTCGTGTCCACCCCCGAGACAAAGAATCTCGACGGCCTCGGCGTCGCCATCACCGGAGCCGCCGGCGATCTCGGCCACGCTATGTCGCTGGAGCTCGCCCGCCGCGGAGCCCACGTCGGGATGATCGACCGGCTCGGCGAGGACGAGGCGGCGGCGCGGATCGAGGCGGTCGCCGACGTGGGCCGGTGCTCGTATCAGCGGGCGGACGTCACCGACCGAGGTGCCCTGGAGGCGGCGCTCGCCGCGGTCGACCCGCTCGATGTGGCGATCGGCAACGCGGGCATCGTCGAGTCGGCGCCGTTCTTGGAGGTCACCCCCGACCAATGGCAGGCGCATCTCGACGTCAACCTGAGCGGCTGCTTCAACGTCGGGCAAATCGCTGCCCGCCTGATGGTGGAGCGCCAGCGCTCGGGGCTGGTTCTGTTCACGGGCTCGTGGGTGGGTGAGATCCCGTGGCCAGAGATTGGGCCGTACTGCGTCACGAAGGCCGGCGTGAGGATGCTCGCGCGCTCGATGGCGCGGGAGCTCGCCGGGCACGGGATCCGTGTCAATGTGGTCGCCCCGGGGATCGTCTTCGCGGGGATGGCGCGCCGCCAGTATGAGACAGACCCGGCGTATGCGCGGCGCGCATCCGTGGTCATACCGCTTGGCGAGCTCGGGACGGCTGAGCAGGTCGCCCAGGCCACGGCATTCCTGTGCTCGACGGAGGCGGAGTACATGACGGGCTCCGTGCTGCTGGTGGACGGCGGCGCCTCGTTGTTTCAATTCGGCGAGTGAATGCCGCGGTGCCCCGACAGTGACTCTCGTGATGCCGAGCCCGAACGGAGTGCACGCATGAGGATCACCCGCATCGACACGATTCGCACCGGCGAGTTCCCCAACATCGTGCACGTCCTCCTGCACACGAGCGAAGGACTCACCGGGCTGGGTGAGACGTTCTTCTTCGCCGACGCTGTCGAGGGACACATCCATGACGTCGTCGCCGACTATCTGCTCGGCGCGGATCCCGCGCAGATCGAGCGCCACGCCACGTCGCTACGCGGATACGTCGGGGCGGCGTCCAGCGGCGCGGAGACACGAGCCGCCTCCGCGGTGGACATCGCCCTCTGGGACCTTCGCGGCAAGGCGCTCCAGCAGCCTCTGCATGATCTGCTCGGCGGCCGCTCGCGCGATCAGATCCGCACCTACAATACCTGCGCCGGCGAGCGATACGTTCGCGGGCGCCGGGCGCAGGTGGTGGCGAACTGGGGGTTGCGCGAGGACGACGTCGGCGCAAGTCCCGCACACGACCTGGGCGCCAACGAAGACGATGGGGGCGCAAGGCACGAGGATCTCGATGGGTTTCTGCATCGGCCCGATGAGCTCGCCCGCAGCCTGCTCGCCGACGGCATCACGGGCATGAAGATCTGGCCATTCGATCCGTATGCCGAGGCGACCCTCGGCCACGACATATCGGCGGCCGAGCTCGACCGGGCGCTGGAGCCGATCCGCCGGATCCGGGCCGCCGTGGGAAACGAGATCGACGTGATGATCGAGCTGCACGCGCAATGGGATGTGGCGGCCGCGGGCCGGATCGTCGCCGCTCTGAACGAGTTCGACCCGTTCTGGATCGAGGACCCGGTGAGGCTGCGCAGCCCGGACGCGCTCGCCGAGGTGCAGCGGGCGACGCATGTGCCGATCGCGGCGGGAGAGACGCTGACCGGCTTGGCCGACTTCCGCGATCTGATCGGGGCGGGCGGGGCGCGAATCGTCATCTTCGACGTCGGCTGGGTGGGGGGAATCACGATGGCACGCAAGGTCGCCGCGCTGGCCGAGGCGCACGAGCGGCCGGTTGCCCCGCACGACTGCACCGGGCCGGTCGTCTACGCCGCGGCGACCCACCTGTCGCTGCACCTGCCCAACGCGATCCTGCAGGAGAGCGTACGGGCGTTCTGGGACGGGTGGTACCGCCAGCTCGTGACGGCGCTGCCGACGATCAAGGGCGGGATGGTCTCCGCGCCGCCGGGCCCCGGGCTTGGCCTGGAGCTCCGCCCGGAGGTGTTTCGAGCGGTCCGATGTCCAGATTCGATCCACGCGTGAGGAGGAGAGGCGATGAGCACAACCGTTCGCGTCATGCAGGAGGACTGGGGGGTGTTCAGCAACCTCCCCGCGGCCGCCAAGCGCTTCACCGCGCAGACCGGAATCGAGGTAGAGGTCACGATGACCGTGATCCCCGAGATGTGGGAGCTGATGGAGCGAAGCTTCTCCGGCGAGGATCCTCCCTTCGACCTCGTCGGGGTCGACGATCTGCTGTTGATCCAAGCTGCCCGGGCTGGACATGTCGAGCCGGTCGACGAGCTGATCGCCGCCGACGGCGTATTCGCTGGACGATTTTCCCCCCGCCGCGCTCGACGCCCTGTCGGACGGCGGTCGGATCTGGGGACTGCCGTACTGCTTCGTCTCCAATGTCCTCATCTACCGCGCCGACCTGTTTGCACAGCACTCCGTCGCGGTCCCTGAGACCCTGGACGAGCTGACCGCGGCCGCGGTGGCGGTTCAAGCGGCGCAGCGAGCCGAGGGAGCAGACGACTTCTACGGCATCGCGATCAGGGGGGCACCCAACTGCGGGCTCAACTTCTGGATCGTCGGCTCCACCTGGGGCCCGTCGTTCGGAGCGCGCTGGTACGACGATGCGGGCCGGCCCACGCTCGCCACCCCCGAGCTGACCGCTGCGGTCGAGCACTACGTCGACCTGGTGCGCCGAGCCGGGCCGCCGGAGGCGGCAACGATGGACTTCATCGACTGCATGGAGTGCTACAGCTCAGGCCGCGCCGCGATCACCATCGAGCCCGCCAACGAGGCGTCGATCCTGTACGACCGGGGCGGCGCGGTAGCGGAGGCCACGCGCACCGCGCTGATGCCCGCCGGCCCGCGCGGGACTCGGCACGTTGGCCTCTACGCCCCTCCCTACGCCATTCCATCGCGGGCTCGTTCCAAGTCGGCGGCCTGGGAGCTCGCGAAATTCCTCTGCTCCCCCCATCAGATGCTCGACGATGTGCAGACCAGCGGGTTCGTCGAGGTGGCCAGAGAGTCGGTCCTGCGCGATCCGGGCTTCGCGGCCCGCTTCCGGCCCGAGCTTCTGTCGACCGTGGTCGAGACTCGTCCGTTTGCCAAAGGGGAGCGCCCGGTGACGAACTACGGGATGGAGGTCGGAAACCGGATCGGCGACGAGATCGTCCGGGTCCTGAAGGGCGAGCTGGGCGCCGCCGAGGCGCTGGCCAACGCCGAGCGAACCGTGGCGGCCCTCGGTCCGCCGCAGTGAGCCAGCCGGCGGAATTATCGCCGTGGGAATCTTTTTGCACGTTCTTGATGGAACGCTCACCACGTCGCGCGGGTTGACGAGGACGTTGACCCGTAACAGGCGCGGACGGCCCACGGGCCTCAAGGAGGCGCAGGCGACGAGGCGTTGCCGAGGCTCGTGAGCGTCGAATTGGCGGCGCGTGCGGCCGACGGAGCTTCAGGCGCACCGGCGTTGAGTCAAGCGGTGATCGCGACGCTGGTGGCAGCAGAGTTGTCCGCGGAGCCATCGGCTGGGGCCACGACCACGGTGTTGGTGATTTGGCCGATGCGGCTTGATCGCACCACGATGGCTACGGTCGGGGTGGTATGCGCTGCGATCACGCCCAGCGAGCAGGTGACTTTGCCGGCGGTCATCGTGCACGTGCCCTGCGAGGGTGTGGCCGAGATGAAGGTCGTGCCCGCCGGAAGCGTGGCGGTCAGGGTGGCTGCAGTGGACGCGAACGCGGTCTGGTTGGCGACGGTGCTGGTGAACGTCACCGCGCTGTTGACGGTCGCGCTTGCCGGCGCCTTCTGGGTGACGCTCAGATCCGCGGCTGTGGCGGTTGCGCCCCATAGCGCAAGGTTCGAGGAGGGATGCTGGCCTGCGACGCCGAACAGTCCCCCGGCATACAGGCCGTCACTGCTTTGGGTCAGGGAGGTTATACCGCCGGGAATTCCTGACGCCAGGCTGCCCCATCCGCGTCCGGGTGTGTAGCCAGCGATCGAGTTGGCCAGCACATTTCCGGCAGCGGTGAAATCCCCGGCGACATAGATCGTTGCGCCCACCTTGGTGATTGCGTTGGCAACTGGGCCGGGGGCGCCGTCGGCGGTGCCGCCGAGCCCACCCAGGCTTGACCAGTGGTGAGTCGGTGCCGCGAACACCGTGAAGCGCGCGAAGCTTCGTGACGCTGTTGTGCCCGCGGTGCCGAAGTCGCCGCCCACGTAGACGTTCGTGCTGTCGGCCATCAGCGTGTGCACCGAACCGGGGCAGGGCGATCCGCTGCAGATGCTGGAAACGCCGGTATCCCAGGGACCCGGCCCATCGTTGGTGATGTAGTAGCCGGAGAAGGGGTTAGCCGGGTCAATCGGCGCAGTTGTATCGAAGAACACCAGGCCATTGACGTAGGCGTCGCCGGTCGCGCCGCGGAGCAAGTCGTAGTTGCCCCCGATGAACACGTAGTGACCGTTAGGGGCGAGCAGACCCGCCAGCGCTAGGACGTCGCTGGGGTACCTCGAATCACGGCTGGCGAAAACCGGATTGTTACCGACCGCAGCCCACACGTGCGTCGTGAGGTTGTAGGTCGCGACATGGTTGGCCGCGACCGCGCCCGCGTGCGTGAACGAGCCCCCGACCCAGAGCTTGCCGCCGTAGACCATCAGCGTGCGGACAAGACCGTCAACGCCAGATCCGAGGGCATGCCAGCCGCTGCCGTCCCACATCGCGATGTTCGACGCCGCGACACCTGCTGCGCCCGATCCGGCCTGGGAGAACCCACCGCCAACGAACACCTGGCTGCCGTTGAGCGTGATCGCGAGCGGGACACCGTTGAGGCCACCGCGCATGTCGTCCCATACGCCGCCGGAGAACCGCGCGATGTTGGTCGGCATGCTCGTGGCGCGATCGAACAGCAGGGTGCCCCCCGCGTTCTGGATGTGGCCGGCTGCATAAAGGGTGTGGCCTGCAGCAGCGACCGCGTTCAAGTACCCATCCCCGTGGTTAGACGCGGCGACGCCCAGCCCGAACGCCCCCCATCCCGAGCCCGTCCAAGTAGCGACATGGTTCAGTGGCGAGCCGTTGGAACCGATGAAGTCGCCAACCGCGATGGGTCCCGCAGCCGAGGCTGCGATCGCCGTCACGGGGCCGTCGAGACCAGTACCCACCCCGGTCCAGTTGACGCCGTTCCACTGGGCGACGTTTGGTTGCCCGTCACCGCCGGCGTCGGTGAAGCTGCCGCCAGCCAACAGTCGCGTCCCGAGAAAGCCGAGCCCATACACGCTTCCAGGGTTAGTGCCGTTGATGATCCCGGTGCCGAGCGAATGCCAGCCGGTGTTGGTGTACTGAGCGATGCTCTGCGCGGCGACCGTATCCATGTGGTCAAAATAACCCGACGCGTACAGCGAGCCGCTCGGGGACATCGCGAGTGCGTATACGGCGCCGTCCTGACCGTTCGGCGCATGGGCTCCTGTGCCGCCCACCGACACCCAGTGCCCAGCGATGAGCTGCGCGATGCTGGTGGTGAGAGTCGACCCTGCCTCGTCCCACTGGCCGCCCATGTACAGGCGTCCTCCGGCCACGAGCAGCGCTTTGACTGTGCCCGACTGGGGCGGCGCGCAGCCCAGGCAGCTCAGGACGCCGCCATCAACCGCCGACCAACTCGTTCCATTCCACGCTGCGATTGAATGCACGGTCACGCCGCCGGCGAGGTCGAAGATGCCCCCCGCATAGAGTGTGGTGCCGCTGACCGCCAACGTGTACACAGTGAGACCGGCAAAACTCCCCGGGACGTTGGCCATACCGGAGCCCAGCGCAGACCACGCGCTGCCGTTCCAGCGGGCGACGTGGTTGACGAGGATGCCGCCCGCGTGCGTGAACGAACCCCCGACGTATACATTTGGGCCTGACACGGCGATCGCAGCGACCTGAGCGTCTACGCCGTTCTGGGCGCCCGACCCCAGCGAGGACCAGCCACGCCCGTTCCATCGCGCGATGTAGTTCGCGACGATCCCCGGCGTCTCGAACGTCAGCGAGCCGAAGCTACCGCCCACGTACACGTTGGCGCCGCTGATAGCGACGGCGTTGACGGCGGTCGCCTGAGACATGCCGACCAGTCCGAAACGGTCACTCCAAGACGCATCGATTCCTGCGAACCCACGAGGGGACGCGCCACCCCGCTCCATCGCGGCCCCCGCGGACACCCGAACGAAACGCGGCCGCCCACGACGGTCGAGAAGCATCCGGTAGCCCCTGGCATCGTAAGAACCATGGCCGACCCTCACCGAACCATCCGCCGCCAGCGCCGCGGACAACGACTGGCCGTGATCGACAGGCGCGGCCGCCGCCGCCAACGCGTTCGAGGCCTGAACCGACAGCGCCGCGAAGCACACCAATCCCAAAACCCAGCACCGTCGAAGCGCACTCGGCATCCACTCGCCCCCAAACACAGCCTCTGTTCCTTGGTGCGGTTGCGCCAAGGGGGTTTACGCTCGTCGACCGCGAAACGGTGCTGCCCGTGTACAGCGCGTCGCTCCAGTCCGGCGGAGGAAGCGCTGCGCGAGATGCTCCGCACCGCAGTGAGTAGACCCGCGCTCACTATACGCCTCTATCTGGACGCACGAGCCGCCCGGCCGGGCTAGCACCCCGCCGGAGATCACGCCGCACTCGCTGCGGCGCGCGTGGGCGACGTTCGCGGCGATGATCGAACGTGACCCAATTTGATCGCAGCGACGAGCGCGGGTTGGGTCGTGGTCAGGAGCGCGAGGGGCGAAGGACGGTCATCCCGGGATGCGTGCAGCGCTCGACACCACGAGCGGTCTTGCCGGCCGCGCTACTGCTCTACCAAACCGACGGACTCACCATCGATCAGCGGGGCACCGGGCTACTCGCGCTCGAGAGCTGGCTCGTGCGGCGGATGCTGTGCTGCTACACCGCTCAGAACTACAACCTGGCGTAGCTGGGCTCGAACCAGCGACCTCTTGCGTGTGAAGCGATTTTCCTGACCGGCCGGATCGCCAAGAAACTCAGGCTTTACCGGCGATTCCGTCGGACCTAGACGCGATCGGACGTGCGGGGATGTGTGTGAATGCATGCGGATAGCGGCACAAGAATCGGATTTGTGCCACTTGAGTGTCGCGAGGTGGGTGGCTGCGTCCGGTTGGGAACCCTCGGTTAGTGGGGGTGGAGGACCAGCGCGCGGAGCTGCGCGATCTGGGCTTTGAGCTGGTTGATCTGTTTTTGTTGGCGGTGCAGCTGGGTGGTGGTTTGGCTCAGGCGCTGTGCGAGCTTCCCGGCGGCAGGGCTCGGCGCGAGCGTGCGAGTTGGGGCGGCGGCGGCGGGTACCGGCGCAGTTCCGAGTTGTCCGTTGGGGTTGACCACGACGGCCTGGGTGGGACCCGTGATCGTGGTGTTGCTGACTCCGGCCAGGAACGCGGCTTTCTGGGTGCCCTGGGTCCCGATCCGGATCTGGCCGGTGTCGGCGGCCAGTCCCCCATTGGAGATCTCGATGTTGTTTGAGCCGGTGGTCAGGCTGGTACCCGCGCTGCTGCCGATCGCGACGTTCCACGCGCCGGTACTGTCAGAGAACAGGGCCTTGTTGCCCAGCGCGGTGTTGTTACCAGCGGTCGTGGCATAAAGCGCGTTAACGCCCGCCGCGAGGTTGTCAGACCCGGTGCTGTCGTGACCGAGGGTGTTGACGCCAACCGCGACATTGCTGGCGCCGGTCGTGTTGTGGCTTAGGGCGTTGACTCCGCTGGCAAGGTTATACGACGCGGTGGTGTTCAGCAGCGCGTTGCTGCCGATCGCGAGATCATCAATCCCGGTCGTCTCGGTGGATAGTGCGTTGCTCCCGCTGGCGAGATTGTCGTGACCGGTGGTGTTCGAGAACAGCGCGGCGTTGCCACTAGCGAGATTGTTACTGCCGGTGGTGTTGTTCTGCAGCGTCGCGCTGCCAGATGCAAGGTTGTCCGACCCGGTTGTGTTGGATAGAAGCGCGAGGAACCCGCTGGCGTTGTTGCCCGAGCCAGTCAGATTGGCGTTCAGAGCGCTGCTGCCGATCGCAAGATTGTCGCTGCCAGTCATGTTCGCTTCAAGCGCGGTGGCACCATCGGCGACATTGCTGCTACCGGTGGTGTTGGCCTGCAACGCTTTGACGCCGACAGCGATGTTGTTACCACCAGTGGTGTTGGAGAGCAACGCCCTGCTGCCGCTCGCGATGTTCTGGCTGCCGGTCGAATTCGCGTTCAGCGCGCTGCTGCCGATCGCGAGGTTGTCGCTGCCGGTCGAGTTGTTGGCCAGAGCCTGGACGCCGCTGGCGATGTTGTCGTTGCCCGTCGAGTTGGAGCTAAGCGCGTCGGTGCCGCTCGCGATGTTGTTGCTTCCGGCCGAGTTGGCGTACAGCGCGTTAGTGCCGGTAGCGATGTTCTCGCTGCCGGAGTTGTGAAACAGGGCCTGGAACCCAGTCGCGATGTTGTCGTTGCCCGTCGAGTTGAGGGTCAGGGCGTCGAAGCCGGTGGCGATGTTGGCACTGCCGGTGGTATCGTTGAACAGCGCGCCGGAGGCCAAGGCTACGTTGTCGCTGCCAGTTGTGAGCGCGGGCATCATGTGCTCGCCCAGCGCAACGTTGGAACCCCCGGTCACGTGTGATCCCCAGGTCAAACAGTTCGGGGACCCGAATGTCCCCTCGCAGACATTGGCGTTGCCGTCCTCATAATCTGCCGCGCGGCTCACCGCCGCCCCTGCCGTCAGCGCAACCGCCGCCGCGACCAGCATCGCGCTCGCGACGGTACAGGCGCGACGCGCCATCCGCTCCGCTCCGAACAGCCTGTCCCGGTGGCCCATGGCTACCCCTCTCGCGTGGCTCCGCGAGGCGGATGCCCCGCTGGGGAAGACTAACGCTGGAGTGCCTGTGATGGCAACCGGGGCGGCTTGGCGTCCAGCCCGCCCTCGTCAGCGAGATGGCGCCTATGCGTTTGCCGTCAGCTGGGGCTGCCTAGTATGGGCACGGCTGGGCTCGAACCAGCGACCTCTCGCGTGTGAAGCGAGCGACCAGCTAGCGTTTACCCTGCTAACTAGCACAATTGCATCTGGCGTCTGTCTGTGCCTATCCCCTGGTACGGCTGGGTTTAGTGAACGATTCACTATTCAGTTGACGCACCAGGGAGTTAGCCAAGAACCTACTGCCGCGGACCTGTCGTCGCCGCAGGTGGGCAACCGCTCCGGCTTGGTCTGGCGCCGGCGGGCCGATCTTAGTTGCTCCTGTGCGGTTCGAGGTCGGACGGCTGGGTTGGCCGCCGCCGCCCACGATCGTCTGAGAACACGATGCGGTCGAGATGCTCCACGTCGGGCGGCAAATCGCGCTGCATGAGGGGATCCGACAGGCAATTAGCATGGACTACGCCCGTGCCAGCAGTACCGTCGGCTCGCCCACTCCGGCAAGGCGGCGCTGGGGAGCGTCGTTGCGGCGGTGCTGGGGTTAGTGGTCACGAGCGGGGAGTGGCAGCGCTCGAACGGGCTGCTGCTCCTAATGGCCGTCGGGCTGGGCCGCTACTCTCGCCACTGGCTTCGCTCGCTCATCGCAGTCGAGTCGGCGCTCACTCGGAGACGAGGTCCGGCGTGCGCTCGCCCACGTGGAGGCGGAGGGCTGGGGCTTCGGCACTCCGTGCCATGAAAAGCCGCGGAGATATCGAGTCGGTGGCGATCGCCCCCATCGGCGTAGCCGCGGCGATTGAGACGAAGACCAGGTCTCACGACGTGCGTCACCTAGCTCGCGTGCGTGACAGGCGGCGTGGTAATCGCGCCGGCGGCGCCGGCGGTCGAGCCGCGGAGCGTTGGCCGTGTTGTGCTAGTTCGAACGCGGGGCGTGGAACGCCTTGAGCACAATGTCCTCGTGGTCTCGATTGACCGGCTGGTCCCTGTACTGAAGGCTGCTGCTCAGGTGCTCCCGAGTTGCGTCCCCGCACCTGGGGTCGATTGGATAGGGGCCTCGTCAGTCGGGAAGCGTGCCGCTGCCGTGTCGACCTGGCCGGCCAATTCGACGCGCTACCGAGATGTGCATACGACCCCGTCGCCCTCGAATCCAAGAGAAAGGGATCCGGCTCCCCTCATCGAGGCCACCCTCACCGAGTACGAGCTAGGCGCCGCCGGGGCGCGCATCGACGACGGGCTTCCGCCGCAGCTACAAAGCGAGGCGATCACGACGTTCCCAGCGCTCGGGCGCGATCAGAGCACGATTCCCGCGTAATCGCCCGAACCCGGGAAAGACGCGGATCTTCCGGGACGCCTGCCAGATTGAGCTCGATCAGCGGCACGCCTGCTTCAACGACTGCCGCCGCGAGTACGGCGGCCGTCTTGGCCTCGCCACGCGCGCCCCCGCGAACCTGAATGGTTGCGTCGGCCGCCAGCCGCGTCACCTCGCCAGCGACCTCGACGATCGAGACCAGCGGATCCGCCGCGGCCTGCAGCGCCTCACGAAGCTGACCGGCGTGACCTGTCTCACCGCGGCGACGCTGGACGGCAAGCACCGCTCGGTAGGCGTCCGCGTCCGCGTCGGCCAGCGCCATGGCCAGGTTGCGCAATGCCAGCGCGCGGGCTTGTCGCTGCTCGATGCGCTGCGATCAACGGGCTGTTGACTGAGCGAGATACCGCTGACCATCTCCACCAACGCCGCGGCCAGGCCACAGGTCCAGGCCAGGCTCGGTCCCGCCCCGGGCGTCGGATCGACCGCCGCCACCCGGGCGACGATGTCCGTCAGAGCCAGCTCTGCGAACCCCACCCTAGACCGATCACTGCGTCTCCAGCGACGCGTCGCCCGTGGTCTCCGCCAGCTCGATCTGAAGCGGTCCGCGGCAACGGTGCACCGATACGTAGCGCAGCCCGTCCACACCGGCCGTGATCCGGCGCCGCGTCCCCTTCTCGATGAGAAGCGCGTGATGAGCGAGGAGTACGTGCTCACGCCCGTCGATCGCGACCGTTCCGGAGCCGTCGATCGCGATCATGAGCACATCGCATTCAGCGTTGTAGTGCTCCTCGATCCCCTGCCCCGGTTCCCAGGAGAGCACCGTGGCGTTGAGGTCCTCGCTGGCGATGCCCCACACGGGCCCGACACCGCGCAGGCGATCCAGATCGACCGGGGTGTTGGCGTCATCGCTCACGATTCTCCATGGACACGGCCCCCGCGACACCATATCGCTGTGTGAACCCGCTCGGACGGTCTTCGATTACGAGCAGCTGAACCGCCGGTCTTCGCCGATTCTCATGGAACACCGGGGAGCTGGTCAAACGCTGCCGGTCCTACAGCAGTGTCGTGATCGCTCCGCACTCGTACCCCCCAGAGAGCGTCGCCGATTAGACGAGATCGAAGTCAGATCGCGCGTTCTGCAGGTACTCGATCAACTCGCGGCTATCCGACTCCAACCGCTCAACCGGCTCTCCGGTACAAGCGCAAAGCTGAACGACGGCGTGGTTGTCGGCGAGCGCGACCACCCACCAGTGCGCCCCTGATCGCGTCCACTGCTCAAGCCTCTCAACCGCTAGAACCTCGCCGATCCTCAGGACCCGCTCGTCGCGCGGGTGGCACCTACGAACCGCGGCCGAAGGAGCGTTCGTGACCCTTTGAACGCGTGACGGACGTGAGGCGATATCGTGTTGCGATATGAGAAGCGACCTGGGCTCTGGCGACCGTCCCAATGTCTGATGCCGATGGCGCGCGGACGGGAGCCGACGACACTCTCACCGATGCCGATTACCAGCGTTTGGCCCAACTCCGTTATGGGCTGCGCAGCTTTCTGCATTGGAGCGCCGAGCAGGCCAAGTGCGCGGGGCTGACGCCAACCCAGCACCAGTTGCTGCTGGCGGTCCGCGCCTCGCTCGAGGAGCGTGGCCCAACGGTGAGCGACATCGCTGCGGTCCTGCTGATCCGACACCACAGCGCGGTGGAGTTGGTCGACCGGGCCCAGGAGGCCGGGCTGATTGTGCGCGACCGCGATCCCGATCAGCAGTCGATGGTGCGCCTGCGTCTCAGCGCTCGCGGCACGGCCAAGCTGGCGTCGTTGGCTGAGCTGCATTTGCGTGAACTGGCGCAACTGGCGCCGACGATGCGAGCACTGTTGGCGGCGATTGACGAGACCGAGCCGGCCGCTGACGGCCCACGGGCGCGTTGACAGCGCCCAGCCGGGAGCGGGTTGCCCATCTGGGGGACTTCACGCTGCGCCCGCGGGTGCTGGGGATCGTCGCCTGGGCGGTTCCGATCGGGGCGGCTGGCGCACTCGCCGCGCTGGCGCTGTTGCGGCTGATTGGACTGCTGACCAACCTCGTCTTCTACCAGCACGTCAGCACGCGATTGGTCGCGCCCGGCGCGGGTCACCACCATCCGCTGCTGATCCTCCTGGCCCCGGTCGCCGGTGGCTTGGCGGTGGGGCTGATGGCACGCTTCGGTTCGGAGAAGATCCGCGGCCACGGCATGCCCGAGGCGATCGAAGCGATCCTCGTGCGGGGCAGCCGGGTGGCGCCGCGGGTAGCGGTGCTCAAGCCGATCTCGGCGGCGATCAGCATTGGGACCGGAGGCCCGTTCGGCGCCGAGGGGCCTATCATCATGACCGGGGGCACGATCGGGTCAATCGTGGCCCAGACGCTGCACATGACCGCCGAGGAGCGCAAGACGCTGCTCGTCGCGGGCGCCGCCGCGGGGATGGCGGCAACGTTCGACGCGCCGCTGGCGTCGGTGCTGCTCGCCGTCGAACTGCTCCTGTTCGAGTGGCGGCCGCGCAGTTTCGTGCCGGTCGTGACCGCCGTCGTCACCGCCACGCTGTTGCGCGTGCCGCTGATCGGACCCGGGCCGATCTTCCCAATGCACCTCGTCGCTCACCTGCACCTCACCGGCGCCGACGAGCTGTTGTGCCTCCCAGCCGGCGCGATCGGGGGTCTGCTGGCGATCGCCGCCACCGGCCTGGTCTACGCCTCCGAGGACGCGTTCTCGCGGCTGCCGATCCACTGGATGTGGTGGCCGGCGATCGGCGGAGCGATCATCGGAATCGGCGGACTGATCGAACCGCGCGCCCTCGGCGTCGGCTACGACGTGATCGACCAGCTGCTCACCGGCCGCGCCGGCATCGCCCTGATCGTCGGGATCCTCGTGGTCAAGACGCTCATCTGGGGGCTGTCGCTCGGATCGGGAACCTCGGGAGGCGTGCTCGCCCCCGTGTTCATGATCGGCGGCGCGCTGGGTGCCCTGGAGGGACACATCCTGCCCGGCGTGACTCCGGGGTTCTGGGCGTTGATCGGGCTGTCGGCCGTCGTCGGCGGCGTGATGCGCTCGCCGCTGACCGGTGTCGTGTTCCCACTCGAGCTCACGCACGCGTGGCCGCTGCTGTTACCGCTGCTGATCGCCGCTACGACGGCCTACCTGGTGTCGGCGCTGTGGCTCAAACGGTCGGTCCTGACCGAGAAGATCGCTCGCCGCGGCCTTCATCTCAGCCGTGAGTACGCGGTCGACCCGCTCGAGGTGTTGCTCGTCGACGAGGTGATGGACGCCTCGCCGGTCATCGCCGCGGCCGACGAGCCACTGACCGTCCTGCGGGCCCGAGCGGATCTTCGGCTGCAGTGGCTCTACCCGGTCATCGACGAGCAATCCGCGCTCCTCGGAGTCATTCCACGCGGAGATCTCGTCGAGCTCGACGGCCGCGGCTCTGCGCTCGCGGGCGAGGCAGCGCTCGCGCCCCGGCTCGTGACCTACCCCGACGAGACCCTGCGCGAACTGGCCCGCCGGTTCGCCAGTCAGCACGTCACCACCGCCGTCGTCCTGGACCGCAACGACCCGTCCCGCGTCGTCGGCTTGGTCACGGCCGAGCACCTGCTCCAAGCGCACCTCCGCGACCTCGTCCACGAACGTCATCGCGAGCGTTTCCTACAGCCTCGCTCCCGCTCATATCGTGCTACGATATCGTGACACGAGTCACTAGTGAAGGAGGTCGCTCATGGCGACACTGTGCAAGACCTTCCCAACCACCAAGTCCGCCCTTGATGCCGCCGAGGCGCTCAGCGGCGCTGGTGTCCCGGCCGGCGACACCGGCGTGCTGATCGGGCATCGCTACCACGACGTCCGCACCGAACGCGTCGGCGGTTTTGGCGGACCGATCGGTCCCGATGCGCCGTTTGGCAAGTACGCCGGGCCACCGCGGTTGCGCTGGCGCACAGCCGGAGGCTTTATCGCCCACCCAGACGACCAGCGGCAGGGCACATTCGGCGACGTCGATCGCATCCTCAGCGTCTCGCGGCAGGACGGGAACCAGCGCGTGGAGGCGATCGATGATGACAGTGCTCACCGACTCCTGACCGGGGCGCACGTGCCCGATGACGCCGCGCGGCGAATGGTGCGCCATCTCCACGAGGGCGACGCCATCATGTTCGTGCAACTCAACCACGTTGATCTCGGCACCGCTGAGGCACTCATCGCTCAGCGCACGAGTGGCGGCATGAGCCTGCGCGGGCGCTGGCCCAAACGCACCCCTCGGACCTACTCCCCTCCCGAGCCATGGGTGCCGGCCGACCACGATGTGACCCGAGGCCGATCGGCGGGGACAGCCGAAAATCCGCTGCATGATCCAACCCGTGGCCGATCGGCGGGCACAGCCGAAAATCCGACACGCGACCCAACGCGGAGTGCTTCGGCGGGCAGCGCCTCGAACCTCCAGCACGATCCCACCCGCAGCCAGCCGTCGCAACCATAGAACTGTGCCACAGCTCAAGTGCATGCATTGCGGGCTGTCGGTGCGCAGCCGCGACCCACTCAGCGACCGACACTTCTGCCCGCGATGCCTGTCCCGCGGGCTCCGGAACCCGTTCGAGCTCGCGCCCAGCCACGCACCGTCGGCCGAACGCGGTGAGGTCCGGGACGTCTGCTCGCCAGGTAGGGTGCCGGTCGCCGGCACGCCTCAAAGCGACACTGTGGACCCCAACGCGGTCCGCCTTGTCCGCAGGGTGGCGCGTCGCGCCCGCCCGACGTCCAGTGAACATGCGGACGTTAGGTAGGACGTTGGCTCAGCCAGCCGGCCGACCTCCGCGCCGGACAGTCCGCTATCGGGATGCTCTTGATGGACGGCCACCGGATGCCGCTTGCGCCTCGCAGCTTCTCGTAGCTGAGCCCGGTGTAATCGCATGGGCGCCCGGCGGTGATCCGCTTGGACTTCTCGAAGGCCTCCCGTGCTCCCCGTCGCGCTCACCGAGCGTGAGGGCTTACGACCCTCGCGGTGGGACGATGTCGATCATGTTCTCAGCCGACACCGGTGCTTCCGGCAACCGACCGCAACGGCTTGTCGCCACGATCGCCGGCATCGTGGTGGCGCTGGACGCTGCCACGAAGGCGATTGCTACCCACGCACTGGCGGGGCGCGGCATAGTCAACCTGCTCGACGGCCACTTCCATCTCGAGCTCTATCGTAATTTTGCCGGCCCGCGCAACATCCTGCCCGGGCACCCGGTGCTCGTCTCGGTCCTCAGCCTCATCGCTGTGACCCTGATCACCGTCGCGGCGCGATTGGTGCGCACCACCAGCTACGCGGTCGCGGTCGGCCTGCTGCTCGGGGGAGGGATCGGCAACCTCCTGGATCGTCTCCTGCGCGCCCCCGGTCCGCTGAGAGGTGGCGTGATCGACTGGATCAAGCCGACCCTGTCCGGCGGCAGCCTCAATCTCGCCGACGTGGCGATCAACGCCGCGGTGATCGCCGTACTCGTCGGGTTCGTTCTCGACTGGCACCGGCAGCGTCGTGACAAGGCCGCAAGCGACGCGGCCCGGGCGTAGATCAGCCCGCTGCGACACGTCACCCCCGAGGACCAGCCCACGTTACTCGTGACCTTGGATCTGATGGGGCGTGTAGCGCGCCTGCAGGCGGGAGACAGCGTCTTCATCGAGCGAGACATCGAGCGCCGCGATCGCATCCTCGATGTGACCGGGGCGGGTGGCGCCGACGACGACGGCGTTCACCGCAGGTCGGGATAGCAACCACGCAAGCGAGATCTGTGCCGGCGCGGCGGATCTCTGGGCCGCGACGTGGCAGACCTCATCGACGATGTCGAAGTCCGATTCGTCGTATCGAGAGGCCGCAAGTGGATCGTTGCCCGCGCGAACGGTGCCCTCCGGCTGGCCTCGCTGACGTGTTCCCGCGAGCAGCCCGCGGGCTAAGGGGCTGTAGGGGATCACCCCGATACCCTGGTCGAGGCAGAGCGGGATCATCTCCCGCTCTTCTTCGCGGTAGACCAGGTTGTAATGGTTCTGCAGCGAGACGAATTTCGCCCACCCCGCCGAGGTAGCGCAGTGTTGGGCCTTCGCCAGTTGCCAGGCGAACATGCTGGATGCGCCCAGATAACGGGCCTTTCCCGCGCGGACGACGCTGGTGAGCGCCTCCATTGTCTCCTCGATCGGAGTTCCCCATCCCACCGGTGGACTTGGTACAGGTCGACGTAGTCGATGCCCAGCCGGATGAGGGAGTCGTCGATGCGCCGCCAGGATGTGCCGGCGGGAAAGGCCCCGGTCGTTGGGCTGTGGTCCGGTGGGATAGAAGACCTTGGTCGCGAGCACGTAGTCCTCCCGGCGGGTGAAGAACTGACTGAGCAGCTCACCCGTCACACGCTCGCTCGCACCGCCGGCGTAGGAGTCCGCAGTGTCAAAGAAAGTCACCCCGCCCTCCACCGCGCGGCGGACGATCGGAGCAGCGCCATCTCGATCGAGGTGCCACGCGCGCCAGGACGAATGATCTGGACTCGGATTTCCGTAGCTCATCATCCCGAGACAGATCCGAGACACCTTCAATCCCGACGTTCCAAGTCTCACGTATTCCATCTCGGCTGCAGTGTGCCGAAGCATGCCGCTCACGTACATACCGATTCGTAGGCATGGGGCGATGGTTGCCTATGAATCAACTGGCGATTGCGGCGATCGCCTCCGCTCTGGCTGCAGAAGTCCGGGGTGGCTAGGCTCGATGGCGATGACTCCACTCCCTGCTCTGTCCTTGCGCGCGCTGACAAAGCGTTACGACGGCGGTCTGCTGGCGCTCGATGGCTTCGACCTGGAGATCCCGGACGGGGAGTTCTTCGGCCTGCTTGGCCCCAACGGCGGCGGGCAAGACCACGCTGATCAGCGCGGTGTGCAACCTGATCCGGATCACGTCGGGGGAGATCGAGATCTTCGGCCAACCACATCATGATCCCGAGGCGCGGCGGATGATGGGCCTGGCCGAGCAGGACGTCAACCTTGACCGTTTCCTCGACGTCGAGGAGACGCTCGTCTACCACGGCGGCTACTACGGCATGAGTCGGCCCCATGCGGTGCGGCGAGCCCGCGAGATGATGGACGTCTTCGATCTCCGCGCCAAGGCAGGAGTGCGGGCGCCGATGCCTGTCTGGCGGCATGCGCCGGCGCCTGCTGCTGGCGCGGGCTCTGATGCACGAGCCGCGGCTTGTGATCTTGGACGAGCCGACCGCCGGGGTCGACTTCGAGCTGCGGCTCGAGCTGTGGCGCTACATCCGTCGGCTGCACGAGCAGGGCACGACGATCCTGCTCACCACGCACTATCTCGAGGAGGCCGAAGAGCTCTGTCAGGACGTCGCGCTGATCCGCGGCGGGCGTCTGTTGGCCCGCGACAGTCCCGCCGGGCTGCTGGAGAGCTTCGACGCCGGCTCGCTGGCCGACGTCTATGTGAAGGCCATGGCGGCGGCGGCATGAGCGCGTCAGCGGCCGCCGAGGCGCACGCGCCACTGCCCAGCCGGGGCTGCTGGTGCGCCGGCGCGGACTCATCTCCCTGGGCGGCCGGGAGATCCTGCGCGTGCTCAAGCTCTGGACGCAGACGGTGGCCGCGCCAGTGGTCGCGTCGTTCCTGTTCATCCTCGTCTTCGGCCTGTCGCTGAGCGGGCGCATCCGCCATGTCGACGGCTTTGACTACCGGGTGTTCATCGTCCCGGGCCTGATCACCATGGCTATGGTCCAGGCGGCCTACACCAACAACGCCTCGTCGGTGTTCCAGTCGCGATTCGACCGGTATCTCAACGACGTGCTGGCCTCGCCGATGCGCAACTGGGAGATCAACCTGGGCCTCTCGCTCGGCGGGGTGGTGCGAGCCCTGCTGATCGGCGTGTCGCTGCTGCTGCTGGCCCTGCCCATCACCCACGTCCCGATCCACGATCCCCTCGTGTTGATCGTCGGGGTCTTCCTGGGCCTGACGCTGTTCGCCTCGCTGGGGGTCGTGGTCGGCATCTATGCCAAGACCTGGGACCATGCGGGCTTCGTTCAGAACATCCTGATCGTGCCGCTGAGCTTCCTGGGCGGGGTGTTCTACTCGGTTTCGACCCTGCCCTCGCCCTGGAGCGAGGTCTCGCACGCGAACCCGATCTTCTATCTGGTGCAGGCGGTTCGCTACGGCTTTCTGGGCACCAGTGACGTGCCGGTCGGGATTGCCCTCGGGATCACTGCGGCGCTGGCGGGCCTAACCGTGGGCTGGAGCGCCTGGCTGTTTCACAGTGGACGTAGGCTCAAGCCGTAGATGAGAAACGGGGGGTCGAGCGCCGGGCTCGCGCAGAAGGCTCAGACGCTGGTTAGCGATCGTTGAGGTCAAGCACCGGCACGGGCGGCTCACTCGCCACGACGGTGTCGGTGCGAACGATCGCAGTGCCCAGTGCGAAGAACTCGATCACGTGGCTCCCCCAGCCATGGCTCTTCTCGGTCAGCGATACGCCAACGATCCCTCTCGCATCGAGCTCTTTGGCCTCGGTCTGCATACGTTTCATCGCGAGTTCCCGGGCTTCGTAGAGCGCTTGGGTGAAGTTGGGCAGCTCGACGTTGCGGCCGGTCTGCGCGAGGGTGCGCAGCGGGCCACGGCGTCCGACGTGGTAGACACAGCTGCCCATCACCATCCCGACCGGACGATGGCCGGTGCGCAGTAGCGTCCAGAACTCCTGTCCGGATAGGTCGCTCTGAAACGGGCGGCCATTCGGCGCCCGGTGGAGGACCCCGTCTCGGTGCTTGATGGCGGTCCCGATAGCGATGAACTCGGCCATGTTCGCTCCCCACTCGTAACGGCCGATCTCCAGGCGCACGCCCACGATGCCGTCGGCACCGAGCTGATCCGCCTCTTCTTCCATCCTGGTCATCGCGAGGTGACGGGCGCTGTACATCGCCTGCGAGAGCACGTCGAGCTCCCGACTGCTGGTGGGCCCAGCGATCTGAAACCCGATGTGGAAGATGGAGCTGCCGACCACCAGCCCAACCGGATCAAAGCCCGCCTCGGTGACGAGCAGGAACTCGCTGACGCTCAGGTCCGACGTGAACAGGCCCTCGCGATTCTGCTCCAGACGCTCGCGGCCGGATTCAGGGACACCTTCGAGCGAATTGGGGTCATAGGCGGTCATCGAGCTCCCATTCGGAGCTGGGTCTTGACCGCTGGTCCGGATGTCGCCTTCCGATGGCGGATGGCGGTCCCGGCGGCGTGCATCGTGATCACCCAGCCGCGACGGTCGACGTCGGCGCGCCCGGACACGTAGTACGGAAGGCCCCACCCGCCCTTGTTCCAGCCGCGCTGGGTCCTAGATCCCAGCGCTGACGCCAACGGCAGCTTGTCGCGGTGAACCGAGTGCGAAAGCTCGACTCCCACCGCCCCGGTCGCGCGGGCGTCTGACACCTGCCCCTCGATCCTGGCCCGCACCGCCTCGCGGGCGGCGTGAAAGCCGCGGGTGAGTTCATCGAGCTCCTGATTCTGTGCTTGTGTCCGTAGGCGCCGCAGACGCGTATCCCGAGGCGGCGACGCGAACACGACGGTGGTGCTCGCCATCAGCCCGACCGGCTCGTGGCCCGATCCACGGAGCCGCCAATAGTCCTGAACGGACACGTCGGCCAGCAGCGGCCACGACGCCGGGTCCGTTTCGGGATGCCGGATCGCCGTCCCCCTCACCACGTATTCGATAACCCCGGTCCCGAGGTCATGGTCGCTGCGATGCAGGTGCACACCCACGACAGCGTCGGCGCCGACCTGCCGGGCCTCCTCGACCAAGCGGCCGAGCGCCCGGCGCCGCGCCAGGTTCCACGCGTCCGTCAGGACGTCAAGCTCACACACCACCTCAGCGTGCCACTGGTAGTTGCGAACCTGCGACGCCGATGCCTCGGTCATCCGGTTCTGAAGCGCTCGGCCCGTCACCGTCGGCCCGTACGTCGGATAGCTCACGATGATCCCGGGGTTCAGCGCCGGTAGATACTGCCAGCCGGTCCGCACGACGCTGGCTCCCATCACCTGAGCCAGTGGTTGGTGCCCCATTCGGTCCAACAGCGCGAACTCGTTGACCGACAGCCCGCTCGTGAACAGAGAGCCTGAACCGAGCTCCCTCAACCGTGCCGATGCGCTCTCGGGGATACCGCCGTCCTCGAGCGGATCACGCTCGACCTCCCCACCCTGGTTCCGATCAAAAAATCCCATCTCGCTCCTCGGACCCACCGTGCGAACCACCGGACCTCAACTTCGACCAAGCTATCGCGAAGAGCCTGCGAGGCGCTCCGTCCTAATCTTGGGCGGTCTGGCAGGTTTCGCGCCCCCGGAAGAAGTCTCCGTTATGGATGTTCCATTGACAGCGGCGAACGCGGAACTTCCAGTACGAGTGGGGCGACTCCGGTTCGAGCAGCGCTGAGGGCGGCACGCCCAGCGAGCAGCCGTAGCGCCAAGAGGTTCCGGGGTTGGGGTCGTACATGCACTGCGCTGAGATCGGGTCGATGAGGATGTGCTCCGTGGCCGTGAAGTGAGATTCCTCCAGGCTCTTGAACGTGCAGTTGCCCAGCACGGTGAGAAAGATGGGCTCGCACGGTTTCTGTTTGGGGAGGATGCCGTCGAAGTTCCACGCGTGCTCAACCTTGGTTTCGCGCACCAGCGCGCTCGGGCTCGGCCTGTGGCACACGAACCCTTCCCTTCCGCAGGCGGTCACCGTCCAGCGGTCCCACAGGGACGGTAGAACGGAGTGGTAGATGGTTCGGGTGAAGCCCTCCCGGCCGGCGCTCAGCGCGGCTTGACCATCGGGCCGCCACACCAACGCCCCCACCATCCCGCCAATGGAGCCGAGCAGGCCGTAGTCAGCCAGCGCTTGCCTGCGCTGGTCGGTGATCGCATCCCGCATCTCGTGCTGAAGCCGGGTGATTCTGCCGTGAAGCTCGGAGAAGTTGACGTCGATTTCACTGGGCTCCTTTCCTTCACCAACCGGCGTCCCGGCCGCGACGAGAGACAGCGCGCTGCCGATCACGCCGGCGACGGGCGAGACGAAAGGTATGGGTAGCCCGGCAACGATCCCGATCACCGTGTTGACGAGACCGTTGGTATTGAACCTGGTCACCAAGGTCTGTGACGCTGCGACCTTGAGATCGGCCTCGAGGGCAGGGAACTGCGCGCGCTGGTCAAGAAACAGCTCGGACTGGATCCGGTTGAGCTGTGAGAAGTAGTCGACCACCGAGCGAGCCCACGACAGTTCGGTCAAGATCTGATTCGCCGTGGCGGTCCAGGCGGCCGGCGACACACCGGATGCCAGCGCCCCCGCCGGCGGCGCGCAGCTGCCAAACCGCGGCGGGCTGGCGGTCTCTGGCGCGCTACACGTCTTCTCGATCCTCGTCTCGTAACCGCTGAGCTGATCGCTCGACGGGTCTGCGGTCCGAACTGCGTACGCGTCTCGAACCGTGCCGTGGGCAATGCCCAGATACGTGGTCATCGCTCTCAGCGCCGGGGTGTCGACGGTGGGAAAGGACCCGTAGGGCAGCGGTCGTACGAACGCCGAACGCGAGGCGTCCCAGCGCCAGGTGCGAACGCCGAGTTCACCTCGGGCGAGGAGAAAGCGACCCTGGAAATGCGGCAGGAGCTTGGCGGTGGTGATTGTCCGGTAGCTGGAGGGATCGTCCCACCGGCCCCCGATCAGCTCGGGGCTATGCACCGACAGCCGCTGGAGCGCGAACGTCCCGCCCGCGCTGACCTGGGGCCGGAAGACGGCGATCCCTCCTGCGGCGCGCCCCAAGATTTCTGCGACGCCATCACCGCCGAGATCCGCAGTCTGCACCGTATCGGTGAGCGGGGCGTGAGCGCCGGACCAGGGATCATGCCGGGGATCTCCCGAGCGCAGCTCCTGCCAGCGTCGACTCGCCACCAAGTACCGCGCCGCCTGCAGGCCAAAGCCCCGCCTGTCCAACGCGATCACGACCGGGTCTGTCCCGGCTCCTCGCACGCCGTGAGCGAGCTCGACCGTTCCTGGAATGCACGAGAACGTGCCCGCCGTCGGGGTCTCGTCGCACGGCCCGGAAGTTGTCTCCACCGACCACGGATTGAACGCCTGAGGGGAGTAACGGAACACCTGCACACCTCTGGGCCCCTGTGCGAACAGGAGATGGCTGTCCCAGGCGGTGATTGAGCCCCGGAAAGCTGGTGCGCCAAAGCCGGCCTGGTCAGACACCGCCGTAAGCGCAGGTAGGGCATCCCAACGGTCTGATCCGTTCCAGCGGTATACCTCCAGACCTTGGGGGCCGCGCCCCACGAGCTGCATCGTCGCCTTGGCTCCGCTCGCGGCAATCGGCAGCAGCTTGATCGTCGAGTAGTACTCGGGCCGGTCCCAGATCGCCCCCGCGAAGGGTCCCGAATGGGTCAGCTGGGCCCAATGGCCGCCGTCTGCAGTCGGGCCGGCACCAAATCGGTACACGATCACTCCACTGGCAGAGCGAACCAGGAGCTCCGCCCGGCCGTCCCCGTCGATGTCACCGAGCATCAGCGTGTGGTATCGATCGGGCGCGGACCAGCCAGCGCGATCAGGCAGGATTGGAGCCACGGCCATCTGACTCCACTGCCCCAGGCTTGCCTTGAAACGGAAGACCTCGGTCCCCGCCTCCCCGCGAGCGACCATCTCCTCGGCACCGTCGCCGTTGACGTCCCCGTAGACGATGTTGTCGTAATGCGATGGCCGGTCCCAGCCCATGTTGTCGGGAAGCGCGGGGATCACGTAATTTGGCCCGACCGGACACGAGTAGTTGGCCTCCGGGTTGCTCTTCATCGGACAGGCGGCGTCAGCCGGGGCAGCCGTGAGCGCGAAGCCACTGACGACGGCGCCGACGGCTATGAGCATTCTCGGCAAGGTCGCCCGGAACAAGCGCTGGCCATAGCGACCCGGCTCGGCGGATCCAGCCTCAGCCCCGAGCAGAACGCGGTTCACATCGAGCAGCATCCGCGACAACCCCGCCGCGCACAATAGGGGGCCCCCTATACCGACCCCCCAGACATTTACCTCGGGTAGGGCGGCTCTCGTGCACCGACCCACGCCGGCAGCCGAGAGGGTGGGCCGCCTGCACCGGCCTGGATGCGATCAGGCGACCCCACGAGCGACGACAGCGGCCGTTGACCGCCGGACTGGCTCCGTGGCGGGAGCGGCAAACCGACGGCCAAGTTCTCGGTCCAGAGCCTCTCGCCGATCCGTCGGCAGGCCTTCGACGATCGGGCCAAACGGCGTGCCCAGGATGCCGGCCGCGGCCGACTCGGAATCAGGCCAGACGATGGTCTGCTCGATGATCGAGATCTCAACCGACCTGAAGCCCGCACCGGTCAGTAGCGCCTCGACCTCATCGGGGCTCATCACAAAGCTCGACGTTTCGTAGGCCCGCGGAAACGGCGGCTCGATGCCCGCCACAGCGAGGGCCTCACCATAGTCGTCGAACGGCTCAAGACGGCGGCCTCGAGCCCACACCGCCAGACCGACCGCCCCGCCGGCCCGGAGCGCGCGACGCATCTCCGCCGCGGCGCCCGGTCGATCCGTGAAGAAGGGCAGCCCCTGCTGGCAGACGACGATGTCAAACGTGCCGTCGTCGACCTTCAAGTCGGTCGCCGGAGCTTCGAGGTACTCGATCGGGGCAGCGCCGGGCTCGGCCTCGAGGGTCGCCGCATGGGCCAGCATCGCGCCGCTCACATCGCTGGCCACCACCCGGCCCTCCCCACCGGCTCGGCGGGCGGCGAGCCGAGCCACCACACCGGTACCGCTCGCCACGTCGAGCACTCGATCACCAGCGCGCACACCCACCCGTTCGATGAGGATCTCGGCCCACGGCCCGAAGATGACCGGCGCAAGCCGCCGCTCATAGTTCTCGGGGACCGATGCGGCAACGAACGCGCTCGCGCGACGATCAGACGCAGATGGAGCCATACGAACCCCTAGTTTGCCCGACCAGGGCGCACTGGTCCCGTCCGGCGAGGCAGCTCCAACCGGCCCGCTGGATCGGACCTCGCTTGCGAGCGCTTTGTTAGGGTGCCCGCGCAGGTACGCTGGGAACGCGGCCGTCTCGGGGCGGACAGACGACGATCAACGCTCGACCAAGCCAGGGGAGGAAGGATGCATCGATTTGGATGGCGCGCTGCGACCATCATCGCGGTCACGATTGCCGTGGTGGCTACCAGCGCGGGCGCTGTGCTCGCGGCTTCGTCCGCTCTACACGGAGCGGCGGCCCGGGAGCAGGCACAGCGCGCTTACCTTCGTGCCCACTTCCGCGGGACGAGCAACACCAGCAGCGCCGACGACGGTAATCTCGCCGACCAGCAGGCGCAGTACGGCTACGAGCGCAGCGCGCCGGCGCAGACGGTGTCGGGCTATGCGACGATCGCCGCGGCCCGCGAGGCGGCGGCGCTGCCCGTCACCGGTCCGGCGTGGCAGGAGATGACCACGCAGCCCTACAACGCCGAGCCCGCCGGCTACACGGACCCGTTCTGGTCCAACGCCGGCGCCGGATTCGGGCTGGTGGGGGGCCGTACCACCGCCCTCGTCGCGGCTCCGAACGGCTCCTGGTTCGCCGGCACCGCCGACGGCGGCGTGTGGCGCTCGACCGACAGCGGCGCCCATTGGACCCCGCTGTTCGACGGGATGCCTTCGCTTTCGATCGGCGCCCTGGCCATCAACCCGACCGACAACTCGCTGTGGGTGGGCACGGGAGAGGCCAACACCAGTCAGGACAGCTACTACGGCACCGGCGTCTACCGCTCGACCGACAACGGCGCCAGCTTCCAGCGCGTCGGCGACGTCAAGGCCAGCAACCCGTTGGTCTCTCGGACGATCTATCAGCTGACGTTCGACCCTCACGGGATCGCCTACGCCGCGACCGACAACGGCCTGTTCCGCTACGACCCGAGCAGCTCCCAGTGGAGCGAGGTTCTCGATCCGGCCGGCGTGGCTGACGCGCCGCCGTATGACAATCAGGTCACGACGGTGTCGATCGTGCCCAACTCCAACGGGGCCCACGTGCTCGCGGTGGTTGGCTGGCGCGGGCCCACCAACACGCAGAACAACGGCTTCTATGAGTCGTTCGACAGCGGCAAGACGTTTCAGAAGGTCACCCCGAAGGGCGCCATCGACGCCGCGGACATCGGCCGGACCACGTTCGCCTACACGGCCGACGGCAAGAAGCTCTACGCGATCGTCGAGTCCCCGTCGGCGCTCGCCGCGGGCAAGGAGTCGGTGCTCCAGGGCGTGTACGTGTCCAGCGGATCGCCGGCCCAGGTCACCGGGCCATGGACGAAGATCGCCGACGAGGCCAAGCTGGCCGCGTCGGGCTCGGCCCTGGCGGTCGGCTCGACCTATGGCGTCGGCGTGCAGGCTTGGTACAACCAGACGCTCTCCGTCGATCCCGCGAACGACAACCACGTCTACATCGGCCTGGAAGAGGTGTTCGAGTCAACCAACGGCGGCAGCACGTGGGTGACGGCCAGCCCGTACTGGAACTACGGCCTGTCGTGCGGCAGCACGTTGTCCGAAGACGACCCACCCCGACCAGCACGCACAGATGATCGCCGGTGGCAAGATCGTGATCGGCAACGATGGAGGCGTCTACTCGCGGCCGCTCACCGATGTCCAGCAGTACGGCGACTGGAGCGACCACAACGCGACGCTGCGCAGCTGGCAGTACTACGACGCCCGCGCAGGCTGGCTCGCGTCAGCCACCCTGGGCATCTGGGGCGGGTTGCAGGACAACGGCACCGCGCTGTCGTCTTCGTCGCTCACGCAGATGGTCGAGCCGGCCGGCGGCGACGGCTTCGACGTCATCGTCGACCCGGCGAACGCCAACCGGATGGTCGGCGAGTACACCGACGGCACCATGTACTCCACCACCGACGGCGGGCACCATTACTTCGACCCCGTCAGCCCGGGCTGCGTGGCACAGAAGACCGTCGGGGTCACACCGCGGGCGGACTGCGACCCCGGCTTCCGGTTCGTGACGCCGCTCGCACCGGACGCACAGAACAAGAACACATGGGTCACCGGCGGTGAGTCCGTGTGGCTCTCCAAGGCCGGCTGGAACACCAGCTGCACCGACACCGCATGCTCCTGGAGCAAGCTCTTCGACACCGGTGCGGGCAACGCGGTGACCGCGGTGGCCTCGATCCAGAACGGCGCCACCATCTACGCCGCCTTCGTGGGCGGCGGCGGCAATCCCGGCCCGAGCTTCTCGTCGGGGATCGCCACCAACTATGGCGGCCGGTGGCACAAGACCAGCACCAACGGTCTTCCCAACCGGTACATCGCCGGGATGACCGTCGATCCGGCCAATCCCGCTCACGCGTACGCCATCTTCAACGGCTACTCGCGGCGGTGGATCCCCAGCGGCGGGATCGGTCACGTGTTCGAGACGCTGAACGGTGGTAAGAGCTGGACCAACATCTCCGGGAACCTGCCCGACATCGGGGGC
This sequence comes from uncultured Solirubrobacterales bacterium, assembly GCA_963744195.1. GTDB lineage: Bacteria > Actinomycetota > Thermoleophilia > Solirubrobacterales > Solirubrobacteraceae > Palsa-465. The sequence goes on from CAVUSY010000015.1 coordinate 61,732, forward strand.
GACGCGATGGTGCTGTCGCACGGCAAGCTCGCGCTTGCCACCGATCTGGGCATGTTCACGGCGGTGGCGGGGCACGGCACGAGCACGACGTGGTCGCGCCTGGGGACCGGGCTGCCGAACGCGTCGGTCAACGACGTGACCCTCGGCCCGGGCGGCTACATCTACGCCGCGACCCACGGCCGCGGGGTGTGGCGCCTGACGTTCTAGGAGACAACCCGGGATCCGGCCGGTCCGGCGCGGGTGCGCCGGGCCGGCCCGTCCCCGAGTACCCTGCCGGGGTGACGCTTCCGAGTCCGTGGTTATCCAGGTGAGCGTCGAGGTTCTCCTCACTGCCGACGGACGCACACTCGCCTATGAGCAGGCCGGTGATCCCGACGGCGCTCCGGTGTTCATGTTGCACGGGACCCCCGGTTGTCGGCTGAGCGGCCGGCATCCGGATCCGTCTCGGGTCAGTGCGGCAGGTCTGCGCGTCGTCAGCTATGACCGGCCCGGGTATGGCCGTTCCGGCCGTCACCCGGCCCGCCGGGTAGTCGACTGCGTCAGCGATGTGGCTGCCATCGCTGACGAGCTCGAGATTGAGCGGTTCGCGGTCAGCGGTGGGTCGGGCGGTGGTCCTCATGCTCTTGCCGTAGGGGCGCGCCTGCCCGAGCGCGTGACTCGCGTGGGGTGTGACGTCGGCGTGGCGCCATACGACGCCGCCGGCCTGGACTGGCTGGCGGGGATGGACCCAAGCAATGTGCGCGAGGTCGGTTGGGCGCTGGCCGGCGAAGCGACGCTCGCCGCCGAGCTTGAGCGCGAGGCAGAACGAGCCATCGACAGGGTTGACGCTGATCCCGCCGCGATGCTGAGTGACTTTGAGCTCTCCCCGTCGGATCGTGCGGTCCTCGAAGATCCTGGCGTTCGCGAGACCCTACGTGCGTCGACTCGCGAGATGTTTTCGAACGGCATCTGGGGATGGGTGGACGACGATCTCGCCCTCATCAGTCCCTGGGGCTTCGATGTCGCAGAGCTGCGTGTGCCGGTCGAGATCCGCTACGGCGCCACTGATGTTCTCGTGCCGGCTGCGCACGGAGAATGGCTCGTGGCGCACATCCCGCATGCCGCCGTCACCATTGATCAGCACGGCGGACATCTGAGCACGCCGGACCAGCGCCTGGAACGGCTGCGGGCGCTTGCCGCCGAGTGATGGGACCGCGACGAGACCGTCCACGGCGGTCTACGCTGAGTCCATGTCGCGCATGTCGGCTGTCCTCGCCGCCCTGACGAGCGAACCCACGAGTACCTCGGACCTCTACGCGCGCGTCGGCTACTGGAATCTGACCCGCGTGGGACTCGTTCCCTACGAGACGTTTCGGGCTGAGCTCGTCCGGCTTTCGGTGGTGGGTCTCGCTGCGAGTGACACCGCACCCGACGGGTCGACGACGTGGCGGCTGGCCACGTCGCCCGGCGAGTCCGGCGCGCAGTACCGGGAGCCAGATCGGCAAGTGGTTGGTCCACGGCCGTTGAGACGAGGCGTCGCCACCTTCCCATCGACCGAGTTACTGGTCGAGCGGAGTCGAGATCGCCTGAGCGTGACGGCCAGTTCTCCGTCCGTGTTGAGCCGCGCTCCGTTGATCGATACGACACTCGTACAACCCAACGCGTTGGTCACCACGACGGCGCGCGCGCTGAGCAGGTCATCGATGCCGAGCGGCTCGGCTGTCACCGCGATGCCGTGCTGGGCGGCCTGTGCGAGCACCCGGGAACGGATGACGCCGGGCAGGATTCGTCCGTCGTCGGGCGGGGTGCGCAGCACGTTGTCCCGGTCGAGCGCGAACACGTTGGCGCGAGTGGTCTCGAGCACCCATCCGTCGGCGTCCACCAGCAGCGGCAGCTCGCCGGGAGACTCGGCTTCCATCGCAGTAACCAGGCGCCGGTCGGCCCACTTGTGGCAGCCCAGCCCGCCGGGGACCGTCCAGATCCGCAGCCGCATCGTGTCCGCAGGACGTAGGGGCCCGGCGGTGTAGCGCACGTCGAGTGCGCCGGTGCGGTCGGGCACCACGTCGATGCGCAACCGCCCGGCACCCGGGACGCGCGCGGCCGCGACCGAGATCTCGGTCTGCAGCGCGCCGGGAAGCTGCGCGGCATACAGAGCGGCGACGCTCGCGCCCAGACGCGCGTGGTGCCACGCCACGCCGAGCGCACGGCCATCCTGAATTCGGATTGTTTCGAAGACACCGTGGCGTGGGTCGGGCCGTGGGATCGGCATGGGACCGAGCCGGCGCGGACGAGGCGCGCGATGCGCGCGGGGATGGGCCGGAGCCGCTGCCCCCAATGCCTCCAGCAGCGGCGCAATCTTGACCGTCAACTCCGCCGCTTCCGCCTGCGGGTCAGAGTCGGCCACCACGCCGCCCCCCACTCCCAGCCGGATTTCCGAGCCGCTGATCTCGAAGGTTCGGATCGCCACGCTCAGCTCAAGTCCCGCGAACGGACTCACCAGGCCGATAGCGCCCGTGTACACCTGACGCGCGGCCGACTCGAGCTCGGAGATGACGTTCATGGCAGCGATCTTGGGCGCTCCCGTGACCGATCCCGGTGGAAACGTCGCAGCCAGAAGCTGACCATCATCGACCCGCCGGCGAAGCTGCCCGCCGACCTCGGACACCAAGTGCCAGACGCCGGCATGGCCGCGTGCCTGGGCCAGAGACTCCACTTCGATCGTGCCGTAGTCGCAGACCCGGCCGAGGTCGTTGCGCATCAGATCGACGATCATGACGTTCTCCGCTCGGTCCTTTTCCGAGCCCTCCAGCGCGACCCGCTCCGCGGCGGCCGCCGCCAGGCCGGGCGGACGTCGCCTGGTGCCCTTGATCGGCGCGGTCCTGACCCGCCGGCCGCGACGCTCCAAGAACAGCTCAGGCGAGAGGCTTACGATCGCCCCCCACGGGCCCTGCAGGAACGCGGCTCGATCGGGGGCCAGCGCCCTGACGCCGCGGATGAACAGCTCCAGCGGCGGCCCATCGAGCTGTCCGGTGAGCTCGGCGCAAACGTTGGCCTGAAACAGATCGCCGGCGTGAATCCGATCGCGGCAGGCCGCCACCAGGGCAGCATGCCCCTGGGGTGACGGTGACCACCGCCATCCGCCCGTCCCCGCCGGCCTCTCCGCCGGCGGGGAGATCAGGCGCTCCGCCCACCAGGCTTGACGCTCCTCCAGGCGCCCGGCGCGCTGGGGTGACCACAACGCCTCAAACCACCATTGGCCCTCGGGGTCGCGGCGAACCACGTGGTCGTAATACGCCAGCACGAACGATGGCATCGGCGCTGCCCGCGGCGGGAATGGATGGACTGCCTCGATCCGGCTCTGCAACCCGTAGCCCAGATATCCCACCCACCCCCCTCCGACCCCCGGCCGAGTCCAGGGATCTGCCGGGGCCGTCCCTCCCTCTGGATCATGGCCCGAAGAAAGCGAGGAGCCGGCGATCAGTGCGAACGGATCCTCCTCATCGCTCGCCACTCGGACCGGTGAGCAGCCCAGCAGCGCCCCGCCGCCGGCCCAAGCGCCGACCAGGGCAAACGGCCGCTCAGTGTCGTGCAGGCAACGCAGAGCAACGTCGACCGACGGCCCGCACTCCAGCGGCGCCCTGAACAGCGACGATCGCTCCCGGGCTCCGAGCGCAAACACCCATCCATTATCTCCGGCCCCCACGGTTCCGGCGCCGCGGACGCTTGGCCCAGCGCCATCTCAGACGGTCCAGCCCAGCGCGTTTCGTGCCGATACGTCCGGTGTGACGGAGCAGGAAGATCAACCCTGGACCGTGCTCTCGCGCCGGCCGGCACCACTCGCGTCTCTATTTTCGGCCGAGCGGGAGCGCTCGCGCGCCGGTCAGTCTGAAGTCGATGACGAGGCCCCGCAGACCGGGCCGTCCCGCCCTGGGCAGGCCGGCCTGCCTCCGGTCAGAACGCAGCGGGGCCACCGCGGCTAGCGCGATGGCCCCGCCGGGTCGCCCCCGGCCCGCCCCGTGGCGGTGGTGGGTCAGCGTGGAGGCGAGCGCCGCGCCGCGGCGCTGCTCTGGCTGATCGGCTGTCCGGTCGTCGGCGAGAGGATCAGCTCCGGTGCGTGTTGCGCGCCCGTGAACTGGAACATGTTCGCCAGTGACCCCGTCTTGGCGTCATACGAGCCGTTGGCCAGCCGCTTACCGCCGAGCCAGTTGTCCTCGATGAATTTGACCACCGACGACTGGCTGGTCTCAGTGCTGTCGACGAAGTTGCGCTTCGCGTAGGGCGAGATCACCAGGAGCGGTAGCCGTGGACCGACCCCGCAGCGGGCCTGCTCGGGGTTCCCGAGTTTGTTGGTCGGCACCATCGCCACGTTGGCGCCGCACTGGCCGGCGCCGGTCAGCGAATCGAGGCTCGTCTGCGACTGCGAGATGATCGGGCCGATCACGTGGTCGTACCAGCCATCGCTGTCGTCGTAGGCGATCACCACTGCGGTGCTGCTCCAGCTCGGCTGCTGCATGAGGTTGTTGATCGTGTTGGCGATGAACAGCTGCTCGTCGATCGGGTCGGAGTAGCCGGCGTGACCATCCTGGTATCTCGGAGCCTTGACGAACGACACCGCCGGCAGGTTCCCGTTGTCGGCGGCGGCGAAGAAGTCCTTCGTGTCGTACTGGTGGTTGGCCTGATCCGGGCTACCGATCGCCTGAATCGACGTCGGCGGCTTGTGGAGGGGGTTGGCCGTCGATCGGTAGTACTGAAACGGCTCGTGATGGGGGCTGTAGTCGATCACCGAGCCGCCGGCGATGTTCTTGTGCGCGCCGGTGCACACCTTCGACAGATTGTCGGTGGCCGGCTGGCCGGGAACGTAGCCGGGGCTGGCAAACCCACCCTGGAACCATCCCCACGTGACACCGGCCCGGTTGAGCAGATCGCCGATGTTGTAGCCGCCCATCTGCATCGTGCTGGCCGCATTGCCGCCGTCCTGGGTGGCCGAGCAGATGTCGAAGTTCGGATCGGGGTCGCTGTAATTCGTGCCCGAGCCCTGACCGGGCTGGCTGCTCGGAGTGGCCGGCAGGGAACCGGGCGCCGCCGTGCACGGGGACGTGTTGTAGGCCCCAGAGCTCGGTCCACACAGCGCCCCGTAGGTATTGCCCGAGATCACATTCAGCGCGCCGGGAGTGGACGGGCCGAAGTTGTCTCCGAACGAGTTGTCGCTCAGCGCGTAGTGCTGGGCGTAGTTCCACAGCCCGGTGACCGTATTGCCGTCGTAGTAGTCCATGACCGCGTAGTTGGGAGACACGCCTGACGCCTGCCCGGTGCACTGCTGGACGGTCAGTCCGCCGCCCGTGTCCTGGACGAACATGTCCATCAGGCCGTGGTCAAACGCGCTCTGCTCCGAGGTGTAGCCGTGATCCTGGTCGCACGTGACCGCCTGCGAGCGATCGAGCCGCTGGGGATTTGACAGGTTCGGGTTGCTGGTCAGCAGCGGTCCGTTCAGGCCGTTGACCGATGGCGTGCCGGGCGCGGCCTGGAAGGACGGCTCCCCGGCGGGATTGGCGGCGGTCGGGTAGGTCCCGAAGTAGTGATCGAACGACACGTTCTCCTGGAAGATCACCACCACGTGCTTGATCGGCGTACCGGTGCTGGTCGACGGCGCGGACGCGAACCTGGATGCGTAGGCGGCGGATGGACGCGCGTTGGCCGTTCGCACACTCCCGGCCAGCGCCGCTTGAGCGCTCACCACGCTTCCTGCCGCGGCGGCGAGCGCGGCGATCATCATCGGAACCTTGCGCCTTGGCGCCATGAACACCTCTCTGATCGATAGGGAACCTTCCGGCGCATCGGCTGATCGCGCCGGACGGCATCTTTCCCAGCCCGAGCTGGCCAATGGTTGCGAGGCTGTGAAGCTACGTGGACGCTTATCTCCGACCAACGCCTCGGATGCTGGGCGTTTAACCGGCCATATGTTCCGGTTTCTCGCCCCGCATCGCGATTCGCCCGCCACCGGCCCGGACCCCGCGGGTGGGCTGCTGCCGGTGGCCCGGGAGCCCCGGGCGGGCGGACGGCCGGTGGCCCGGGGCCCCGGGGGCGGGTCCGCGGGGCTCGTGCCGCCGGCTGGGCGGCGCCGGCGCTCAGGCCGGACCGTACGGAGGGATGTTGCGGATGATGCTCGGACGCGGATCAGGCGGCGCCGACGGGCGCGGCCTGGATTCGACGGTCGCCTTGATGGGGCCCCGCCGAGGAAAGCCCGGAGTGCGAATCGATGCCGCCCGGCTAATCGTCCTGGAGACGGCGGCGACGAGCCTGTTCGTGGTCACGAGCGGTGCGGAGCTTGCGCGCGACCTGGTGGGCGCGCTCGTTGCGCTCGGCAACGGCCTTCTTGATCTCGTTGAAGGCCGCCTCCGCGGTGGACTTGCCGGGGCCCGGCTCTTGGATCGGCTTTGCCATTGAGCTACTCCTCCTACGCCCCCAAGGAAGACTGGGCCACAGGAGAATGCGAGCGGCGCTCAGGAGTGGAGGCGGATATCCAGTCTATCCGACGCCCCGGCGAGGTTCGCCGGGCCCCGTAGGCTAGACCGGCGGATAGGTTGAATAAGTGCCCGCCGGTGGCTGCAGGGACGACCTGAGGACCTATACTCGGGGCTTCGTGAGGAGCCTCGAGGAGCTCACATGTCCAGACTCCCTCTCCTAGCCACCGGCGCGTGCGCGCTGGCGCTCGCATTGGCGGCGTGCGGGTCAAGTTCCAGCAGCAGTTCGTCGTCTGCGTCGAGCTCGGCGGGATCCGGCGGCGCCTCGGTGTCGGGCGCCAGCTCGTCCTCGGCAGCTGGCACGTCGTCAGCGGCGCCTGCCGCGGCCGGGAAGCTGGCAATCGCGGCTGCGCCCAGCGGTCAGCTCAAGTTCACCAAGACCGCGCTGACCGCCACGGCCGGCACGGTAACGATCGACTTCACCAATACGTCGCCGGTGGCGCACAACTTCACGCTTCAGAAGGGAGCCGCGGGAGCCACCGTCGGCGCCACCCCGACCTTCAACGGCGGCAGCCGGACGCTGACGGTGAAGCTCAAGCCGGGCACCTACACCTTCTTCTGCAGCGTGCCCGGCCATCGCGCGGCGGGAATGCAGGGCACTCTGACGGTGAAGTAGGCCTCACTCACGTGGAGGTTGGATCCCGATGGGCGCCCCGGAGAGAGCTGCCGCCTCCGGGCTGGCAGACCTAGGGCAGCTGCAGACGCTGGCCGGGAAAGATCAGGTTCGGATCGCCCGTGCCGATGCGCCGATCGTTGAGATTCCAGATGGCCACGAGCTTGTGCTGGATCGTCGCGTTGGTGGCTCTGGACCCGAGAGTCTTGCTGGCGATGGCCCACAGCGAGTCCCCGGGCCGCACGACGTATACGTTGGATTTCAGGCCCGGAGAAGATGCGTGGTGGGTGGCGCCCTTGGCGGTCCGTGTCACGGGTCCCCCGCGGTCGGTCACAGCGACCACTCGCACTCGCTGGCCCCGGCTGCCCACGACGATGCCTGAGTAGGCCACACCGGGCATCAGCTTGACGTTGTCCAGTGAGACCAAGGGCGCCGAATCTCCGGCCTTCATCGCCGACAGACTGTGGACACCTGGACTGACCGACAGGTAGGGCGTGGCCTTGGTGAACCCGAGGCTCTTGACCACCACCTTGGAGTCGAGCTCGAGCTCTGGCGAGCCCAGCTCCGGCACCGCGTGGATCACACGCACAAGGCTCGTGCCGGGACGTCCTCCCTCGGCCTTGTAGATCCCGAGAGAAACGCCTGACGGCTTGTCCAGCACGACGATGTCGTAGGCGCCGTCACCGACCGTCGAGCTCCCCTGGGCGAGTGTCTTGCCGCCGCCCACGAGACTCCAGTGAAAGCTTCCGGACCGGACGTTTCGCCAGGGCGTGACCTGAGCAAAGCCGATCGACCCCAGGTTGACGTCCCCCGAGCCGGAATTGAGCTTCACCGTCGCGGTGCCCACGCCGGGCACGGCGTGGATGAATCTGACCATGGCACGTGCTGCCGCCTGAGCCGGCAAAAGCAGCCAAACGCACAATCCAAGCGCCAAAGGTGCCACACTCCGACCGTGTTGCTCCCTGCCTACGCATGTGAGACTCCTCCTTGGTCCACTACGGTTGAGACTAGCAACGCATACGCGGTGAACCACGGATCGGATCACTGCGTACGTAGGTCGGATGAGCCACGTCGCCACCCATAGGCTGATTGACGCCTCAGCGGTCCTCGGTCCCGCCGAGCGGGCCTTGCTGAACCTATGGATACACCGCGGCCTGGACGACGCCGCCCTGGCGCGGATGACCGGCCTGAGCCCCGACTCGCTGGCGGATCGGCGGCGCGCGATCGTAGAAGGCCTGAGCGAGGAGCTCGGTCTGCCGCCGGCACAGATCGAGGAGGCCCTGACGGCGATCGCCGCGACGAGTGCCGAGCAACCCGAGGCAGCACCCGAAGACCCCGCCCCTTCCGAGGCTCCGGTCGATGCGGACGGCCCGATCCGCAACGGCTACCGTCGTGGCGGCGGTGACCGCGACGGTTGACACCGCGGTCGCGACGGCACCGCCGGCGACCGTGGCCGTGGCCCTGCTCCCGGTCCCCACCCCGCCGATGCCCTCGGCCGCCGGCGCGCCACCGCCACCAACCGCGCCACCGCCACCAACCGTCGTTGAACCGCCCTCCAGCCCGGCCCCTGCCGTCACGGCCCACCGGGGCGGCTCATCGCGCCGGCGCGCGGCGTGGATCCTGGGTGCGGCGGCGCTGGCGCTGGCCGCGGTGCTGGTGGTCGCCCTCGGCTCAGGCGGCGCCGAGCACCGGCATCGGCGCACCGCAGCGGTCCACTCGACGGCGATCCCGACCCCTCCCCCGTCCCCCACCAGCCCCAGTCCTTCGCCGACCGTGAGCCGCCCGGCGCTCGCGCCCCTGGCCGCGCTCCCCGGCGGGCTGAACCACGCCACCGGATCGCTGGCGCTGATCGGCACGGTGCCTCGTGAGCTCGGGCTCAGGTTGAGCGTTGATGGGCTGCCCGCACCCAAAGGCGGCTACTACGAGGTGTGGCTCTACAACTCGATCATCGATTCAAAGCCGCTGACCCGACTGCACTCGGGGCGCAACGAGCTGGTGGTCAAGCTCCCGCGCGACGCCGGCCACTTTCGCTGGATCGACATCTCGTTCCAGCCGGTCGGGGTGACCAATCACAGCGGTGAATCGGTTCTGCGCTCGCGCGACCCGGCGGCGGTCAGCCCGGGACGGCTCAAGACGCGATCGGTGCCCCGTCGTCACCGGTTGCGGCGGGCCACCACCGGCTCCAACGCCGCCAGCACGTCGAAGTAGCGCGACGGCATCAGCCGGGCGAGCGCGTCGAAGGCGTAGGCGTCGGGACCCACGAGAATCCGGCTCTTGCCGGCTTTGACTCCGTGGTGGATTATCTTCGCCGCGCGGTCGGGCGTGGTCATCGCCATCGCCTCGAACTGCTGTGCCGCTTCATGGTGGGAGACGCCCGGCTGCAGGGGATGCTCGTGGTAACGGGCATTGCGCGCGATGTTGGTCTTGACCCCGCCCGGGTGGACCGTGACCGCTCGTACCCCGGTTCCGCGCAACTCCTGGCGCAGCGCGTCGGTGAAGCCGCGGACCGCGAATTTCGAGGCGCAGTAGGCGCTCTGGAACGGTATCCCCAGCAACCCGAAGACGCTTGAGGTGTTGACGATGACGCCTGAGTCCTGCCGCTGGAGAATCGGCAGGAACGCTCGCACGCCGTTGACGACACCCTGAAAGTTGACGTCGAGCACCCACTCGTCATCCTCGTACGCTCCCTCGGCGACGCTCTGTGAGGTCGCGACGCCGGCGTTGTTGAACACCATCCCCAGTGGCGCCGGCGCCCAGTCCGCCACTTCGGCGGCAAAGGCCAGCTGCGCCTGACGGTCACGGACGTCGAGTTTTCGCGCCAGCACCGGACCGGTGAGCAGCGCCGCCGTCTGCTCCAGGCCTGGCTCATCCTGATCGGCGATCGCCACCGGACATCCGTGGGAGGACAGGCGCTGGGCGACCGCGCGGCCGATGCCCGAGGCGGCGCCGGAAACGAACGCCGTGCGCCCGTCGATGGGAATCTGCGTCCTGGGCATGACAGCTCCTCTCGGAGGCTCAGACGAGCGCCGGATCGAGGCTCGGAAGGGGACGGGGTGATTCGGAGGCGAAGTCCTGTGCCTCGAACCGGGCGAGACGGCGCTGGTAGGCCCTGACGCTGCCGGGCCACAGCGTGGAGTTGCGCCCGGTGGAATCGGTGTACCAGCTGAGGCAGCCACCCACGGTCCAGACGCTGCCCTCCGAGCCGGCGTCGACCTCGGCCAGAAAGCGAGCCTGCGCTTCGGCGGTCGGCTCGAGCGTGGCGATCTCCCGGTCTCGCCGGTGAGCCAGCGCCTGGCGGAGATAGCTGATCTGGGCCTCGATCATCAGCAATACCGAATTGTGCCCGAGGCCGGTGTTCGGTCCCAGCAGCAGGAACAGGTTCGGGAACCCCGCCACCGCCAAGCCGAGGTGGGCCTGTGGGCTGCCGTCCCAGCGCTCGGCCAGACTGCGGCCGTCGCGGCCGTGGATGCGGTAACTGATGGGAGGATCGGTGGCCTGAAAGCCGGTCCCGAAGATGATCGTGTCGACGCGGTGCTCGACCCCGTCGGCGTCGAGGATCCCGTCGGCGGTGACGTTGCTGATCCCGGCCGTGACGACGTCCACATTGTCGGCGGTGAGCGCCGGATACCAGGTATTGGAGCCGAGCACGCGCTTGCAGCCGAGCCGGTAGGTGGGGGTCAGTTTCTCGCGCAGGACCGGGTCGGCGACCTGGCTCGCGATGTGTCGGCGCGCCCGGCGTTCGGCCACCCGCATGATCGCGGGATGCCGGAAGCCGGTATGGAAGGACTCGAGCAGCGAGAACACGGCCCGCCGGACGGCGTTCAGCAGCCTCGGATGGCGCTCGAACCGCCGCTGCCAGCGCCCCGGTACGGGGGGGTTCGCGCGCGGCAGGATCCACGGTGGCGTGCGCTGAAAGAGATGCAGCCGGTCCACGTGGGGCTGGATCTCGGGCACGAACTGGACCGCGGACGCTCCGGTGCCGACCACCGCCACCGAACGGCCGGAGAGGTCGTGATCATGGTCCCAGCGCGCGGAGTGAAACACCCGTCCGGCGAACCGCTCCAGGCCCGGCAGCGCCGGGATCGTGGGGTCTGCCAGCGCCCCCGCGGCCGAGACCAGGACGTCGGCGGTGAAGTTCGTGCCCGAGGTCTCCAGTTCCCAGCGCTGGCGCTGTGCGTCCCAGTCAGCCGACACCAGCTCGTGCCCGAAGCGCAGGTGCGGAGCGAGGTCGTGCTGGCGGGCCACCGTCCGCATGTAGTCCCAGATCTCGGGTTGAGGTGCGAACAGACGGCTCCAAGCCGGGTTCTGCGCGTCGGTGAACGAGTACAGGACACTGGGGATGTCACAGGCGCAGCCGGGATAGGTGTTGTCGCGCCAGGTGCCGCCGAGGTCATCGGCGCGCTCGAGCACCACGAAGTCGCGGTACCCGTCGGCCTTCAGGGCAGCCGCCATCCCCAGCCCGGATAGACCGGCTCCGACGATCGCCACTTCGACGTGCTGCGGCTGCTCAGTTGACACGGTCACTCCTTGCTGTCGTTGTCGCGCGGTACATCACTGTACCGTGGTACGCTAGCATACCAGGCAGCCGGTCGCAAGCGGCCGAAACCGCAAGCCCCGCGCCGTCGTCTACAGCAGCGTGCCCGACAGGATCGCCTTGACCGTCGCCCCGGCGCTGGCGCGCAGCTCGCGGACATCTCGTCCGCGCTGGAGCGAGATCACGGCCAGCTCCCGGAGGCCGCCGACGATGATGATCGCGGTGTCCATGGCCAGCGGCCGCGCCGCCAGCTCAGGATGCTGACTGCGCCCCGACTCCACCAGCGCCACCAGCAGGTTGGCGAAGCGCTCGAGCGTGGCCAGTCCTCGTTCGGCGCCGGCCTGACCCAACCCTGGCAGCTCGCGGACGAAGCTGCTGTACAGCGCCGGCTGCTGCGAGACATTGTCGATGTAGGCGTCCATCGCGCTGTCGACCTGCTCGTCGAGCGTGTGTTCGGGGTTCACCGCCGCGGCGATCTCGTCCATCATGGCGTGGTTGGTGGCATCGAACAGAGCCAGAAAACAGGCGTCCCGGTCCTCGAAGTGCTCATAGAAATTGCGCCGCGAGGTCCGGGCCAGACGGACCACGTCGGCGACGGTGGTGTCGCGGTAGCCCTTCTCGGCGATCGAGGCTGCCATGGCCGCTATCAGCCGCTCGCGGTGCCCGCCGGCCTCGGCGGCACCGTCGGGCGTCACGGTCTCAGCTGATCGGCCTGGCGACACCCTGCGGACGGTAGCGATCGGTCCGACCACGGGCACGCTCAGGCGGCCCGCCGGCGCGTGAGGGTCACCGTCGCGCCATGGCGCGGGATCATGGTGACGTTGCGCTGGCGCGGCGGCTCCGGGCTCGGGTCGGGCGCGACCAGATCGGTCCGCCGGGCGACCGCCGACAGGACCACGCGTTGCTCGGCCATCGCCAGCGAGGCGCCGAGGCAGCGGCGGATGCCTCCGCCGAACGGGATCCAGGTATAGGTCCCCGGCTTCTGGTCCAGGAAGCGATCGGGCCGGAATGCGTGCGGGTCGGGGTAGACGTCCTCACGGTGGTGCAGCGCGACGATGCTGACCGCCACCGGCGTGCGCGGCGGCAGCACGTAGGGACCCAGCTGCCACGGGCGTTTGACCATCCGCACGATCATCGGAATCACCGGACGGCTGCGCATGCCCTCGTGGACAGTGGCCTCCACGTACGCATCCGCCTCGGGGCCGCCGGCGCGAACCAACTCGCGCAGCCGGTCATAGGCCGGCGGCGTCCGCAGCAACCGCTCGAAGGTCCATGCCAGCGAGTTAGCCGTGGTCTCATGTCCGGCCAGGACGAGCGAGAGGAGCTCATCGCGCAACTCCTGATCGGTCAGCGGCCGCCCGGACTCGTCGCGGGCCTCGAGCAGGAGTGAGAGCACGTCGGCGCGTCCGCTCCCGAGCGAGACCGCGCGTCGCTGGCGGATCACCGCGTAGAGCCGGCGATCGACAATCGCCAGCAGCGCCCGCAGTACGCCGCGGGCGTCTCGCTGGGCCGCGTTATGAAACTCCACCAGCTGGTAAAGGGGATTGGTCGACGCTCCCAGCAGGCGCCGGATGGTCCGCCGCAGGCGGTGCTCGGCGCTGCCCGGAGCCGGCTCGCCCTCGATCCCGAACACGCCGCTCATGATCACCTCGAGCGTGACGGCCTGCATCCGCGGCGCCAGTGCGAACGGCTCGCCGACCGGCCAGCGGTCGATCTCACGCTCGGCCACCTCGCTGATCATCGCCACGTAACGCTGCACCGCCTCGCCGTGGAAGGGAGGCAGCAGCAGTTTGCGCTGGCGCAGGTGGCGCTCGCCGACAGCGGTGAGCACGGAGTTCGGTCCGAGGATCGGGCGTAGCGGCGACTCGCCGGTCAGCGACGGAGCGTCGGCGGCCTTGGCCTTCAGTAGCGACTCGACGTGGTCAGGGTGGCAGGTGACGACGAAGGGCTCCCGGCGCGACATCAGGCGCAACTGCCACACGTCGCCAAACCGGCGCCGGGCCCTGAGATTGAAGGCCATGGGCCGGGCTCCGAAGCGAAGCGTCTGAAGCCACCGGGGGGCCTCGTCGCGCGGGGGCATCCGGACCGGCACGGTGGCCTCGACGGGACCGGCCGGTGACGCCGTGGCGGTGCCCACCGCCGCGCGACGGGAGGCGGAGTCAAGGACGGCCGCGGTCTGGGTGCTCACGGTACGGAAATGTACCGCAACCGGTGCCGGTTGTCCAGGCCAACAACCGGTGCCGGTTGTCCAGGACGACAACCGGTGCCGGTTGTCCAGACCGACTCCGAGCGTCAGCCGGAGATCCGGGCGAAGGCCGCCGCCTCGGACTTGACCACCGTGAGCAGGTTGCCCAGCGCGATGTTGGCGTCGACCAGATGCAGTCCCCACGTGGGGTCCGGACTTGGGGTGGCCACCTGGGCGCCGCCCAGCGAGCTGAGCGCGAGCACGTGAGCGCCGTTGGCCGACGAGCAGCGCGCCCGATACGCGCCGGGCTCGCTGGCCCAGACCGTGCTCGGCGTCGGCAGGGTCAGCTTCAACAGGCCGATACCGGCGGCGATCAGCGTGCCCGGGGCGAACGGCTGGGACGGAAAGATCGGGTCGATCCTGGCCGGGCCGCCGCCCAGGGCGGCGGGGTTGGTGCACAGAACCTGCTCCCCCTTGACCGAGGTGCGGCCGAACAGGCTCGGGTTCGGTGGAATCTGGTCGAAGGTCGAGAAGGCGATCACACAGCCGAGCTGGGTCGCCGACCGGCAGGCCGGGACGTGCTTGAAGCTCCCCCCGACTCCCTTGCCGCGCTTGACCAGCACGTTGCCGCCGAGCAGGATCGCCGACAGCATGCGCCGGCGCACCGCCGGCTTGGAGTCCACGTCCTTGGCGATCAGCTGCTCGAGCACGAACGAGCCCTGGGAGTGGCCGATCAGGACGAACCCGCGACCGTGGTTGTAGCGGCGCAGATAAGCGTGGAATGCATCGCGCACGTCACTGACCGGCAGCTTGAGCTCGGCCGGCGTTTCGTGGTTGCCGGCCTCCAGGGCCGGCACCGTGATCTGCCGGTACATGGGTGCGAACACACGGCAGTACTGCGAATAGCGTGCCACCTGGTAGAAGGCGATCGAGCTCTCTTCCGGATGGACCACGCGGTCGGCGTTGACGGTCGTCTCGTCGCTGACCGTCGGGTAGACGTAAAAGCAGTCGATCCGGGGATGCTTGACCGCCTGGGGATGAATCACGCGTAGGGCCTGCCGGGTGGGCGAGAAGACGGTGGTCGAGAGCCCGGGGGTGCAGGGGTTCGGATGGTGGGCGGGCTGGCACAGCCACACGACCTTCGCGCCGGCTGCCGGGGCCGCCGCTGACACTAGGAAGACGGCGAGCATCAGGATCGCGGCACGCGCGCCGGTCAGAGCACCTCTGTGGGTCATGTGCCTCTCTCTCCTCACGGGTTGGTGGTCAGCCATTCGTGGTCAGCGCCGGGTGGCGCTGCGCCCACGGGACAGCCGCTTCGATCTGGCCGGCCAGCGAGTACAGGACGTCCTCGGCGCCGAGCCGCCCCACGAGCTGCACGCTCAGCGGCAGTCCGTCACTACCCATCCCGGCGGGTACCGTGATCGCCGGCTGCCCGGTCAGGTTGAACAGCGGCGTGAACGGGGTGAAGCGACCGCTGATGTTGATCGCCACCGGTGCGGAGCGGTCCCACCCGCCCTCGGCGGCGATCGCGGTCCTGGCCAATCCCGGAGTGACGAGCACGTCGAACTCGTCCCACAACGCCATGATCCGCGCGCTGGTGGCGGACCGATTCGCCAGGAGCTGCCGGCGGCGCCACGGTGGCACCAGGTATCGGCCGGCGGCGGCCATCTGGCGCGTCGATCGCTCGAGCCGAGCGGGGTCGGGAAGGGTCAGCGAAGACTCGTAGATCCCGCGCAGCCACATCTGCACCAGCTCGAGTTGGGCCAGCCCGTAGTTCGGGTCGCGCTCGGAGACGTCGTGGCCGAGCGTGTCGAGCAGCGCAGCCATGCGTTCCCACGCGCCACGCTGATCGCTTGACACGCGCCCCGGCAACGGGGGCGGCCGACGTCGCGATACCGCGATCCGCAGCCGGCCCGGGGCTCGCCCCGCCGCCTCCACGTAGCTGCCGGCGAACGGCGGAGCCGGATCGACATCGCCCGGCAGCGCGCCCTTCATCACATCGAGCATCAGGGCGCTGTCGCGCACGGTCCGGGCGAGAGCGCCGACGACCGACAGCCCCAGCCAGCCCTCCGTCGCCGGCTGGCGCGAGACCCGGCCGCGGGTCGGCTTCATCCCGACAAGCCCGCAGCAGGCGGCGGGGATGCGGATCGAGCCGGCCCCATCGGATGCCGTGGCCGCGGCCACGAGTCCGGCGGCCACCGCCGCCGCCGAGCCCCCCGATGAGCCTCCCGGGGTGCGCCGGGGATCCCACGGGTTACGGGTGATCCCATTGGCATCGCTGGCGGTCCAGGGAAAGATCATCAGCTCCGGGCACGTTGGTGATCCCGATCGGAATCGCCCCCGCCGCCCGCAGCCGCCGCACCGCCTCGGAGTCGGTCGCCGCCGGCGCCCCGACGGACCGCGAGCCCATGGTCGTCACCTGACCCGCGACCGCGAGGTCGTCCTTGACCGCGATCGGCACCCCGGCCAACGGCCCGTCCAGCGCAGTCGCGGCGTCGGCGGCGGCCAGGGCCGCCTCGGCCAGCGTCACCCGAAACGAGTTGAGCGTCGGATCGAGCCGTTCGATCCGCCGCAGGTAGAGCTCCACCAGCTCACGCGGGTGGGCCTCACCGGCCCGCACCATCGCGGCGAGCGCCGACGGTCCGGCGAAGGCGATCTCAAGCTCGGCGGTCGCGGTCATGCCAGGGCCGTCACGAGCTCACGGATCGCCCCTGGATAGCGGTAGCCGATGCCGCCGTGCTTGCCGTCGAACAGCTCGAGCGAATGTTCGACCCCGAGCTTGGAGAGTTCGTCCGAGAACGCCTGCGCCCCGAGATCGAGGAAGTACTCGTCCTGGCGGCCGGCGTCGAGATAGATCCGCCGCATGCCTCGCAGGGCGTCCGCGTGATGAGACGCCATCCGCACCGGGTCGAGCGCGAGCCACCGCGCCCAGACGTCGTCCTTGAGCCGCCCGGTCGGGATCTCAAAGGGCAGTAGCGCCTTGCCGGGGCGCTCCGGGTCGGGGGTGTACGCGCACGCGTAGGCGTACATCGAGAGCGCCTGCCCGTAGCGGGTCCAGTCGAAGACGGGCTGGTCGGAAAGGCGCGCCAGCAGCACGTCGTAGGAGCCCTCGAAGTCGTCGCGCAGCCGGCGGGCGATCGCCGGGAACTCAGGCAGGTAGCAGCATTCAAACAGCGCGTCCCCGGCGTGCGAGGCGAGTGCGCCGAACACGTCGGGTCGCAGCATCGGCACGACCATGGCGCCATAGCCGCCCGAGGATTTGCCGGCGATCCCGCGGTGGTCGCGCCCCGCCAGGGTGGGATAGCGCTCGTCGATGAACGGCACGATCTCCTCGCACAGGTGATCCAGATAGGGACCCGTGCTGGTGGAGTTCAGAAACTGAGAGCCCCCCAGGGAAGTCCAGGCGTCGACCAGGACGACGATCGCGTCCGGGCACTCCCCGGCCGCGAACATGGCGTCCAGGCGCTCCACCAAGGTCGGCTCGAACGCCTGCCGTCCCAGCCACATGTCGACCTGGCCGCTGTAGCCCTGGATGACGTAGACGGAGGGCACGGCAATGCCCGCGCCTGACTCCAGGCCCGGCGGGCGGTAGACGTAGAGCGGGCGGCGCGCGGGATCGCCCAGCGGGTTGCCGGCGAGCAGGTCTGACTCCACCACCAGCCGGTCCAGCGAACCCGCCAGCGGGCGGTCCCAGGGCGCTCCGGCAGGACCGGCGGACGGGCGGAGGCTCATCCCTGCAACCTACGCGAAAGCGGTGTCAAAGGGCGCGCCGTGTGCCGGCCATCACACAGCTATAGTCGTTCGCCGGGCCCGACCGAGTCCCTGGGAACCCACGCCGCAGATGACGGACAGAGTGCAGACTCAAAGCTCCAACGGCGCCGGCGCAGACCTGGACGCCATCGAGACCACCGAGTGGCTCGAAGCGCTCGACGCCGTCGTCTCCAACGACGGGCCTGACCGCGCCCGAGAGCTCCTGACGCGCGTGATAGAGCGCGCCCAGCACGCCGGCACCGGCATGCTGGCCAGTCTCAACACCGCGTATGTCAACACGATTCCGCCCGAGCGCGAGCCGCCCTTTCCCGGGGATCCCGCGTTGGAGCGGCGGCTGCGGTCGATCGTGCGCTGGAACGCGATCGCCATGGTGGTCCGGGCCAACAAGGTCTCCTCCGAGCTGGGCGGTCACATCGCCACCTATCAGTCGCTGGCCACGCTGTACGAGGTGGGCTACAACCACTTCTGGCACGCGCCGGGTGAAGCGCACGGAGGTGACCTGGTCTACTTCCAGGGTCACTCCTCGCCGGGTAACTACGCGCGCGCGTACCTGGAGGGGCGGCTGACCGGGGAGCAGCTCGACGGCTTCCGCCAGGAGGTCGACGGCAACGGACTGTCGTCCTACCCGCACCCCTGGCTGATGCCTGACTTCTGGCAGTTCCCCACGGTGTCACTCGGGATCGGCGCGATCACCTCGGTCTACCAGGCCCGGTTCATGAAGTACCTCCACGCGCGCGGGATGGCCGACACCGAAGGACGCAAGGTGTGGGCCTTCCTCGGCGACGGCGAGATGGACGAGCCGGAGTCGATCGGCTCGATCGGGATGGCGGGCCGCGAGCGCCTGGACAACCTGATCTGGGTGGTCAACTGCAACCTGCAGCGCCTCGACGGCCCGGTGCGCGGCAACGGCAAGATCATCCAGGAGCTGGAGGCCGATTTCCGCGGCGCAGGCTGGAACGTGATCAAGGTGATCTGGGGCAGCCGCTGGGACCCGCTGCTGGCCGCCGACACCGACGGCGCGCTGGTCAAGGTGATGACGGACTGCGTCGACGGCGACTACCAGACGTTCAAATCGCGTGACGGCGCCTACGTGCGCGAGAAGTTCTTCGGTCGTGACCCGCGGCTGCTGGAGCGCGTGTCGCACATGTCAGACGAGGACATCTGGCTGCTGAACCGCGGCGGTCACGATCAGCAGAAGGTCTACGCCGCCTACGACGCGGCGGTCAAGCACACCGGGCAGCCGACGGTGATCCTGGCCAAGACCATCAAGGGCTACGGAATGGGCGTGTCGGGCGAGGGTCAGATGATCACCCACCAGGCCAAGAAGATGACCGAGGCAGCGCTGACGGCGTTCCGGGATCGCTTCGAGCTGCCGCTGTCGGACCAGCAGGTGCGCGACGCCGAGTACTACAAGCCGCCCGAGGACTCCCCGGAGATGCGCTATCTGCGTGAGGCGCGCGCCGAGCTCGGCGGGGTCATGCCGGTGCGCCGCCGCAAGGCCGAGCCGCTGCCGGTGCCCGGGCTGGAGCTGTTTCAGTCCCAGCTGGAGGGGACCGGCGAGCGCGAGGTGTCCACCACGATGGCGTTCGTGCGCGTGCTGTCGGCGCTGCTGCGCGACAAGGCGATCTCCCGCCACATCGTCCCGATCGTGCCCGACGAGTCGCGCACGTTCGGGATGGAGGGGCTGTTCCGCCAGGTCGGCATCTACTCGCCGGTGGGCCAGCTCTATCAGCCCCAGGACTCAGAGCAGCTGATGTTCTACAAGGAGGATCAGCACGGCCAGATCCTCGAGGAGGGGATCACCGAAGCCGGCTCGACCTCCTCGTTCATCGCCGCGGGCACCTCCTACAGCGCCCACGATGTGCAGATGGTTCCTTTCTACATCTACTACTCGATGTTCGGCTACCAGCGCGTCGGGGACCTCATCTGGGCTGCCGGCGACAGCCGCACGCGCGGCTTTCTGCTCGGTGGCACCGCCGGACGCACCACGCTCAACGGAGAGGGCCTGCAGCACGAGGACGGCCACAGCCACGTCCTGTTCCCGGTGGTGCCCAACTGCCGCGCCTATGACCCCACCTTCGGCTACGAGCTGGCCGTGATCATCCAGGAGGGCTTGAGACGGATGGTGGGCGAGCAGGAGGACGTCTTCTACTACATCACCCTGATGAACGAGAACTACCAGCACCCGGCGATGCCCGACGGCGCCCAGGAGGGAATTCTGCGCGGCATGTACCGGCTCAGCCAGGGTCCCAAGCGCTCGCGCAAGCCGCGGGTCCAGCTGCTGGGCTCGGGGACGATCCTGCGCGAGGTGATGGCCGCCGCCGACCTGCTGGCCGAGGACTTCGACGTGATCGCCGACGTGTGGAGCGTGACCTCGTTCACCGAGCTGCGCCGAGACGGCATCGAGGTCGAGCGCTGGAACATGCTGCACCCCACGGAGAAGCCGCGCCGGGCCTTTGTCACCGATTGCCTGGACGGCATTCGGGGGCCGGTCATAGCCTCCACCGACTACATGCGCGCGTTCGCCGACCAGATCCGGCAGTGGGTCCCGGGCCCCTATCGGGTGCTGGGGACCGACGGCTACGGACGCAGCGACTTCCGCCGGGCGCTGCGGCGGTTCTTCGAGGTCGATCGCCACTACGTGGTGGTGGCCGCGCTGCGGGAGCTCGCGGAGCTCGGCAAGATCGACCCCGCGCGGGTGGCGGAGGCGATCGCCAGGTACGAGATCGACCCCGAGGCGCCGATGCCGACCACCGTATGAGCGCCACGTCGACCGTCGAAGTCCCCGACATCGGTGACTTCGACGACGTCCCGATCGTCGAGATCCTCGTCTCCTCCGGCGACACCGTGGCGGCGGAGGACCCGCTGGTCACGCTCGAGTCAGACAAGGCGACGATGGACGTGCCGGCGCCGTTCGCGGGGGTGGTGGGCGAGATCCGGGTGGCGGTCGGCGACCGCGTCTCGCAGGGCAGCGTGCTGATGACGATCGAGGGTTCCGACGGCGACGCCGGGGCGGGTGAGCCGGCCGAGCAGGCCGCCGCCGCCGATCGGAGCGCCGCGCAGACCACGCCGCCGTCGGAGTCGCTCGAGCCCCCGGAGGAGCCGGAGGCCGACGCGCCGGAGCAGCCGGAATCCCCGTCGGAGCCGACCCCGGCCCGAACCTCTGAGGCTTCACCAAATCAACCCCGGGCCAACGGCGGAGGGCCCATCTACGCGAGCCCGGCGGTGCGCCGCCTCGCCCGTGAGCTCGGGGTCTCGCTCAGCGACGCCACCGGCAGCGGGCGCAAGGGACGGATCACCAAGGAGGACGTGCAGCAGCTCGCGGAGCAGGGCCCGGCGCCGGCGCCGGATCGGGCCGCGCCGCCGGCTGCCGCCCCCGGACTGCCGCCGTGGCCGACGATCGACTTCGAGAAGTTCGGCCCGGTGGAGCGGGTTACCCGGTCGCGGATCCAACGGATCTCGGGGCCGGTGCTGGCCCGCAACTGGATGATGATCCCGCACGTCACCCACAACGACGAGGCGGACATCACCGAGCTCGAGGCGTGGCGCAAGCAGCTCAACTCCGAGCAGAACGAAGCCAAGGTGACGATGGTCTCGTTCCTCGTGCTCGCCAGCGTGGCGGCGCTGAAGGAGTTCCCGAACTTCAACTCCTCGCTCGACGGCGAGGAGCTGGTGCTCAAGCGCTACTACAACATCGGCTTTGCCGCCGACACCCCCGGCGGTCTTGTCGTTCCGGTGATCAAGGCGGCCGACGGCAAGGGGCTGCTGGAGATAGCGTCAGATCTGACCGCCCTGTCGGCCAAGGCCCGCGACGGCAAGCTCTCGCCCGGCGATATGAGCGGCGCGACGTTCACGATCTCGAGCCTGGGCGGGATCGGGGGGACCAGCTTCACCCCGATCATCAACGCCCCCGAGGTGGCGATCCTCGGCGCCACCCGGTCGGCCATGAAACCGGTGTGGAACGGCAGTGAGTTCGTGCCACGGCTGATGGTGCCGCTGTCGCTCTCCTATGACCATCGCGTGATCGACGGGGCGGCCGCGGCGCGGTTCACCTCGTATCTCGTGCAGGTGCTCTCGGATCTGCGGCGGGTTCTGCTGTGAGCGGCGCCGCCGGCGCCGGTGACGCTGGAGAGATCCGGGTCCCTGACATCGGGGACTTCGCCGATGTGCCGGTGATCGAGATCCACGTCGCGGTCGGCGACGAGATCGCGGCCGAGGACCCGCTGGTCACGCTGGAGTCAGACAAGGCGACGATGGACGTGCCGGCCCCGGAGGCCGGGGTGGTCAAGCAGCTGCGGGTGTCGATCGGCGACCGGGTGTCGGAGGGAAGCGTCCTGCTCACGCTCGAGTCCGACGGGAGCGGGCCGAGCCCGGCGCCGCGCGCGGAGTCGGAGTCCGAAGCGCCCGCGACGGTGGCGGTGACGAGCGAGCCCCCGCCCACCACGCCGGACGATGGCGGCGGCGAACGCGATGCGCAGGTGGTGGTCCTCGGCGCGGGCCCGGGTGGCTACACCGCCGCCTTCCGGGCTGCCGACCTGGGGTGCAAGACGGTCTTGATCGAGCGCTACGAGAAGCTCGGCGGGGTGTGCCTGAACGTGGGCTGCATCCCCTCCAAGTCGTTGCTGCACGCCGCGCGCGTGATCGCGGAGACCGAGGAGATGGCCGAGCGGGGGATCTCGTTCGGCCCGCCCCAGGTCGACCTGGAAGCGCTGATCGGGTGGAAGGCGTCGGTGGTGGACAAGCTGACCGGCGGGCTGGTGGGCCTGGCCCGGCAGCGCAAGGTGGAGGTCGTGCACGGATCGGCGCGCTTTACCGGCGCGAACTCGCTGATCGTCGGCGACCGGGAGCTGACCTTCGAGAACTGCATCATCGCGGCGGGCTCGGAGGCGGCCTCGATCCCGGGGCTGCCCGACGATCCGCGGATCATCGACTCCACCGGCGCGCTCTCCCCCGGTTTCATCCCCAAGCGGATCCTGGTGATCGGCGGCGGGATCATCGGGCTCGAGATGGCGACGGTGTACGACGCGCTCGGCTCCAAGGTGACGGTGGTGGAGATGCTCGATCAGCTGATCCCCGGCTGCGACCCCGACCTCGTCAAGGTCCTGCAGAAGCGGATCTCGGGTCGTTACCAGGCGATCCACCTCGGCACCCGGGTCGGCGAGGTGCGCGCGCAGAAGAACGGCCTCAAGGTGGAGATCGAAGGGGTCGGCGGCGCAGATGTTCGACCAGGTGCTGGTCGCGGTGGGACGGGTGCCCAACGGCAAGGCGATCGGGGCGGAGGCGGCCGGGGTGTCCGTGGACGAGCGTGGGTTCATCGCCGTCGACCGCCAGATGCGCACCAATGTCCCCGGGATCTACGCGATCGGCGACATCGTCGGCGCCCCGATGCTCGCCCACAAGGCCACCCATGAGGCCAAGGTCGCGGCCGAGGTGATCGCGGGCCAGGATGTGGAGTTCGACGCGCGGACGATCCCGTCGGTCGCCTACACCGATCCTGAGGTCGCGTGGATGGGGCTGACCGAGACCGCGGCGAAGGAGTCAGAGGTGGCGTACGAGAAGGCGGCGTTCCCGTGGGCCGCCTCGGGGCGAGCGCTGGGGCTGGGACGCAGCGACGGGATGACCAAGCTGCTGGTGGAGCCCGAGACACGCGCGGCTGCTCGGCGCCGGGATCGTCGGCATCGGCGCGGGCGACCTGATCGCCGAGACGGTGCACGCGCTTGAGATGGGTGCCGACGCCGAGGACATCGCGCTGACGGTTCACCCCCACCCGACGCTGTCGGAGACGGTGGCGTTCGCGGCGGAGATGGCCGCCGGGACGATCACCGACCTGATGGCGCCGCGACGAAGCCGACGGTAGGCCGGCTCAGCCGCGGCGCCGGGTCGCTGCGCTCTCAGCTCGGTGTCGTGCGACGGCGGGACATGTCGTAACCCCCGCCGGCCAGCAGCGCCAGGACCACCACGATGATCACCACGATCAGCGCGGTGTTGCTGGATCCGCTGCTCTTCTGCTTCGCGCTGGTCGTGGTCGAGGTGGCCGCCGGAGTGGTGGATGACGCGGACGAGGTCGTCGCCGATGCCGTGCCCGAGATCGGCGTCGCCAGCGGCAGGGGGGCGGGCGTTCCGCTCGGGTCGACGTAGACGAGGCCCTTGCTCGTACCCAGCCCCTTCACGATCGGCGTCACGTTGCCGTTGGTGAGGTTGACCTTGACCACCTGGTCGCTGACGCCGTCGTTGGCGGCGTAGGGCGTGCCCTGGACGAACGGTCCGGTGAGCTTGTAGAGCGACGAGATGCCCAGTGGTGTCTGGGCCCCCTTGTCGACGATGTACAGCGTGCCGCCGTTGGAGGTCGCCCAGCGGATGTCGTCGAGCCCGAACGGGGTCTTCAGCGCGGTCAGGCCGGTGCCCGTGTTGAGATCCTTGGCGAACACCAGCATCGAGCGCCGTCTGGTCGTCGATCACGTACTGGCCCGCGTACTTGGGGCTGCTGGCAGGAATGATCGCGTTGGAGTCGACGTCGCCCAGTTTCAGCTTCACGGTGCCGCTGCCGGTGTTGCCGTTGGCCGCGGTGGCGTTGTCCAGGAAGGTGGGGCTGATCGCGGCGGTGCCCGTGGCGCCGGGGCTGGCCGGCGGCGTGAGGACGACCTTGAAGGTCGCGGTCCCGGTGGTGGTGCCGGCGTGGGAACCGGTGATGAGGATGTGACCGGCGTTGTCGACGACCACCGAGTCGGTGCCGCCGCCGGTGTGCAGGGCGACCGGGGTACCGGCGGCACGGGGGTCCGGCGAGTAGGCGTAGTTGGTGATCTGCGACGCCGCCGGCGCGGTGGGATCAACCGTGACCAGACGCGTGTTGGAGTCCTCGTCCAGAGTGACGATCACCCGGTGGTGCAGCGGGTCGCCGCCGAGGCCGTCGATCTTGTTCTTGATCGCCCACGTCTTGATGATCTTGCCGGCCGGGGAGATCTCGACCAGCGTACTCGTGTCCGATTTTGGGTTCGGGGGCCCGCCCAGCCCGCTGCTCAACACCGCGTTCTGGCAGCCCATGAACAGGTTGCCGCCAAGAAACGCCAGGTCGTCGCAGTTGGTAGCCCCTTTGGGTGCCGCGACGAGCTTGGTCAGCGTGAAGCCCGGTGCCGCGGTCGGCTTGGTCGCGGCGGACGACACTCCGCCCGTGCCGAGGACAACGGCGCCGCAGGCCACCGCCAGCAGTGAAACTCGCGACCGTCTCCGGCGGCGCACACGCGATGGCGAGGTATGGGCAGACTCGAGCGGCACAGAGACTCCTTAAGCCAGGGAATATGCGGGTGCTGACATGCGATGCCGGTCGAGGCGCAGTGCGGTCACGCCCAGCGTGCGCCCGGCGGGGCGTCAATCTAAGGCTGCGTCCGCGCCGACTTGTGACCGCGATGTGACCACATCGGCTCTCAACCTGAGCCGGCCAGCCGTCCCGCGTGGCGCTCGGCTCGGAGCCGGGTTCAATCGGCCGCTTGGGCCGCTCGCCGATAGTGACCGCCATTTTCACAAAGCTAGTCACAACCCGGCCTGCCATCTGCGGCACGCTCACGCGCATGAACGACGGAGCCTCAGGCGAGATCCTCCGGTCCGGGGACCTGGAGGTCCGGCCCAGCGAGTTCCTCGTCCTGGTCAGGGGCCGGGTCCTCAACTTCACCAAGAAGGAGCAGCAACTGCTGGCCGTGATGATGCGCAGCGAGGGACGCATCTTGAGTCGGGAGGAGCTTTATGCCCTGGTTTGGGGCAACAAGCTCAAGCCCGGGGACCGCACGGTGGACGTGTACGTCCGCAAGCTCCGCTCGCGACTGACAACGGCGATCCCCGAGTCGAAGTTCATCCACACGCATTTCGGCTTCGGCTACCGCTACTCCCCCGAACCTTCACACGACACCCAGAACTCGGTCACAAGTGGATAACAACTTCCGGACCCGACGCTGCGAGGGTGATGCGCTGCGAAGTCCGAGATGGCTAATCAAATCGAAAGGGAGCACCGCTGTGAGGAAAATACGAAGTCTGGCTGCGCTCGCGATCTGCGGCGCGGTCACACTGGGGATCGCCGCCTGCGGCAGTAGCAGCAGTTCAAGCTCGGGCGCCGCGAGCAGTTCAAGCTCGAGCGCCGCCGCCTCGTCGGCGCCATCGTCCTCCAGTTCCGCCTCGTCATCCGGTGGCGGCGGCGGGACCATCAACGGCGCGGGCTCCACGCTCGCCGCTCCGATCTACCAGCAGTGGGGCTCGAACCTGTCCGGCCAAGGGCTGACGGTCAACTACCAGGCCACCGGATCCGGCGCCGGCATCGCCCAGCTGCAGGCCGGGACGGTCGATTTCGCCGGCAGCGATCCTCCCATGAAGCCATCCGAGATCAAGGCGGCCAAGGGCCCGGTTCAGCATTTCCCGATCGCGTTCGGCGCGATCACCGTCTCGTACAACCTGCCGGGGATAAAGAGCGGGATCAAGCTCGATGGCAAGACGATCGCGGACATCTTCCAGGGCAAGGTCAAGACCTGGAACGATCCCGAGATCAAAGCGCTGAACGCCGGCATGTCGCTCCCGAGCACCGCGATCACGGTGGTCCATCGCTCCGATTCGTCGGGTACGACGAAGGGCTTCACGACCTTCCTGTCTGACTACAGCCCGGCCTGGACGGCCGCGGCCGGCAAGCCCGACAAGGTGGTCAACTGGCCGACCGGCACGGGTGCCAAGGGCAACGCGGGCGTCGCGGCGTCGCTCAAGCAGACCACGGGCGCGATCGGCTACGTGGATCAGGCCTACGCGCTGCAGAGCGGCCTCACCTTCGCCAGCCGTCAAGAACAGTGCCGGCAAGTTCATAGCGCCGACGCTGCCGGCGAGCTCCGCCGCGGCGGTCGGGATCAAGGTCCCGGCGGACCTGACCGTGTCGACGATCAACTCGCCGAACCCGACCGCCTATCCGATCGTCACCCAGACATTCCTGATTGTCTACCAGGACATGTGCAAGGCGGGGGTGAGCCAGCCGGTGGCGTCGCGGCGTCAAGAAGTTCGTCGCCTATGGGCTCGGCTGCCGGCCAGGGGGTGGAGGCAGAAGCTGCAGTACGCCCCGCTGCCCGCCTCGATTGACAAGCTGGACCAGGCCGCACTGGCCAAGCTCACCTGCAACGGATCCCCGCTGTCCTAGGAACGAGCGTTGCAAGCAAGTGTCAGCTCGGCCGGCGGCGGCCGCTCGGCGTTCGAGCGGTCGCCGCTGGCACGGGTTCCCGATCAGGTCCTGAAGTTCGGGCTCAGCGGCATCGCCGCCGCCATCCTGCTTCTGATCGCGTACTTCTTCGTGCGGCTGATCGGCCAGTCCTCGGTCGCGTTCAGCCACATCGGCGTCCTCAACTTCATCTTCCGCAACAACTGGGACGTCGCTGAGCTGCAGCAGGGCGGCGCCTGCGCGGTGTCGGGCGGGCACTGCACGTTCGGGGCGTGGGCGCTGGTGCTCGGCACGCTGATCACGGCGGCCACCGCGCTGGTCATCGGCGTCCCGGTCGCGGTCGCGGCCGCGCTGTACCTGACCGAGCTGTCACCCCGCGGCGGATACGTGCCCCGCTCGGGTTCCTCGTCGACCTCCTCGCGGCCGTTCCGTCCGTCGTCTACGGGCTCTGGGGAGTGTTCGTCCTGATCCCCAAGCTCGGCCGGCGGAGCAGTGGTTCGCCGACACGTTCTCGTTCCTCCCGTTCGTCGGCGGGCCCGGTCGCGGGCCCGGGCTACTTCGTCGCCGGGCTGATCCTCGCGATCATGATCCTCCCGATCGTCTCGGCGATCTCGCGTGAGGTGATCGCGACCGTTCCCGCCGAGCACAAGGAGGCGGCGCTCGCGCTCGGAGCCACGCGGTGGGAGATGATCCGGATCGCGGTTCTCCCCTACTCGCGCGCGGGCATCACCGGCGGCGCGATGCTCGGGCTCGGGCGGGCGATCGGCGAGACGATCGCGGTCGTGCTGGTGATCGGCAACTCCCCGAAGCTCGGGCACTCGATCTTCCAGCAGGGCTACACGCTCGCCGCGGTGATCGCCAACGAGTTCGGCGAGGCGGCGTCGACTCCGGTGCACCGCTCGGCGCTGTTCGCGGCCGGGCTGGTGCTGTTCGTGCTCACCCTGCTCGTGAACATCATCGCCCGCCGGTACGTGACCCGCGCGCAGCGCGAGAAGCGAGGCGCAGGCAGGCATGCCGCCGAGGGACCAGTCGACGTCGCGCCGGCCGACGGCGGGAGGCTGAGATGAGCACCTCGGCTCATACGCTGCCCCCGATCAGCCCGCGGCGCCGGCGCACCGACCGGGTCATGCGCGGCGTGCTCGCCGCCGGCACGGCGATCGCGCTCATCCCGCTGATCCTGATCGTCTACTTCCTGCTCCAGAAGGGGCTCGGCGCCTGGAACGGGAAGTTCTTCACCACCGACCCCAATGGCAACTTCCTCGGCTATCCGGGGGGCATCCGGAGCGCTCTGCTCGGCACCATCGAGATGACCGCGCTGGCGACGCTGATCGCGGTCCCGCTCGGGATCGGGGTGGCGCTCTACCTGACCGAGTACGGCAAGGACTCGCGCTTCGCCGGCACGGTGCGGTATTTCATCGACGTGATGACCGGCGTGCCGTCGATCGTGTTCGGGCTGTTCGTGTACATCGTGTTGGTGCTCGGACACGTGGGCGGCGGCTTCACCGCTTGGAAGGGATCGGTGGCGCTGTCGCTGCTGATGCTTCCGGTGGTGGCCAAGGCGGCGGAGGTGGTCCTGCTGCTGGTGCCCGGGAGCCTGCGGGAAGCGGCCCTGGCGCTCGGTGCGCCGCGATGGAGGGTGGTGACCCGGGTGGTGCTGCCCACTGCCGGCTCCGGGCTGTTGACCGGATCGCTGCTGGCGATCGCCCGCGGCGCCGGCGAGACGGCGCCACTCCTGTTCACGGCGTTCGGCGCTCAGGTGCTCACGTTCAACCTGGGCGCCCAGATGAACTCCCTGCCCCTCCAGATCTACGGCGACATACAGTCCCCGCGAAGCGACGTGGTGACCCGCGCCTGGGGGGCGGCGCTCACGCTGGTGGTGCTGATCCTGATCCTCAACCTGATCGCCCGACTCGCGTCGCGAAGGAGTCGGGTCTAGCGCCGGCGGGCGCGCCGCGCCAGCACCAGCAGCGCCAGAGCGGCGGCGGCGAGCAGCGGACGGCGGGAGGGCCGAGACTCCGGCCCGCCGGCCCCGCCGTTGGACGGCGGCGGCGCGGGCAGCGCGAACTCCTCGGCCGCCAGCACGTCGTGGGCCTCGACGATCCCGGTCGGATCGCCGGGTAGCGCGATCGGCCCGTGGTGCAGCGCCGGGTCCGGGGCGGGAACCCCGAACTCCTCAGCGGCCAGCACGTCGTGGGGATCCTCCTGGTGCAGGCGGGGATCCGGTGCCGGGACCCCGAACTCCTCGGCGGCCAGCACGTCGTGGGCGGCGTCGTCGGGCGTCTTTCGCTTGGCGACCATCGCGGGTGATGATCTCAGATGCGCCCGGCGCGAGCGATCCGCCTGACGGCCGGCCGCCACGGAAGCCCGGCCACCACAGGATGAGGCCCTGATAATCTCAGTCTCCTTGACTGAGATCCGTACCACTCCGGGCGGCTCAGATGCTATCCTCTACTTATCTACGGTAAGCAACTAGCGAAAGTGAAGACTTGTGAGTCGCCTTCTTTTGGTCCCGCTTGACGACGTCGTCGTCTTCCCGGGCATGTCGCTCACGCTGGCCATCGAAGCCGGCGACGAAGAGCGCGTATTACTCGTGCCGAGGCACGAGAACGAATTCGCGGCGGTTGGCACCGTCGCCGAGGTGACCGACCGGGTCCGCCTTCCCGGTGGAGGCCGCGCGTTTGCCCTCCAGGGCCTGCATCGCGGGATCGCCGGCGCCGCCCAGACCCTCCCCGACGGGCGCCTGTTCGTCGAGGTCGAAGAGCGGCCCGACCCCACACCGGTTGACGGCAAGACCCGCAACCTCGAGCGCGAGTACCGCGCCGTGGTCGAGGAGATCCTCGAGGTCCGCGGCGACGACGGCCGTATCTCCGCGTTCCTGCGGAGCATTTCCGAGCCGGGGACGCTGGCCGACACCAGCGGCTACAGCCCGGACATCAACTACGAGCAGAAGGTCAAGCTGCTGCAGACAACGGACGTCACCGAGCGTCTGGGGCTTGCCCTCGGCTACCAGCGCGAGCGTCTGGCTGAGCTCCAGGTGCGCAAGCGGATCCGTGAGGACGTCGAGTCCGGCGCGGAGAAGCAGCAGCGCGAGTACTTCCTGCGCAAGCAGATGGACTCGATCCGCAAGGAGCTCGACGAGGACGACGCTTCGGTCGTGGAGGAGTACCGGACCAAGATCGAAGAGGCCGGGATGCCCGAGCACGCCCGCGAGCAGGCCGACAAGGAGCTCGGACGGCTCGAGAAGATGGGCGAGCAGAGCGCTGAGTCGAGCGTCATCCGCACCTACCTGGACTGGCTGATCGCCGTCCCGTGGTCGGAGAACTCAGAGGAGCGCCTGGATCCGGTTCACGCGCGAGAGGTCCTCGATGCAGATCACGCCGGCCTGGAAGATGTCAAGGACCGGATCGTGGAGTACATCGCGGTGAAGAAGCTGCGTGTCGACCGGGGCATCACCGAGGACAAGCGCTCAGGCGCGATCCTGACGCTGATCGGACCTCCGGGCACCGGCAAGACCTCGATCGGCGAGTCGATCGCCCGAGCCACCGGACGCAAGTTCGTCCGCATGTCGCTCGGCGGCGTCCGCGACGAGGCCGAGATCCGCGGCCACCGCCGCACGTACATCGGCGCCCTCCCGGGTCGTCTGGTGCGCGCGCTGCGCGACGCGGGGACGATGAACCCGGTGATCATGCTCGACGAGGTCGACAAGGTCGGCGCCGATTGGCGCGGCGACCCCTCAGCGGCGCTGCTCGAGGTGCTCGATCCGGCCCAGAACCACTCGTTCCGCGATCACTACCTCGACCTGGAGCTCGACCTCAGTGGGGTCATGTTCATCGCCACCGCCAACGTGGCCGACACGATTCCCGGGCCGCTGCTCGACCGCATGGAGGTGATCCGTTTCGACGGCTACACCACCTCGGAGAAGGTCGCGATTGCTCGTGGCTACCTGTGGCCCAGGCAGCTGGAGCGCAACGGACTGCGCGAGCAGGAAGTCGAGATCTCGGACGAGATGCTGAACACGGTCACCACCGAGTACACGCGTGAGGCGGGCGTACGCCAGCTCGAGCGCGACCTCGGGACGCTGCTGCGCAAGACCGCGACGCAGATCGCCTCGGAGAAGGTCACGGCCCCAGTCGTGATCGACCTCGAGCTGATTCGCGACGCGCTCGGGCGCCAGCGCCACTTCCAGGAGTCGGCGATCCGCACCGCGGTGCCGGGCGTGGCGACTGGATTGGCAGTCACCGGAGCCGGCGGCGACGTGCTGTTCGTCGAGGCCACGGCGATGCCGGGCAAGCCCGGACTGACGTTGACCGGCCAGCTGGGCGACGTGATGAAGGAGTCGGCGCAGATAGCGCTGTCCTACGTCCGTGGTCACGCCCACGAGCTCGGCATCGAGCCGGGCACGTTCGAGGACCGGTCGTTCCACGTCCACGTTCCGGCGGGAGCGATCCCCAAGGACGGCCCCAGCGCGGGCGTGACGATGGTGACGGCTCTGGCCTCGCTGCTGAGCGAGCGGCCCGTACGCCACACCGTCGGCATGACCGGCGAGGTGACGCTGCAGGGACGCGTGCTGCCGATCGGTGGCCTCAAGCAGAAGGTGCTCGCGGCGCACGCGGCCGGCCTCACCGATGTGGTGCTGCCGGAGCGCAACCGCGGTGACCTCGATGACGTCCCCGAAGAGGTCCGTGATGCGATGAAGTTCCACATGGCGATGACGATCGACGAGGTGCTGAGCGTGGCGCTCGAGTCCGCGCCGGTCCAACCCGCCGCCCGCTAAGCAGAGCAGGGACTCAGGACTCAGAGGTCCCGGGCGCGCCCACCGCGCGCCCGGGACTTTTCGTGTCTCAGCGCAGGGCCGGGCGGGCCGACCGCGCGCCACCTGGGCGCTGGCACGAGCCCACCGCCGCGCAACCATTGAGAGCGGCTAGTGTCGTGGCTCAGGCGGAATTTCGAATCACGATCTCAGGGTAGGTGCAAACCATGAGCACGACCACCACCTCTCACGAGCAGGAAGTCCTGGACCAGGTTCCCAAGCAGCTGTACATCGGCGGCGAGTGGCGAGACGGCGCCAAGGGCACGCTGGCCGTCGAGGATCCCTCCACCGGTGAGACGCTGACCGACGTCGCCGACGCGTCCGTCGACGATGCGCGCCAAGCCCTCGACGCCGCCGTGGAGGCCGGGCCCGAGTTCGCTGCGATGGCTCCCCGCGAGCGCGGCGAGATCCTGCGTCGCGCGTTCGAGACGATCACCGAGCGCGCCGATGACCTCGCGCTGCTGATGACGCTCGAGATGGGCAAGCCGGTGAAGGAATCGCTGGCCGAGATCACCTACGGCGCCGAGTTCCTGCGCTGGTTCTCCGAGGAGGCGGTGCGGATCGAGGGCCGCTACGCGGTCGCCGCCAACGGCCAGGGGCGCCTGCTGACGATGAAGCAGCCGGTCGGCCCGTGCCTGCTGATCACCCCGTGGAACTTCCCGCTGGCGATGGGTACGCGCAAGATCGGGCCGGCGCTCGCCGCGGGCTGCACGGTGGTGGTCAAGCCCGCCCAGCAGACGCCGTTGACGATGCTGATGCTGGTCAAGATCCTGGAGGAGGCGGGGCTGCCCAAGGGCGTGGTCAACCTCATCACCGCGTCCTCCTCGGGCGAGACCACCGCGCCCCTGATCTCCGACCAGCGGCTGCGCAAGCTGTCGTTCACCGGCTCCACCGAGGTCGGCCGCAAGCTCATGGCCCAGGCCTCCGACACGCTGCTGCGGCTGTCGATGGAGCTCGGCGGTAACGCCCCCTTCGTGGTGTTTGACGACGCCGACGTCGACGCCGCCGTGCAGGGCGCGATGATCGCCAAGATGCGCAACATCGGAGAGGCCTGCACCGCCGCGAACCGGTTCCACGTCGCCGACGCGGTGGCGGACGAGTTCGCCGAGAAGCTCGCAGCCAAGATGGGCGCGATGAAGGTCGGGCGCGGAACCGAGGACGGCGTCGAGGTCGGGCCGCTGATCGACGACAACCAGCGCCGCAAGGTTGCCGATCTGGTGGAGGACGCGATCGGCCGCGGCGCCAAGGCGGTGGTCGGTGGCCACACCCGCGACGGAGCGGGCTACTTCTACGACCCCACCGTGCTCACCGACGTCCCCGACGACGCCGAGTTGCTCCAGGAGGAGATCTTCGGTCCGGTGGCGCCGGTCAAGGGCTTCATGGACGAGGACGAGGCGATCGCCGCCGCCAACAACACCGAGTACGGGTTGGTGGCCTACGTCTACACCAGCGACCTCAAGCGAGCCCTGCGGGTGGTCGAGCGGCTCGAGACGGGCATGGTGGGACTCAACCAGGGCATGGTCTCCAACGCCTCCGCCCCATTCGGCGGGATCAAGCAGTCGGGCTTCGGGCGCGAAGGCGGACACGAGGGCATCGAGGAGTACCTGGAGACGAAGTACGTGGCCGTGAACCTGTGAGCCGGCGCCGGTTTGGTTAGCTGAGCCGGCGGCCGTTCACTCAGCCGCCGAGCTCCATCAGCCACCGGGTCGTTTCGGCGATCCCGGCCATGGTGTGCGGCCTGACCAGCTCGAAGGCCGGCCGGCTCGCCAACTCCAGGAGTTGCAGGGGGTCCCGATCCAGCGCGGGGAACGAGAATCGCTGCGCGATCCGCCTCAGCGCGTCGGATCGGGTCAGACGGCGCAGAGCGGGGCGACGACCCCACGCGAGGAACACCCACCCGCCCAGCGGCACCTCCGCCGGCGCGGCCGGTGGCCGGAGCCGGTGGCGGCGGCGCACCAGCTTGACGTCCCGCGGTAGATCCAGCCGCCGCGCGGAGGACGGCCGTAGGTCGACGTGCTGGGGCCCGCGGAGCACGCGCAGGCGGTCGACCACCAACAGGTCATCGGCGATGATCGGGGCTGCCGCCAGCGCCAGCGCCGCCAGCGTCGTCGACTTTCCGGCCCGCTTGTCGCCGAGCACCCCCCAGGCCCGGGCGCCGGCCACGAACGCGCCGCCGTGCAGCGCGGCGCGACCCTCCCAGTGGGCGAACAGCGACGCGGGGATGACCAGCAACGGGTGGGCCAGGCGCTCGTCGTCGCGGTCTGAGCGGGCCAGCACCACGGCCGTGCGCCGCCGCCGGTCGACCGAGACCGCGTGGTCGTGGTCCAGGGGCACGAACGCCCGCTCGTCGTCGACGAACGCGACCGTGGCGGTGTCCGCCGGCGGCCGCGCCTGGACCAGATGCAGCTGCCGCCAGTGCGCCGGGGCTTGCATCAGGCGCCCGTTGGCGCCCGAGAGCCCGGTGATCGCGAGGCCGTAGGCCCCGACGCGCCCCGCACAAACCATGGGCGCAACCGTAGCGAGCGTCGCATCGAGCGGGCTCCGCCCGCGCCACCAGGCGGCTCAGCGCCCACCGATGGCGCTAACCTGCCGCCGATGGCAGGCGACCAGCTCTTGCGACTCCGCAAGCAGGCGCTGGAATGGAGATCCGTCGAGGACGAGGTGAGAACTTTCAGAACGGCACGATCACCGACACGTGCATGGGAAAGCTGGCGGTAATCCCGTCGTCGCCGGGGACGCATAGCGTCACGAATTGCGTCATCTTCGGCCGCGGCTTTGGCCGCGGGACCGGCTCCGTCACGGTGGCCAAGGACGGCAGCTACAAGGGCACATGCACCAAGGGCGCCGGCTGACGCCGGCTACGCCGCCCGTGAGACGCCGAATTTCTGAGACAGAAAGGTCAAGATGAGCAACGGACCCCAAGCGAGCCCGCCCGTGTGTGATCCTGCCGCCGCGCCGCCGGCGCCGGACGCTTACGAGCCGCCGGCCGTGACGGTGCTCGGCACCGTCCAGGCGCTGACCCGCGGTGGTGCGAATCCGATCACCGACGGCGTCGCGGGAGCTTCGTAGCTGTTGGGCTGGGCGGCGGGCGCTGCCGGCGAGCCGCTCTCGCCCGCCGGCGCGCCGCGGCCTGAGCTGGCGCCGACGCCGTTTGAGGTTGCGGCCGGGCTGCCGTTGGGACAGTGCGCGCCGGCCGACGGAGATTTAGGCCGGCGCTCGCGCTGGCCGGCGCGGCGCTCCGCGGCCGGTGCCCCACCCTCCCGGGCCGTGCTGGAAGCGGCGATTCGCCCCTTCCTGGTGCGAAGCCCGTGTGTCGTGGGATTCTCCGGAGGCCGCGACTCCTCGGTGCTGCTGGCCGTCGCGGCGGGTCTGGCCGCGCGCGAGGGGCTGGAGCCGCCGATCCCGGTGAGTCTGCGGTTCCCCTATCCGGAGACCCAGGAGTCCGACTGGCAGGAGCTGGTGGTCAAGCACCTGGGGTTATCGACGTGGCTGCGAGTCGGTTGCCGGGACGAGCTCGATCTGCTCGGGCCGATCGCCGCACAGGGGCTACGCCGTCACGGCGGGCTGTATCCGCCGAACATACATATCACCGCGCTGCTGGCGCGGTCGGCCGCCGGTGGCTCGGTGCTGACGGGCGCGGGCGGCGATGACGTGTTCGGGGGCTGGCCCTGGTATTCGCTGTCGGACGCGCTGGCCCGGCGCCGGCGTCCCCGCCTTCGCGACTGGCGCCAGGCCGTGCATGCCCTGGCGCCCTCGTGGCTGCGCCGCGAGTACCTTCGGCGTCGCCGAGCACTGCTGCTGCCGTGGCTGCGAGGCGACCTGCGCCGTGAGGTCGCCGAGCGCACGGCCTCCGACCTGTCGGCGCGGCCGCGCAGCTGGAACCGGCGGCTGGACTGGCTGGCGCGCTCGCGGCTGTGGCGCGCGACCGCGTGGAGCGCGGCTCAGCTCGGCGCCGATCAGGGCGTCCTGATCGGCTCGCCGTTGATCGACCC
Organism: uncultured Solirubrobacterales bacterium; assembly: GCA_963744195.1. Classification (GTDB taxonomy): domain Bacteria; phylum Actinomycetota; class Thermoleophilia; order Solirubrobacterales; family Solirubrobacteraceae; genus Palsa-465. The sequence goes on from CAVUSY010000015.1 coordinate 97,315, forward strand.
GGCCTACATGAGGGCGGTCGGCCGGGAGGGCGGCCGAGCCGGCTGGGGGGATCGAACCGCCACCATGGGGGCCCTGTTCGGCGACCTGCTCCCCCCGAGCTGATCGCACGCCGGACCAAGGCCTACTTCAGCCAGCCCTTCTTCGGGCCGCGCACCCGTGAGTTCGCTCACCGCTGGGACGGCCGCAGCGGCATTGACCCGGCCGGCTTCGACCCCGCAGGGTTGCGTGCCGTGTGGCTCAGCGCCCAGCCGCACATCGGATCGGCGATGGCGCTCCAGCGCGCGTGGCTGGCGACCGAAGCGCGATGAGCGGCTCGCCCTTGGCAGCGCCACCGTGTGACGGGCTGATTGCGAGTCGGGGCTCGCGCTCGTAGCCTTAGCCGATGAGCGCGAGCGTGGCAGATGCGACGCCGACTGCTGGTGACCCGGTTGACCGTCGCCAGCTTCGTGTGGTCGCTGGGCCTGGTGCTGGCGGCGCTGCTGGTCCCGGTCTACAACCAGACGGAGTCCGGCACCAACGGGCTGAGCCTCAGCCGGGCCACGCTGGTGCAGGCCGACGGTGCCAAGGTGCTGATCCCGGTCGCGCTCCCGGCCGTGTTGACGCTGCTGATCGGGCTCGCCATCCGGCGCCGGTATCGCCGCGGTCGGGACTGGACCGCGACTGCGGCGTGGTTCGTGGTCGGGCTGCTGGTGGCGCTGGCCGCGGTCTCGATTCTGTCGCTCGGCGCGTTCGTGATCCCAGCGGTGATCCTGCTCAGCTTCGCTCTGAAGCTGTTGCCCGAGGGGCGGAGGGATCGGGAAGGTCCCCCACGTCGGGTATGGCTACGCCACCGCCCGTCCTCTGTACCCTCCAGCGGACCTAATGGCGTACGCAGATGAGAGTCCGCGTATCGCGGGCGCGATAAACGAGCACGCGGCCGCGCTCGCTCAGGAGTGGCGGCGGCTGACCCGCGCCGCTACCGCGGTGGCTCTGTTCACAGCGCCCGCGTTCTTTCTGATCCTGTTCGACTCCAACCACCTGGGGTTGGTCGCCTCACTGCTGGTGACGCTGGTCGCCGTGATCGTGTTCCGCGGCCTGGTGGAGGTGGTCACCCGCAAGCTGATTCCGTCGCCCAGCCTGTACGGCGCCGACCAGAGCCTCAAGGCCCAGGACATCGTGGCGCGCCGGCGCTACTGGTTCTGGCGCGGCAAGTTCCGGCGGCTGCCGGTGTACCTGCTCTTCGTCCTGGCCCTGCTGGCGCTGTGCCAGGTGCTGTTCTCCTTCGCGGGCGTGGGTTCGTCGTTCTTTGACCCGTTTGCCGGACTGCGCCAGATCTTTCCACCCAACACCCTGCCCCAGCTGGCCCTCGTGTTCGTCCAGCTGCCATTGCTGTTCTTCGTCAACTTCGCGATCTTCTTCGGGCCGTTCTTGTTCTTCGCGGTACGCCAGATCCGCGGCTACGAGCCGGGCGACGCCAGCTGGGGGGTGAAGATCGAGGACGTCCGCGGACAGGCCGAGGCCAAGGAGGAGATCACGCGCGTGATCACCCTGTGGCAGTCCGGCGAGGAGTTCGAGAAGGCGGGCGGCAAGCGCGAGCGCGGACTGCTGTTCCTCGGTGCCCCCGGCACCGGCAAGACGATGATCTCCAAGGCGATCGCCACCAACTTCAATTGCCCCTTCGTCACCATCCCGGGCTCGGGCTTCGCCGGCATGTTCATCGGGATGGATGCCATCACCGTCCAGTTCCTGGCGCGCAAGGCCCGCAAGCTGGCCGCCAAGTGGGGCGGTCAGTGCATCGTCTTCATCGACGAGATCGATGCCGTGGGGATGCGCCGCCAGGCGCTCCAGGGCGGGATGAGCACAACGGCGGAGCCATCCTCGATCCACGACCTCTGCTTCTTCGGTCCCAACGGGTCGCTCACACCAACCGGCGATCTGGTGATCGAGTCCCGCGCCTGGCGCGAGAAGCTGTTCGCGCAGCGGGCCGAGCCGACCACCAGCCCGTATGCGAACTTCACCCAACGCGCCACCGAGCGCATCCAGCGGTTCTATCCGGGCTTCGGGATGGGCGGTGGGGGCGGAGGCGGCATGGCGCTCAACCAGCTCCTGATCGTGATGGACGGGATCGATGAGCCGCCGCTGATGCGCAAGGTGCTCACCAACCGCTTCAACACCTTCCTGGACGCCATGTTCGTCGTCCCCGCGAAGATCGGCAAGCTCCCGCTGCGCCTCCGTCCCCCCCGTCCTCGTCAGGAGCAGATCTACTTCATCGGCGCCTGCAACGTGCCGATCACCGTGCTCGACCCGGCCCTGACCCGTCCCGGACGGATGGGCCGCCACATCTGGTTCCGCACCCCCACCAAGGACGATCGGCTCGACATCCTCGACCTGTACCTGGGCAAGGTCGACCACGAACCCGACCTCGATACCGACCGCCGCCGCGACGAGCTGGCCCGGATCACCAACGGATACTCGCCCTCGATGATCGAGCAGTGCTGCTCCATGGCCCTGACCATCGCCCACACCGAGGGGCGGCGCCAGTTCGCCTGGCACGACATCGTCGAGGCCATGACCACCGTAGAGACCGGCACCGCGCAGAACATCGAGTACATCCAGGAGGAGACCCGCGCGACCGCGATCCACGAGGCCGGCCATGCCGCCGCCGGTCACGTGTTCCTCGAAAAGGACGTGCTGGCCACGCGCCTCTCGATCCGCAAGCGAGGCGGCTCGCTCGGTCACTACCAGAGCATGGAGAAGGAGGAGCGCTTCTCGCACTTCCGCAGCCGGGTGATGGGGGAACTGATCATGACGCTCGGCGCGATGGCCGCGGAGCAGGTGTTCTACGGCGAGAACACCCAGGGAGTCAGCGGCGACGTGTTCTCCGCCACCGCGACGGCGGCGTCGATGGTCGGCAGCTGGGCCATGGGCCCCGAACCGGTGACGATCGGGCGTGACTTCGAGCCCAGCGAAGGTCACGAGGAGGTCCTCGGGCGGCTGGAGCGGATCGGGACCACGATCATGAACCGCACCAGCGGCGGCGGCCCGTTCGCGGAGAACGCGCTCAGTGCGGTGCTCGGAGACCCGATCAAGCGCCGCTCGGCTGCGCAGATCCTCGGCCAGGCCTACCTCACCGCCTACGCCCTGATGGCCGCCAACCGTGATGCGATCGAGCGGATCGCCGACACCCTGATCGAGCGCCGGGAGATTCACGGTGACGCTGTCGTCGACCTGCTCTCCAGCGTCGGGCTGCGCCGGCCCGAGCTCAACCTGATGGATCCCGCGACCTGGCCCCACGTATGAGCGACACCCCTGACCGGCGCCCCGATCAGCAGCTTCCGGAGCCGACCCGGTCAGCCGACGAGCACGCCGTCAGCGCGCGGTTGCCGAGGTCAGCCGCGGGCTCGCGAGGGCAAACCGAGCGAGCCGCCGCGTCTCCCCATGCCCGCAAGTTCAGAACCGCCACCGCGATCCTGGTCGGACTCGCCGTCGGCGCGGTGGTGATCGCCATAGCGGTGGGGGTGGGTGGACGCTCGAGCACCACTTCGGTGGCCTGGTCGAGCTGGGCGCCGTCCGAAGGCGGCGCGCTCGGCGCGCGTGACATCGCCTCGTATGTCAGCCCCTTCTACCGGATCACCGCGGCCGATCAGCTCGCCGTGGTGACGGTGGTGAACCTCGAGAGCGCCGCGGCCCTCGCCGCCGCCCAGGCCGCCGCCGCCAGCGGGACCAGCGCGCCGGGCGGCGGGCTGCAGGTGGCGGTGCGGCCCAACCCCGCCTCGACCTCGGTCTCGACTTTGAGCGGCAACACGATCGCCTACGACCTGTGCGGGATCGGTGGCAAGAATTGCGCCATCGGGATCGGCCAGCCCTCGACCGCTCGGCTGCTGCTGCTGCGTCGCGAGGCGCTCGAGCTGGCCCTCTACACCTTCAAGTACATCGGCGGGATCCAGAATGTGGTGGCGATCCTCCCCCCCAGCCACCCCGCGCAGACCAGCATCCTCACCAAGACGCCTCCCACCCCGGCCGCGGCCGCCACGGCGGCGGCCAAGCCGATCAACATGGCGGTGCTGTTCGAGCGTCAGGAGCTCCAGCCGCTGCTCGACCACCCGCTGAGCGCGACGCTTCCGGAGGCGATCACACCGACCGTGGCCGAGATCGCCACCGCGCCCGAGGCCGGGCTGGTCGATCAGGTCACCGCCCGGGGGCTGTTCTCCGAGCAGCTGCAGCAGGCCCAGGACGGGAGCAGCCTGATCGTGCTCAATCCGCTTCCGGCTCAATAGGCGCCGGTTCGTAGCCGGGGCAGCGGGTGACCGGTAGCCGCGGATAGCGCGGGAAGCGCTCGGGCTCGTCGCGCGAGCGGCGGCACAGTGAGAACACCGACCCTCGCGTGGTGCGGACGAGCTGCTGGTGGCGGCAGCGGTTGCACAGGCCCGCTGGGGGCGCTGGCTCGGATTCGGCGCTCACGCGGATGAGGCCCCGATGGCTCTAGATCTCGGCCAGGACCTCGCGTGCCGCCCGCTCCCCGGAGCTGACGGCGCCGTCCATATAGCCGTTCCAGTAGGTCGCGGTCTCGGTCCCGGCCCAGTGGATGGCGCCAACGGGCTGGCGCAGCCACGGGCCATAGCTCACGAACGAGCCTACCGCCGGGATTCCCACCGGACACCCCCGGGTCCACTGCTGCTCGCTCCAGCTGGTCTCGAAGAAGGCGCGCGGGTGCTTGGCCTCAGCGCCGAAGAACGCGGCAAACTGCGACAGGACGGCGGCACGCCGGTCCGCGCGCGAGAGCGTGGCGTAACGCCGGGCATTGTCACCACCGACAAAACCGAACACCACCCCTGGCCGGCCGCCTGGAGGCGAGTCGTCAAACGTGAAGCTGACCGGAAACCCAGAGGCGAAGGCAGAGCCGGTGAGACCCTGGTCACGCCAGAACGGCCGCGGGTAGACCGCCGTCACCTTGGTCAGGGTGCCCTGTCCATAGCGCTGCGTGAGCTGGTCGCGCTGGTAGGGCAGAATCGGCTCGTAATCGATCCGGCCCGCCAACGTCGGCGGGATCGCCACGATCACCCGCTTGGCGGCGACCGTGAGCTGGTCCGAGATGACCTCGACCCCGCCCCGGCGCCGGGTGATCCGGCGCACCGGGGAGCCGAGCACGACCCGACCGCCGAGCTGTGCCGCCAGCCTCTGTGCGAGCACCTGCGAGCCACCCACGAAACGCTCGGCCTGCGCGCCGCCCCGGGTGTTGAAGTTGCGCTGGAAGGTTCCCGCATGCTTGGCGTCGCCGGAGGCGGCGATGTAGAACAGGGCGAACAGCAGCGATACCTCGCGCGGCTCGGTGCCGAAGATCGGACGTAACGCGGCGCTCGCGAGCAGCTGAAAGCGTGGAGTGGCGGAGCGCTCGTCGAGATAGGTCTGCACGGTCTGGCCGTCCAGACGGGCCGCGTTGGGAGCGCGCCAGGGCGCGTCGACCGGGACCGTGGTCGAGAGCTGGTTGAGTCCCAGCACGATCGTGGCGACCTCGCCGGAGATGCTCGGATCGGGCGGGGCCGTGCCGAACGGACCGCGATCGCTGTAGCGCAGCCGCTCGCCGTCGGTGACGTAGAGGTCGTCGCCACGGTCATAGACGGGGAAGGTGTCCACGCCCAGCTGGGCGGCCAGCCTACGGAGATGGTTCTGGGTCGGCCCGATGAAGGCGGCGCCTCGCTCGGAGACGTGCCCATCGCCGATGTGGTGGTTCCATACCCGTCCGCCCACGCGGTCGCGGGCCTCCAGCACCGTGACCGAATGGCCGGCCCGCGCCACCGCCCGGGCCGCGGTGAGGCCGGCCAGCCCCGCTCCGACCACCACCACATCGACTCGGCTCCGGCCGCCCCCGGTCTCGGCGCCCGCCGCCTGTGCCGGCGCTGGAACGACCGCCGCCACTCCCCCCGCCGCGGCGCCGGTGACGAACCGGCGACGGGAGATGCGGCGCGGGTCACTCACCGGCGGGGGTTCCCAGGAGCGAGCCGTAGCTGCGCCGTCGCAGCTCGGCCTGGACGGCGTCCAGCTGCTCGGCGTCGAGCGAGCGCGGCGTGCCGATCGCGGCCGCCTGCCAGTACACGGTGCACGCCCATTCCAGCAGCCGGGATCGCTGCATCGCGGTATCGAGGTCGTCGCCGTAGGTCAGCGTGCCGTGATTGGCCATCAGCACCGCGAACCGATCCTCCAGGGCGTCCGCGGTCAGCCGGGCGAGCTCGGACGTGCCGAAGGTGGCGTACGGCGCCACCCGCACCGAGCCGCCCAGGGAGACCATCTGGTAGTGGACGGCGGGAACCTCGTCGAGCACGCAACCCAGCGCGGTGCTCACCGGGGCATGGGCGTGGATCACCGCGCCGGCGTCGTAGCGCTGATAGACGGCGAGGTGCAGCGCCAGCTCGGAGGTCGGGGCGGCGGGACCGTCGACGTGGGCCCCGGTGCGGTCGACCACCGCTACCTCGGTGGCGTCGAGGCGCTCGAGGACGGCGCCGGTCGGGGTGATCGCGATCAGATCGCCGGCGCGCTCCGACACGTTGCCGGCCGTCCCCAGAACCAGTCCGAGGCCGGCCAGACGCCGCGCCGCGGCGGCGACCCGTTCACGTTCGCGGTCGATCATCCACGCTCCTCACGCCCGCGATCCTACTCAGGCGGTAGCTGTCTCGGGCTCCGGCCGGCGGCGCCGCTCACTCGTGCGCCGTCGCACTATACTTTATGAAGTATGTCTACCTTCTGGCGATTGCTCGGCTTCCTGCGCCCGTATCGACGCGGCGTGGTGTGGTCGTTCCTGCTCGCCTTCGGCGCCCTGGTCGCGACCGTCCTGATCCCGTACCTCACCGGCCTCGCGATCAACGCCATCCGGGCCCACAACCACCACCGGCTGACGCTGCTGGCGATCGCCATCGGGGTGGCCGGGCTGATGCGGCTGGTCCTCAGCGTGTATCGGCGCTTGATCGCGGGCAAGGTTTCGCTCGGGGTGGAGCTGGATCTCCGTAACCGGCTCTACGGCCAGCTGCAGCGACTCGAGCTGTCGTTCTTCGACCGCCAGCAGACCGGGCAGTTGATGTCCCGCGCCACCGTCGACCTGCAGTCGGTTCGCTTCTTTCTCGGATACGGCCTGATCTTCATCGCCCAGTCGCTGGTGACGATCCTGCTGGCGGCGGTGGCGATGTTCGCGCTGCAACCGGCGCTGGCGGCGATCGCGCTGGCTCCGGTCCCGTTCGTGGTTCTGATCGCCAACCGCTACGGGCACAAGTCGCAGCCGGCCATGCGAGAGGCCCAGCAGCGCATCGCCGAGCTCACCGCCGACGCCGAGGAGAGCGTGTCGGGGATCCGCGTGGTCAAGGCCTTCGCGCAGGAGAAGCGCCAGCTGCGGCGCTTCGAGCACACCGTGCAGCGGGTGTTCGACCAGCAGATCTACGCCACTCGCATCCAGGCCTTCTACGGGCCACTGATCAGCTTCCTGCCCAACCTTGGCCTCGGCGCAATCCTCCTGGTCGGCGGTCGCGAGGTCATCAACGGGAGCCTCACGCTCGGCGCCTTCACCGCCTTCTACGCCTACCTGCTGATGCTGATCACACCGATGCGCACCCTCGGCTACATGCTGGGGGCCGCCCAGCGCTCAACCGCCTCGGGGGCGCGGATCTTCCAGATCCTCGACCGTGAGCCACAGATCGAATCGCCCCCCGGCGCCCCCGCGCTGCCGGCCGGAGGCGGACAGGTCAGCTTGCACGATGTCGGCCTGACCTTTGAGGGAAATCAGCTTCCCGCGCTGAGCGGGATCGACCTGGAGGTCCCGGCCGGACAGACCGTAGCGCTGGTGGGGGCCATGGGGTCCGGCAAGTCCGCCCTGGTGTCGCTGCTGCCGCGGCTGTACGACGCCAGCACCGGTTCGGTCTCCATCGACGGCGCCGACGTGCGCACGGTCGAGCTCGGCAGTCTGCGCAGCGCGATCGCGGTGGTCAACGACGATCCTTTCCTGTTCTCCGCCACGGTCCACGAGAACATCGCGTACGCGCGGGGCGAGGCCACCCGCGAGGAGGTGGAGCGCGCCGCCACCGCCGCTCAGGCGGCCGATTTCATCGAACGGCTGCCCAACGGGTACGACACCCGCATCGGCGAGCGCGGCCTGACGCTTTCGGGCGGTCAGCGCCAACGGATCGCCATCGCGCGGGCCATCCTGGCCGATCCGCGGATCCTGATCCTGGACGATGCCACTTCCTCGGTGGACGCCTCCACCGAGTACGAGATCAAGCAGGCGCTGGAGTCGGTGATGGCCGACCGGACCACGTTCGTCATCGCCCACCGGCTGTCCACGATCGCACTGGCCGACCGGATCGCGGTGCTCGAGGACGGAAGGCTGGTGGCCGACGGCTCGCACGACGAGCTGCTCGAGCACTCCGAGCTGTACCGCGAGATCGTGGAGAAGGGACTGCCCGATCAGGTGTTCATGACCCGTAAGCCGGCGGAGGTGGCGGGCCTATGAGCAGAACCGCCGAGCTGCGGCGCCGCCTGCAGGAGACCGGAGGGCGCGGACGCAAGCTCCGCGGCCTGGCCGAGCTGCTGGCGCCCTATCGCTGGCGCGTCATCGCCATGTTCGTCTCGCTCCTGCTGGCGACCGCGGCCGCGCTGGCTCCGGCTCCCCTGGCCAAGATCGCCATCGATCAGGGCATCCAGCGCCACGACGTCGGGGCGCTCGACTTGGTCGTGGTGTTGTTCCTGATCTCGGCGATCGTGTACGCGCTGGCCACCTGGGCGCAGACCTATCTGGTCGGCTGGGTCGGGCAGCGGGCGCTCCAGGACCTGCGCATGAAGCTGTTCTCGCACCTGCAGTCGCTCTCCATCGGCTTCTATTCCCGCAACCAGGCCGGCGTCCTGATCTCGCGGATGACCAACGACGTCGAGGCGCTCGACCAGCTCGTCGAGGACGGGCTGGCGACGCTGATCCAGTCGAGCCTGACGCTGATCGGGGTGGTGGTGATCCTGCTGGTGCTGGACTTCCACCTGGCGCTGCTGACCTTCCTCGCGCTGCCGCTGCTGGCCCTCGGCGCGCTGGCGTTCCGGATCGCCTCCGCTGATGCCTACCGCCTGACCCGAGAGAAGATCGCCTCGATCACCGCCTACCTGCAGGAGAGCCTGTCGGGGATCCGCGTGGTACGGGCGTTCGGCCAGGAGCGCAGGCACATCCAGCGCTTCCGGGAGCTCAACGACGAAAACCGCGACGCGAACATGACGACCGTACGCCTCAACGCGGCCTACTTCCCGGCGGTGGAGCTGCTCTCCGCCCTGGTCACGGTGGAGATCCTGGTGATCGGGGGAATCGAGGCGATCAACGGCAACACCTCCACCGGGGTGGTGTTCGCGTTCATCGCCGCCCTGAACAACTTCTTCGATCCGATTCAGCAGCTCTCCCAGCTCTACACCACCTATCAGTCCGGGATGGCGGCGCTCGACAAGATCTTCGGCCTGCTCGACGAGCAGCCGGAGATCGTCGACGCGCCGGACGCCTCCGAGCTGCCGCGGATCCGTGGCGAGCTTCGCTTCGACGGCGTCTCCTTCCGCTACGGCTCCGTGAACGAGCCGGATGACGCGGGCGGCGATCAGTCAGGCGAGGCCGGAGACCCAGCGGGCGGCAGGCCCGTGGCCTGGGCCCTGCGTGACATCGACCTGGTGATCCCACCCGGGCAGACCGTCGCACTGGTGGGTGAGACCGGAGCCGGCAAGTCGACCTTCGCCAAGCTCGTGGCGCGGTTCTATGACCCCACCGAGGGCCGGGTGCTCGTCGATGGCCACGACCTGCGCTCGGTCACCTCGCATTCGCTGCGCTCGCAGATGGGCATGGTCCCGCAGGAGGGGTTCCTGTTCAGCGGCACCGTGCGGGAGAACATCTCCTTCGGACGCCCCGACGCCACCGACGAGGAGCTTCGCGACGCCGCGGCGGCAGTCGGAGCGGATGACTTCATCATGGCGCTCGACCACGGCTACGACACCGAGGTCGGCGAGCGCGGCGTGCAGCTGTCCGCCGGGCAGCGCCAGCTGATCGCCTTCGCCCGCGCCCTGGTGGCGGATCCCCGCATCCTGGTCCTCGACGAGGCCACCGCCAACGTCGACGTCCACACCGAGGGCGTGATCGAGGAGGGCCTGCGGCGGCTCGTCGCCGGCCGGACCGCCATCGTCATCGCCCACCGGCTCTCGACCATCCGCCACGCCGGACGGATCCTGGTGATGGAGCACGGCACCATCGTCGAGCAGGGAACCCATGAGGAGCTGCTCGAGGTGGAGGGGCGCTACTGGCAGCTGTACCGCGACTGGGCCGAGCAGGCCGCCGCGTAGTTCGCCGTGCGGATCAACGTCCATGCCCTGGCCTGCACTGCGGTCAAGGGCACGCGACTGCGCGCGGTGACCCAGGTGCAGCTGGGCGAGTTCGGCGCGCTCGGGGACCGCGCCTTCTACGTGATCGATGATCGGGGGCGGATGGTCAACGGCAAGCAGCTCGGTGGCCTCCAGACCGTGCTCGCCGACTATGACCCGGCCCACGGTGAGCTGAGCTCTGGCGTTTCCCGACGGAAGCGTGGCACGGGGCCGAGTGGCCTACGCCGACGCGCTCGACACCCGATTCTTCTCCCGCCAGTACCGAGCCCGGCCGCTGCTGGGCCCCTGGTCCGAGGCCCTGTCTGCCCACCTGGGCCGCCCGCTGCGGCTGGTCGAGCCCGAGATCGCCGCGATCGATCGAGGCCGGCGCGGCGCGGTGTCGATGGTCTCGCGGGCGTCGCTGCGGCGGCTGGGCGCCGTCGCCGCCGCCGGTGTCGCCGGCGCGACCGGTGTGGCCGGCGCGACCGGTGTGGCCGGCGACCGGCTGTGGCCGGCGCGACCGGTGAGGTCGACGCGCGTCGCTTCCGGATGCTGATCGAGGTCGACGGCCTCGACGCCCACGAGGAGGACGGATGGGTGGGACGGCGGGTTCGCGTCGGGTCCGCGCTGGTGGCAATGCACGGCCACATCGGTCGCTGCCTGGTCACGAGCCGGGATCCCGACACCGGTGAGGTCGACCTGCCCACGCTGGACCTGCTGGGGCAATACCGCCGGGAGATCGAGAGCACCGAACCGCTGCCGTTCGGAATCTACGGTGAGGTGCTGGAGCCCGGCGCGGTCCGCGTCGGGGACGAGATCGCTCTGCACGAGTAGGGTGAGGCCGCGATGAGCGAGCTACCGGTCAACCGGCCCCGCCAGGGAGAGCAGCCCGAGGCCCAGGAGCGGGTGAGGATCGAGGTCGCCGAGCACGTTGCGGTGGTGACGCTGGCCCGCCCGGAGAAGCACAACGCCCTGGATGTCGCGATGTTCGATGCCATCATCGGAGCGGCCGAGCGGGTCCGCGACGAACCGGGCGTGCGTGCCGTGATCCTGCACGGCGAGGGGCCGAGCTTCTGCTCCGGCCTCGATCTGATGAGCATCGCCTCCGCGGGTGAGGGCCTGGAGTCGCTCCTGGCGCCGCTGCGCGGCGACGTGCCCAACTGGTTTCAGCGCTCCGCCTACGACTGGCTCCGGGTCCCGGTGCCCGTGATCGCCGCGCTGCACGGCAACTGCCTGGGCGGGGGACTGCAGATCGCGCTCGGCGCCGACATCAGGATCGCCGCCCCGGACACCCGGCTGTCGGTGATGGAGGTCAAGTGGGGACTGATCCCCGACATGGCGATCACCCGCACGCTGCCCCGCCTGGTGGGGATCGATGTGGCCAAGCAGCTGACGTTCACCGGCCGGGTGTTCAGCGGCGCCGAGGCCCGCGAGCTCGGGGTCGTCACCCAGCTCTCGGACGACCCCCTCGCCACCGCCCGCTCGCTCGCCGCCGAGATCGCCACCCGTTCCCCCGACGCGGTGCGCGGAGCCAAGCGCCTGTTCGACGAGTCCTGGTCCGGTTCGGCCGCCGAGACACTGGGTCTGGAGGCGGAGATCCAACTCGGGCTGGTCGGCTCGCCCAATCAGCTCGCCGCGGTGAGCGCCGGGTTCACCAAGCAGCCGGCCGAGTTCGTCGATCCGTGAGCGATCGAGCCAATCTGTCAGCCCGCATGACTCACAGCGGTGCTGCTTACCCGTGGTCGTAATAGTCGCGAATCTCGGACGGAACGAAACGGGGCCGGGCTATACTCGCTGGCCGCCTGGTCGACTGATGGCTCAATCTACAGTAAAGCGGTTTGTCAATACACTGCGGGGTCGTCTAATGGCAAGACGCCAGCCTCTGGAGCTGGTTATCAAGGTTCGAGTCCTTGCCCCGCAGCTTCGCCCTTGACCCGTCGGCGATGAAACAGAACGGCAGGTGAGGAGTCGACCCTTCTGGACGGAGTGACAGTCTGGGCGCCCCGCACCGCGCGGCGCAGCCGCCTTGCGCCAGGCCAGCGTGTCACGGAAACCCGACGCCGCGGTCGAGTCCCGACCTGCAATTCGTGCCAAACCGGAAGGCCGGACACGTGATTTTCCATGAACAGCCACCTGTACATGCGCTCGGTGACAAACCGCGCCGGCCGGCCGCGGTTTGTCGCAGAACGCACGCGGGGGACGCCGACCGGTGGGCCGCCTGCGCCCGTCCAGCCGGGGAATCGTCCTTGACTGACTGACTAGAGCTGCTCGAGGTCCGTTGACAGATCGCCCAGCCGCTCCACCCCGTCGCCCAGCCCGGTCCCGGCGGTGATAAACCGCCGCGCGTGCCCGAGGTCCTCCGAGCGCCCGACGCTGAGCGCGCCCGTGACCCGATCTCCGTTGAGGTAGAAGACGCTGAACTTGCCGTCGTCGAGGGAGCCGCGGATGACCTCGCGATCCCAGTCGCGGGCCGGCCCCACGTACTCGATCGCGGCCCAGTCCGACAGATCCGAGAAGAAGTAGGGGACCACGTCGTGCGGCGTGGGCTTGCCGAGCATGTTGAGCGCGACGGTCTTGCCGTGCTGCAGCGCCACGTCCCAGTGCTCCACCCGGATCCGGCGGCCGCCGTGGATGACGCTCTCGTACTCCGCCACATCACCCGCTGCGAACACCCCGGGGATGCCCGATTGGAGCTGGGCGTCGACCCGGATGCCGCCGGTCTCGCCGAGTTCCAGGCCGGCTCCGCGAGCGAGCGTCACGTCGGGATTGACGCCGGCGCCGATCACCACGGCGTCGGCATCGAGTGTCAGTCCTGTCTTGGTCACCACCCTGGTCACGCGACCGCCGGCGCCCTCGAAGCGCTCGAGCTCATCATCGGGGTGCAGCTCGATCCCGTGTCCGGCCAGCAGGTCGTGGAAGTATCCCGCCGCCTCGTCGCCGAAGGACCGGTGGAGGACCCGGGGCTCCATCATCACCATCGCGCAGCTGCTGCCGAGCTCGGTCAGCGAGGCCGCGACCTCACTGGCGATGTAGGAGCCGCCGATCAGCACCACGCGCTTGCCTGCGGCATCCGCCCGGATGGCGTCGGCATTACCGAACGTCCGCAGGTAGTGGATGCCCTCGAGCTCGGCCCCCGGGACATTCAGCCGCCGCACGTTGGCACCGGTGGCCAGCAGCGCCTGACCGAAGCCGACCTCCTCCCGGTTGGAGAGCTTCACGGTGCGGGCCTGGAGGTCGAGCTTCATCACCGAGGTCCGGGGGAGCACATCGATGCGCTGCTCGGCGTACCAGTCCGCGGGGTGAAGCAGCGCCGAATCGCGCGACTCCTCGGCGCGTAGATAGCCCTTGGACAGCGGCGGGCGATCGTAGGGAAGATCGGGCTCGCGGCCCACCAACAGGATCGACCCGTCGGCGCCGGACTTACGCAACCAGCGGGCGCAGGTGGCGCTGGCCAGTCCGCCGCCGATCAGCAGATACTCGACGTCGCGCTGGACGCTTCCCACGGCCACGCGGGGCGTCAGCCAGTCGAGGGCGGAACGGCCCCGTTCGGCGCAAAGCGCGGCGTGATCTCGCTCTCGAGGCCGGGATCCAGGATCAGCAGCACCTGGTCCCCGGCTTGGATCACCGAGTCGGACTTGGGTACGAACCCGGTGCCGTTGCGCAGCACCGAGATGATCAGGGAACCGTCCGGCAGCACCACCTCCTGCACCTTCTTGCCGGCCGCCGGCGAGCCCTCCCCCACCTCGAGCTCGATGATCTCCAGGTGCTCCTCCTCGAGCGCCAGCAGCTGGACCAGACCATACTCGGGCACTTCGTGTTCGATCAGCCGCAGGATCAGGTCGGTCGCCGACACGGCCGGCTGGATGTTCAGCAGCTTGAAGTGGGACAGGTTGCGCGGGTTGTTCACCCGGGCGACGATGCGCTCGCAGCCGTACTTCTCCTTGGCCACCTGACAGATGAGGATGTTGTCCTCGTCGTCGCCGGTGACGGCGATCACCAGGTCGGCGCGCTGGATGCCCGCGCGCTCCAGGACCCAGAGCTCGGTGGCGTCGCCGTACTGCACGGCGTGCTCGAGCTCCTGCTCGACGATCCGGTAGCGGCGATGGTCGGACTCGATCAGCGTCACCTCGCGGTCCTTGGTGATCAGCTCGCGGGCGAGGTTCCATCCCACCTTCCCCGCGCCGGCGATGATCACGTACATGAGCGCGGCGCTCCGATCACGATGCGAGCACTACCCGCTCGGCTTGGTCTATCGCGTGCTGGGTCGGGCAGATGGTGAGCAGCCCTTGCTCGGAGTACCAGGCAGCCCGCGCCGGATCGGCGACGCGGACGACCACGCGGGGGACGTTGAACTGCCGCCGGGCGAGCTGGGCGATGACCAGATTGGTGTTGTCGCCCCGGGTCGCGGCCATGAACACATCCGCCTTCTCAATACCCGCTTCGATCAGCCCGTCAACCTCGAGCGCCGCTCCGACCGTGAAGCGCCCGCCGGCGTCCTCCCAGCTGGTGGACTGGTCCTTGTCCAGTCGCTCGTGCGAGAGCGGATCGCTGTCGAGGACCGAGACTTCGTTGCCCGCCTCCAGGGCGCGCTTGGCCACAGCCGAACCGACGCGACCGGCGCCGACGATGAGGATGAACATGCCCGGCACTCTAAGGGTTCGCCGCCCGGTCCTGCGTCGGGGGAGGCGTCATCGCGGCGGCGATGATCACCAGACCGAAGGCCAGCAGCCGCACCGCGAGCTCGAGATGCCCGGCCGGCAGCGGCTCGCCGAACACGATCGGCCCGGCTGCGATCGTGGTCAGGTTGGCCGCCGCGCTGGTCACGGCGATCATCGGCACCGCCCCACCCAGCTGAAGGCTCTTGGCCGAGATCAGCAGCCCCACCAGTGATGCGACCAGGATCACCAGCGCGAGCGGGTGAATCACGACTCCCAGGCCAAGACTGCCCAGGTGCGAGCTGAGCGCCTTGATCGCCGTGTCCGAGCTGGCCCACAGCAACCCCGCCGAGACCGCCAGCAGCGGCGCCCGATAGCCCGATGTCTCGGGCTCCGCGCGCGCAGCCGAGGCTCGACGCCCCGCGCGCGGCAAGCCCGAGCGAACGCCCAGCGCGAGTCCGCCGAGTCCGACCACGGCGAGGTAGACGGCCAGCGTCGAGGGGCCGTATCGCGAGTGGGCACTGCCGGCATCGCCATCGAGCGTCGCGGCCAGGAACGCCAGTCCAGCCGCCGTCAGCACCACGCCGATCCATTCGCGCCGAGTCACCTCGATCCCGAACAGCCGGTCAGCCACCACGGTCAACAGGACCAGGCCGCCCGCGATGACCGACTGCACCAGCGAGATCGGCGCCAGCGCGAGGGCCCCGACGTGAAAGCCCCACGAGCCCAGCGCGATCAGGATCCCGAGTGCGTACAGCGGCGAGCGAAACAGCTCCAGCGAGCTATGCAGCGGTCGCCGGAGATCGACCGCGGGCGCCTCCCGCGCGCCTCGGAACTTGTAGAGAAAGCCCGCCACGGACCCGAACGCGGTCAGGAGGGCCAGCACTAGCCCGAGCTCTACGGAGACAGACATGTGACGCGCCGCCAGCGTAGCGCGGACGACGGCAGCCCTCTGCGGAGATCGGCCTCCCGCATACCGCCGGCGCATCCCGCCCCGCGGCGGGGCGCCGACAGATCCGGGGGGCTCAGGTGATGAGCGGAATGATGAGCAGCGCGACGATGTTGGCCACCTTGATCATCGGGTTGATGGCCGGTCCCGCCGTGTCCTTGAACGGGTCTCCGACCGTATCGCCGGTGACCGCCGCGGCGTGGGCCTCTGAGCCCTTGCCGCCGAACGCGCCGTCCTCGATCAGCTTCTTGGCGTTGTCCCAAGCACCGCCTCCGGCCGTCATGGAGATCGCGACGAACACGCCGACCACGATCACTCCGATCAGCAACCCGCCGAGCGCCTGGACGCTGATCACCCCGACGATCACCGTGAACACGATCGGGATCAGCGCCGGGAGGATCATCTCGCGCTGAGCGGATCGGGTGACGATGTCAACGCAGGTGCCGTACTCGGGCTGCTCGGTGCCCTCCATGATCCCGGGGTGTTCGCGGAACTGGCGGCGGACCTCCTCCACGACCGCGCTGCCGGCACGGCCGACGGCCTCCATCGAGAGAGCCGCGAACAGGTAGACCATCATGCCCCCGATCAGCAGGCCGATCAGCACCGGCGGATTGCCGATCTCGAAGCTCGAGCTCGTCCCGCTGGCCGAGAGCTCGCGCCCAAAGGCGTTGAACAGGACCAGCGCGGCCAGCGCGGCCGACCCGATCGCGTAGCCCTTGGTGACGGCCTTGGTGGTGTTGCCGACGGCGTCGAGCTTGTCGGTGACGTTGCGGACCTCATCGGGGAGCTCGGCCATCTCGGCGATCCCGCCGGCGTTGTCGGTGATGGGACCGAACGCGTCGAGAGCCACGATCAGGCCGCAGAGCGAGAGCTGGGCCATCACGGCCACGCCGATGCCGTAGATCCCTCCCCCCAGCTTCCAGGCGCCGAAGATGCCCAGCGCGATCACGATCGCGGGAGCGGCGGTGGCCTGATAGCCCTGAGCCAGTCCCTGGATGATGTTGGTCGCGTGGCCCGTTTGCGACGCGCGAGCGGTCGATTTGACCGGCGAGAAGCGGGTCGACGTGTAGTAGTCGGTGATCACGAACAGCAGTGCCGTGACGCCGAGCCCGATCAGCGCGCAGAGGTAGAACTTCCACCAGTGGGGGCCGGCGCTCGTGGTGCCGTTGCTCGTGATGGTCAGGCCGTTCATCAGCCACCGGGTGACCGGGATGAAGGCGGCCGCGGCGATCACGCCCGACACCGCCAGGCCCTGGTAGAGCGCCCGCTCGACGTTGCCTGACCTGGACTTGACCGCGAACGTGCCGATGATCGAGGCGATGATCGAGACGCCGCCGAGCACCAGTGGGTACAGCGCCACCGCGGTGATCTGGTTGAAGGTCAGCACGCCGAGCAGCATCACGGCGACAGCGGTCACGGCATAGGTCTCGAACAGGTCGGCCGCCATGCCGGCGCAGTCACCGACGTTGTCGCCCACGTTGTCGGCGATCACCGCCGGGTTGCGGGGATCGTCCTCAGGGATCCCGGCCTCGATCTTGCCCACCAGATCGGCCCCGACGTCGGCGCCCTTGGTGAAGATGCCGCCGCCGAGGCGCGCGAACACCGAGATCAGCGAGCCGCCGAAGCCGAGCCCGATCAGGGCGTCGACCGCATGACGCTGGCTCTCACCGGCGATCGCGGTGAGCACGCCGTAGTACCCGGCCACGCCGATCAGGGCCAGGCCGACGACCAGCATGCCGGTCACGGCGCCGCCCCGGAAGGCGACGTCGAGCGCGCGGGATACGCCGGTGCGAGCGGCTTCGGCAACGCGGGCATTGGCGCGCACCGAGACGTTCATCCCGATGTAGCCGGCCGCCGCCGAGAGCAGGCCGCCGATCAGGAAGCCAATCGCCACGCGGATGTTCTGGAGCGGAATCAGCGCGATGAACAGGATCACGCCGACACCGGCGATGGTGGTGTACTGGCGGTTCAGGTACGCGCGCGCACCCTCCTGGACGGCGGCCGAGATCGTGCGCATGCGCTCGTTACCCGGTGAGAGCGCAAGCAGGGCACGCGACGTGACTGCGCCATAGAGAATGGCGGCCGCGGCACACACGAGCGCGACCACGGCGCCGTGATGCGTCAGAAAGCTAGACAAGAAGGATCCTCCGGAGAAGCTCTGGTTTTAAGGCGCGGTCGAGCGCGCGGGTCAGCAACAGCAAAAGGGCCGCCGCCCACAGTGCGGTGGCCCCGTCCTAGCCGGGCGCGAGTCTAGCGGGCCGGGGCCGTGAACGTCGTGTCTATGCCCCGCCTAAAGCAGGATGAAGGCGCTCACTGGCCCGGAATCCACAGGCGCCCGCTGCGCTGAGCCGGGCCGCCGTCTCCGGGCTTGGAGGGGTCCGGCGCCGGCGGGGGCGCCGTCGAGGATCCCGGGCTCGCGGCGCTCTGGCCGGGGGCCGCCGGGGGCGGCCTCGCCGGGGGCGGGCGGGGACTGCGCGTTCCCGCCCAGCTTGACGTAGGCGAACTGAAGCTGGGTCAGGGCTTCGCGGATCTGGGTTGCCTGCGGGGCGGCGGTCTGGTCCAGCAGCGGCAGCAGCGCTCTGACCGCCTCGATCGCCAGCCTGACCTGCTCGACGTCGCGCTCGTCCTCGGTTCCGGGAGCAAGTCCGGTTCGCCGCATCCCCAGATTCACCAGGGAGACCACCTGTTCGATCAGGACGTGCTCCACCCGGATCCGCTTGATCTCGGCCTCGTAGGCCGCGCGCAGCTCTTCTTCGGACGGCTGTCCGGTGCCTCCCGGATCGCCTCCCGCTTGCTCAGCGTTCATTTCTTCACCTCCGCGGAGTTTCCAACACTCCAGAATAGGTATCTCGGGTCTCCGCCTGCACCGCGGCGTAGACCTCGGCCAGGCTGAGGCCGGACTCGAGCATCCGGCGCTGGCGCTGGGATCCGTTCAGCGACGGCAGCGCCACCTCGATCCCGAGCTCGGCTCGCATCGGGGCAGTCCACTCCAGTAGCCGGTCCAGCGCTCCGGCCGCGGGGTAGGGCTCAAGCCGCTCGAGGTCGAGCAGGTCTCCGTCGAGCCCGTAGCGCAGCGCGCGCCAGACGTTCTCCTCGATCAGGCGATGGGGCAGATGCTCGATCGGGACCGAATCGTCGACGTCACGAGCCGCCTGCGCCACGCACGCCACTATCAGCGCGGCCAGACCGTCGGACTCCGCCGCCGTGCCCTGGGCATCGCAGATCCTCACCTCGACGGTCCCGAACGAGACGTGGGGACGGATCGACCACCAAACCTGCGTGTACTCGACGATCGAGTTCGTCGCGAACAGCATCTGGATGTAGTCGGCGAACGCCTCCCAGTGGCCGAACGGATCCGGGACACCACAGCGCGGAAAGCTCTTGGTGAAGATCTGCGTCCGAGCGCTGTGCAGGCCCGAATCACGCCCGTCCAGAAACGGCGAGTTGGCCGAGATGGCCAGGAGCACCGGGAGCACGGGCCGCAACCGGTCGCATACCGCCACCGCCCGTTGCGCCCCGTTGATGCCGACGTGGACGTGCACCGAGAAGGTGTTGTTGCGCCACGCCACGTACTTGAGCCCCTCCTCCACGCGGCGGTAGTGCTCGGTCTGGATGATGTGCTGCTCGCGGTAGTCCGACCAGGGGTGCGTCCCCGTCGCTCCCAACGCAACGCCGCGCTGGGCGGCGATTGCGAACAGCCGCCGCCGCAGGTCGCGCTGGGCGCTGCGCGCGGCCGCCAGGTCGGCGCCGCGGCCGGACCGGATCTCGATCTCTGAGGAGATCAGCTCCCCGGCGATGGCATCGGCCAGCACCGGGTCGGCGGCCGCCGCCTCCCGCAACTCCTCAAAGCGTCCCGTCAGGCTGAGATCGTCGGGCGCCAGCAACGCGAACTCCTCCTCCAGCCCGACCGTGAAGTCGGTCGAGGCATCGAAGGCCGCGCGAGCGGTGTCGAGATCGAACGTCACAGCGGTTGGATGAATCAGGTCAGGTAGAAGTACAGCGCGTAGAGCAGATCGACGGCCGGGCTCGAGGTGTGGACGGTGACCTCGGGCGGTACCTGCAGCAGCGCGTCGGAGTAGTTGAAGATGATCTTCACCCCCGCGTCGGCGAGCTCGTCGGCGAGCTGCTGAGCGGCCGCCGAGGGCACTGCCAGCACCGCCACCACGATGTCCTGCTCCTCGACCACAGTCTGCAGCTCCGAGTTGTGCCGGACCGTGAGCGTGCCGATGTGGTTCCCCACGCGCTCCTGGTCGACGTCGAAGATGGCGACCACCCGGAAGCCGTGATCGGCGAAGATGTCCGAGGTCGCGATCGCCGTCCCGAGATGCCCGGCTCCGAACAGCGCGATGTTGTGCTGGCCCGCCGTGCGCAGGATCTTGCGGATCTGGCTCACCAGCGACTCGACGTTGTAGCCGACGCCGCGCTTGCCGAACTTGCCAAAGCCCGAGAGGTCGCGCCGGATCTGCGTTGAGTTCACGTGCGTGTAGTCCGCCAGCTCCTGCGATGAGATCGTCTCCTTGCCGATCTTGCGCGCCTGCGTGAGCACCTGCAGATAGCGCGACAGCCGCGCGGCAACGCCGAGCGACAGCTTCTCACCCGGTTTGTCTAGGTCCTCCTGAGACGGCGCGCTTCCGCGGCCGACGGTGTAGCTCATCGAGCAGTCACTCTAACCGAGCCGTTTCGTCAGCTCGGCTTCGTCGATGAAAAACTCGAACACCTCCACGCCGTCGATCGTAACGACTGGGATTCGCTCCAGATAGGCGCGCAGGAGCGAGTCGTCGCGCTCGATGTCGTGTTCGACCAGAGCGAACGGAATCATGGCCTGGACGCGGAGCAGGACTGCTCGCGCCTCGTCGCACAGGCAGCAACCGTCGCGGCCGTAGAGCACCACCTCGCGACTCACGCTGCTGCCCGCTCTCCGGTGGCGTAGACATCGAGGTCGAGGTAGTCGGGATACGCCATCGCGGGGACGAAGCGAGCGGCGCTGGCGATCATCGCGGCGTTGTCGGTACAGAGCTCGCGGGCCGGGACGTCGAGCTCGACCCCGAGCTGCGCCAGGCGGGCGCGCAACGGTCCGTTGGCGGCCACCCCGCCCCCGATCGCCAGTCTCCCGTACCCGGTCTGCGTCAAGGCCCGAGCGGTGCGGATCGCCAGCGACTCCACAATCGCGCGCTGGTAGGAGGCCGCCAGGTCGGCGCGCCGGCGCTCGGACTCCTCCGGGCCCAGATCGCGGATGCGATAGAGCAGAGCGGTCTTCAGACCGGCGAAGGAGAAGTCCAGCCCGCGCAGCCGGGCGGCGGTTGGGAACTCGAACCGATTCGGGTCTCCGTCCTGGGCGAGTCGCTCCAGCGCGGCCCCGCCGGGATACCCCAGCCCGAGCATGCGGGCGCCCTTGTCAAACGCCTCGCCGGCGGCGTCGTCGAGCGTCTGGCCGAGCACCACGAAGCCCGGACCGGGCTCGTCGACGCGCGCCAGGAAGGTATGGCCGCCGCTCGCCACCAGGGCCACGAACGGCGGATCGAACGGTGTTTCGCCCAGAAAGCTCGCCGCGATATGCCCGTGCAGGTGATCGACCGCCGCCAGCGGCAGGCGGTGGGCCGCCGCCAGCGACTTGGCGGTGGCCACGCCGACCAGCAGCGCGGCGACCAGACCGGGGCCCTGGGTCACCGCCACCAGCCGGATGTCCGCCAGCGTCACCTGCGCCCGCGCCAGCGCATCGTCGATCGCGG
Source organism: uncultured Solirubrobacterales bacterium (assembly GCA_963744195.1). Taxonomy (GTDB): domain Bacteria; phylum Actinomycetota; class Thermoleophilia; order Solirubrobacterales; family Solirubrobacteraceae; genus Palsa-465. The sequence continues at coordinate 118,984 of CAVUSY010000015.1, forward strand.
CGCCGATCAGGTCCAGGTGCTGGCGCGACGCGATCTCCGGCACGACGCCGCCGAAGCGGTCGTGGATCCCCTGCGAGGAGATCACGTTGGAGCGGATCCGCCCGCGGTCATCCACGACCGCGGCGCAGGTGTCGTCGCAGCTGGTCTCGATGGCGAGGATCACCCTGAGGCGCCCGAGGTGGAGACCGTGTCGGCCGTGCGCCACATGATCACGGCGTCCTCGCCGGTATCGCGGTAGTAGCGCGGGCGGGTGCCGGCGGCGAGAAAACCGAAGCGCTGGTAGAGCGCGATGGCGGGGGCGTTGGAGGTCCGCACCTCGAGCGTGTACTGCTCCTCGGGACCGCCTCGCTCGATCATCTGCTCGAGCAGGCCGTGGGCGATCCCCCGCCGCCGCCGGCTGGGATCGACCGCGATGTTCATGAGATGCCAAACCGTGTCGTACCGGGACAGGATCAGGTAGGCGAGCAGTTGGCCGTCCTGGGCGTCGACCGCCGCCAGACACAGGCCTGAGGGCTTGGACAGCTCGAGCACGAACATCGCCAGCGACCATGGCGTGGTGAACGAACGTCGCTCGATCCCGATCACCTGCGGGAGGTCGGAATATCCGAGCGTCCGGATCGTGAAGTTGTCTGGCGTCATCGACTTGCGGCTCCGCGGAGGGCGAGCTCCGCATCGGGCGCTCGCAGATACTCGGGCTGCACGTCGCCGGGGGACGCTGGACTCTGGCTGCCGGCCAGCCGGCCGTGGCTGACAGCGCTGACTCGATGCAGCGGTGACTCGTCCTCGGGAATCCAGGTCCCCGAGCGCTCGAGAACCCGTCTGAATTCTACCGCCCCGTCGCCGATCATCAGGACGTCCCCGCCGAGCTCGGCGGTCACCGCGGCGAGCTGTTCGGGAGCCATCGCCCGCGGCGCCAGCCGCGGTGCCCCGCTGCCGCCGGTGCGGAGGTCCAGCGCCGGCCAGGCGGCGGCGAACACCTCACCGCGGCGGGCGTCCAGCGCGGCGAGCACCACCGGCTGAGTCGCCGGCGGGTCGCTGGTCGACGCCGCGCCGAGGGCCAGCGATTGGAGCGTCGAGACGCCGACCAGCGGGATCTCCCGCGAGCGCGCCAGCGCACGGGCGGTGGCGATGCCGACCCGGAGGCCGGTGAACGTGCCGGGTCCCACGCCGACGGCGATCCGCTCCACGTCGTCCCAGCCGCATCCGGCCCGCTCGAGGACCTCGACGATCAGGGCCAGCAGCCGCGTGGTGTGCCGCGGCCGCTCGCCGGGCTCCGGGTCGTCGCGGGCTTCGAGGGCGCTGATAGCGGCGCTGTCACCCCCCGCCGCACCGACACCCCCCGCCGCACCGCCACCCGCACCCGCACCCGCACCCGCACCGAAATCGACCAGGGCGACAGCGGTGGCGCGCGTGGCGGTGTCAAAAGCGAGGATCTTCACGTCACGCTAACAAGCCGGTTTTCGCCCCCGGCGTGCTCGAGCCGAACCCGCGCGGCGACCCGGGCAAAGCCCGCCACCGTCGTCTCCCCGCCCTGCGGCCACTCGACGAACGCGATCGTGTCCGGACGCAGGTAGTCGGCGAGCAGGTCGGGATCCTCCTCGGCCAGGTCCGCAACCCGGTACAGATCGATGTGGGCCACTGGAACCGGGGCCTGATAGCGCTGGCCGATCGTGAATGTGGGGCTCGTCACGGGTCCGCTCACGCCGAGCGCACGGCAGGCACCGCGCACCAGGGTGGTCTTCCCGGCGCCGAGCTCACCCTCGATCAGGACCACATCCCCGGGGCTGAGCTCTGCGGCCATCCGGGCGCCGAGCACCTCCGTTTCCCTAGCGCTGCTGGAGTGAAAGCGGCCCTGCACAGGGGACACTGTAGAAGGGGGTCGCCTGTCGTTTCGCTACCGTCACCGGAGTCATGACCACTCCCGAAACCGAAGAGGCTCCGGGGCGCATCGCCATGCTGATCAAGCGCGTGTCCGGCGGCCGCGTGGAGATCCCGTCGTCGCTCGCCGAGCTGCGCGGCAGCGAGACCGCCAAGGCGGCCGGACTGGCCGCGGCGATGATCGCCAACAACGTCATCGCGCTCGCCTCCACGGTCGTGTTCGCGCGGCTGCTCAACGACTACGGGTCGCTGGCGGCGCTGATCAGCTACTTCCTGATCCTCTCGGTCGTGGGCCAGGCACTCCAGGTCGCCACCGCTCGTGAGGGCGTCCTCGGACACCTCGGGGTGGGTGCCGGCCTCGCCGCCACAGTGAGGCGCTGGACGGTGGGCCTGATCGGGTTCACGCTCGTGATCACGGTCGTCTCGATCCTCCTGCGCGACCCGATCGCCGCCGCGGTGGGGGTCAAGCAGCATCAGTGGGCGGCCGCGATCGGACTGCCGGCGGCGGGCCTGTGGCTGGAGCTGTCGGTTCTGCGCGGCGTGCTGCAGGGGATCGGCGACTACAAGGGAGTCGGAATCAGCCTCATCGGCGAGCAGGCGGTCCGGCTGGTGGTGGGTGCAGCCCTCGTCGTCGGCGGGCTGGGCGTCACCGGCGCCTACCTCGGCACGCCGCTGTCGTTCATCGCGATGTGCGTCTTCTGCGCCCTGCGTGTGCGCGAGCACGTCCGGGAGGGCACCCCGATCCGCGAAGCCACCCGGTCCGCGACACCTCGGTGCCGGCGCCTGCCGCCGCGCTGAGCCTGTGGACTCACGTCCGCCGCGCCTGGGCGCCGATCGCCGGACTGATCGTGATCGCCGTGCTGCAGAACATCGACATCATCGCCGCCAAGCACCGCTTCAGCTCCACCCTGGCCAGCTCCTACGGAGCCACCGCCGTGGCCGCCAAGGTCGTGATCTGGGTCGCCATCGGCGCCGGCTTCTACCTCGTGCCCGAGGTCTCACGCCGCCGAGCCGAGGGTCAGAACACTCGGCCGATCCTGTTCCAGGCGCTCGGGATCATCGCCGTTTGCGCGGTTCCGGTCCTGCTGATCTTCGCCTTCGAGCCGCATCTGCTGCTGAAGCTCGCGTTCGGGGCCAAGCGCGCCACGGCGTCGGGCTCGCTGTTCGTCCTCGGCTGCGCGTTCACCGTGCTGGCGGCGACTTACCTGGCGATTCAGTACATGCTGGCGCTGAAGCGAACCTGGTTCCTGATCGCCCTGGCGGCGGTCGCGGTGGCCGAGCCGATCCTGCTCCTGAACGCCTCACGGCGGCCCACCGGATTTGCCGCCGTGGTGCTCGGCATCCAGGCAGTGGGGGCGCTGCTGGCGTTCGGTTTGGCGTTGCGGCGCGACACCACCCCCCGTCCCAGGCCCAGCGACCCGCCGCGAGACCGTGCGGCCCGCGAGCAGCCCGGCCGCCTGGTCTCCGCCGCGAGCTCTCAGAACAGCCCGAGCTGACCCGGCTCTGGCGCCGGCGCGGCAACGCCAGGCTCCGCGGCGACGCCAGGCTCGGCGGCAGGGTCAGGCTCGGCGGCAGTCGGCGGCAGGGTCAGGCTCGGCGGCAACGCCAGGCTCGGCGGCAGGGCCCGATTCCGCGTCCGGACGAACCTCGGGCTCCGGGACCTCTCCCAGCGGCTCCGGCTGCTCTGGAGCGCCGAGCGACAGCAGCTCCGGGATCCGGTGGAAGTCCGCCCGCAGCGCCTCGAGCGTAGCCGGCGTGTAGAGCGCCGCCGCCGGGTGATAGAGCGGATACAGCCGGACGGCGCGCGGTCCGATCAGACGGATCTCCTCCTGGCCGTGGAGCCGGGAGATCCCGGTGGTGTCGGCCCGCAGCAGCTTGGTGGCGAAGTTACCCAGCGTGCAGATCATGGTCGGCTCTATCAGCTCCACCTGCCGGCGCAGGTACCCATGGCAGGACTCGATCTCGTCCGGGTGCGGATCCCGGTTGTTGGGGGGCCGGCATTTCACGGTGTTGGCGATGAACACGTCGTCGCGCTCTAGCCCGATCTCGCCCAGCAGCTTCTCCAGCAGCTTGCCGGCCTGACCCACGAACGGGAGCCCCAGCCGATCCTCGTTGGCGCCGGGAGCCTCGCCGATGAACATCAGCTCGGCGTTGGCGTTGCCGGAGCCGAAAACGACCGTGGTCCGCGTCCGGTGCAACGGGCACCGGACACAGCCCCGCGCCTCTTCGTACACCGCCTTGAGGAGCTCCCTGCGCTCTGTGGCGCTTGTCACAGACGGGCATGGTAGCCGCGCTTGGAGACGGGGTATGATCGACCTCGAGGCTGCAACCGCGGCGCGGGGCGGACCTCATTTCAAGCTCTTTCAGCCTTCAAACGCCGACCGGTATCTCTGATGCGGGAACTGGAACGGGAACAAACCTCTCATCCCCCTTCGTACGCGCCCTACCACGGGCATGTCGTCATAGTCGGGGCCGGCCGGCTCGGTACCGCGCTGGCGGTTGCCTTGGTCGAGGCCGGCTGGAAGGTCACCGGGCCTCTGGGCCGCGGGGCTGTCCCGGGCCGCCTCGGGGCTGCGCGGGCGGGCTCGGGGCTGCCGCGGGCGGGCTCGGGGCTGTCGCGGGCGGGTGCGACGCCGTCCTGCTGTGCGTGCCTGACGCGGAGATCGCGGCCGCCGCCGCACTGGTCGGACCCGGCGTCCCCGTCGGGCACTGTTCCGGGGCCACGGGCCTCGACGTCCTCGCCCCTCACCAGGCGTTCTCGCTGCACCCCCTGATGACCATCCCTGCTCCCGGGTCGCGCGCGACGTCCGCTCCGACGGGATCGCCCACCGCTTCAGCCGGAGCCGGCCCCCCGTCCGACACGGGCGCGAACCCGTTCGCCGGTGCCCCGGCGGCCGTGGCCGGCGCGACCCCGGGCACCCTGGCGCTGGCCACAACCCTCGCGCTGTCGCTTGGCATGCGCCCGGTTGAGGTGGACGACTCCGATCGGGCCGCGTACCATGCCGCCGCCTCGATCGCCTCCAATTTCCTGATCACGCTCGAAGCGGCGGCCGAACGGCTCGCGGCCAGCGCCGGCGTCGACCGCGAGCTCCTGGTCCCGCTGGTGCGCGCCACCGTCGAGAACTGGGCTCAGCTTGGCGCCCCGGCGGCGCTCACCGGGCCGGTGGCGCGGGGCGACGAGCGCACCGTGGCACATCAGCGCGACGCCGTCGCCGAGCGTGCCGCCGATCTCCTGCCCCTGTTCGACGCCCTCGTCGCCGCGACCCGCGCGCTGGCCGCCACAGCGTCGGAGACGATCGTTCGCGAGGCGTCGTTGGCATGAAGATCGTGCGCACCGTCTCCGAGCTGCGCGCCGCCCTGGCAGCACCGCGGCACGATGGGCGATCGATCGGCCTGGTGCCCACGATGGGCGCCTTCCACGAAGGGCACCTGTCCTTGATCCGCCGGGCTCGAGAGCAGTGCGAGGTGGTGGTGGTGTCGCTGTTCGTCAATCCGGCCCAGTTCAACGACTCGGGCGACCTCGAGGTGTACCCCCGCGACGAGGAGCACGATGCCGCCCTGGCGCAGGCCGAGGGCGTGGACTATCTGTTCGCCCCGGCCGTCGATGAGGTCTACCCGTCCGGCTTCGCGACGTCGGTCACCGTAGCCGGCGTCACCGACCTGCTCGAGGGCCGGCATCGTGGCCGCGGGCACTTCGACGGCGTCACCACCGTGGTCACCAAGCTGTTCACGATGGTCGCCCCCGACGTGGCCTATTTCGGGCAGAAGGACGCCCAGCAGGCGGTGGTGGTCCGGCGCCTGGTGCGTGACCTCAACCTCCCGCTCCGGATCGAGGTCTGCCCTACCGTGCGGGCGCCCGACGGGTTGGCGCTGTCCAGCCGCAACAGCAGGCTGTCGCCGTCCGAGCGCAGCCGCGCCCTGACGCTGCACCGGGCTCTGGAGGCCGTCAAGCAGAGCGTGCTCGACGGCGAGCGCGACCCTGACGCGGCCGTGGCGGCCGGACTCGCGGAACTGGCCGTCGCAGAAGTGGAGCCCGACTACCTGCAGCTCGTCTCGGCCGACACGATGGTGCCGGTGCAGCGGATCGACGGCGACGTGCTCGCGGTCGTCGCTGCCCGGATCGGAGACACCCGACTAATCGACAACACCCTGATCTATGTGCTCTCGACCGTGCCCACGGCGGGAAGCACGACCAACAGGAGGCACTGAGCATGTCAGCCACACCCCACATCCCGGTCCCGCAGCATCTCGATGGCCCGCTGCCGATGACGCTTCCGCGGCTGGAGGAGAAGAAGCGACTCGGCGAGCCGATCGTGATGGTCACCGCCTACGACTATCCCTCCGCCCAGGTCGCCCAGGAGGCCGGCGTCGACGTCGTGCTGGTCGGCGATTCGGGCGCCATGACCGTGCTCGGCTACCCATCTACGGTTCCCGTCTCCACCGATGAGATGCTGATGCTGGCGTCGGCCGTTCGGCGCGGCCTGCAGACCCCGCTGCTCGTCGGCGACCTCCCGTTCGGCTCCTACGAGGCGTCCGACACGCAGGCCATCGCGACCGCGCAACGGTTCATCAAGGAGGCGGGCTGCGACGCCGTCAAGCTGGAGCGCGGCGGGACCTCGGTGGCGCGGGCCCGAGCCATCGTGGATGCCGGCATCCCGGTCATGGGCCACGTCGGCCTGACCCCGCAGACCGCGACGGCGCTCGGCGGATACAGGGCGCAGGGTCGCACCACCGCCCGGGCGCTCGAGGTGGCTCGCGACGCGATCGCGCTGCAGGAGGCCGGGTGCTTCTCGATCGTGATCGAGGCGGTCCCCGCGGCGGTGACAGAGGCGCTGATGCCGCGGCTGGAGATCCCGGTGATCGGGATCGGCGCCGGTGCCGCCGCCGACGGGCAGGTGCTGGTGTTCCATGACCTGCTCGGGATCTACGACGGCCACGCACCGCGCTTTGCCAAGCGCTATCAGCACGTCAAGGCGCAGATGGTGGCGGGCGTCGCGGAGTACGCGGCGGAGGTCCGGCAGGGGAGCTTCCCCGCGCCCGAGCACGCGTACTCGATCGACGACGAGGAGCTCCAGCACTTCGCCGACGGCCTGAACCATCTGTGATCACAGCGGCGGGGCGAACGGCGGCGGCTGCGGTCACTAGGATCCGCTGACATGGCCCGCCTCGCTCAGGTGTTCGCGCCGCGTGACCGGATCTACTTCGAGCTGTTCGAGGAGGCCGGGCAGAACATGCTGCGCGCGTCAAGTCTCCTGGACCGGCTGCTGTCCGGCTACCCCGACACCAAGGATCTCGCGCGCGAGATCCTTGACTGCGAGCACGAGGGGGATCGGATCACGCACGACATCATCAACCGGCTGAACCACACGTTCGTGACGCCGATCGAGCGGGAGGACATCCTCGCTCTCACCTCGGCCCTCGACGACATCGTCGACTACACCGAGGAGGTCGCCGACTACCTCGGCCTGTACAAGATCGAGGCGCCCATGGACCAGGCAATCCGGCTCGCCCGGGTGCTCAAGGAGGCCTCCGGGCAGATCGCCGAGGCGATCCCGCGGCTACGGGGGTTCCGGGACATCTCCCGGTACACGGTCGAGATCAACCGACTCGAGAACGAGGGCGACCGCATCACCCGCGAGGCAGTTGCGTCACTGTTCGACGGCGGCATCGACCCGATGGTCGTGATTCGCTGGAAGGACCTGTTCGAGCGTCTCGAGGCAGCGGTCGACGCGACCGAGCGGGTCGCCAACATCCTCGAGGGCATCGTTATCAAGAACTCATAACACCGGGTTGGCCCGTCCGGCTACGATCTGTGGCGCCAACTCACGGAGGAGAGGTCAAATGAAGGCAATGGCACGGAATCTTCTGCTCGGCTTGACTGCCGCGGCAGCGACGCTGGTTTTCGCCGGCGCGGCTTCGGCGGCGATCGCCCCGGTCTCGCTCACGCTGACCCAGAGCAACACCACCGCTGGGTCCACCCAGCCACTCGGGATGGATCTGACGTTCTCCCCCACCGGGGGCGACTCCGTCAAGGATCTCACCCTCACGCTCCCCGCCGGCCTGCTGGCCGACGCTTCGATCGACGGCGGCGCATGCCTGAAGAGCGCGACGCCGATGACTGCGTGCCAGGTCGGATCCGGGACGGTGACCGCCACCGAGAACATCCTGGTGCCGATTCCGCTGACCTTGCCGGCCACCTTCGTCCTCGTTGCGCCGCCCCGGCCACGTGATCTCGCCGGACTTGCGCTCCTGGTCGACAACCCGTTGACGGGCCCCGCCCAGCTCGGCAGCGCAGGCGAGATCGCTCTGCGCAAGGCCAGTGATCCGGCCGGGGTGGGCGTGAACATCTCGTTCACGCAACATCCCGAACAAGTTCCCGGTGGCGCTCGGCGTCTCCGTGCCCATCTCGGTCGACAACATCAACACCACCCTCGCCGGACTCCGGCTCCCGGCTACCTGTCCGTCGACGCCGGCACGCTTGGCGGTCAGCGGCGACTCATATAACGACGCCAGCATCCAGACGGCCAGCGCTCCGGTCCGGGTGACGGGCTGCTCGACCATCCCCTACCGGCCGATCCTCGGGGTCAGCGCTGTCAAGGACAAGACCGACAGTGGGGTTCAGGTCGTCACCGACGTCACCCAGACGCCCGACCAGGCGACCAGCCGGACCGTGGCGCTGACGCTGCCCCCCGCCGTGCTGCAGCCGAACCTCGCCGCGGTGCTCAGCGGCCACGTCCTCTGCACCACGCCGGTGCTGGCGAAGTGCAAGACGATCGGATCGGCCAGCGCAACCTCGGCCCTATATCCCCGGCACGCTGATCGGCAAGGACTACCTGACCGCCACCGGAGCCGGCATCGCGGTCACGATCACCTTCCCGGCCCCGTTCGCGCTGACGCTCAACGGCGCTGCCAACCTGGCGACCGGGACGACGACGTTCTCCAATGTGCCTGACATCCCGCTCACCGATCTGAAGGTGAGCCTGAACGGCGGCCCGGTCGCCGTCTACGCCACCAACTGCGCCACACCGTCCGGCGGCGCGTTCGGGAGGTTCACGGCGCAGAACGGCAGTCCCACGTCGCTGTCGATCGCCCGCTTCACGGTGTCTGGCTGCGGCTAGACCCACACGAGCTCACGTATAGACGATCCGCCGGAGCACCCGCGCGGGTGCTCCGGCCGCGATCGAGAAGGCCGGAAGATCGCCGGTGACGACCGAGTTGGCACCGATCACGCACCGCTCGCCGATCGTCACGCCACCGGTGATGACCACGTTGGCGCCGCACCAGACGTTGTCGCCGACTCGGGTCGGGCCCTTGCTCGTGAACCCCTGCCACGGCACCGGCCGGACGGGATCGTCGAAGCGGTGAGAGCCATCGGTGATGAAGCACCCGTTGGCGAACATGCAGTGATCGCCGATCTCCACCAGCTCCAGCGCGGCCACCATCACGCCCAGGTTCAGGAACGATCCGGTCCCGATCCGGATCCGCGCCGCCCCCGGGGCCGTGAGCCACACGCCCGGCTCCAGCAGCGCGTGGGCGCCGATCTCCAGTCGCCCCTCGCGTAGCGCCTCCAGCACGTTGCCGTGCACCGGCCAGCGCACGAAGGCGCGCCGGCGCATGATCTCCCAATGAATCCGGGCCCGGTTCCAGGGCAGTGAATTCTGCTCGTACCAGCGCCACTTCTGCGCCCACAGCCTCAGCCGCGCCAGATCGACCGTGTCGATGTCGCTCAGGAGGACCTCACGCGGTGGACGCCAGGCTCAGCGGGCGGTGGTCGTCGCCCGGCGGCGCGGCTTGGCCGCGGCGCCGCTCTTCGCCCGCGTGCCGTTCTTCGCCGCCGCGGTCGCCGTTCTTCGGCCGCGGTGCCGTTCTTCGCCGGCGGTGCCGTTCTTCGCCGCGGTGCCGTTCCCGGCCGGAGCCTTCGCCCCCCGGGCGCCGGTGCGGCTCGGCGCCTTCCGGGTGCGCTTGGCCCGCACCGGCAGCAGCGGGGCCAGGAACTGGCCGGTGTACGAGCGGGGCTCGGCCGCGATGTCCTCTGGCGTACCGACGGCGATCACCTGGCCGCCTTCGTCCCCGCCTTCGGGTCCGAGGTCGATCAGCCAGTCAGACACCTTGATCACGTCGAGGTTGTGCTCGATCACCACGACCGAGTTACCGGCGTCCACCAGCCGCTGCAGGACCTCGAGCAGCCGCTGGATGTCGGCGAAGTGCAGCCCCGTGGTCGGCTCGTCGAGGATGTACATGGTCCGGCCGGTGGCCACCTTGCTGAGCTCAGCCGCCAGCTTGACCCGCTGCGCCTCACCGCCGGAGAGCGTGGTGGCGGGCTGACCGAGTCGCATGTAGCCCAGCCCCACGTCGAAGAGCGCCTCCACCCGGCGGCGGATCTTGGGGATGTGGGCGAAGAACTCGAGCGCCTCCTCGATCGGCATCTCCAGCACATCGGCGATCGTCTTGCCCTTGAACCGCACCTCCAGCGTCTCCCGGTTGTAGCGCTTGCCGTGACACTGCTCGCAGGGCACATACACGTCGGGCAGGAAGTGCATCTCGATCTTGATCTGTCCGTCGCCGCGGCACACCTCGCAGCGCCCGCCCTTGACGTTGAACGAGAAGCGCCCCGGCTTGTAGCCGCGCGCCCGGGCCTCCTGGGTACGGGAGAACAGGTCGCGGATCTGATCGAACAGCCCGATGTAGGTGGCGGGGTTGGAGCGCGGCGTACGACCGATCGGCGACTGGTCGACCGAGATGATCTTGTCGAGCTGGTCCAGGCCGGTGATCCGGCGGTGCACCCCCGCGCGTCGGCTACCGGCTCCGCGGGCAGAGGCTGACCGGCCCCGATTCAGGTGGTTGGACACCGCCTTGAGCAGCACTTCGTTGACCAGCGTCGATTTCCCGGATCCCGACACGCCGGTCACGCAGGACAGCACCCCGAGCGGGACCTTGACGTCGATGTTCTTCAGGTTGTGCTGCGAGGCGCCCTCGATGGCGATGTAGCCCGCCGGCTTGCGGCGGCGCTCGGGGATCTCGATCACCCGGGTCCCGGCCAGGAACTGGCCCGTGAGCGAGTCCGCGACCTGGGTCACCTCCTCCGCCGTGCCCTGGGCCACCACGTAGCCGCCGTGCTCGCCCGCCCCGGGACCCATGTCGACAAGGTGATCGGCGGCCCGCATCGTGCCCTCGTCGTGCTCGACGACGAGCACGGTGTTGCCGAGGTCCCGCAGCCGCTCGAGCGTCCCGATCAGCCTCTCGTTGTCGCGCTGGTGAAGGCCGATCGAAGGCTCGTCGAGGATGTACAGCACTCCCACCAGCGATGAGCCGATCTGGGTGGCGAGCCGGATGCGCTGCGCTTCGCCGCCCGACAGGGTCGCGGCGGCTCGCTCCATCGACAGGTAGCCGACGCCGACGTTGTCCAGGAACTCCAGCCGCTCCTCGATCTCCCGCAGCACCAGGCGCGCGATCCGCCGGTCGTGCTCGTCGAGCTCGAGCTCTCGCACCCAGGCCAGCGCCCGCTGGGCCGACAGCCCGGTGAACTCATGGATCGCCGTCCCCGCCACCAGCACCGCCCGGGACTCGGGGCGCAGCCTGGCGCCCTTGCACTCCGGGCAGGGCCGCAGGGTCATGTACTCCTCGATCTTCTCGCGCGAGAAGTCAGAGTCGGTCTCCCGGTAGCGCCGCTCGAGGTTGGGGATGATCCCCTCGAACCTCGTGGCGTAGGAGCGGCGACGCCCGAACCGGTTCCGGTAGGACACCTGGACGCGCTCGCCGCCGGTGCCGTACAGGAAGAACTCCTGCGCCTGCTCGGGCAGGTCCTGCCACGCGGTCTCCAGGTCGACGTCGTACCGCTCGGCGATCGCCTGCGTCAGCTGGTCGTAGTAGTCCGACGCGCTCACCGCCCACGGCGCGATCGCCCCCTCGCCGATCGACAGCGTCGGATCGGGGACCACCAGGTCAGGATCGATCTCCATCTGGGAACCGAGCCCGGTGCAGCGCGGGCAGGCGCCGTGAGGCGAGTTGAACGAGAAGATCCGCGGCTCGAGCTCGACCAGGCTGGGCCCGTGAACCGGGCACGCGAACCGCTCCGAGAAGGTGAGGACGCGATCCTCGTCGACCAGCTCGATCTCCACCAGCCCGTCGGCCAGCGCCACCGCGGTCTCGATCGAGTCCGCCAGCCGCTTGCGCAGCTCGCCCTTCATCACCAGGCGGTCGACCACCACCGCGATGTCGTGCTTGTACTTCTTGTCGAGGACGATCGGCTCGTCCAGCCGCCGCAGCTCGCCGTCGACCTTGACGCGGCCGAACCCCTCGGCCCGCAGCTCCTCGAACTGCTTGCCGTACTCGCCCTTACGGCCTCGTACGATCGGCGCCAGGACCATGAAGCGGACGCCCTCGGTCAGCTCCATGACCTGATCGATGATCTGCTCGGCCGACTGCCCGCTGATCAGCCGGCCGCAGATGTGGCAATGGGGGTGCCCGACCCGCGACCACAGCAGGCGCAGGTAGTCGTAGATCTCGGTGACCGTTCCGACCGTCGAGCGTGGATTGCGTGAGGTCGTCTTCTGGTCGATCGAGATCGCCGGGGACAGGCCCTCGATCGAATCGACGTCGGGCTTGTCCATCTGCCCCAGGAACTGACGCGCATAGGCGGACAGCGACTCGACGTACCGGCGCTGGCCCTCGGCGTAGATCGTGTCGAACGCCAACGACGACTTGCCGGACCCCGAAAGACCGGTGATGACGGTCAGCGAATGCCTCGGGATCGCGACCGTTACGTCCTTGAGATTGTGCTCCCGGGCGCCCGAGACGACGATTTGATCCATCGCTATTCGAGTTTAGTGCAGCGAACAGACGTTCCCGTCCGCTCTGCCGCCCGCTCCCCTAGAGTTTGTCGCAATGAGCGAGGAACCGCCCCGAACGGAGTCCCGGACCGATGGCGTCCGTGCCTCCGACGCCGACCGCGAGCGCCTGATCTCCGAGCTCAACGAGCACACCGTGGCGGGGCGGCTCAGCACCGAGGAGTTCGAGGACCGGCTCCAGTCCGTGTACGCCGCCCGCACCACCGGCGAGCTCGACACGCTGCGACGCGACCTCCCCGAGACGGACGCGCAGCGCGCTCTGTCGCACGCGGCCCGGCGCTCGCAGCTGACCCGCCGGATGATCCAGGAGACCGGCGGCTCCGCCTCGCTGTTCGTGGTCTGCACCTTGATCTGGCTCGTATCCGGCGCGACCGGTCAGTTCTGGCCGGTATGGATCCTGATCATCGTCGTCATGAGCCTGGCGCGCAACGCGTGGGCGCTGTTCGGGCCGGCGCCGGATCTCGACGCCGTCGAGCATCAGCTCGACAGCCGGCGCGAGCGCCGCCTGGACCGGGATCAGCGCCGTCTCGAGCGCGACGACCGCCGCGGGCGACGCCGCCTGCGGCCCTGAGGGAGGGCGGGGCCCGACTTCAGCCCCGAGTTCGCCCCCCCGGGGCGAACTCGCCAGCTGATCCCGAAGGGATCAGCCGATCAGCCCTCGACGCTGGCGTAGACCTCGTCCAGCAGGCCGTCACGATCTGACAGCGTGAAGTTCTCCGACAGGTAGCGGGCCGTCTCCTCGCGGGGCGTCCCATTGAGCGCCATGTTGAGGGCGATCAGACGAGCGCCCTCGGCGTCGTCCCCCGTCTCGGCCTGGGCCGCCGGCCCGTTGGCGGTCGCCTGCACCTCGGTGGGCTCCTCCCCGAGGTCATCCGGAAGCGCTTCGACGATGACCACGTCTTCCTCCACGATCTCGAGCACCGCCTCCGGCTCCGCTTCCGCCAGTTCCGGCTCGGGGTCGGGTTCAGGCTCGAACCGGGGTCGGGGCACGACCGCCTCGCCGACTCCGGCCAGGTTGTTCTCCAGCAGCTGGAGATCGGCCGTGAGGCGGTTGCCGCCGGTGCGCAGCGACTCGATCAGCGCGCTCAGCTCGCCCTCCATCGCGTCGAGCCGCTGCAGCATGCTGCTGGTCGCCTCCGAGACCCGGCCGACGTATTCCTGCGCCTGCTCGGCCGCCTGCTCGCGCGTGGCCTGCGCCTCGCTGTTGGCCTCGTCACGGATCTCGCGGGCCTCGCTCTCGGCCTCGCGCTGGATGTTGGCGGCGCTGTTCTCGGCCGCTTCAACGATCGCCCGGACCTGGTCACTGGCCGATGACGCCAGGGTGTCGCTACGACGCCGGGCGGACCGCTTGTAGTCAGCGATCTCGTCGGCGAGCGTGGCGAGATGGGCGTCTACGGCCTCCGGGTCATAGCCCCGCCGCCCGACTGGGAAGTCCTTCTTCTCGATGCTCTGCCTGTCCAGCGCCACGCGAGGTACCTCCGTTATAAATCTGTCAGGAGCAGGCGCAGCCTAGCTGAAAGCAAGCCGGATCGCACGCGTGTGGTTACCGAGCGCTCAAGAAACCGGAGCGTGCGGTTTGCCCTGCGGCGGATCAGGAAACCGGAGCGCGACCTTCGGCAATAGCCTGATCGAGCTCGCGCTTCAGGTCGCGGATCTCGTCGCGCAGCTTGGCCGCATACTCGAACCGCAGCTCCTCGGCGGCGGCGAGCATCTCCTCCTCCAGCTCGACAATCGTGCGCTCGATCTCGGCCGGCGGCATCGCGTTCGCGTCCCTGTCGACGGCGGCGGCGCGAACGGGGCACCTTGGAGTCGGATTGCAGGAACTCGGCGATGTCGGAGATGCCCTTCACGATCGTCTCGGGCGTGATGCCGTGTTCCTCGTTGTAGGCGACCTGGATCTCGCGCCGCCGGTCGGTCTCGCCGATCGCCGCCCGCATCGCCGCGGTCTCCTTGTCGGCGTACATCAGGACCTTGCCCTGGACGTTGCGGGCCGCTCGCCCGATCGTCTGGATCAGGGAGGTCTCGCCGCGCAGGAAGCCCTCCTTGTCGGCATCGAGGATCGCCACCAGCGACACCTCGGGCAGGTCGAGCCCCTCGCGCAGGAGGTTGACCCCGACGAGCACGTCGTACTCGCCCAGGCGCAGCTCCCGGATGATCTGAATCCGCTCCAGCGTGTCGATCTCGGAGTGCAGGTAGCGCACCCGGAAGCCCATCTCGAGCAGGTAGTCGGTCAGATCCTCGGACATCTTCTTGGTCAGCGTGGTCACCAGCGTGCGCTCGTCGCGCTCGGTCCGGGCCCGGATCTCGTTCATCAGATCGTCGATCTGGTTGCGGGTCTCGCGGACCTCGACATCAGGATCGATGATCCCCGTCGGCCGCACGATCTGCTCCACGATCCGGTTGGAGTGGCTGCGCTCGTACTCGCCGGGGGTGGCGGACACGAACACCATCTGCGGGGTGATCGAGAGGAACTCCTGGAAGGTCTGGGGCCGGTTGTCCATCGCGCTGGGCAGCCTGAAGCCGTAATCGACGAGCGTCTGCTTGCGCGAGCGGTCGCCTTCGTACATGCCGCCGATCTGGGGCACGGTCTGGTGGGACTCGTCGATGAAGCAGACGAAATCGTCGGGGAAGTAGTCCAGCAGGCAGTACGGCCGGTCCCCCGGATTGCGCCCGTCCAGGATCCGGGAGTAGTTCTCGATGCCCGAGCAGAACCCCAGCTCACGGAGCATCTCCATGTCGTACTGGGTGCGCTGGCGAAGGCGGTGGGACTCCAGCAGCTTGCCCTGCTGCTCGAGCTCGATGCAGCGCTCGTTGAGCTCACGGCCGATCTCGGCCACGGCGTCGTCGATCATGCCCTCCCGCACGTTGTAATGCGAGGCCGGCCAGATCCCCACGTGCTCGAGGTCGTCTTCGATCACCTCGCCGGTGACCGCGTCGAAGTGCTGCAGGTGCTCCACCTCGTCGCCGAACAGGACGATCCGAAACGCCGTCTCGGCGTAGGCGGGCCAGATCTCCAGCGTCTCGCCGCGCACGCGGAAGGTGCCGCGGGCCAGCGCCGTGTCGTTGCGGGTGTACTGGATCGAGACCAGCTTGCGCAGCAACCGATCACGGTCGATCATCTCGCCCTTGTTGAGCGTCTGGAGGTTCTCGTCGTAGGTCTCGGGCGAGCCGAGGCCGAAGATGCACGACACGCTGGCGATGATCACCACATCGCGGCGGGCGAACAGCGCCGCGGTCGCGGCGTGGCGCAGACGGTCGATCTCCTGGTTGATGGCCGAGTCCTTCTCGATGTAGAGGTCCTTGCTCGGGACGTAGGCCTCGGGCTGGTAGTAGTCGTAGTAGGAGACGAAGTACTCGACCGCGTTGCGCGGGAAATAGGTTCGGAACTCGTTGCACAGCTGGGCGGCGAGGGTCTTGTTGTGGGCGATCACCAGCGACGGCTTCTGGATCGCCTCCATCGTCGACGCCATCGTCATGGTCTTGCCGGTCCCGGTGGCGCCGAGCAGCGTCTGGTAGCGCTCTCCCGCCGCGATACCCTGCGCCAGCGCCTCGATCGCCGCCGGCTGGTCGGCGGCGGGACGATAAGTGGCGTCTAGTTCGAACTTCGGCATGGTCCTATTGAGGCTAGCGAGCCGCCCGGCGCCGCTCCTGCGTTCCGCGCCGAACGGTGTCTAGCTGTAGCCGAGCTGGCTGGCGTAGGTGCGACGGTAGTCCTTGCGGGCCTGCAGAACCCGAACTACGTAGGCGCGGGTCTCCGGAAACGGGATATCGGAGATCCTGAAGCGGTCACCGTGGCGGTGGGCGTTCGCGACCCACGAATCGACGTTGGCCTCGCCGCCGTTGTAGGCCGCCAGCGCGAGCACGGTGCTGCCGTGGTACTGGTCCATCAGATAGCGCAGGTAGTAGCTCCCGTAGGCGATGTTGACCCGCGGTGTGCTCAGGTCCGCCGTGGTGAACGTCGTCGCGCCGGAACGGTGGGCCAGGTACTCGGCGGTCTGGGGCAGGATCTGCATCAGCCCCTCGGCCCCCGCCGACGACGTGCGCGAGTCGAACTTCGTCTCGGCGTAGATGACCGCCGCCACCAGAGCCGGGTCGAGGTGCTTCTGGGCCGCCTGCTGGCGGATCACGTCCTGGTACTGCAGCGGCAGGCCCAGATTGTTGACGGCCTTGCGCGCGAGCGGCAACGCGAACACCACCCCCAGCACCGCCACCGTCACGCCGGCCATGAGCAGCAGCGACCGACGGCGCCGGGCGGCCCGGCGCCGGGCCAGGGGCGGACGACGACGGTGATCGCGCCGCGTGGCGGTGGCGCTCGAAGGGCTCATCGCTCCAGCATGTCAAGGATTGCCGACAGCTTGGATTCGAGTTCGCTCAGACTGCCGTCGTTGACCACCGTGAAGGTCGCACGCTGCGACTTTTCCTCCTGCGTCAGCTGCCGCGCCGAGCGTTGCGCCAGGGCCTGATGACCGCGGGCGGAGGCGCGCTCGCCTCTGATCGTCTCGTCGGCGATCACCGCGATCGTGGCATCGAAGCCGTGGTCCATCCCCGACTCGAACAGCAGCGGAACCTCGACCACGGCCGCCCGCGGCGCCGGCGCGCAACGCTCCAGCGACTGACGCCAGGCCACCATGCGAGCGCCCACCCGCGGCCACAGCAGCTGCTCCAGCCAGGCCCGGTCCTCGTCGCTGGCGAACGCCCGCCGGGCCAGCGCGGCCCGATCGATCGTCCCGCCGCTGAGCACCTCGGACCCGAACCGGTCGACCACCGCATCGCGCATGTCAGGTGATTCGTAGAGCTCGTGTACAACCCTGTCGGTCGACAGGCCGCGGGCACCCAGCCGCTCGAGCGCGTCGAGCGCCGCCGACTTGCCGGCGCCGATGCCGCCCGTGAGCCCGATGAACGGGATCACGCCCGGCGCGGGCTTGGGGCTGCCCTCAGGCAGGAGGCGCGTCGGGCTGCTGCTCGGGGTCCGCCGCCCGGGCGGTGTCCGCGCCGTTGGCGGTCGCAGAGTGATGCGCGGTCTCCGACGATGGATCGGGCTCGGCCGCCGGCTCGGACTCCCTCGGCCGCCGGCTCGGCCACCTCGGCCACCGGCTCGGCCACCTCGGCCACCGGCTCGGACTCCTCGGCCACCGGCTCGGGCTCCGTGGCCACCTCCGCCACCGGCTCGGATTCCTCGGCCGCGGGCTCCGGCCTCAGCGGCCTCGGCTCTCGACCTCATCGGCGCGGAGCGGGCGCCGTCGGCGCGTCAGCGGCATCGGTCTCGACCGGCGCCGGCACTGACTCCGCGGGAGCCGTGGTGAGCATCTCAGGCTCCTGCGGGATCGGCTCCGCTTCGACCGCCACCTCGCCCTCGCTGCCGGCGAACACGTCCTCCGACAGTCCGAGCTCGGGAACGTTGTCCAGATCCGAGCCGTCGCCCTCGACCGGCGGCTCGATCGGCCGGACCGGCAGAACCTGACCCTCGACTCGCTTGATCGACAGCGAGAGTCGCCGACGCTCGGAGTCGATCTCCAGGATCTTGACGCGCACGGGGTCGCCCGGCTGGATGATCTCGCGCGGGTTGTCGACGTGGTGCTGGGCGAGCTCGGAGATGTGGACCAGGCCCTCGACCCCGTCCAGGATCTCGACGAATGCCCCGAAGGTGACGACCTTGGTGACGTTGCCCTCGAGCTCGTCGCCGATGTTGTAGGTGTCGACGACCCGCTGCCAGGGATCCTCTTGGGTCTGCTTGAGCCCCAGCGAGATCCGCTGACGCTGACGATCGATGTCGAGCACCTTGACGCTGACCGTGGAGCCGATGGTGAGGATCTCCGACGGGTGGTTGACGTGCGACCACGACAGCTCGGATATGTGGATCAGACCGTCGATCCCGTCGAGGTCCACGAAGGCCCCGAAGTCGACGATGTTGGAGATCGTGCCCTCGACGACCTGACCGGGCTGCAGCCGGTCCAGGATCCGCTCGCGGTCCTCCTTGCGCTGCTCCTCCAGCACCGCACGACGGGACAGGACGACGTTGTTGCGCGAGCGGTTGAGCTCGATCACCTTGCACTCGATCGTCTGCCCCATGTACTCGTCGAGGTTCGGCACGCGGCGGATGTCGACCAGCGACGCGGGCAGGAAGCCGCGCACACCGAGGTCGATGATCAGACCGCCCTTGACGACCTCTATCACCGCCCCTTCGACCGGCTCGCCGGACTCCGCGGCCGCCTCTATGCGCCGCCACGCCTTCTCGAAGCGGGCGCGCTTCTTGGACAGGATCAGGCGGCCGTCCTGGTCCTCCTTGGTGAGCACCAGCGCGTCGACCTCTTCGCCGAGCTCGACCTCATCGCCGGGATCAACCGACTTGCGGATGGACAGCTCGCTGGCGGGGATAACCCCTTCGGACTTGTAGCCGATGTCGACGAGCACTTCGTCGTTGTCGATCCGGACGACGTGGCCGGTGACGACATCACCCTCCGCGAACGGGTGCAGGGTGGCGTCGTAGTTGGGGACGATCCGACCATCGATCTCGAGCAGCAGGCCGTCAGAGCCTTCGACGATCTTCGCATTCGGTTGATCGGTGGCAGGTATCAAAGTTGAAGTTGAGGACATGAGTTACCGGAGGATAGCCGCCCTGTGCCTCAGGTGCCGACCGTGGCGCGGCCCCGCCTACGTATCATCGGCCCCCGTGCCACAGCGAGCCACCAAGCGCGGAGCGCAGCGCACCCCGCTGCAGCGCGACTGCGACGTACTGATCTGCGGCGCCAGCTTCGGAGGCCTGGCGGTGGCGCGCGAGCTGGCGGCCAGCGGCGCCGACGTCATGATCGTCGACCGCTACGAGATCGGCGAGCGCCAGACCTCGGCGTGCGGGATTCCCACCAGCTGGCTGACCGCGCTCGGACTCCAGGAGGCCCAGCGGCAGACGTTCGGCGAGCTGGTCATCCACACCCCCCACACCACGGCCCGGTACGACCTTCCGTGGACGTTCTCGACCTTTGACTACCGCACCCTGTGCGCGGCGCTGGCCGACCAGGGCGACTTCACCTTCGAGACCGCCAAGGTGCACGGCCGATCCGCCGGCGCGGTGCTCACCGACCGCGGCGAGATCCGCGCGCCCCTGATCGTCGACGCGCTGGGCTGGCGGCGCGTGCTGGGGCGCGGCGAGAACGTCCAGCCACCCGACGCGTTGCTCTCGCGCGGTCTCGAGGTGCACCCGCCAGGGTCCGGAACCGACCTCGAGATCTGGATCGACCGCGGCTACGTCCCCGCCGGCTACGGGTGGAGCTTTCCGGCCGGCGACGAGGTACGGGTCGGGGTCGGATCGTTTGACCCGCGCTTTCACGTGCGTGAGCCCACGGTTCGGCTGGCCGAGGACCTCGGCGCCGACGCGGTGGGCTATCAGGGCAATTGGATCCCGCATGCGCTGCGTCCGGCGACCGAGGACGGCGTGTTCTTCGTCGGCGACTCGGCCGGGCACTGCCTGCCCTTGACGGCGGAGGGCATTCGCACCGCGCTGTACTTCGGACTGGACTGCGGCCGCGAGCTGCGTCGCGTGATCGCCGGCGAGCAGACGCGCGAGCGGGCGCTGGCGCGCTACCACCAGTTCTCGGCCAGCCACGCGCTGGCGTTTCGCTGGCTGCTGCGGGTGCAGCGGCTGGTGCCGCGGATCGCCCCGCGAGCGCTCGCGCCCGCCCTCGGCGCGATGGGCACCAAGCGCTTCGTCGACTGGTCCTTCAACCACTATCTGAACATCGCCCATCCCGAGTTTGTCTCGGCCGGCGGCGCACCCGCGCTTGCGGCCGCGCGCGCTGCCTAGGTCCCAGCTGGACGCCGGGTACCGGGCGGCGTACGATCGCCGCCGTCCGTAGTCCACCACGAGGAGGCAGACTTGTCGCAACGCATGCCATATGGGAAGGGATGGCGGCGCCTGAGGGCGCTGGCCGTGACCGGGGTGACAGCGAGCCTGCTCGCCGCCGTTGGAGCCGGCTACGCCAGTGCGGCCCCCGTCGGAACGGTTCACGTGATCGAGCACGCGATCACCGACACGGAGAACCCGGGCGTCGGCGGCAACGACGCGAAGGGCAACATCCTGACCTTCAACAATCCCGTCTTCAATGTCGCCAACAAGAAGCGCCTCGGCCACGACGAGGGCTTCTGCACCCGGCTCGATCCCGCGCTCGGAATGTGGGAGTGCCTGTGGACCACGTTCCTCAAGCACGGCCAGATCACCGTCCAGGGCCCCTTCTACGACACCCGCAACAGCACCCTCTCGATCACCGGCGGCACCGGCGCGTACCGCACCGCCCGCGGGCAGATGAAGCTCCGTCTCCCGCAACGGCGGCAAGGAGTACGACTTCATCTTCCAGCTCAGTTAGTTCGGTCTGGTGCCTCTCCGCCGCGCCGGCGGCGGGGAGGCGTCACTTCGCCGACAGCCAGTCCGATCCGATGCCGGCCTCGACCGCCAGCGGCGGATCGAGCTCGTAGGCGCCGGCCATCTCCCGGACCGCGATCCGCCGCACCTCCTCGGCCTCCTCGGCGGGGCCTTCGAACAGCAGCTCGTCGTGGATCTGGAGCACCAGGCGAGAGCGCAGCCCGGCCTCGGCGAGAGCGGCGTCGCAGCGGACCATGGCCACCTTCATGATGTCCGCCGCCGTGCCCTGGATCACCATGTTGACCGCGAACCGCTCGCCCTGCTTGCGCAGGTCCCAGCGGCGGGCGCGCAGCTCCGGCACCTGACGGCGGCGGCCGAACAGGGTCGAGACGTAGCCGTGCTCGGTGCCCTGTTCGATCGTCTGCTCGATGAACCGGCCCACCGCCGGAAAGCCGGCCAGGTAGCGCTGGATGAAGTCGTCGGCCTCGGACTGCGGAATGTCGAGCCGGTCCGCCATCCCGTAGGCCGACAGTCCGTAGACGATGCCGTAGTTGATCATCTTCGCCTTGGACCGCATCCCCGGATCGATCTCGTCCGGAGTCACCGCGAACACGCGGCACGCCGTGGCGGTGTGAACGTCCTCGCCGCGGCGGAAGATCTCCTTGAGCACGTCCTCGCCGGCGATGTGGGCCAGCAGCCGCAGCTCGACCTGTGAGTAGTCGGCCGACACCAGCAGGTGGCCGGGCTCGGCGATGAAGCACGCCCTGATCTCACGCCCCAGCGGGGTGCGGATCGGAATATTTTGAAGATTGGGGTTGTTGGAGGAGAGCCGACCGGTGCTGGCTGCGGTCTGGTTGAACGTTGTGTGGAGGCGGTCTGCGCGGTCGACCACCAGCGGCAGCGCATCCAGGTAGGTCTGCGCGAGCTTGGTCAGCTCCCGCCAGCGCTCGATCTTGGGGATGATCTCGTGCTCGGCGCGGATCGCCTGCAGCACGCGGGCGTCGGTGGAGTAGCCGGTCTTGCCGCGGCGCTTGCGCGACAGCTCGAGCTTGCCGAACAGGATCTCCTCGAGCTGGCGCGGCGAGCCGAGCGTGAACTCCTCGCCGGCCAGCTCGTAGATCTCGCGCTCCAGCTCGTCCGCCTCGATCTTCACGCGCTGGGAGATCTCGGCCAGTCCCACGGTGTCGAGCTTGACGCCGATCTGCTCCATCTCACGCAGGATGCGGACGATGGGCAGCTCGACCTCCTGCAGCAGGTCGGTGAGCCCGCGCCCGCGGATCTCCTCGCGCTGCCACGCCGCCAGCGCGTGCACCAGCCGGGCGTCGGATCCCGCCTCGTCCTCGATCCCGGTGGCCAGCCCGCGCTCCTCGCACAGCTCGCGGAACGGGTAGGCGCGGCGGGCCGGCTCCAGCAGATAGGCCGCCACCTCGGTGTCGTGAGCCAGCGTCGCGGGCACCTCGCCCAGCGCCTTGGCGTCGTGGGCGATCGCGGGGCGCGTCCCGATCGCGGCGACCAGCTCCTCCGGTCGCGCGCACGTCCCCACCACCACCTCTCCCTGGGCGTCGACGTAGACGCCGAAGCGCCATTCCGGGTTCTCGCCGAACAGCGCACCCTCCGGGGTCTCGGGCGGTCGCACCGCCACGGCCACCTCGGCGTCGGCGGGGATCCGCGCCAGGTCGGCCAGCGAGCCGTGACGGACGCGGGCGGTCAGAGCCTGCTCGGTGACGGGAGCGGGCGCGGCGGCGTCGGGCGAGCCGAGCGCCTCCTCGAGCCGGCGCAGCGGTTCGCGCAGCTCGAACTCGCGGAACACCTCGCGTAGCCGGGACCGGTCCGGCGGCGCCGACACGAACTCGGCCACGTCGAGGTCGAGCGGGATCTCGCGCTGGGCCGTGGCCAGCTGCTTGGAGATGCGGGCGGCCTCGGCGTGCTCGGTGAGGTTCTGCTTGCGCTTGGCCCCGCTGATGTCATCGACGTGCTCCAGCACCTGCTCCAGTGAGCCGAAGCGCTGCAGCAGGTCGGCGGCGGTCTTGTCGCCGATACCGGGCACGCCGGGAATGTTGTCGCTGGTGTCGCCCTTGAGGCCGATGAAGTCGGGAACCAGCTCAGGCGGGATGCCGTAGCGATCGATCACTCCCTGGCGGTCGTAGACCCGCGTGTCGGTGATCCCCCGCGAGGTGGTCATGATCTTGACGTTGTCGTCGACCAGCTGGTAGGCGTCGCGATCGCCGGTGACGACCATCACCTCGAATCGGACCCCGCCCACCGTCTCCGCTCTTGGCGCGCTCGGCGATCGAGGCGATCACATCGTCGGCCTCAAAGCCGTCGACCTTCAGGTTGCGATAGCCGAACGCGGCCACCAGCGGTTCCAGGTGCGGCCACTGCTCGCGCAGCAGATCGGGCCGGCTGGAGCGCTGCGCCTTGTACTCCGAGTAGACCTCCTTGCGCCCCGAAGAGCCGGCGTCCCACACCACCACGGTCGCCTTGGGCCCGTAGTCGGTGAGGATCTTGACCAGCATCGACGCGAACCCGAAGATCGCGTTGGTGGGCACGCCCGTCGACGTGGCGATGGATTCAGGCAGCGCGAAGAACGCCCGGTAGGCCAGGCTGTTGCCGTCGATCAAGAAGAGCTCATCCGCCATTACATTCAGGCTATCTCCCGCCTCGGGGGACCACAGTTCGCGCGGGCCGCGCGCGCGGGCATAAGATGGCGACCGGACATGGCCACCACGCCCAGCGCCCAATACAGCCTCACGCTCAGAGTCGAGATCGACCACCTGCCGGGAATGCTCGGCAAGGTCGCCAGCGCGATCGGTGAAGCCGGCGGGACCATCGGCGCGGTCGACCTGGTGCAGGTGGACGGTCCCCACACCGTCCGCGACATCACGGTCGAGACCGGCGACTCGGCCGACTGGCCACGCCTCACCGACGCCGTCAATGCCGTCGACGGTGCGCGCGTGCTCGACACCACCGACCGGACCTTCATGCTCCACATCGGCGGCAAGATCGAGATGCACAACAAGAGCCCGCTGAAGAGCCGCGACGACCTCTCGATGGCCTACACGCCGGGCGTGGCGCGCGTCTGCAGCGCGATCCACGAGGACCCCGACCGCGCATTTCAGTACACGATCAAGCGCAACACGGTGGCGGTGGTCTCCGATGGCACCGCCGTGCTCGGCCTCGGCGACATCGGCCCGCGCGCGGCGATGCCGGTGATGGAGGGCAAGGCGATGCTGTTCAAGGAGTTCGCCGGCGTGGACGCCTTCCCGCTGTGCCTGGACACGACCGATGTCGATGAGATCGTCGCCGCCGTGAAGGCGATCTCCCCCGCCTTCGGCGGGATCAACCTCGAGGACATCTCGGCCCCGCGCTGCTTCGAGATCGAGAGCCGGCTCAAGGCCGACCTCGATATCCCGGTGTTCCACGACGACCAGCACGGGACTGCCGTGGTCGTGCTGGCGGCGCTGCTCAACGCGCTGACCCTGACCGGGCAGCAGATCGGCGACATCCGAGTCGTGATCGTCGGCCTGGGGGCCGCGGGCGTCGCGGTGGCGAACATCCTCCTGGAAGCCGGGGTTCGGCACATCATCGGCTGCGACTCGAGGGGCGCGGTCCACGTCGGACGCCCCGACTACCTCGACGGGACGATGGGATCCGTCAAGCGCGGGCTGGCGCAGCGGACCAATCTGGAGCGCCGCGGTGGCACGCCGGCCGACGTCATCGAGGGGGCTGACCTGCTGATCGGCCTCAGCGGGGCCCGCGTGATCCCGGCGGAGGCGCTGGTGAAGATGAACCCGGATCCGATCGTGTTCGCGATGGCCAATCCGAATCCGGAGGTCTCGCCGGAGGATGCCCTGCCGTACGTGCGGATCCTCGCCACCGGCCGCTCGGACTATCCGAACCAGATCAACAACGTGCTCTGCTTCCCCGGCATCTTCCGTGGCGCCCTCGACGTCCGCGCCACCGAGATCACCGAGACCATGAAGACGGCCGCGGCCCGCGCCATCGCCGACATCGTGTCCAGCGACGAGCTGCGCGACGACTACATCATCCCGTCGGTGTTCAACCGCGAGGTGGTCGGCGCCGTCGCGGCCGCCGTGGCCGAGGAGGCGCGCGAGAGCGGGACCGCCGAGGCCGGCGCCCAGATGGGATTCGCCGACACCGAGGAGATGCGGATCCTGCCGGGCCGGTAGCTGTCTGTCACGCCTTGGCGACGGTGGCGTGACGGGGGTGTGAAAAGCCGGGGCGAACGGGCCCGGCGTCGGCCTGCGCGCGGCACAGTGAGCCGCGATGACCGAAAAACCGGACCGATCTGCGGCCAATCCGCGGTCTGCTCGGGGGGTTGTCGCCAGGACCACGGGGGGTGGGCCGGAGCCGACACACCTCGTCAAAGTGCTCGGATTGGCAGCGAAACTGCGCGTCAGCGGACCGCGGGACCGAAAGATCGCGATGATCGCGGCGCGCCAGCGGGGGCGGGTCGCCCGACGTCAGCTACGCGCCGCCGGTATCAGCCACGGGGTCGTCGACCGGCTGGTCAAGCGCGGCGGGCTGTTCCCGCTGGCCTACGCGGTGTTCGCGGTCGGACACCCGGGCCCGGTGCCGCTGGGTCGGGAGACCGCGGCGCTACTGGCCGTCCGCGACGGCGCGGTGCTCAGCCATGGCACCGCCGCGGCCCTGTGGGGGCTCAGGCGCGTCGACACCGACGATGACCTGATCCACGTCCTGGTGCCCGGTAGCTCGACAGCCTCGCCACCAGGCGTCCGCGTGCACCGGACCAGGATCCTGGAGCCCAACGACGTGAGAATCCGCTACGGGCTTCCCGTCACCTCCCCGGCCCGGATGCTGCTCGACTACGCCGCGGATCTCACCGAACGGGAGCTGGAGTTCCTCTTCGACCAGGCGATGGTGCCGAAGATCGTCACCGTGGGCGAGGTCGAAGAGATCGTCGAGCGCGCGAACGGGCGCACCGGACGGCCGGCCCTGCGCGCCCTGATCGAGCGCCAGCGCGATCCGGCCTTCACCCGGTCGGAGGCCGAGAAACGCTTCCTGGGCCTGATCCGCGCCGCCCAGCTCCCCGAGCCGGAGGTGAACGCCCGAATCCACGGCTATGAGGTGGATTTCCTATGGCGGGCCCAGCGGCTGGTCGTGGAGATCGACGGATTCCGCTTTCACTCCACGCGCCGTGCCTTTGAGCACGACCGGCGCAAGGACACGACCCTGCAGGCTAAGGGTCTCGCGGTGATGCGCTTCACCTGGCGCCAGCTAACCCAGGACTCCTACGCGGCGATCGCCCGCGTCGCGCAGGCGCTCAGCAGCCGGTCGGTCTAGCCCGAGACCGCCTTGAACGGGGTCAGCTGCCCCCCCTGAACCCTGGCGAAGATGAACGGCGCGATGCTCGGGTCGCCGCCGCTGATGGAGAAGTTGCCGATCGCCGAGTTGGGCGGGTCCTTGAGCGAGCGGTAGTCAGACACCACCAGCGACCGGCTGTTGGCGTTGGCGCCGGCTTGGCCGAGCACGTAGAGCAGAGACGACATCGCCTCGTAGCCGAAGATCGCCTGCGGCGCGGGATCGTGGCCGTAGGCGGTCCTGAACGCGGATACGAACTGCCTTCCGGCGGGCGGCAGATTGCCGGTCAGAAAGCCCGGCGAGGACACGTAGAGGTTCTTCTGTGTCGCCGCGCTGAGGGCCGACACGAATGACGGCTGGTACAGGCCCGAGGGGGCGAACAGCTTGACGCTCGGCGCTGCCGCGGCGACGCCGTCGAGCAGCGCCGCCGAGCGCTTGCTCGCTCCCGGCGAATCGAGGCTGGTCCCGTAGAAGAACGCGTCGGCACCGGAGGACTGCACGGCGGCGACGGTGGGCGCCCCGGTGGACACCTGCAGGCCGGCGGCGTGGGCGGCCTGAGCGACCTCGACCGCGATCGCGGCGCTATACGCCTGGCCGTCGGTGGCCACGTACAGCTTGGACGCGCCCAGAGACTTCATCTCCTGGACCTGGGCGTGGGCCTCATGGGTGGTGTTCGATACCACGCGCGCGAACGTCTCGTGGTAGGTGGAGCGCGCCGGGTAGTACTCCGACGGAGCGCCCGGCACGACGGGGGTGGGCTGGGTGAGGTACACGGCGGTATCGGTCGGGCTGACCTCCAACACCCCTTGCTGGTTGGTGATCTCGACCGAGATCTGCGAGGTCCCCGGCTGCAGCTCGCCCAGGTAGGCGATCGCGCTGCGGTGCTCGATCGCGGTCCTGGCGTTATCCGACAGCTCGCGTCCGTCGAGTTTGACGAGCTTGACGGCGAACTTGCCGACCTTGCCGCCGTTCTGCACCAGCGCCAGCTGCTCGGCGTTGAGGACGTCGGTCGCCGTCGGCCGGACCCCCCGGGCGGCTGGCTGGCGAACACGGTCAGGGTCGAGCCGCTGACCGTGAGCGACGAGTTGGCGGCGGTGGTGCTGCTGCAGCCGGCCAGCCCCAGCAGCGCCAGGCCCGCCCAGACCAGAGCCGCACGGCTCCGAAAGACCGGCCCGCGCATCGGTGCCGCCGAGCTAGTCCCGCCGGCCAGGCAGGTACGGGAGCAGGTTTCGGACGCCGATGGCGACCAGCACCATGACGATCGCGATCATGATCGCGTCCAGACCGCTCACGTTGAGCGACCAGATCACGATCCAGATACAGAGGCCGATAGTGGCGGTGATGATCAGTCCCATCGCCTGAGGATCCTAACTCAGCGAGGGGGTCGACAGCGCCGCGGAGAAGCCATGCACCAGTTCGGACACCGCCGCGACCGGATCCGGCGATTCGCCGGCGGCGCGCACCAGCCGGCTGCCGACGATCACGCCGTCGGCGCCCGCGGCGGCGGCGCCGGCCGCCTGCTCGGGGGTGCCGATGCCGAACCCGACCGCGACCGGAACGTCGGTGTGGTCCGCGGCGCGCCGGACCACATCGGCCAGGCCGTCGGCGGTGGCGGCGCGCTCTCCGGTCGTCCCGGTGAGCAAGACCGTGTACAGGAACCCGCGCGCGGTGGCGCCGATCCGGGCCAGACGGTCCTCGGGCGTGGTGGGAGCGACCAGCGGGACGAGCGCCAGGCCCCGGCGTTCGCAGGCTTCGAAAGTCTCAGCTGACTCCTCCAGCGGGAGGTCGGGGACGATCAGGCCACAGACACCGGCCGCCACCAGCGCGTCGGTGAAGCGGTCGATGCCGCGCGCGAAGATGAGATTGGCGTAGCACATCAGGATCACCGGCAGGCGCTCCGCGAGCGCCCGGCCGACCTCCAGCACCGCCGGCAGGGTCGCCCCGGCGTGCAGGGCGACCGTCGCCGCCTGATGGATCACCGGCCCGTCGGCCAGCGGGTCGGAGAACGGCACGCCGAGCTCGACCAGATCGGCGCCGGCATCGGCGTAGGCCAATCCGATCGCGCGCGAGGTCGCGAGGTCGGGGTAGCCGCCCATCAGGTACGGCATCAGCGCGGCGCTGCGTCCATCGGCCCGGGCGCGGGCGAACGCCTCGGCGATCAGCTCGACCCCGCTCGGCACGATCATCCGTCGAGCTGGCTGAGCGCCTCGGCGAGATCCTTGTCTCCCCGTCCCGACAGGCAGACGAGGTCAAGCTCGCTGTCACCGTCGGCCAGGGCCCAGGACAGCGCGTGCGAGCTCTCCAGCGCCGGGATGATCCCCTCCAGCCGCGCCGTCAGCGCGAACGCGCTGAGCGCCTGGCGATCGTCGACGGCCACGTACCGCGCGCGGCCCTGATCGCGCAGCCAGGCGTGCTCGGGACCGGTGCCGGGGTAGTCCAGGCCGGCCGAGATCGAATGGGCCTCCAGGATCTGACCGTCCTCGTCCTGCATGATCGCCGAGAACGCACCGTGCAGCACACCGGGCAGCCCGGCCACGGTCAGCGGGGCTCCGTGCCGGCCGGTCTCGATCCCCTCGCCCGCGGCCTCGACCCCGATCAGCCGCACCGAGGGGTCCCCCACGAAGGGGGTGAAGATGCCGATCGAGTTCGAGCCCCCGCCCACGCACGCGATCACCCGATCGGGCAGGCGGCCCGCCCGCTCGAGCAGCTGGGCTCGCGCCTCGTCGCCGATCACGCGCTGCAGATCCCGCACCAGGGCGGGGTACGGTGCCGGTCCCACGCACGAGCCGATGATGTAGTGGCTGGTGTCGACGTTGGTCACCCAGTCGCGGATCGCCGCCGAGACCGCCTCCTTGAGCGTCCGGGCGCCGGCCTCGACAGGCTCGACGCGGGCGCCCAGCAGCCCCATTCGTTCGACGTTGGGCTTCTGGCGGCGCATGTCCTCGGTCCCCATGTACACGACGCATTCGAGGTCGAGCAGCGCGCAGGCCGTCGCCGCGGCCACGCCGTGCTGGCCGGCGCCGGTCTCCGCGATGATCCTGCGCTTGCCCATTCGCCTGGCCAGCAGGGCTTGACCGATGGCGTTGTTGATCTTGTGGGCGCCGGTGTGGTTGAGGTCCTCGCGCTTGAGGTAGATGGGGTGGCCGGCGGCCTCGCTCAGCCGGGAGGCCAGATACAGCGGCGAGGGCCGGCCCACGTAGTCGCGCAGCAGGGCGTCGAGCTCGTCGCCGAAGGCGCTGTCGGCGCGGGCCGAGATCCACGCCAGCTCGAGCTCGGCCAGGGCCGGCATCAGGGTCTCGGGCACGTACTGGCCGCCGTAGGGCCCGAAACGGTGCTCGAGCACGGTCATGGGGCGCCGACCGCCGCGCCGGCGGCCACGGCGGCGGCAAACGCCTCGAGCTTCTCGGGATCCTTGCGTCCCGGGCTCGCCTCCACCCCGCTGGCCACGTCGACCGCGAACGGCGCCACCGCCGCCACCGCCTCGGCGACGTTGTCGGGGTTCAGCCCGCCCGACAGGATCAGCGGGACGCGGCGGCCATGCGCCAGAGCGAGGTCCCAGGCGAAGGTCTCGCCGGTGCCGCCGGGGACGCCGGCGACGTGGCTGTCGAGCAGGTGAAAGTCGGTGTGGTAAGCGGCCAGGGACTGAATATCGGCGCCGCTGCGGACCCGCGCGGCCTTGATCACGCGGCAACCGGTGCGGCGCGCCGCCTCGGCGCAGAACACCGGTCCCTCGTCTCCGTGCAACTGGAGCATCGTCATGCCCACCGCGTCGGCGAGGCGGGCCAGCTCGGACAGGGTCGGGTTGACGAACACTCCGACGATCTCGGCCCGGCGGCGGTAGGTGGCGGCGATCTCGGCGGCGACATCCAATTGGCACCTTCGCGGCGATCCCGGCCACATGACCATCCCCAGCGCCCAGGCCCCGGCGCCAACGGCGAGTTCGGCGTCACCGGGGTCGGTGATCCCGCAGAACTTGATCTTGGGGACGAATGAGTCCATGGGACACATCGTACGAACGCGGCGCGCGGGGCCGCCGCCCGGTTCGGGCCGCGGCGCGCGGGGCCGCCGCCCGGCTCGGGCCGCCGGCGGGACCGCTACCCGGTCACGGCCGAGCTGGCCCGCGACCCGAGCCGCACCGCGAGCACCTGCAGCCGGCCGTGGCGCCGGATCTCCAAGGAGACCGTCTGTCCCGGGGTACGCACGATGACCAGGGTCTGCAGCTCGCTCAGGCTGGAGATGGTGATCCCGTCGAGCTTCTGGATCGAATCCCCGGCGCGCAGGCCGGCGTTCGCCGCGGGACCGTGGGGTGTCGCGCGGGTGACCGTGACGCCCGGCCGCGATGCGCGGCGGCTCGCGACGCCGGTGAGACCGATGTAGGCCAACGGCACAGCGCCTCCCTGCCGGGCGCGAAACAGGACCGGATCGGCGGTGTTTATCGGCGTCGCGAACGAGATCGCCGTCCCGTCGGCGGCGGTGCTGGCGACCTGCGAGTTGATCCCGATCACGCGCCCGTCGGCGTCCAGCAGTGGACCGCCGGAGCTGCCCGGATTCAGCGGCTGATCGGTCTGGATCACGTTGTCCACCACCGAGCCGTCCGATGCCTCGATCTGGTGCTGCAGCGCCGACACGATCCCGCTGCTGAGCGTGCGGTCGGCCCCGAACGGGTTGCCGATCGCCAGCGTCGGGTCGCCGACGCGAACGGTGGTCGAATCCCCGAGCGGCAGCGGCCGGATGGTGGGGATCCCGTGCAGATCGACCCTCAGCACGGCCAGGTCGGCCTCGCGGTCGACCCCGGCGACGCTCGCCGACCGGGTCAGGCCGCCCTCGAACCCGATCGTGACGCCGCCGCTGGGGTCGGCGCCGGCGACCACGTGGTAGGCGGTCAGGATGTCCCCGCGCCGATCGACCAGGAAGCCCGATCCGGTCGAGGTGGCGCTCTCGTCGTGATGGAGCATGCTGAAGGGGCTCTGTACGGTTGCGATCGGTTTCGCGCGGACGTACACCACCCCGGGGGCGTCGTTCTGATAGATCGCGTTGGGCGTCGGGCCCGAGGACCCGCCGGCGGCGGTGACCGAGGCCGCCGGGCCCTCATTGATGATGGTCTGGGTGGCCGGCCGATCGGTGACCCCGAACAGCAGGAAGCCGCCCGCCACGACCAGGCCGCCCACCACCGAGGCGGCAAAGTGCGTGCGGAAGGCGTTGGCCATACGAGACTGAGTTTGCCCCGCCCGCTGAACCGAAGCTAAACGGCTTTACCGGCGTCAGCGCCGGAGCTGCACCGGCCCCACCAGGTCCCGGCACGCCGCCTCGATGTCGGGCGCTCGCATCAGCGCCTCGCCGATCAGCACGGCATCCACTCCCGCGCCCGCCAGGCGCTCCAGGGCCGGCCGGTCACGGAAGCCCGACTCGGACACCACGGTGACCCCCGGCGCGACCAGCGGCAACAGCTGATGGGTGCGGTTGGTGTCGACCTGAAGGGTCGTGAGGTCACGGTTGTTGATGCCGAGCACGCGCGCGCCGAGCTCCATCGCCACGGCCAGCTCACGCCCGTCGTGCACCTCCACCAGGATCCCGAGGCCGAGTGACTCCGCCTGGGCGTACAGGCGGGCCAGCGTGCCGGGGTCCAGCGCCGCCACGATCAGCAGAATCGCGTCGGCGCCGGCGGCCAGCGCCTCGGTCACCTGGTAGCCGTCGACGATGAAGTCCTTGCGCAGGATCGGCAGCGTCGAGGCCTCGCGAGCCCGCCGCAGGTCGTCCAGCGACCCGCCGAAGCTCGTCGCCTCGGTGAGGATCGAAAGCGCCGCGGCGCCGGCGCGCTCGTAGGCCCCCACCACCGCCTCCAGGGCGACGCCTTCGCGGATCAGGCCGGCCGACGGCGAGCGCCGCTTGTGCTCGGCGATCACCGACAGTCCCGGCGCCCGCAGCGCCGGCGCGAACGGACGCGGGGGCCCGGCCGCGGTCCGCTCCGCGGCGGCGCGCTCGAGCTCGCGCAGGGGCGCGGTGAGCCGGCGCTGCGCGACCTCGGTCCGGGTCCGCCGGACGATCGTCTCCAGAGCGTTCATCACGCGGGCCCGACGGCCAGCCGGTGCGTGGCGTCCACGAACCGATCCAGCGCTGCCGTCGCCGCCCCGGAGTCAATCGCCGACTCGGCGGCGCGAACGCCGTCGATGAGAGATCCCGCGCCCCCGCCGGCGTAGATCGCCGCCCCGCCGTTGAGCACCGCCAGGTCACGCGCCGGGCCCGGCTCTCCGGCCAGGATGCGCCGGGCGGTATCGGCGTTCTCGGCCGGATCGCCGCCGGGGATCGCCTCGGCCGGGGCGCGCGGCAGCGAGACCTCCTCCGGGGTCACGACATAGCTGCGAACGCCCTCGGAGCTCACCTCCACGACCCGGGTCGGTGCCGAGATGCTGAGCTCGTCGAGCTGGTCCTCACTGGAGACCAGCAGGGCGTGCTCGGTGCCGAGCAGCGCCAGCGCGCCGGCCATGGTCTCCAGAAAGGCGGGATCGGAGACGCCGATCAGCTGCCGCCGGGCGCCGGCCGGGTTGGTGAGGGGACCGAGGAAGTTGAAGATCGTCCGCACCGCGAGCTTGCCGCGCACCGAGACCACGTAACGGGTCGCCTGATGGTGGGCGGGAGCGAACATGAAGCCGAAGCCGACCTCGTCGATGCACCGGGCCACGGCGTCCGGGGTGAGGTCGATGCGGGCGCCCAGCGCCTCCAGCACGTCGGCTGACCCCGACAGGCCGGTCGCCGAGCGGTTGCCGTGCTTGGCCACGGTGCAGCCCGCCCCGGCCGCGATCAGCGCCGCGGTGGTCGAGACGTTGAAGGTGCGCCGGCCGCCGCCGGTCCCGGCGGTGTCGAGCAGGTCCTCCCGGGAGACACGGACCGGCGCCGCGAGGGCTCGCATCGCGCTGGCGAGCCCGGCCAGCTCGTCCACGGTCTCACCCTTGGTTCGCAGCGCGATCAGGAAGGCGGCGATCTGGACCTCCGAAGCGTTGCCGGTCATGATCTCCGACAGCACCGCCGAGGTCTGCTCGAGGCTGAGATCGCGGCCGCTGGCCAGGGCGTCGATCGAGCGCGTCAGCAGGTCCCGGGAGACGCTCACGCGACCGGCCCGAGGAAGTTGGCCAGCAGCTCGTGGCCCTGCTGGGTGAGGATCGACTCGGGGTGGAACTGGACCCCCTCGGCGGGGAGCTCGCGATGGCGCACGGCCATCACCACCGCGCCGGCATGCGCGCTGCGCTCGAGCACGTCGGGAAGCTGGGGCGCGGCGATCAGCGAGTGGTAGCGACCGACCTCCAGCGGCGCGGGCAGGCCCCGGAAGATGGTCCGCCCGTCATGCTCGATCGAAGTCGTCTTGCCGTGGACCGGCTCGTGGGTGATCACCCTGCCACCCCACGCCTGCACCAGCGCCTGGTGGCCCAGGCAGACGCCCAGCGTGGGGATGCCGGCGAGCGGAAACCGCCGCACCGCCTCGAGCGAGATCCCGGCCTCATCCGGCGTGCAGGGGCCGGGCGAGACGATCACCCGGTCATAGCCGCGGACCAGCAGATCCTCCACGGTGGCGTGGTCGTTGCGCACCACCTCGACCTCGGCCCCCAGCTCGCCGACGTACTGCACCAGGTTGTAGGTGAAGCTGTCGTAGTTGTCGAGGACGAGGAGTCGCACGATGGCAAAGCTACCGGTGGACCAATTTCGGGGCCAGCCGGCCCGGGAGATCGCCCTCTGGGCGATCTCTCAATGGAATTGCCCTCTGGGCAATTCCACTTTCACGGCCATTCGGGCTGAGCGACGGCCAATTCGATCGCCTGCAGCACCGCCCGCGCCTTGGCCTCGGACTCGCGGAACTCGTAGTCGGGCTTGGCGTCGGCGACGGTGCCGCCGCCGGCCTGGACGTGGGCGACGCCGTCCTTGATCACCACGGTGCGGATGTGAATGCAGGTGTCGAGCTCGCCGCTGTAGCTGACCCAGCCGATCGCGCCCCCGTAGCCGCCGCGCTTGACCGGCTCGAGCTCGTCGATGATCTGCATGGCGCGGACCTTGGGCGCGCCCGACAGCGTGCCGGCCGGTAGCACCGAGCGCAAGGTGTCCAGGGCGCCGACGCCGTCCCGCAGGGTCCCCACCACGCTGGAGACGATGTGCATCACGTGGCTGTAGTTCTCGACCGCCATGAAGCTCTCGACCGCGACCGTGCCGTACTCGCAGACCCGCCCCAGGTCGTTGCGCCCGAGGTCGACCAGCATCACGTGCTCGGCTCGCTCCTTGGGGTCGGCCAGGAGGTCCTCCGCCAGCTGGCGATCCTCCTCGGCGTCGGCGCCGCGGGGACGCGTGCCGGCGATGGGCCGGGTGGCCACCCGCCGGCCCGAGACCGTGATCAGCGGCTCCGGGCTCGCCCCGGCGATCTCGAAGTCCCCGAAATCAAGGAAGTACATGTACGGGCTGGGGTTGACCGCCCGCAATCCCCGGTAGATCGAGAACGCCTCCACCGGCACGGGGGCCGACCACCGCTGCGAGGGCACCACCTGGTAGGCGTCCCCGGCGTAGATGTACTCCACGATCCGCGCCACCATCGCCTCAAAGCGCTCCCGGGGCATGTTGGATCTGAACTCCGGAGCCTGACGATCTCGGTCGGTCGGTCGGCCCGGCCGCGGGACCGGGCCGGCCAGGCGCCAGCGAACCTCGGCGATCGTCTCCAGCGCACGCTGGTAGGAGGCCTCGAGGTCGTCCTCGGTGTAGACGTTGGCCACCACCGAGACGGTGTGCTTGAGGTGGTCGAAGGCGACCAGGCCGTCGGTCAGCATCAACGCCAGATCGGGAATCCCGATGGTGTCGGGATTCGGCTCCCCGAGCGGCTCGACGGTGCGCACCAGGTCGTAGGCGAACATACCCACCGCCCCGCCGGCGAACGGCGGCAATCCGGGTACCTCGGCGACCTGGAAGCGATCGAGCTCGCGCGCGGCCAGCTCGTACGGGTCACCCGGCTCGCCGAGCGACCACCGCAGGACCTTGCGGGGGCGGTAGCCGATGAACGAGTAACGGCCGACGCGGCCCTGATCGGCCGATTCGAGCAGGAACGACGGTCCCGGCGGCCCCTCGAAGCCGGCCAACCCGCGCAGCTTGAGGAACGCGGAGACGGGCGTCTGGCAGTCGTCGATGAACGTCTCGCACAGCGGAATCAGGTTGTGATCGCGCGCCAGCTCGCGGACGCTCTCCAGCGGGAGGGCGGCCCGCGACGCTCCCTGCTCAGCGCTCGCGGCGGGCATCCAGAACGCGTTCGGCGTCGGCGAGCGCCAGATCCCGGCCCCGCAGCAGGACCGCCAGGTGGTAGATCAGATCGGCGGCCTCCTCGGCCACGCGCTCGTCGGATTCCTCCCGGACGGCCCGGACGACCTCTTCGGCCTCCTCCTGCACCTTGTCCCCCACCCGGGGGGGATCGCCGAGCAGCGCCGCGGTGTAGGAGCCCTCGGGCCGGGAGCGGGCGCGCATCGCGATCGTGCGCTCCAGCGCCGGCAGCGACTCGTGCGGGGCGGCCGGATCCAGGTCACCGCGGTGAAAGCAGCTGCGCTCGCCCGTGTGGCAGGCGGGACCGGCCGGCTCCACCAGCGCGAGCAGCGCGTCGCCGTCGCAGTCGTAGCGGATCGCCCTCAGCGCCAGCGTATGGCCCGAAGTGGCCCCCTTGTGCCACAGCTCCTGACGCGAGCGGCTGAAGAAGTGGATCTCGCCGGTGTCACGGCTGAGCCGCAGGGATTCGGCGTTCATGTAGGCGAGCGTGAGCACCTCGCCCGAGCGCCAGTCCTGGACCACGCACGGGACCAGCCCGCGCTCGTCGTAGGCCACCTCGGAGTCGTCCACCCGGAGGATTCTAGGTCGAGGAATCGGCGCAAGCCGATTCCCCTCTGACCACCTCGTCCGGACGCCAGCTCATGAGCAGCTTGTGGGTGTCGGCGGTGCTCAACGCGGGCGAGAACAGGTAGCCCTGTCCGAACTCGCAGCCCAGCGAGCGCAGCCGCCGGAGCTGCTCGGGGTGCTCGATGCCCTCGGCGATCACGGGCAGATCGAGGCTGTGCGCCAGCGCCACCGTCGAGCGGACGATGACGTCGTTGCCGTCCTCCTGGGAGAGCATCGCGACGAAGCTACGATCGATCTTGAGCGCGTCGACGGGAAAGCGGTGCAGCGCGGTCAGCGAGGAGTAGCCGGTCCCGAAGTCATCGAGGTGCAGCCCGACCCCGGTGCCGCACACCTCCGTGAAGACCTGCTGGGTGCGCTCCACGTCCTGCATCAGGGCGCTCTCGGTGATCTCGAGCTTGAGCGCGTGCGGCGGGAGGTCGGCGGCCGCGATGGCGGCGCGCACGTGGTCCGCCAGCCCGGGGTCATCGAGCTGCCGGGCCGACACGTTCACGCTCATGCACACGTCGTCGGACACGACGCCCTGCTCGCGCCATGTGGCCAGGGCGGCGAGGGCACGGCCCATGACCTGCCGGCCGAGCAGCCCGATGACGCCGGTCTCCTCGGCGACCTGGATGAACTCCGCCGGCGCCACGGGGGGCCAGTCCGGTGGCCAGCGCGCCAGCGCCTCCAGTCCGCAGATGCGACCGGTGGCGAGCTCGACGATCGGCTGATAGTGGATCTCGAGCAGGCAACCCTCGAGGACCTGGCGCAGCTCGCGCTCACGCGTCAGCCGGGCGACCACCCGCTGGTGCATGCTCTCGTCGAACAGCGCCAGGCGGGCCCTTCCCCGCCGCTTGGCGTCGTACATGGCGAGGTCGGCGTTGCGCATCAGGTCGCCCGGACCGAGCCCCGAAGCGCTGACGGCGATGCCGATGCTGGCGCTGACGAACAGCTCGTTGCCACGGATGTCGAACGCCTCGCTGAGCGAGCGCAGGATCCGGTCGGCGACGACGACGGCCGATTGCGCCTCCACGATGTTCTCCAACAGGACGGTGAACTCGTCACCGCCCAGCCGCGCCATGGTGTCCCCGGGCCGCAGCGCCGCCGAGACGCGACTGGCCAGCGCGATCAGGAGCTCGTCGCCGACGGCATGACTGAGGCTGTCGTTGACCAGCTTGAAGCGGTCGATGTCCAGGAACAGGACCGCGCAGCCGGTAGCCGGATCTCTGACCGAACGCTGGAGGATCTGATTGACGCGGTCGGTGAACAGGGTCCGGTTGGGCAGCCCGGTGAGACTGTCGTGGAGGGCGTCGTGCTGTAGCCGCTGCTCGGCGAGACGTCGATCGGTGATGTCCGACAGCGAGCCGGCCATCCGCGTTGGACGCCCATCGGCGTCACGGATCGCCAGCCCGCGAGCCATCACCCAGCGCCAGCTGCCGTCGGCGTGGCGGATCCGATGCTCGGACAGCAGGTGCGGGGTGCGACCGTCGAGGTGGTCGTCGATGGCGTGGCGCAGACGGGGAAGATCGTCGGCGTCGACCAGATCGAACCACGCCGACGGACCGTCCTCCTGGGCGTGGGCGGAGCGGCCGAGGATCGCCCGCCACCGCGGCGAGAAGTAGATCAGGCCCGTGTCCAGGTCCCAGTCCCAGATCCCGTCATTGGCCGCCCGGGTCGCCAGCACGTAGCGCTCTTCACTGCGGGAGAGGTCCCGAACCGCCTTCTGGTGGCTGATGGCATAGCGGATCGAACGTTCCAGACCGAGCGGATCGAGCTCCTGCTTGAGCAGATAGTCGGTCACGCCCAGCGCGGTGGCCTCGAGGTCGATCTCGTACGTCGCCAGGCCGGTGAGCATGATCACCGGCGCGAACGGACGTGAGGCGAATCCCTCGCCGACGAGCTCGAGGCCGGTGCGCTGGCCGAGTCGGTAGTCGATCAGGTACACGTCGTGGCGATCCTCGACGATCGCCGCCAGAGCCTCGCGATAGTCCGCCCGCCAGTCGACGGCGAAGCGGACCCGCTTCTGGCGGGCCAGCATCCCCCGCGTGATCAGATAGTCGTCCTCGTCGTCGTCGACGAGCAGGACCTTGATCTCGTCAGCGCGATCGACGGCCATGGGCTCCCTCGGCCGGTAGCTCGACGATCTCGAACCAGTAGTGGCTCCAGCTGCGCATCACCTCGACCAGCCCGGTGAACGTGACCGGCTTGGTGATGAACGAGTTGGCGCCGAGGTCGTAGCTGCGGAACACATCGGCTTCGTCCTTGGACGTCGTGAGCACCACGACCGGGATCTGCCGCAACGACTTGTCGGCCTTGATCTCGGCGAGCGCCTCGCGCCCGTCCTTCTTGGGCATGTTGAGATCGAGCAGGATGATGCCGGGGCGCGGCGCCTGCACCGAGGGGCCGGCCCAGCGGCCTTCGCGGCGGAGGTAGTCGAGCAGGTCCTGGCCATCGACGACGCAGCGCAGCTGGTTGGCCAGTCGCGCGTCCTCGAGCGCGTCCCGGGCCAGCTCCCGGTCCTCCTCATCGTCATCGGCGAGCAGGATGGTGAGGGCCCGGTAGGCGCCGTCAGACCGTGACATATGGCTCCACGCGCTCACCCTCGGAGGTCCGGTGCAGCGGTGGACTCAAGATCGGCTCGATCCGCTTGGTCGGCATCGTGACCGTGAAAGTCGAGCCGGCACCGGGAACGCTGTCGGCGGTCACGGTCCCGCCGTGGCGCTCGGCGATCTTGCTGCACAGAGCCAGGCCGATCCCGGTCCCCGGGTAGGTCCCGCGGCCGTGCAGCCGCTCGAACACGCGGAAGATCCGGCGGCTGTACTCCGACTCGAAGCCGATGCCGTTGTCGCGCACGATCAGCTTCACCACGTCCCCGTCGACGATCGCCCCGACCTCGATCTCGGGCGTGACATCCGGGCGCCTGAACTTGATCGCGTTGGAGAGCAGATTCTGGATCAGCTGGCGCATCTGCACGGCATCCGCGGAGATGGTCGGCAGCTCGTCGACGCGGACCACGGCGGCCGAGTTGCGAACGACCTCCGCCAGGTCCTCGAGCACATCCTCGGTGGTGGCTTGGAGGTCCACGGCGGTGAAGTGGCTCCCGTGAGTGGACAGGCGCGAGTACTTGAGCAGATCCTCGATCAGCCGCTGCATTCGCTCGGCCGATGCGTTGGCACGCTGCAGGTAGTCCAGTCCCGGCCCGGACAGGCGCTCGGCCTCGGTTTCCCAGATGCGCTCGGTGTACGTGCGCACCTTGCGCAGGGGCTCCTGCAGATCGTGCGAAGCGATCGAGGCGAACATCTCGAGGTCGGCGTTGGAGCGCGACAGCTCGCGAGCCCGGCGGTCGAGCTCCGCATTGCTGTCGGCCAGCGCGGCGTTGGTCTCCCCCATGCGGGCGTTGGCCTGCGCCAGCTTGCCATTGGCCCGCTCCAGGCGCGCGTTGGCTTCGCTCACCTGGCGGCTGGCGCGCAGCCAGCGTGCGCCGAGCCCGAGGGCCGCGAACGCGACGATCCCGAGCACCAGGAAGATGGCCCAGGGCAGCCATTTGCGCAGGCCGGAGATGCTGGCGAACAACGGCCCGTCAGGGGCGGCGAGGAGGATCCGCCAGCTGGTATTGGCGAGGCGGACCTGATCGAAGTAGTACCCCTTCACGTCCCCGGCGGCATGGTGGAGCACGTCGCGCTGCGCCGGCGTGTGAAACACGTAGCCGGCGGGGCGGGCGGGATTGGTCGAGGAGAGCACCACATCCGCACCGTCCAGGACGTAGTTGTGAGCACCCTTCACGCCTGGGATCTCGCGCAGCTCGCCCTGTAGGAAAGGTCCGAGCGTGTGGGGATCAAAGCCGCTGAGCAGATACCGGGTCCCCGTGGCGGCGTGGAGCGCCAGCCCGAAATCGATCACGCCGGTCTTGCCGTAGGGCAACACATCGCCGAGCGACCAAGGATGCCCGGACCGCAGCAGCGCCAGCGCAGCCGAGACTCGCAGGCCGGCTCTGGCCTGCGGGGTGAAGCCGCGCGAAGCGCCCACGACGGCGCCCGAAGCATCGAGCACGACGATGTACCGGTCCCGCTGCGCCGCCCGATCGATGGTGCGCCGGGAGATCGGCCCGGAACCGAACAGACGCTGCTGCTGGGCGAGCGAGGTGCTGGCCGAGGTCTGAAACAGGCTGTCGATCAGGGCGGCGGCCAGTACCGAGCGCTCGTGTACCCGGCTCTCCACATCGCCCTTGGATTTGGCCTGGTTGTCCGACAGCTCGATCGCGAACACCGCCATCAGCGCGAGCACGATCGTGAACCCCGCCACCAGGGCCGCAACGGCCTCTCGACGTCTCATCCCGATCCTGACCCCCGTTCGCGCCGGACACCTGCTCTGGTCCGCCGTATCGGTGCATGCGCGCGACCCGGAGATACGCCCTTTAGCTTTTGCGCAGGCTAGTAAGCAAATGTCCTACCGGAAGCTGCAGTTATCGGAGTCGGTAATCGGCGCAGCCGATTTCTCGCCTACTCGATTCCGAGCCGATCCAGCAGGCGCTCGTCCGCGCGCCAGTGACGGCGGACCCGGACCGACAGCTCGAGGTGCACCTTCATCCCGAGCTCGCGCTCGATCGCCCGCCGCGCCGCGACGCCGATCGATTTGATCATGCGCCCGCCGGCCCCGATCAGGATCCCCTTCTGCGATTCGGTCTCGCTGAGCACGACCGCCTCGATCCGGACCAGATCCGGCCGCGGCTGGGAGATCTCTTGGATCTCGATCTCCACCGCGTGCGGTACCTCCTCGCGAGTTCGGGACAGAACCTGCTCGCGCACCAGCTCGGCCAGGCGCACCGACTGGGACTGATCGGAGCTCTGGCCCGCCGAGAAGTAGAAGGGACCGGCCGGGAGCTGGCTGACCAGATGCTCGACCAGGCTCGGGACCCCGGCCCCGGTGCGGGCCGAAACGGGGAAGATCTCGTCGGCCAGATCCAGCCCGGCAGCGGCGTGCAGCGTCGCCGCGGTCCGGGCCGGGTCGGCGCGATCGATCTTGTTGGCGGCGATCGTCACCGGCACCCGATCGCCACCCGCCCGGCCCAGCAGCTCGGCGATGAACCGGTCGCCCGGCCCCAATCCCTGCTCGGCGTTGATCACCAGCAGGCAGGCGTCGGCGTCGGCGAGCTCATGCTCCACGCGGTGCTGCATCCGCTCGGTCAGGGCGTCCCGGGGCCTCTGGACCCCGGGCAGGTCGATCAGCACGAGTTGCCAGTCAGGGCCGGTCGCCACGCCCCGGATCGCGCGGCGGGTGGTCTGGGGCTTGTCGGACACGATCGCCACCTTGGCGCCGACGATCGCGTTGGCCAGCGTTGACTTACCGACGTTGGGACGACCCGCCAGCGCGACGAAGCCTGAGCGGGTGGGGACTGCCGGGCGGCCGGGCGAAGTCAGTCCAGCCAACGCATCAGCTCAGCCTGCAGCGCCAGCATCTCGCCATCGTCGCTCTCGTGGTCCATGCCGGACAGGTGAAGAGCGCCGTGCACGACCGCCTCGCGCAGATCCTCGGTCTGGGGCGGGCAGATCACGATGTCACCGAGCTCACGGGGACCGGCGCTGACGCCATCCTCGTCGACGCCGAAGGACAGGACGTCGGTCGGCTCGTCGACCTGGCGGTAGGCGCGGTTGAGCTCGCGGCTGCGGTCCTCACCGACGAACTCGATCGCGATGTGGCCCTCGTCGATGCCGGCCGAGGAGAGCGCGAGCGCGCAGAGCTCCTCGAGCTCGACCGCCGTGGGGCCATCCGAGGCGACGGCGTCGATTCCGATCACGTCCACGTCGAGCATTGGTGCTCAGGCTCGCTTGCGGGCGTGCAGCTCGGGGGCCAGCCGCTGGGCGTGCTCGTTGTAGGCGGCCACGATCCGCCGCACGAGCTTGTGCCGGACGACGTCCTCCTCGCCGAAGCGCACGAACTCGATTCCCTCGACCTCGTCGAGGATCTCGGAGACGACCACCAGCCCCGAGTCGTGCTCCCGCGGAAGGTCGATCTGGGTGATGTCGCCCGTGACGACCACCTTGGAGTTGAAGCCGAGCCGGGTGAGGAACATCTTCATCTGCTCGGGGCTGGTGTTCTGGGCCTCGTCGAGGATGATGAAGCTGTCATTGAGGGTCCGGCCGCGCATGAACGCCAGCGGCGCCACCTCGATCACCCCGCGCTCCAGGTGCTGGGAGACCCGCTCGGCCTCCAGCATGTCGTGCAGCGCGTCGAACAGCGGGCGCAGGTAGGGATCGACCTTGGCCATCAGGTCGCCGGGCAGGAACCCGAGTCGCTCCCCGGCTTCCACGGCGGGACGGGTGAGGATGATTCGATTGACCTCGCGCCGGCTGAGCGCGGCCGCCGCCAGCGCGACGGCCAGGAAGGTCTTGCCGGTTCCGGCGGGGCCGATTCCGAACGTGATCGTGTTGGCGCGAATCGAGTCTACGTAGCGCTTCTGGTTGATGGTCTTGGGGGCGACCTTGGTGGCGCGGTGGCGCCATACCACGTCTTCCAGGATCTCCGAGGGTGACTCGTGCTCGTCCAGCGCGCGGCTGACCGCTTCGATGGTGCCGGGGGCGATCTCATGACCCTGCTCGATCAGCTCCGATAGCTCGCGCACCACGGTGCCGGCCGCCTCGACGGCGGTCTCGTCGCCCTCGAGCGTGAGAACGTTGCCGCGGAGATAGACGTCACAGTCCAGGTGCTCTTCGAGCGTTCGGAGCACGGCGTCCGCGCTGCCCGCCAGCTCCGCGGCGACGGCGTTGTCGAGCTCGAGCGCCTTGCGCACTAACGGGCCACCAAAGCTCCGAGCGCTTCACGCACCCGAGCCGACGCGCGCTTGCCGTCGGCGCGACCGCCGGCCCTGGCCATCACGGCCTTCATCACCTGTCCCATATCGCCCGGGCCGG
This sequence comes from uncultured Solirubrobacterales bacterium, assembly GCA_963744195.1. Taxonomy (GTDB): domain Bacteria; phylum Actinomycetota; class Thermoleophilia; order Solirubrobacterales; family Solirubrobacteraceae; genus Palsa-465. The sequence continues at coordinate 162,201 of CAVUSY010000015.1, forward strand.
TGGCGCCGGTCTCGGCGACGGCCGCGTCGACGAGCTGGTCCAGCTCGGAGTCATCGAGCTCGGCCGGCAGGTAGGTCTCGATCAGCTTGGCCTCGGACTCCTCTGACTCGGCCAGCTCGGGGCGCCCACCGTCGCGGAACTGGGTTGCAGCCTCGATCCGGCGCTTGCGCTCCCGCCGCAGCACGGCGAGCTCGTCATCGCCGCCGTCCTTGGCCGCCTTCTGGAGCTCTGACAGCACCAACCGGAGTGCCCCGACGCGCTGCTTCTCGCCGGCTTTCATAGCGCTCGTGATGTCAGCCCTGACCTGCTCGGCAACCGTCATTGGTCATTCAAGGATAGCCCGCGGGTCGGCCGCCCGGCTGGGGCCGCCGGTGGCCGCTCAGGCTCGGGCCGCCACGCTGCAGCGGACCCCGTCCGCGTGCAACTCGAGGCAGTGGACCTCGACCAGCTCTCCCTTGGCCGCCCCGCCGGCCGGGAGGTAGCAGCGGGTGTAGTCGGCCGTGTAGCCCGAGCACTGGCGCTCGGCGACCTTGTCGACCAGCACTCGCTCGGGGCGGCCCAGCTTGGCGGTGCGGTGATGACGCGAGCGGACCTCGGAGCGGCCGCGCAGGAGTTGCGACCGGCGCTTCTTCTCAGGCGGCGTCACGCGGTCGCCGAGCGCCTCGGCGACCGTACCCGGGCGCGATGAGTAGGGGAACACGTGCACGCGGGTGATGCCCGCGGCGTCAACCGCCTCCAGCGTGCGGTCGAAGGCCGCGTCGTCCTCGGTCGGGAAGCCGACGATCACGTCGGTGGTCAGATTGACCTGCGGGAGGGCGGCGCGGAGCCTGGCGATCTGCTCGAGGTACTCACCGGCGGTGTAGTGACGGCCCATCGCCCGCAGGACCCCATCGTCGCCCGACTGCATCGGCACGTGCAGGTGCGGACAGACCTTGGGCTCTTGCACCAGCGCGCGCAGGAGCGAGTCCTTGACGTGGATCACCTCGACGCTGGACAGCCGCACGCGCTCCACGCCGGGCACGCGGGCGACCTCGATCATCAGCTCACCGAGCTCGAGGCCGTGCTCGGGGTCCCGGTAGTCGCCGACGCTGATGCCGGTCATGACCATCTCCGGCTGGCCCTGAGCCACGCGCTCGGCCACCTCGCCCAGCACCGCGCCGGCGGGTCGGGAGCGAGCGCCGCCGCGGACGGTGGGGATGATGCAGTAGGCACAGTGGCAATCGCAGCCGTCCTGGACCTTGACGAAGCCGCGCGTCCGGGCGCCCGGCTCGGCGGCGCTCCGGCGGCGGGCCAGCACCTCGTGCTCCAGGTCGGCGCAGGCCAGGGCCGGATCCCGGCCTGAGGCCGCCGCGCCGGCGATCTCCGCCGCCACCTGATCGGCGGTCCCGGGAAACACCTGCACCCGGTCGTCGATCTCGGCGAATCGCGGGGGCGCGAGGTTGACCGCACACCCGGCCACGTACACCCGTTGCGCGCTGCGCAGCGAGCGGCGCACCGACTGGCGCGACTTCGACTCCGCCTCGCCGGTGATGCAGCACGTGTTGATCACGTGCAGGTCGGCGTCAGCGAGCGGAGCCTCGGTGTGGCCGGCGGCGAGCAGGGCGCGGCGGGCGAGCATCGCATCCGCCTGGGACACCTTGCAGCCGAGGAACTTGACCGCGAACGAGGCCACGCGGGTAAAGCTAGCGGGGAATCGGCTGTCCCGACCCCCGTCGGTTCAGCCGACTCCCCGCAGAACTGCCCGCCCTCGCGATCGGCGGACCGTCGTACGCCTCGATCGTGCTTTGACGCCGCGGTGTCCTCGGGACGGCACGCCTAGAGAGGAGAGAGGGCTCTGTGGGTAGTCCAGCCCGAGGCTTGGGCCGCGGTACGACGACGTCGAGGAGCAGGCCACCGAGAGTCACGCCGATCGCGAGTGGGTTGGGCAACTGTTCACCTCCTTTTAGATCAGATGGGGACACGGCCGGGGCCGCTTCCCGGGTGGTTCTTCGATCACAAGCGACACGCAGCATGATGCGCCACCGGCCCGGTCCCGGCATCGGCCCCGTGGACAACATTCACCTCGCGTTCGTTGTCCAATTGGGGCGCTCGGGTGTGGGGCGGCCCAATGTGAAATGGCGCCGCGGTGGACGCGCGCTCAGCTGCGCGCGCTGAGCCCGAGCGCCGCCCACTCCCCCCGAACGATTCGTCGTTGCTCGCGCAGTCCTCGGGTGGCGAAGGCTTCGGCGACGGCGTCGGCCTCGGTGGTGAGGAGGCCGCTCAGGATCAGTTCGGGTGGGAGGTGACGTTGGGACGCGGCCCATGTGCGCAGGGGCTGCGCGAGCACGTTTGCCGCCCCAAAATCGCATTCGGGCACCTGCTGGGATCGGAGATCGAAGCGGCGGGTGTCGATCGAGACGTGGTTGGCGACGGCGTTCTCGCGGGTGGCGGTGACCGCGGCCGGGTCGTGGTCCAGCGCGATCACCGGCGCCCAGCCGAGCCTGGCCGCCACGATCGCCAGCACGCCCGAACCGCAGCCGATGTCGGCGAACGAGCCCCGGGGTTCGGCCGCGAGCATCAGCTCCAGGCACAGGCGCGTGGTGGCGTGCGCCCCGGTGCCGAAGGCCTGCCCGGGGTCGATCACGACGTCGAGCTCGGTTTGGCCCGGGGGCTCCCAGGGCGGGCGGACGGTGAGCCGGTCGCCGAGCACCAGCGGCCGGTGAAAGCTGCGCCAGCGCTGGGCCCAGTCGTCGGCGATCTCCTGGGTGCTGATCTGCACCAGCGCCGCCGGCGGCCGCCGCCTCCAGGTCCGGAAGCACCGGCAGCTCGCCCGGCGCCCCGTAGACCGCGTACTCGATCAGCCCACCCTCGATCTCGACCTCCTCCACCCCGCTCGGCGCCAGCTCCAGGAGCTCGGCCAGCACCAGCTCGGCCTGCTCGGCCCGGACCCGGACCGCGAGGCGCAACACCGCGCTCAGGCGCCGAACGCGCGCTTGAGCTTGCCGAACACGCCCTCTTCGGTGCGGAGGTTGTGCTCGGTCATGGTCTCGGCCAGCTGCTCGAGCAGTTCGCGCTGGTGGTGCTTGAGGTGCCTGGGGATGACCACGTTGACCACCACCCGCAGGTCGCCGTGATGGCGCCCGCGCAGTGCCGGCATGCCCTGCCCGCGGATCGTGAGCGTGTCGTTGGGCTGCGTGCCGGCCGGGATCTCGAGCTCCTGCGAGCCGTCGATGGTCGGCACCTCGACGGTGGTGCCGAGCGCCGCCAGCGGCGCCGCGACGTCGACCACGGTGACCAGATCGTCCTGATCGCGCACGAAGCGCGGGTCCTCGCGGACGCGGACCTGGACGTAGAGGTCGCCGGCGGGCCCGCCGTGCTCACCGGCGTGGCCGCGGCCGGTGATGCGGATTCGCTGGCCGCTCTCGATCCCGGCGGGGACATCGACCGACACCTTCTTGCGCTCCACCTTGCGTCCCTGGCCGCGGCATTCGCGACAGGGGTTCTTGGCCACCCGGCCGTCGCCGCCGCAGACGTCGCAGGCGGCGGCACGCACCACCTGGCCAAAGGGGGTGCGGGAGACGGCCCGGAGCTGGCCGGTGCCGCCGCAGCGCTCACAGGTCTCGATCGGGGTGCCCGGCTCGGCGCCGTTGCCGCGGCAGTGCTCGCAGCGCGCCACGGCGTCGAAGCTGACCTCAACCGCGGCGCCGCGGGCGGCCTGGGGGAGATCGATCTCGGCGCCGACGGCGATGTCGCCGCCCTGCGCGGGCCCTCCCGGCCGGCCGCCGCCGAACGCACTGCCGAACGCGCCGCCGCCGCCGAAGAAGGCCTCGAAGATGTCGGCCACCGAGCCGAACCCCTCGAAGTTGGGCGCGTAGCCGCCGCTGCGCAGGCCCTCGCGGCCGTAGCGGTCATAGGTGGCGCGGCGGTCGGCGTCCGACAGCACCTCGTAGGCCTCGGCGGCCTCCTTGAACTTGGTCTCGGCGTCGGGGTCGTGGCGGTTGACGTCGGGATGCAGCTCGCGGGCCAGGCGGCGAAACGCCTTCTTGATGTCGGCCTCGCCGGCGTCACGGGCGACGCCGAGCACCTCGTAGTAGTCGCGGGGCATCGAGGAGGCGCTCATCGTTCGTCGTAGACGTCGCCGACAAAGCTCGAGAGCTGGGCCGCGGCCTCGCGCACCGCACGGATGGCCTGGCCGTAGTCCATGCGCAGCGGCCCGATCACCGACACCGCGCCGAGGTTGCGCTGCGGCAGGCCGTAGCTGGCGGCCACCAGCGCCAGCGAGCGGAACGCGGGCGCCTCGTTCTCGGCCCCGATCCGAACCGCCACCTCACGGGAGACCGAGGAGCGGCTCTCGGCCCCGATCCGGAAGGCCACATCGCGCGGAGCCACCAGCGCGCTGCGCAACACGCTGAGCAGCGTCACCCGGCGCTCGAGCATGTCCATCAGCAGGTTGAGCTCGGACACGTCGGCGAACCGCTCCAGCGTCAGCAGCTTGGCCGTGCCCTCCAGGTACAGGGTGGCCTGCGCGGACTCCTCGAGGTCGGTGAACACCGGCGCCAGCGCGTCGAGGAACTCCGTCTCGGTCTGTGACAGCGAGGGATCGTGCAGGCGCTGGTGCAGCATCCGCGCCCCCAGGCCGAGGCCGACCAGACGCTCGTTGAGATAGCTCGCCGCCCAGTCCGACAGACCGGTGTCGACCGGCCGGGGGAAGGTGAACAGGCGCTTGCTGACCCCGCCGGTGGAGGTGATCACGACGGCCATCAGGACCTGGGGCTGGAGGGTCAGCACCTCGATGTGGCGGATCGTCGAGGTCTCGATCGGCGGCGCGGTGACGATCGCCAGCAGGTTGGTGACCTGCGACAGCGTCTCGGTGGTCACGCGCATGGCCTCGTCGAGCTCGCGGCGGACCAGCGACAGCGACAGGGGCGGCCCCGGCGACTCGGCCGGGAGCAGGCGATCCACGAAGTACCGGTAGCCGGCCTCGGTGGGGACGCGCCCGGCGGAGGTGTGGGGATGCGCCAGCAGCCCCAGCTCCTCGAGGTTGGCGAGCTCGTGGCGAATCGTCGAGGGACCCCACTCGAACTCGGCGCTGAGGGCCTTGCTGCCCACGGGCGCGCCCAGCTCGAGGTAGTCCTCGACCAGCCGGCGTAAAACCAGTTCCTGACGATCGGTCAGCATCGGACTTAGATTGTAGGTAGGGCTCCGGGCAACCCTGGGGGGCTTTGGCCCGGGATCAGTCGAGGCGGATCTCGGCCTCGCCGTTGCGGATGATCCGCTTGCCGGCCTGCGTGGCCTGGGAGGCGACGGTGGCGTGGCCGTCGGTGATCTCGCCGACCGTCCCGGTGACCACGACCTCCTGCTCCATCAGGCCCAGGCCGCGAAACTGGACCGAAAGGCGCTCGAGCCGTTCCGGACCGCCCAGCGCCTCGGTGTGGGCGCGGGCCACCTGCGCCATCGTCCACAGGCCGTGCAGGATGCGGCCCGGCAACCCGACCTGCTGGGCGAACTGCTCGTCGATGTGGATCGGGTTGAAGTCGCCCGAGGCGCCGGCGTAGCGGACCGTCAGATAGCGGTCCGGGGTGACCTTGAGCTCGAACTCGTCGCCCGGGTTGACCGCCGGCGCGACCGGGGGATCGCTCACGAGGGGCTCCGGACGATGTTGGTCCAGATGCCGGTGCAGACGGTCTCGCCGCGCTGGTTCTCCGAGACCGTCTCGAACACGTAGAACCCCATCCCACCGCGCTCGGAGATGTCCTTGATCGTGGCCGTGGTGGTGATCTCGTCGCCGGCCACGACCAGCGGCCCCCAGCGGAACTCCTGGCCGCCGTGGACCAAGTGGGCGAAGTCGATGCCGATCTGGGGGTCGAACATCGGAACCGTCATCGCCGGGAGGCCGTAGACGACGGCGAACATCGGGGGGGCCACGACGTCGGCGTAGCCCGCCTCACGCGCCGCAGCGGGGTCGAGGTGCAGGGGATTGGTCTCGCCGACCGCGTGGGCGTACTCCCGGATCTTCTCGCGGCCGACCGCGTACACGATCGGGGCGTAGGTCTTGCCGACGGCTTGAGTGTCGATCTCCATGCGGGCGGTGCAGTTTATGCGTCGTGCCGAGGACAGGTTGGGCTGAAATGTCCGATATACGGACATTTCCTACCGATCGCTAGATGATCACCGGCACGGCCCCGCCGTCGACCGACCAGGCGGCGCCGGCCACATCGGAGGCTGCCTGCGAGCACAGGAACACGATCACGGCGGCGATCTCCTCGGGCTGGGCGAGCCGCTGGATCGGAAGCCCGGCGGCGGCCGCCTGGAGCACCTCTTCGCGGCTGCCTCCGCGCGCTTGCACCGTCTGGTCCACCAGGCCGCCGGGCTCCAGCCACAGCTCACTGGCCACCGGGCCCGGCGTCACGGCGTTGACGAGCACGCCGTGGCGAGCGTAGGCGTCGGCGTAGGCGCGCGACAGCGAGAGCTCGGCGGCCTTGGTGACCGAATAGGCGACGTTGCGCTGGCCGGGGCGCTTGCCCGAGGAGGAGGAAACGTTGACCACGCGCCCCCAGCCGCGTTCGATCATCACCGGGATCGCCGCGCGCATCAATCGCATCGGCGCCATCACGTGGATATCCCACTGCGCCTGCCACTCGGCGTCGTCGAGCTCCTCGAGCGCTCGCACGCTGCTGGCGCCGGCGTTGTTGACCAGGCCATCGAGGCGGCCGAAGCGCTCGCGGCAGGCCTTCACGGCGCGCTCGCCGGCGTCGGGAGCGGTCACATCGAGCGCCAGCCACTGCGCCTGAGCCTCGCCGCCGCACCGCGCCGCCGCGCGCCCGCAGCGCGTCCTCCCCGCGCCCGACCAGCAGCACCCGGGCGCCCTCGGCGGTCAACTGCACCGCGGTGGCCAGCCCGATCCCGCGCGAGCCGCCGGTGATGATGCAGACGCGATCACGCAAGCCGAGATCCATGTCGCTGATTCTGGCGAATCGGCGCCGCCGAGAACCGCTACCGTGCGGCGCTAGTCATGAACCCGCTCGCAGCGGCCCTGGCCCCGGTTCACCAGCAGTATCTGCTGGAGGCGCGACAGATGCAGGCGCTGTCGTTCTCGGCGCACATCCCGCTGGTGTGCTTTGGGATCGCGTTCCCGTCCATGGTCATGTTCGCCGAGTGGCTGCACCTGCGCACCGGCGACCCGCTGTATCGCACGCTGGCGCGGCGCTGGAGCCGGATCGTGCTGGCGCTGTTCGCGGTCGGGGTGATCACGGGGACCATCCTCAGCTTCGAGATGGGCCTGTTGTGGCCGAACTTCACCGCCACGTTCGGCAGCGTGTTCGGCCTCGGGTTCGCGATCGAGGGGTTCTCCTTCTTCATGGAGGCGATCTTCATCGGGATCTACGCCTATGGCTGGGACCGGCTGTCGCCGCGAAAGCACTTCCTGTGCGGGATCCCGATCGTGATCACCGGCTTCACCGGCTCGCTCATGGTGATCTCGGTCAACGCCTGGATGAACCACCCCGGCGGCTTTCGGCTGGTCGGCGGCAAGGTCGTCGACGTCAATCCGCTCACGGCGCTGTTCGGCAACCCCTACCTGTGGTCGGAGCTGATCCACATGTACATCGCCGGCTACATGGTGACCGGATTCCTGGTCGCCGGGGCCTACGCGTTCGGCCGCCTCCGGGGGTCGTGGGGACGTTACGAGCGCGTGGCGCTGACGATCCCGTTGACGATCGCGTGCCTGGCGGCGCCGGTGCAGGTCCTCGTCGGCGACTGGATCGCGCGCGACGTGGCGGTCGCGCAGCCGGTCAAGCTGGCGGCGATCGAGGGGCTCTACAAGACGACCCGAGGCGCCCCCGAGCACATCCTCGGCTGGTACACCAACGGCCAGGTCAAGTACGGGATCGCGATCCCCCACATGCTCTCGCTGCTGGCGTTCCACAGCTGGAACGCGACCATCAAGGGACTGGACACGGTCCCCGCCGGCCAGCGCCCGCCGGTCAACGTGGTCCGGTTCGCCTTCCAGACCATGGTCGGGATCGGCACGATGCTGGCGCTGCTGGGGCTGGTCTACCTGGTGGTGCGCATCCGGCGCCGCCGGTTGCCGATCACGCCGTGGTTCTACCGGGCGGTGGTGGTGGCCGGCCCAGCCGCCACGGCGGCGCTGATCGCCGGCTGGGTCACGACCGAGGTCGGGCGCCAGCCGTGGGTCGTCTACCGGGTCATGCCGACCGCGGACGCGGTGACCGGCGCCGGCGGGATCCCGGTCGGCTACGGCGTACTGGTCGTCACCTACCTGGCGGTGGCGGTGGCGGTGGCGTGGATCCTGCGCCGGCTGGCTCGCGCCCCTCTGGACTTCCCCGGTGCCGACGCTCCGCCCACGTCCACCGCTCAGCCGGCGTAGAGGGCTCAGACGATGCTCGCCACGCTCCCCCTGGTGTTCGTGCTGGCCGGCGTGGTGCTCTACACGGTTCTGGCCGGCGCTGACTTCGGTGCCGGCGTATGGCAGCTGCTGGCCGGCGGAGGCGAGCGCGGGGCGCGGATCCGCGATCACGCCCACCACTCGATGGGACCGGTGTGGGAGGCCAACCACGTGTGGCTGATCTTCGTGCTCACGGTGACCTGGACCGCGTATCCGACGTTCCTGGGCTCGATCGCCTCGACCCTGGCGGTGGCGTTCTTCATCGCCGGGCTGGGGATCATCCTGCGCGGCGCCAGTTACGCGCTGCGTCCCGCCGCCTCGGGCCGCCGTGAGCTGCGAATCGTGGACTCCGCGTTCGCGGTCGCTTCGCTGGTGACCCCGTTCGCGCTCGGAGCCGCCGTGGGCGGGATCGCCTCGGAGCGAGTACCGGTGGGCAACGCCGCCGGCAACCTGTTCTCCAGCTGGCTGAATCCGACCTCGATCCTGATCGGCGTGCTGGCGGTCGCCTTCTCGGCCTATCTGGCCGCCGTCTACCTCGCCGCCGACGCGGCCCGCCGGGGCGAGCCTGATCTCCAGGCGGCGTTTCGCCGGCGGGCGCTGGCCACCGGGGTGATCAGCGGTGCGATCGCGCTGGCCGGTCTGGTGGTGCTCCACGGCGACGCTCACTCGCTGTTCGAAGGTCTGCTCCGGGGCGCCGCTCTAGCCACCCTGATCCTGTCGACGCTGGCCGGAGCGAGCACGCTGGCGCTGGTGTACACGGGGCGGTTCGAGTTGGCCCGGTACAGCGCCGCGCTGGCGGTGGCGGCGGTGATCGGCGGCTGGGCCTTCGCCCGCTACCCGACGCTGCTGCCGGCGCTGACCGTGCAGCAGGCCGCCGCGCCCCACGACACGCTGGTGACGCTGGTGGTGGCGGTGCTGGCCGGGGGGGCGATCCTGTTCCCTTCCCTGGGGCTGCTGTTCGCGCTCACCCTGGGAGGCCGGCTGAGCCCGGAGCACGCGGCCGATCAGGCCGAGCTCGAGTCTCGGCCGGCGGCCGTGCGCGACCTGTTGGGAGCGGCGCGGCCCGTGCTGGGGACGCGGCTGGCGATCGCGCTGCTGATCGTCGGCATCGGGCTGCTCAACGCGGCCGACGCCCCGTGGGCGCACACGATCGGGGTGGTGAGCCTGTTCGCGTTCATGATCGTCGGTTTTGCGGTGATCGTCCCGCGGGCTCTGACCGACGACGCATGAATGATTTGCAGAGGACCGCGCCGCGCGCTAGCCTCGCTGAGAATGAGCAGGCAGGGTGATTTGAGGGCCTCCGACGCGGATCGCGATCGCATCGTCGAGCGGTTGCACAAGGCGGCAACGGAGGGCCGGATCGCCGCCGAGGAGCTCGAGCAGCGCGTCACCACGGCACTGCGGGCGCGTACCTACGGCGAGCTCGAGAGGACCGTCGCGGACCTACCGCGCCGGCGGGAAGGGCGTGCCCCGGTCCGCCGCTCCAGCTCGGCGTGGGCCGTGTCGGCCATACGCGCCAATCCGTTCCTGCTCCTGTTCGCGATCCCGGTCCTGGCCGTCACCGCGGCGATGATCGTGGCCGCCACGATCGTGTGGGTGGTGCTGATGGTCGTGGTTCTGGTCTTGGGCGGCCGCTCGCGTCGGCCGCACCCGCCCTGGATGTACGCACGGTCCCGCAGGTCGCTGCCGCGGCGCGGGCCCGGCAGTTACTGGGCCTGACCGGGCCTCGGGCCCGGCCGTTACTGGGCCTCCCGCGGGCGCCGGCCCGGCAGTGACCGCTGCCCTATTCCGCCGGCCTCAGCCGCGCCGGAGCCGGAGCACCACGCCGTCCATCTCAAACGGCTGGCCGTTCACGGTCCGGCGGTGAACGTAACGCCGCCGCTCGAGCTCCTGCACCCGTACGTCCGGGCCGAGCTCCGAGGCCCAGAAGGCCGGAGTCACCACGTCGGGAACACCGAGCCTCGGCTCGTGGATGTAGGCGATCAGCGCGTCCGCTGCCAGCAGCCGGGCCGCGGCGGCGAAGGCCGCCGACGGCAGCTGCTGCGGGGCCTCGCCCACCGGCGCGACGCAGCTGAGCGCATTGGCGCCGGCGCCGGCGACCGTGGCCTGCTGCGGGGCGGAGAGATCGAGCAGATCGAGCACCAGGTAGGAGTCGTAGAGCCCGGGCCGGTCACGCAGCGTCGCCGTCCGGGCGACGGGGACGATGTCGGTGCCGATCACCGGCCGCAGGCCCTCGGCCGCCAGCGCCTCTCCTGACACGCCGTTGCCGGCGGCAAGGTCGAGCACCCGCACCGAGCCCCGCTCCCAGCCGACCCGGTCGACGGCTTCGGCCAGCATCGACGCGATCGTCGCCGGGGAGCTGCACTGCAGCCGCTCCTGCACGATCGCCTCGTAGACCCCCGGCAGCGAGTAGAGGCGCTCGTAGTCGTGCAGGCGCAGCTCCTCGACGGTGCCGTCGTCAAAGCGCACCCGGATCAGCTCCTGCCCGATCTCAGGGTCGTCCTGTGCCGCCAGCTCGGCGGTGAAGCCGGCCGGCTCGGTCATCAGCCCTTTTCCCCAAGCTCCAGCACCGCCAGAAAGGCCTCCTGGGGCACCTCGATCCGCCCCACCTGCTTCATCCGCTGCTTGCCCTTCTTCTGCTGCTCGAGCAGCTTGCGCTTGCGGGAGATGTCGCCGCCGTAGCACTTGGCGATGACGTCCTTGCGGTAGGCCTTGATGGTCTCCCGGGCGACGATCCGGGAGCCGATCGCCGCCTGGATCGGGACGTCGTACTGCTGGCGAGGGATCTTCTCGCGCAGCTTCTCGACCAAGGTGCGACCCGACGCCTGGGCCTTGGAGCGGTGCACGAGCATCGACAGCGCGTCGATGGGGTCCCCGGCGAGCAGGATGTCGAGCTTGACCAGGTCCGATTCCCGCAACCCGATCAGCTCGTAGTCAAGCGACGCATAGCCGCGGGTGCGCGACTTCAGCTGGTCGAAGAAGTCAAGGACGATCTCGGCCAGCGGCAGGTCGTAGGTCAGCTGCACGCGCTCGGCCGACAGGTAGTGCATCCCGGTGTGCTCGCCGCGCCGCTCCTGACACAGCTCCATGATCTGCCCCACGAACTCCTTGGGAGACAGGATCGACGCTCGGATGAACGGCTCCCGGACTGCGGCCACGCGGGAGGGGTCGGGCATGTCGTTGGGGCTGTGGACCGGCAGCACGGTGCCGTCGGTCAGCGTCACCTCGTACTCGACGCTCGGCATCGTGGCGAGTAGCTCCAGGTCGTACTCGCGCTCCAGGCGCTCGCGCACGATGTCCATGTGGAGCAGGCCCAGGAAGCCGCAGCGGAAACCGAATCCGAGCGCCTCGGACGTCTCGGGCTCCCAGCTCAGCGCGGCGTCGTTGAGGGTCAGCTTCTCCAGCGCGTCACGCAGGTCGGGATAGGCGTCGGAGTCGATCGGGAACAGGCCGCAGAACACCATCGGCTTGACCTCGCGGTAACCGGGCAGCGGCTCGGTGGCAGCGTTCGCCCTGGTCGTGAGCGTGTCGCCGACCCGAAGCTTGGTCACGTCCTTGATCCCGGTGATCACATAGCCCACCTCGCCGGCGTGCAGCGCCTTGGCCGGAGTCATCTGCGGCGTGAAGAAACCGATGTCGTCGATCTCGGCCTCGGTGCCCGACTGCATGGCACGGATCGCCTCACCCTTTGTGAACGTGCCGTCGACCACCCGGATGTAGGCGATCACACCGCGGTACTGGTCGAACTCCGAGTCGAAGATCAGCCCGCGCGGCGGCGCGTCGGGATCGCCACTGGGCGGTGGGACGCGGGCGATCAGCTCGTCGAGAACCTCGCTGATGCCCTCTCCGGTCTTGGCGCTGATCCGCAGCACGGCGTCGCCGGGCTCGCCGAGCAGGTCGGCCACCTCCTCGGCCACGCGCTCGGGCTCGGCCCCCGGAAGGTCGACCTTGTTCAGGCACGGGATCAGCTCCAGCCCCGAGTCCACCGCCAGATACGTGTTGGCGACCGTCTGCGCCTCCACCCCCTGGGAGGCGTCCACGACGAGCAGCGCCCCCTCGCAGGCGGCCAGCGAGCGCGAGACCTCGTAGGTGAAGTCGACGTGGCCGGGAGTGTCGATCAGCTGCAGCTGATAGGTCTGCCCATCACGCGGGGAGTCATAGAAGACCCGGACGGCCTGGGCCTTGATCGTGATCCCCCGTTCGCGCTCCAGATCCATCGAGTCAAGGAGCTGAGCGCGCATCGCCCGCGGGTCGACCGTGTGGGTCAACTCGAGGATGCGGTCGGCCAGCGTCGACTTGCCGTGGTCGATGTGGGCGATGATCGAGAAGTTGCGGATATGAGCCTGGTCAGCCATGCCACCGTCTAGGTTAGAAGCGAGCTGCGAGAGGATGGTGCGGCCGGGCTAGCGGGCTTCGCTGCGGGCAGAGCGATTTCGCTCCTCCTCGCGCACCCGGCGGCTGATGAAGCCCGGCAGCAGGCCCAGCTCGGCCAGGGCGCCACGACCGGCCACGCCCATCGTCAGCAGGCCCGCGAAGATCGCGACCGCGTCGATCGATTTGCGCCCCTGCGCATCCCAGTAGTCGTCCTGGAGGTCGAGCCACAGGGCGAACTCGTCGAGCGTCAGCGCCGAGGCGACGCCGTAGGTGGTGGCGGTGACGCGTGATGCCACTTCGGGATAGCGCAAGCCGATGCCGAACTGGTAGGTCCACAGGTAGCCGATCCCGAGCAGACCGAAGATCCCGAAGGTGCTGTGGTGGATGTGACGCCCGCCGGCGGTGATGTTGTGAAACGGCCCGCGCCCGGCGCGAATCGCGTGGGTGATCGCCCGGGCAGCGGCGAACGCCGTCGTGAAACCGACGGCGCTGAGAAAGGCGCGTTCCCGACGAGCATCGGAGAAATGCCTGGTGTAGAAGCCCTCCAGCTCCATTTCACGATGCTACGGGGCGCCGCAGTCGCCCCTTGATCAGGCTCTCGATCTGGCGTGCCTCGGGGATTCGCATCAGGAGGACGAGCCGGGCGTACAGGGCGCCGGCCGCCGTGACCGCGATACCCACCGCGAGGATCTGGGCCACCAGGGAGGTGCCCAGCACGCTGTCCAAGCCCTTCCAGATGAAGTACCCGACGGCGGTGATGATCGCGGTGGCGATGAGGATCCGGATCGTGATCATCAGCGTCTGGGCCCCTTCGAGCCGGCCGTTGAACCCCATCCGCAACCGGCGCAGCTGCAGCCAGGTCATGACCACATTCGCCGCCACCGTGCCGATCACCAATCCGGCGATGCCGAACGGCTTATAGAGCGCGAGCGACACGACGATGTCCACCACCATGTTCATCGCCGCCAGCCCCGTCGGGATCCACGGCCGCTTGAGCGCGAAGAAGGTGCGGCCGAGCAGCAGGTTGACCCCCGCGAACGGGAGGCTGAAGGCAAACCAGAACAGGGCGGTGGCGACCAGATGGGTGGAGAAGCTGTGAAACTCGCCACGCTGGTAGACGAGACGGACGATCGGCAGCGCGAGCGCCGCCATCAGCGCCGCCGACGGGATCAGCAGCAGGTTGATCTGGCGGATGCCGTTGCCGAGCGTCTGGCGCATGCCCACCACGTCTCGACGGGCGGCGAGCCGGCTCATGGTCGGGAACAGCACGGTGGCGACGGCGACGCTGAATACGCCCTGGGGCAGCATGTAGATGCGGAACGCGTCGTTGATCGCACTGGGGGCGTGGTAGGAGACCAGCGTGCCCAGGCCGGCGTTGAGAAAGACGTCGAGGTTGATGATCCCGATGCTCATCGTCACCGGCAGGAACAGGATCAGCACCTGGCGGACGCGCGCGTCGCGCCAGTTCAGGGTGAACGAGAGCCGGAAATCGATCCTCCGCAGCGCCGAGGCGATCATCAGCAGCTGGACGACGGTCGCCACCAGCCACGCGATCGCGTACGCGTAGACGGCGTCCTGGCCGTGGAACTGCGCGTGCAGGATGACCAGCAGGACGATGATCACCACGTTCCAGACCGCCGGCGCCAGCGCGGCCACGGAGAACTCGTCGTAGGACTGCAGGATCCCCACCAGCAGTCCGGTGATGCTGAGCAGCAGCACGACGGGGAACAGCACCCGGGACAGGCCGGCGGCCAGCGAAATCGCCGAGGCGCTCAGCGTGCCGCGGAACAGCGGCATGATCACGCCCGCGAGCCCCATCCACACGAGCGTCAGGGCTCCCAGCCCAACCAGGATCAGCCAGAACAGCTCGGAGGCCAGCTTGAACGCCTCCCGCTTACGCCCCTCCTGCATGAGCTCGGTGAACACCGGCACGAACGCGGCGGACAGCGCGGCCTGGGAAAACAGGTTGCTGAACAGGTTCGGAACCTGAGAGGCGACCGTGAAGGCCGATGCCGCCGCCGAGGTGCCGAAGAAGCTGGCCTGGACGATCTCACGCCCCAGGCCCGCGATCCGCGACAGCGCTGTGGCGAGCGCGAAGACGGCGGTGCTCAGTGCGAGCCGGCGGCGCGGTGGCAGCGCCGCAGGCAGCTCTGACTCCGGCCCGCCGGGTCCGGTTGGAGTGCTCTCGACGGACACCAGCGCGCTATAGTACGCGCCGCGCCGCGGGTCTCCGCGGCGCTGCTGCTATGGCCAACATTCATTCACAGAAGAAGCGCATCCTGCGCGCCGAACGTGAGCGCCTCGAGAACCGCCGCTACACGTCGTCGATCAAGACGTATTTCCGCCGCCTCGAGCGCGCGCTGGCCGACGGTGACGCCACCGTCGCCGACGCGGAGCACAAGGTGCTGGTGCAGACGATCGACAAGGCCGTCAAGCGGGGCGCTCTGCACCGCAACAGCGGCGCACGCAAGAAGTCCCGCGCGGCCCGACTGCGTCGCGGAGCCTAGCCGGCGAGTTCCATCCCGCGGGCCGACTCCTTGACGGTCGATCCCGACGAGATCAGGTTCGAGCTCGAGCACTTCTCGGTCAGCGAGCCCGGTCGGCTCGAACTGACCGGACGCTGGTTCGGAATCCGCGGACGGAGGTTCGTCCGCCCTACCCTGCTGCTGACGCTGCCCGGAGGCGACGCCGAGCGCCGTTCGCTGGCCGATCTCGAGCACAAGCCGTGGGCGGCCGAGGACGGTGAGCTGTGGACCGCGGCGTTTCCCGTCGACACGGGGGTCACACCCGAGACGGCGGCGTCGATCCAGCTCTCCGTGGCCCCGGATCTCACCGTGGAGATCGGGCCTGACGCCGGTCTCCGCAGGCGCCGCCGGGCGCGCCGCGAGGAGCGGGCTGAGCGTCTGCCCGCCGACGCGATCATGGAGCGCGGGCGCGTCAGGCGCCAGGATTCGACCGCGGAGCGCGGGCGCGTCCCGGGCCAGGACTTGATCGCCGAGCGCGATCGAGCCATCGCCGACCGCGACGAGGCGATCGCGGTGCGCGACCAGGCATTGGCGAAGCGTGATCGCGCGACCGCGGAACGCGATAGGGCCATTCGCGCCGGCGCCCGCATCGAGAGCACGCTGCGCCGGCGACAGGCCGAGCTGGAGACCGCGACCGAGGCGCTGACGCAAGCCCGGGCCGAAGCCGAGCGCCTGCGGGTGCAACTGAGCGCCGCGCAGGGGCGCGAGCGTGGGTACCGGGCCGGGCGAGCCGCGGACCGCGCCGGAGGAGCCGGTCAGGGTCCCTGCCCACCCCCGTCCCGTGTCGGGAGAGGCTGCCGCGGCGCGGGTGCCGGTGTCCGGGCCTCGCAGCGAGAGTGCCGGCCGGGTCGAGGCGCCGCATTCCGAGCGCCCGCGCAACCCGTCGCTGCGGCTACGCGCCAACTGGTTCGTGCGCATCCTGACGGTCCTGGTGATTCTCGGCGTGATCGCGGCGATCCTGCTGGTGGTGCGGTCGACCCTGGGTCGCTGAGCGCGGCGTCAGTGGCGGCGTCTAGGTGCCGCCGCGGTTCAGGCCGCGATGCGACTGATGGCCAGCAGCGCGGCGGTGTCCTCGCCGGCGCCCCCGGCGGCGCCGCCCCGCGACGCGAGCTCCAGATCGGCGATCTCACAGGTGGCCCGCCGCAACCGCTCGCTGCCCCCGCGGCGGGCGTCCGCGATCAGGCGATCGGCGGCCCGGGACGGCATCCGCAGCCTGCGCTTGACCTGCGCCGGCGGCTCGCCCGCATCGAGCGCGACCGCCACGTCGTGTGCGAGCCGCACCCGTTGTGAGATCCAGTACAGAAGCCCGGGCACCCGCTCGCCCTGGTCACGCAGCGCCAGGTAGGCGCGGACCGCCGCTTGCGCGTCACCGGCTACGAGCGCGTCCGCGACAGCCCATGCCTTGCGCTCGGCCGAGGGCGCCGTCAGCTCGTCGATCGCCGTCGCGTCGAGCCTGACGCCGTCCTGAGCCCCCAGGGCCAGTTTCTCGAGCTCGCGCAGCAACCGCTGCTGGCGCTCCCCCACGTGGCTGATCAGGGCGCGCGCCGCGTCAGGCTCGAGCTCGATCCCGAGCTCGGCCGACCGGGCCAGGACCCACTTGGGAAGCTCCCACGGCTTGACCCCGTCCTCGGCGTCGATCTCGCCATCGGCCGCGCGGACGGCCGCGCGCAGGCGCTCGGGCGCGCGGTTGCGGCTGTCCTCGCGAGCGAAGAAGGCGACGGTGGTCTCGGGGGCGAGCGAGGCCAGGGCGGCCTCCAGCCCGTCCAGTTCCTTGTCCTTCCAGCGCTCGACGCCGTCGACTACGACGAACCGCCGGCCCAGCGCGAGCGTCATCGCGCTCAGAGCCGCCGCGACGGTGTCCGGGTTGGCGCTCTCGCCTTCGAACAGCTCGATTCCCTCGGCCCCGCTGAGGGACTCGGCCAGCGAGCGCAGGCGGGCGCGGCGCTCGGCGATCCGGCCGTGATCGTCACCGTGGATGAGGTACGCCGGCTTGAACGTGGGCACAGAGCGAGTCTAGGCCCGCGCGCCGATGCCTCAGTCCTCGCGCCGGGGGGCCAACCCCGATGCCTCAGTCCTCCGTAGTGCGGCGCGCGCGGGCGATCTCGAGCGCGCGGCGGACTGCCGCCGGCGGGGAGTCCGCGGTCTCGAGCCCCTCGATCGACCACGTATCGAGGCCCACCACGGGCACCCCGGTGGCCAGCGCGAGGGCGATCTCCGACAACGTGCCGTAGGCGCCGCCGACCGCCAGCACCACATCCGCGGCACGGACGATCAGTCCGTTTCGCAGCTCGCCGAGACCCGTCGGCAGGGCCACACCGACCCACGGGTTGGCATCGGCACGGTCAGATCCCGGCAGGATCCCGACCACCACGCCACCGGCCTCGTCCGCCCCGCGGCTGGCGGCCGCCATCACGCCGCCACCGCCGCCGGTGACCACGATCGCCCCCTGGCGGGCCAGCTCGCGTCCCACCTCCTCCGCCGCCCGCGCCTGCTCCGCGGACGGATCACCGGCTCCCACCACCGCCACATACGGCGCGGCGTCGGGCATCGTCAGCGCACGACGATGTTGACCAGCTTGTCGGGCACCACGATGACCTTGGCCACCTGATGGCCGTCTACGTGGGCCTGAACTCCGCGCGCCGCCCGGCAGAGCCGCTCGAGCTCCTCGCGCGCAGCGCCGGTGCGGGCGGTGACCCGGTCGCGCACCTTGCCGTTGACCTGGCAGACCAGCTCGAAGGTGTCGGTCACGAGCATCTCGGGATCCGCCGCCGGCCAGGGCTGCACCCACACGCGGCTCCCGCTCAGCCGCTCGTAGACCTCCGAGCCGAGATGCGGCGCGAACGGGAACAGCAGCGAGGCGGCGGTCGCCACCGCGAAGCGGCGGGCCTCTCGGTCGGCGTCGGGGTGGCGATAGATCTCGTTGACCAGCTCCATCACCGCGGCGATCGCGGTGTTGAACTGAAATCTCCCCCGCATGTCGCTGGTCACCTTGTCGATCGCCCAGTTGGCCTTGCGGACCAGGATCAGTGCGTCGCCCTCGGGGTGGTCGGGCTGCGCCACCGATCCCGGCTCGTCGCCGAGCGGTTGCGCCAGCCGCCACAGCCGGCTGAGGAACCGGTAGACGCCCTCAAGGCCGCTGTCGGACCACGCGGCGTCCTGGTCGGGCGGACCCATGAACAGCACGTAGCAGCGAGCGGCGTCGGCCCCGAAACGCTCGACGATCTCACTGGGTGCGACCACGTTGCCCTTCGAGCTCGACATCTTGTTGCCATCGGGGCCGAGGATCATGCCCTGCGTGAACAGCGCCTGGAACGGCTCCTGGATCCCGACGAGCTCCATGTCGGCGAGCGCCTTGACGAAGAAGCGCGCGTACATCAGGTGCAGGATCGCGTGCTCCACGCCGCCGATGTACTGATCCACCGGCATCCAGTAGTCGAGCACGCGGCGATCCCACGGCGCGTCGTCGTTGCGAGCGTCGCAGTAGCGCAGGAAGTACCAGCTGGAGTCGACGAAGGTGTCCATCGTGTCGGTCTCCCGGGTGGCCGGGCCGCCGCATTTCGGGCAGGTGGTGTTGACCCAGTCCTCGGCCGCGGCCAGCGGCGAGCGACCGCGCGGCTGGTAGTCCTCGATGTCGGGCAGGATCACCGGCAGGTCGGCGTCCGGGACCGGCACCAGCCCGTCGGTGGGGCAGTAGACGACGGGTATCGGGCAGCCCCAGTAGCGCTGGCGGGACAGGCCCCAGTCGCGCAGCCGGAAGTTGACCGAGGCATGGCCGACTCCTTCGGCGTGCAGCCAGGCGACGATCGCCTCCTGCCCCGCGACCGCGTCCATGCCGCTGAACTGGCCCGAGTTGATCAACCGTTCGTCGTCGGTGTGCTCGGTGAACGCCTGCTCGCCCACCGGCGCCTCTCCGTCGGCCGGCGCGACGACGGCGCGGATCGGCAGATCGAACGCCACGGCGAAGTCGTGGTCGCGCTGGTCGTGGGCGGGCACGCCCATCACCGCCCCGGTGCCGTACTCCATCAGCACGTAGTCGGCGACGAACATCGGGATCTGCTCACCGTTGACGGGGTTGGTGACGGTACGCCCGAGGGGAGCCCCGGTCTTCGGCTTGTCGACGGCGCCGCGGTCCTCCCCTGAGGTCCCCAGCACCTGGTTGACGTATTCGTGAACCCGAGCCTCGTGCTCGGTCCCGGCCACCAACCGGAACACGTCCGGGTGCTCGGGCGCCATGACAAAGAAGGTGGCGCCGAACAGCGTGTCCGGCCGGGTGGTGAAGACGGAGTAGTCGACGCCGATCTCCTCGCAGCGGAACGTCACCTCGGCGCCATGGCTGCGGCCGATCCAGTTGCGCTGCATCGTCTTGACGTGCTCGGGCCAGTCGATCGTGTCGAGATCGTCGAGCAGCCGGTTGGCGTACTCGGTGATCCGGAAGAACCACTGCTCCAGCTGACGGACCTCGACCAGGTTTCCGCACCGCTCACAGCGGCCGTCGATCACCTGCTCGTTGGCCAGCACCGTCTGGTCGAAGGGGCACCACTTGACGGCCGCCTCCTTGCGGTAGGCGAGTCCTCGCTCCAGAAAGCGCAGGAAGATCCACTGCGTCCAGCGGTAGTAGCTCGGGTCGTGCGTGGCGATCTCACGCGACCAGTCGATCGAGATCCCCCAGCGGTGAAACCAGTGACGGTAGGCGGCGATCGACCGGTTCGTGGCTTCGCGGGGATGCACGCCCGTCTTGATCGCGTTGTTCTCAGCCGGCAGGCCGAACGCGTCGTAGCCCATGGGGTGCAGCACTCGGTGTCCCGTGCGGCGATGGAAATGCGCGATCGCGTCGCCCAGCGCGTAGTTCTTGAGGTGGCCGATGTGCGGCTCTCCGCTGGGGTAGGGGAGCATCTCGCACACGTAGGATTTCGGCGCCCGCCCGGGCTCGGTGGCATCCACGTCGTTGGCGACCTCCCAGGTGCCCTCGCGGGCCCAGAGGTCCTGCCAGCGGGGCTCTATCTGCTTGGGGTCGTACCGATGCTCGGGCATATCCTCGCCGGAGGTTACTTTGGCGCAGGTCTGACACCGCGCGCGCGTCCGCCGCGGCGCGGTCGCCGATAGGGCCGGTGTGCGGCGCGACGCGATTCTTGCGAACCGATTCGCTCGCGAGCTTTAACATGGCGCCGTGCCCGAGAAACCGCAGACGGTCAAGAGGGCCTCCAGGAGCAGCCCGAACCGTGGCTCCGCGGCCGACAGCGTCGCCTCGATCATCTCCGCCGCCGAGGCCGCCGCGGAGCAGATTCGCCACCAGACCGAGGAGCGAGCCGGGGCCCGGATCGCGGAGGCCCAGCGCGCCGCTGACTACCGCGTCCAGGCCGCCGAGGAGGAGGCCGCCGAGATCCTCGCCACCGCTCGGCAGGAAGGCGAGCGGATGCGGCGCGAGGGTCGCGACGAGGCCGAGCAGGCCAAGACCACGGCGACCAGCGAGGCGCTCACGATCGTCGCCAACGCGCAGCAGCACGCCGATGAGGCGCTGGAGCGGGCGACCGAGGCGGCCGCGACCAGCCAGCGCGAGGCGGAGCGCTACTCCCGCGAGCTGATGAGCGAGGCGCGCGCGACGGCAGACGAGGTCCGGCAGGAGGGACTCGAGCTGGTGGCGAACCTGCGCCAGATGGGCGATTCGCTCCGGACCAACGCGGAGCGGATCCTGCGCGACGTCCAGAGCGTGCACTCGCAGATGGTGGCCCGGATCGAGCGCGCCGAGGGCGACGGCGCCCGGCGGGCTGCCCCCGCGCCCAGGCGCCAGCGGGCCGACGGGACCTGGGCGGGGGCGCGGGCCGCGTTCGAATCTCCTGACGGAGACGACACGCCCGACGTGCCGGAGTTCATTCCGCGTCGATAGGTGGTTTGGGTCCCGGTTTCGCTCGTGGCCGGTAAGCATCAGCAGTACCTCCGACTGACGCCTCCACGCAACAGCCAGCTGGCATGTATTACCCTTGCTGATGACTTCGAATTCGAAGGGGCTATAGCTCAGCTGGGAGAGCGCGTGGCTGGCAGCCACGAGGTCGTCGGTTCGAGCCCGACTAGCTCCACTTCAACGACCGGCCCGGTCACCATCGGGTCCAACCCGTTTCGTGACCGGCTCGGCTACTGGATGGACCGCGCCGCGGCGGGCGAGGAAATCGTCATCACCCGCCACGGCAAGCCCCGGATCCGGCTGAGTCCGGCCCAGGATCTCCTGGTCCCGGCGGCGGCAACCCTCCGGTGCGGCCGTGAGCTAGGGCGTGTCCTGCTTGGCCGCCTCCAGCGCGGCCGGGGGATCGAGCGCCTGACTGCCCTGCACGAGCTGCAGCGCGCGGTCGGCCAGCTCGGCGGCCTCCGCTCCACCGACCGCTTCGTCGCGAAGGGCCAGCGCCAGGAGCACCTGGCGCATCAGCTCTGAGTTCTGCAGGTCCGGTGGCGGCCCGGCCGGTGGCAGCGCCCGGGCGCCGGCCAGGAGCCGCGCGGCGCCGGTCCCGCCGCCACCGAACAGCCGCCCACCCGGGTGCTTGTCGGGGATGGTGACGACGATCCCGCCGGTGGCGGGATTGACCACGTTGATCTTGCTGCGCAGGCCGACTCGCTCCAGCGCCATCCGGTAGCCGGACAGGCGCAGGTAGCCGAGCTGGGCCGCCAGCTGGGTGAACGACGCCAGCTCGGCCTCGTCCTTGAGCTTGCGGTGGTGCAGGGAGACCTGAGTCCCCGCGTCGGGGAGCGCCGGGTCCGGGTCGGGGGCGACCAGCAGGAACGCCTGCGGGCCGAGCCGCCCCGCCCCCACGCCGGCCAGGTCGGCCAGGAGCTGGTATCCCCCCAGCCCGAGCGCTCCGACGATCCCGGGCGGGAGCGGGTGAGTGGCCAGGTGTCCGGGTGGGTGGGTCATAGCTGGATCATTGCGGTGGGTGCTAGTTGTCGAGCAGGCCGCCGACCATGCTCATCAGGCCACCGCCCTCCCGTTGCGAGTTGCCACCGGCGCCCTCGCTGACCTGCGGATGGAAGTAGGCGCTCTGCAGGCCGACCCGCCCGGGTCCGGTGAAGCGGTTGAAGACGAGGTTGCCCGCGCCGCCGCCGAGGAACCCGGTCTTGAAGCCGTACACCTCCTGGGACATCTGGACGGAGTGGTCACGGAAGATCCAGCCGCCGGGCTCGATGTCGATCGTCTCCCCCGCCTCCAGCACCTTCTCGAACACGTTGCCGTAGCCGTGGACCCAGACCACGCCCTCCTGATCGGCCGCGAAGAACTCGTCGATGAAGAAGCCGCCGCCGTACATCATGTTGGCGAAGCCCTTGATTCGGCTGTAGTCGTACTGGACATTGCCGGTGGCGGCCAGGAACTGATGCTCGCGCACCACGATCCCGTGGCCGGCGGGCAGGTGCAGCGCCACGATGTGGCCCGGAGAGTCGCGGCTGAAGGCGATCTCACCCGCCGACTGGGCCTCGATCAACAGCAGCGGCATGCCGCCGAACACGCGGCGCTTGAGACCCTTCTTGAGGGGATGCAGGCCGATCTGCATCGTGGGGTACTTCCAGAGCAGGACGTGGTGCTCGAAGTAGACGGGCACCTGCCCGTCCAGGGCCATGTGCAGCACCGGCACCAGCTCGCCCTCGAGCCGGTAGTTCAGCCCGGGCGCGGTGCCCTGAAGGATCTGGGTCGGAAGGAGCGTTGGGGCGGCAGGCATAGCCTCTCCTGAGTTGCGGTTCGCGAAGCAAGTTCGGGGCAGCTTTGCGCCCGCTGCCCCCGGCGTGTGGCCCAGACGGTACCTCACCGGGTCGGAAATCGGGCGATAATCGGCGCTGTGGCACTGATCTACGTAACCGGCCATCGCAATCCGGACACCGACTCGATCGCATCGGCGATCGGCTATTCCGAGCTCAAGAACCGACTCGACACCCGCAACGAGTACCTCCCCGTGCGGCTGGGCGATTGCAACGCCCAGACCCGGTGGCTGCTGGAGCGAAGCGGCGCCCCGGAGCCTGCCTTCATCCCCCACGTGATGCCGCGGGCGCGCGACGTGATGCAGACGAACTTCCCGATCACCGCGCAGGATGCGCCGCTGCGCGAGGCCGGTCTGGCCATGGGCAAGGCCGACCTGGAGCTGGTCCCGATCGTCGACAGCGGCGGCGCCCTGACCGGGATCCTCACCGAGCGGGCGCTGGCGCGACGCTACATCCGCGAGTCGCGGCGAACCTCGACGCTGGAGGAGGCGCCGACCTATGTCAGCGCCGTCGTGTCGGTGCTGGAGGGCCGCCTGGTGGCCGGCGATGACCGGCAGCTGTCGGGACGCGTCTGGGTCCATTCGATCGACGTCGCCTCCGACAGCGGCATCTCCGACGGGGACGTCGTGGTCGTCGGCAACCGGCCGGATGCTCAGCTGCTGGCGATCGATCGCGGCGCCGCCCTGGTCGTGCTCTCGAACTCAGCCGAGCCCACCGCGGAGGTGCTGACCCGGGCCGGCGGCCATGGCACCGCAATCGTGGTGTCGCCGCTGGACAGCTACGTGTCGGGCCGCATGGTGACGCTGGCGGCGCCGTGCAGCGCGCTGATGGAGCGTGATCCGCTGACGGTCACGCTCGACTTCCTGGTCGACGACATGTCCGGGCAGATCAAGGATCTGTACTACGGCGCGGCCGTCGCGATCGACGCCGACAACCGCCCGGTGGGGCTCATCACACGCTCTGATCTGGTCGCGCCGCCGCGCCGGCGGGTGGTGCTGGTCGACCATGCCGAGCAGGCCCAGAGCGCGCTCGGGATCGGACAGGCGGAGATCATGGAGATCCTCGACCACCACCACATCGGGTCGATCGAGACCCGCGTCCCGGTCACCGCGACCTTCGACCCGGTCGGCTCGACGGCGACGCTGGTGATCGAGCGATTCCGTCAGAACGGGATGGAGCCGAGTCGCACCACCGCGCTGATGCTGCTCGGCGCGGTCCTCTCCGACACCGTGATCCTCAACTCCGCCACCACCACCGAGCGCGATCACGCCGTGGTCGAGTATCTGGAGCGGGTGCTCGCCGTCGACGCGCGGGAGCTGGGCCGGGAGATGTTCGAGTCGACCGCCGACGTCTCGGAGGTCAGCGCGGCCGAGATCATCAGCCGCGACGCCAAGCGCTACCAGGTCCGCGACGAGCAGGAGATCTGCATCGCCCAGGTGGAGGTGGTCGGCACAACGCTGCTGGATCGCAAGGCGGAGCTGCTGGACGCCATGCGCCAGGAGCGTGAGAGCAAGGAGCTGGCCCTCTACGTCCTGATGGTCACCGACGTGCTGGAGAAGAGCACCCAGATGCTGATCGCCGGGGATGTGACGGCGGTGGCCCGCAGCTTCGGGGTGGAGCCCACCGACAGCACGATCGATCTTCCGGGCGTGATGAGCCGCAAGAAGGAAGTGGCGCCGAAGCTGATGACCGCGCTGTAGGCGGCCGCCGGGAATCGGTGGCTAAGCGACGCCGCTTGCGCCGACGGCGAGCGACGGTGCCTCGCCCCAGAGCTGCTCGAGGCGGTAGTACTCGCGGGTATCGGGGGTGAAGATGTGCACGACCACGTCGAGGTAGTCGATCAGGATCCAGCGCCCCTCGGTCAGACCCTCCACGCGCCGCGGCAGCAGCCCGTGATCGGACTTCATCTCGAGGTGGATGGCGTCGTGAATGGCCCTGGTCTGGCGATCGGTGCGACCGGTGCAGATCACGAAGTAGTCGGCGTAGCCGATCATGTCGCGCAGATCCAGAACGACGATGTCAAGCGCCTTGCGGTCCGAGGCCAGCTCGGCGATCGCCTCAGCCATCTTTTCCGGGTTCATCGTTTCGGCCGTTTGATTCAGGGGTCATCGTCTCCACTATCGGTTCAGGGGTCATGTCCGGCTGCTACCTCCATAGAGCCCGTGTTGGTCGATGTATTCCGCGATTCGGTCGGGGACCAGATACCGGATCGGCTGTCCGGCGCGGACTCGCCGACGGATCATCGTCGAGGAGATGCCGATGACGGGCATCTGGAAGAACGTGGCTCGGTCGCCGCCCCGCAGCGCCCCAAGCGCCTCATCGACCGACGCTTTGGCGGTCCCGCGGCGCTTGGCGATGGCCAGACGGGCCAGCTCAAGCACTCGCTCCGGTTGGTTCCACCGGGGCAGCCCGACCGCGATGTCACCGCCGACGATCAGGAAGAATTCGTTGTTGGGCGCTTCGGAGCTCAGTCGTTCCAGAGTATCGACCGTGTAAGACGGCCCCTCGCGATCCAGCTCGAGTTCGGAGACCGTGAAGCGGTCGTCGTCCTGCACGGCGAGCCGGCACATCGCCAGACGGTGCTCGGGACCGGGCTCATCTTCATTGGGCTTGTGCGGCGGAATTCGGGCGGGGATCAGCATCAAGCGGTCGAGTCCGACCTCACGGTACGCCTCCTGGGCGCAGACCAGGTGACCGAGATGTGGCGGGTTGAAGGTCCCGCCGAGTATTCCGACGCGCACGCCGTCAGCCGAAGATCACGAGCGGATGTGGCCCGAGCCTTCGACGAGGTACTTGAACGTGCACAGCTCCGGCAGGCCGATGGGACCGCGGGCGTGAAGCTTCTGGGTCGAGTTGCCGATCTCGGCGCCCTTGCCGAACTCGCCGCCATCGGTGAAGCGGGTAGAGGCGTTGACGTACACGCAGGCGGCGTCGACGCCGAGCTGGAACTCTCGGGCCGCGGCGGTATCACGCGTCACGATCGCCTCCGAGTGCCCGCTGCCGTGGCGGTTGATGTGCGCGATGGCGTCGGCAGCGGAGTCGACCACCCCCACCGCGATCTCGAGCGCCAGATACTCGGTGTCCCAATCCTCCTCGGCCGGCCGGGTCCATCGCTGCGTCGGGCGCCGCCCGGCGGGCGCGGTCATCGCCGTGAAGCGTGACCCCCGCCGCGCTCAGCGCGGCCAGTGCGCCGGGCAGGAAGAGCTCGGCGACGTCGGCATGCACGAGCAGCTTCTCCGCTGCGTTGCAGGTTCCCGGGCGCTGCAGCTTGGCGTTGAGCACGATCGCCAGGGCCGACTCGAGGTCGGCGGTGGCGTCGACGTAGACGTGGTTGTTGCCCGAGGCGGCGTAGATCACCGGCACGGTCGCGACGCCCTTCAGCGCGGCCTTCAGTCCCTCGCCGCCGCGCGGGATGATCAGGTCGACGACGCCAGTCTGGGTGGCCAGCTCGGCCAGCTCCTCCCGACCGCCGCCGGCCAGCAGCGCCATCGCGCCTTCGGGCAGGCCAGCCGCGATCGCGGCCGCCGAGGCAACCCCGGCCAGCACGGCGTTGGAGTGCGAAGCCGAGCTCGAACCCCGCAGCACCACCGCGTTGCCCGACTTCAGGCACAGCGCGGCCGCGTCGATGGTCACGTTGGGCCGCGCCTCGTAGACGACGGCGACTACGCCGAGCGGGACGCGGACGCGGCGCATCTGCAGACCGTTGGGAAGGCGCGAGCCGTCGATCACCTCACCGACGGGATCCGGCAGGGCGGCGATCTTGCGCACTCCGGCCGCCATCTCGGCGATCCGGTGCCGGTCGAGCGCGAGACGGTCCAGCAGCGCATCGGAAAGGCCGTTCTCGCGGCCCAGCTCCAGGTCGCGAGCGTTGGCGTCCAGGATCGCACCGGTGTTTTCGAGCAGCGCCGCGGCGATCGCCTCCAGGGCCGCGTCCTTGCGGTCGGAGCCCAGCGTCGCCAGCGTCCGCGCCGCGAGCTTGGCGGCAGCGCAGGTGTCAGCGATCGATACCGCGGTGGTGGCCACGCCTGCAAAGGTTACCCGGCGCGAGTTGCGCCCCGGCGCGAGTCGCCATCAGAATCGCCATGGGGCGATTTCACGCCTACGCCAGCACGAAGTAGTCACGGTGGATCGCCTCCTCGCTGGCCCGGGGCAGCAGCTCACGCACCGCACCGGACTTCAGTCCCCGGACCTGGCGCAGCTCGGCAGCCGAGTAGTTGCTGATGCCCTTACCGACCGCCTCGTCGCCGCACGCGATCTCGACCGCGTCGCCCGCATCGAAGCTCCCGGTCACGTCGATCACGCCGACCGGTAGGAGGCTGGTCCCGCCCTCCCGCAGGGCTCGGGCGGCTCCGGAATCGACGCGAACCTGACCGCGAACCGGCTTGGCGTACTTCAGCCACAGCTTGAAGCTCGAGTACCGGCCCTCCCGCGCCGGAAACCGGGTTCCCACGTCCTGTCCGGTCGCGGCGGCCAGGATCATGCCCGGCTCCAGGCCGCTGGCGATCACGGTGGGAATACCCGCCGCGGTGGTCATCTCGGCCGCGACCACCTTGGAGCGCATGCCGCCGGATCCCAGCGGAGAGGCGGTGTGGCCGATGTCCAGCGGCTCCAGCGCCGCGAAATCCGTCACCTCGTCGACCAGCCGGGCGTCGGGGTGCAGGCGCGGATCGGCGGTGAAGACGCCCCGGGCGTCGGTCAGCAGGAGCAGCAGGTCGGCCCCCAGCAGGATCGCCACCTGGGCGGCGAGGAAGTCGTTGTTGCCGAACGAGATCTCATCCGTGGTGGTGGTGTCGTTCTCGTTGATCACCGGCACGACACGCCACTCGAGCAGCTTGCGCAGGGTCTGGCGCGCGTTGAGGTAGTGGGTGCGCGCGCTCATGTCGAAGAACGTCAGCAGCACCTGGGCGCTGCGGACCCCCCGCGCGCGCAGCAGCTCGTCGTAGACCTGGTAGAGCTTGCCCTGACCGACGGCGCTGGCCGCCTGCAGCTCGTCCACCCCGCGGGGGCGCAGGCCCAGCGACATCACCCCCATGCCGCGCGCGATCGCGCCACTGGTGACCACGATCAGCGACTGGCCGGCGTGGTGGCGCTCGGCGAGCTCGTCACAGATCCGCGCCAGCACATCCTCGCGCACCTCGCCACGCTCGTCGGCCACGATGCTCGATCCCAGCTTGACGACGAGACAGCTCACGGCGCGAGAGCTTACGCGTGCCCTCTCGCCGGCGAGAGGGGACGGCGCCTCTGGCCCCCGACGGGGACCACGCCGTTGGCCTCCGCGGGGACGGCGCTGTCCGCCGCCCCCGTCGATCACCGCGGCGCTAACGAATCAGCGGCGGAGCCGGATGCACCACGGATTGGCCGGCACGCCCTTGCAGGGATTGGGCATCGTCTGCAGGTGCTTCGGCAGGGGGTGCAGGACGATCTTGGTGGCGACCGGGTAGGGACCCGTCGGACAGGCCGTCGCGGCGCCGACCCGCGTGTCGCAGAGGATCTCAGGAAGGAACGCGGAGGGCTCGCTCCCCGTCGCCCCGGGCGAACCGTCGCAGGCCGGGTGAGCCAGCTGCAGGGCGGCGGCATCCGGCGTCAGGCTCCCTCCCCCCAGCTCGGTGTTGCCGCTGTAGCAGTTGGTGGGATGCCCGGCCTCGAGGTTCACCTTGGCAAAGTCACCGTTGCTGGGATGACCGTAGGACCCGTTGTGACTGAACGTGTTGTTGATCAGCGCATCGCCCCAGCCTTCGAACAGGCAGCTTCCCGGCCCGAACGCGGGAGAGTTCATCGTTCCCCCGATGCACGGGGGACCGCTGTCCGGATAGGACACGAGGGCCACGCCCCAGGCGTTGTTGTTGAAGAAGCGGTTGGCCATGATGGTGTCGTTGCGCCCGCCGGACACCGTCATGCCGGTGCCGACCGGCCCGGCGGCGGCGCCGCCCGACGACGGGACGTTGGGGTTGTTGTTGTCGTGGACGAAGTTGTGGATGAACACCCAGCACGAGTGCGTGTGCGTGATCTGGCTGATGCCGTTCCCCGGGCAGGCGCCGTTCTGCGGCGAGGGCTCATCGCCGTTTTGGCTGTTGGTGTCGAACCCGTCCTGGTTGTGGTCGAACTCGGAGTTCTCGATCACGAGCCTGCCGCCGGAGTTGGAGCCCGAGTAGCCGAGCGCGTTGTACTGCGCCCAGGCGTGGTTCATCGTCTGGTTGCAGATCTGCGCGCAGGCGCCGATGTAGAAGCCCGAGTCGTTGAAGTTCGAGGCGTAGATGTGATCCCAGGTGCCGCCGCTCCAGTTGCTGGAGAAGACGCCGTACTTGGCCGCGCTGGACTCGCCCGCCTTGCTCGTGTTCTTGAGGTAGGTGCTGGTGGTGGTGAGATAGGCGCCGTAGAAACCGTAGCCACCGACCTTGGCGCTGTTGGCGCCGCCGTTCCACCAGATCGCGTTGCCGGCGTCGCCCGAGCCGGCGAGGAAGTTGCAGGCGGTGAGGTTCTCGATCGAGACGTTCCGGGCCTTGAACACCATCAGGCCGTTGGAGCCCGTGGGCGCGGCGGCGGTCCGAGCTGAGCCATAGGCGGAATGGCCGCCGGCGCTCCTGGCGCCAAAGTTCTGGGCCGAGGTCCGGCGACTGCAGCGCGCGGAGCCGGGCTTGGTGCCGTCGACGATCACCCGGTTGCGATTCATCCCCCGGATGTGCAGGTTGCGGGTGGTGATCAGGACGCCGGCGGGAAAGTTCGGATTGCCCTTCGGGTGGGTGATCGACTTCGGCGTGGTCTTGTAGTCACCGGGTCCGATGAGTATCCAGTCTCCGGGCTTGGCGGCCTTGACCGCGGACTGGATCGAGGTGAACTGACCCTGGACTCCCTTGAAGGAGCCGACTCGCAGAACCTTGGCACCGGCCGCGCTCGCCAGCGCGAGCACCGCACCTACGACCAGCGATACGGCAACGCTACGACGCATGGCACTCCTCCTCAAACGTGGCCCCGGCCGGGACGGCGCGAGATCCTACACACTTATCGGCGCGGCCACGCCGCCCGGGGCGTCCCGGTCACGAATTCGGGTCGAGATCGAAGGCGATCCCGGCGATCTCCACCTCATCGCCGGCCTCGAAGCCCTCGGCCTCCAGCGCGCGCAGCACCCCGATCCCCCGCAGTCGCCGCTCCAGGTGCGCCAGCGCCTCCTCGTTGTCCAGGTCATAGCGCGCCAGCAGGCGCTCGATGCCGGCGCCGGACACCGCGAAGCTGTGCTCGCCGGTGCGCCGGACGCTGTAGGCGCGCGGCGCGGCGGGGCGGAACACCCGGTGCTCGGCCAGCTCGGCCCCGGGCTCTGGCTCGGCGCCGATCGATGTCTGCGCCTGCGTGCGGGCCGGGACCCGGCGCAGCAGCTCGCCGGCGAGCTCCCGGAGGCCCTGGCGCGAGACCGCCGAGGTGACGATCACCGGCACCTCAGGACCCAGCCGCTGCGCCCAGCTCGCCCGGGCCGCCGCGCTCACCGCCTCCGGCACCAGGTCGGCCTTGGACAGCGCCAGCACCCGCGGCAGCGCCGCGAGCCGTGGGTCGTGCAGCTCCAGCTCGTGCTCGACGGTCGCGTGATTGGTGACCGGGTCCGAGCCGTCGAGCGGGGCCAGGTCCAGTACGTGCACGAGCAGGCGCGTGCGCTCGACGTGGGCCAGGAACTCGTGGCCCAGTCCGGCCCCGGAGCTGGCACCTTCGATCAGCCCCGGAATATCGGCGATCACGAGCTGCCGCGCGTCGCTCTCCAGCGTGCCCAGTACCGGTTGCAGCGTGGTGAACGGGTAGCCGGCCACCTTGGGTTGGGCGCGGGTCAGCCGCGCCAGCAGCGAGGACTTCCCGGCATTCGGCAACCCGATCAGGCCGACGTCGGCCAGAAGCTTCAGCTGCAGCGAGACCCACGTCTCCTCGCCGCCAAGGCCGCGCTCCGCGAACCGCGGCGTCTGATGGGTGGGACCGGCGAAGCGCTTGTTGCCCCGCCCGCCCGAGCCACCGCGGGCGACCGTGGCGCGTTGACCCGGTGCCACCAGGTCATGGCGTGTGCCGTCGCGCTCGACCCAGACCTCGGTCCCGGGCGGGACCGCGAGCTCCAGCGTCCGGCCGTCGGCGCCGTGACGCAGTGAGCCCTCGCCGTGACCGCCGCGACCGGCCTTGTAGTGCGCGCGGCGGCGGTAGGTCTCGAGGTCGCGCAGCGAGTCGTCACAGACCAGGACGACGTCGCCACCGCGGCCTCCGTCGCCGCCGTCGGGCCCCCCCTTGGGGACATGGGCCTCGCGCCGGAAGCTGAGGGAGCCGTCGCCTCCCCCGCCGGCCTCAATGTGAATTCGCGCGCGATCCTGCATCCTCTGAATATGGCTGATCCCGTCTTTCTGATCACCGGCGCCTCCAGCGGGATCGGCGCCGCGACCGCCCGAGCCGCCTCGCAGGCCGGCTACCGGGTGGTCCTGGCGGCGCGCTCGACCGACCAACTGGAGCGGCTGGCCGCCGAGCTCGGCGGCGAGGAGCGGGCGCTGGCGATCCGCTGCGACGTCACCGAATGGGCCGATCAGGAGGCGCTGTTCGCCGAGACGCTGGGGCGCTTCGGCCGGCTTGACGTCGCGTTTGCCAACGCCGGCTTCGGCGCCTCCCGCGGCTTTGAGGCGGAATCGCCCGAGCACTGGCGCGCGATGGTGCTGACCAACGTGTATGGGGCGGCGCTCACCATCCGCGCCGCCCTCCCCTCGCTCAAGTCGGCCCGCGGCCACCTCCTGCTGACGGGATCGGTGGCGGGCCGGCGCGCGCTACCGGGCTCGCTGTACTCGGCCACCAAGTTCGCGGTGACCGCGATGGGCGAGGCGGCCCGCCAGGAGCTCAACGGCAGCGGCGTGCGCGTCACGCTGATCGAGCCGGGAATGGTCGACACCCCGTTCTTCAGCCAGCGCCCGACCCACTCACTGACCCCGGATGACGTCGCGCGGGCGGTGATGTTCGCGGTCTCCCAGCCGCCCCACGTCGACGTCAACGAGATCCTCATCAGGCCGACCGCTCAGGACGGCTGATCAGGCCGACCGCTCAGGACGGCTGAGCCGACACGCCGCCGCGTCGCTTCGCAGTCCGCGGTCCAACGTAAGCTGTCGCCGTCACCATCCCCAATAAGGAGGCCGGACGGGTGAGCTTGCTCCAGGACTTCAAGAAGTTCCTCATGCGCGGCAATCTGGTGGAGCTTGCCGTCGCGTTCGTGATCGGCGCCGTGTTCGCGGCGCTGGTTAAGGCATTCATCGCGGACCTGATCACCCCGATCATCGGGCTCATCTTCGGCAAACCGAACTTCGAGGCGCTCTCGTTCTCGATCAACTCCAGCCAGTTCCTCTACGGCGACTTCCTCAACAACCTGATCACCTTCGTCACCACCGCGGCCGCGATCTTCTTCTTCGTGGTCAAGCCCTACAACGCGTTGATGTCCCGTCGCGCCAAGGAGGATCCCGACACCAAGGAGTGCCCCGAGTGCACCAGCGCGATCCCGATCAAGGCCCGGCGCTGCCCGCTGTGCACGGCTAGCTGGTCGCGGCGTCCTGAACGGCCGGCAGCCAACCGGCAGTCGGTGCGAGCCGGCCACGGCCGACCAGGTCCGGATCGGCGGCTCAGGCGTCCGAGGTCTCGCCCGCGTCCGGGACGATCGAGATCACGCGCCCGCGGCGCCCGCGGCTGAACTCGACCGTACCCGCGGCGCGGGCGAAGATCGTGTCGTCGCGGCCGATACCCACGCCCTCGCCGGGCTTGAAGCGGGTCCCGCGCTGACGGACGATGATCTCGCCGCCGGTCACGTTCTGGCCGGCGAACACCTTCACGCCGAGGCGCTTGGCATTCGAATCGCGGCCGTTGCGGCTCGAGCCGAGGCCTTTCTTATGCGCCATCGCTGTCTCCAGTCTTGGTTTCGGCCGCCGCCGGCGCCGCAGTCACGGGATCGGCGGCCTCCGGCGGGGAGGCGCTGGCGGCGGCGCTCGCGCCGGTGCGCTGCTGGCCCCGCTCCACCGAGGTGACCTCGATCCGCGTGAGGTCCTGGCGATGGCCGTTGCGCCGCTTGTAGCCGCGCTTGGGCTTGAACTTGACGACCCTCAGCTTCGGTCCGCGTTCGTGGGCCAGCACGCGCGCCTGGATGCTCACGTCGGCCAGGCCCTCTCCGTCGATGACGTCGGCGCCGTCGACGTAGAGCAGCGGCTGCAGGTTGACGGTGTCGCCATCGGCGACCGCCAGGCGTTCGACCAGCAGGGACTGTCCCGGCTCGACGCGGTACTGCTTTCCACCTGTTTTGACGATCGCGTACATATCTACTCGGAAGAGGAGGACGTTACAGAGGCCTTGGCGCCCGAACGGCGTCGCCCGCCTCTGCGGCCACGACGCCGAGCCTTCGATTCTACGTCATCGTCCTGATCGCCGGATCCGTCACCGTCCCGGGAGCCCGGCGTGTCGACCAGCGAGGCGATCGCCGAGGTCCGGCCGACCTCCTCGATGCGCACCATGTGCTTCTGACCGACGTACTTGGTCCCACCCCGGATCGAGATGATGTAGCCGTCGATCTTGGCCACGGCATCGCCGGGGCTGTACATGTGCGGTTCGACGATGTCAACGTGGACCTCCTCGCCCTCGCGGAAGGGCAGCGCCCGCTCGAGCACCTGCTCCCGGTCGCCCTCGAGCAGCACCGCGAAGTGCTCCAGCGGAAGGCCCTCAGACCCCTCGAAGTGAAACCACTTTCCGGTCTCCTCCTCGATCGCGTGCAGGACCCGCGCGTCGTTGCCGGTGAACTCGGCGCTGACCCGGGGGTTCATCTGGATCAGGAGCGCGTCCGCGGACGTCTCCTTGGCCAGATCGCGCATCCGGCGCTCGAACTCGATCGCGATCGTCTCCTCGGACTTGATCACGCCCTCGCCGTGGCAGACCGGGCACGGCCGGGTCATGATCTCGCGCACCCCTTCGGTCACGTTCTGACGCGTCATCTCCACCAGCCCCAGCGGGGAGATCTCGACCACGAAGGTCTTGGTCCGATCCTCATCGAGCGCCTTGCGCAGCGTCTTGAGCACCGTGTCGCGGTTGCGGGCCCGCGCCATGTCGATGAAGTCGATGACGATGATCCCCCCGATATCCCGCAGCCGCAGCTGGCGGACCACCTCTTCGGCCGCCTCCAGGTTGGTCTTGGTGATGGTGTCCTCCAGCCGGGCGCCCTTCCCGCGGCCGATGAACGAGCCGGAGTTGACGTCGATGACGGTCAGGGCCTCGGCGTAGTCGATCACCAGGTAGCCGCCGCTGGGAAGGTCCACGCGGCGTGAGAGCGTCGAGTCGAGCACCTCCTCGACCCCGAAGGCGTCGAACAGGGGCGTGGGTTCCTCCCACAGCTCCACGTGCTCGACCAGCTCGGGCGCGGTGCGTGAGAAGAACGAGAGCAGACGGTGATGCTGCTTGGGGTCGTCGACGACAGCGCGCTCGAAGTCGGCCGAGAAGATGTCTCGCACCACCCGTACCGACAGGTCGGCCTCCTGGAACACCAGGGCGGGCGCGGAGCTCTCCTGGACTCGCTTCTGCAGGACCTCGCCGAGCTTGAACAGATACACCAGCTCACGCTCCAGGTCGGCGCGCTTGGCGCCGTGCGCGGCGGTGCGGATGATCGCTCCGGCTCCCTCCAGATCGAGCTTGGACGCCTCCTTGCGCAGTCGCTCGCGCTCCTTCTCGTCCAGCCGCCGGGACACCCCGACGCCTTCGCCGTAGGGCGCGTACACCATGTAGCGCCCGGCGATCGTGAGGTCCATGGACAGGCGGGCACCCTTGGTCTTGAGCGGGTCCTTGACGACCTGGACCACGATCTCCTGACCCGGCTTGAGCATGTCGGTGATCTGCCGGCCCTCGCGCGCGCCGCCGCGGCCGCGCCGCGGCGCCTCCACGCCGGGCAGCACGATCTCGTCGACGTGCAGGAAGCCGTTCTTCTCCAGGCCGATATCGACGAAGGCGGCCTCGAGTCCGGCCAGGACGTTGTCGACCCGGCCCTTGTAGATGTTGCCGACGATGGAGCGGTTGCCGCGACGCTCCAGATAGAGCTCGGCGACCTGATATTCCGGTGACGAGGTTGCCGGCTTACGCCGGCGGCGCGAGGGGGTTGCCCCCGGCTTGCGCGGGGCGACCGTTCCGGTCGCCTCCAGCAGCGCGACCCGAGTCTCCCCACGGTCGACGCTGACCAGCACTTGCTTCTTCAATTGTCTTCAGTCCTTTGGTGAAATTCCGACCACGGGTCAAACTGATCACCGCGGTGTTATGAAAGTAGCGCCCGGCTCTTGTCCGTCGATGCCATCCGTGCTTGGACGTAGATCGACTGCAGGAGCCCGAGGGCGATGAAAGTGACGATTACCGACGAGCCGCCATAGCTCATGAGCGGTAATGGGACGCCCGTGATGGGCATGATCCCGACCGTCATCCCGACGTTCACGAAGACCTGGAACATGAGCATCGCGAGGATGCCGCCGGCTATCAGCGTGCCGAACAGGTTCTTGGACATCATGAGGATTCGCAGGGTGCGCCAGATCAGCAGCGCAAACAGTGACAGCACCACTGCCGCACCGGCGAACCCGTAGGTCTCCCCCACCGCCGCGAACACGAAGTCCGTGTAGTGGGCCGGGAGGAAGCCCTGGGTGGTCTGGGTCGCATAGGCCCCGCGACCCGTCTTCTGGCCCGAGCCGATGGCGATCAGCGACTCGTGGATGTTGTAAGTCTGGCTCTGCGGATTGCTGGAGGGGTTGAGGAAGCCCGTGAGGCGCTGCACCTGGTAGGGCTTGAGCACGTGTACGCCCAGCGCCGGCGCGCCCACCAGCACGAGCGCCAGCGAGGCGACGAACATCGCGATCAGGCCGGTGATCTGCTTCCACGACGTGCCGGCGAAGAACAGCACGCTGAAGCCGATCGCCACGTAGACCATGCCGGTGCCGAGGTCCGGCTGCGGGATGACCACGAGCGCGGGGATCAGCGCCAGCAGCATGATCCGCGCCGTGGTCCTGCGCTCGTGCAGCCGCCGCGAACGGTCCACCGCGAATGCCGCCAATGCCACGATGATCAGCACCTTGCCGAACTCCGAGGACTGGAACTGCAGGAACGGGAGCGGGATCCACCGCCGTGCGCCCTGGATCGCCGGCATCGCGTAGACCACGAGGTTGAGCACGATCATCAACGCGAACAGCCCGAACTTGTATTCGCGCAGCCGCGAGTAGTCGATCCGGCTCAGCAGCAGTGCCACCACCAGCCCGATCCCCGCGAAGATCGCCTGCCGGTCCACGTAGTAGAGCGGGTGGCCCGGGTTGGCGCTGCGCGTGGCCCCCTTCAGCGTCACCAGCGAGCACACGATCAGCCCGATCGCCGCCAGCAGCAGCAGCGGGTCCGGGAACACGCGCCGGCGCAGGGCGACCGTCTCCTCACCTGGCGTGATGGCGGACGCACTCACAGCGTCTTCGAGCTCCCCGCCACGAAGGCGCCCGGCTTACCGAAGAACCACTGCGAC
Source organism: uncultured Solirubrobacterales bacterium (assembly GCA_963744195.1). Lineage (GTDB taxonomy): Bacteria > Actinomycetota > Thermoleophilia > Solirubrobacterales > Solirubrobacteraceae > Palsa-465. Next base: position 198,727 of record CAVUSY010000015.1, read on the forward strand.
AGGATCTGGCGCGCGACCGGAGCCGCGGCGACGGCGCCGAAGCCGCCCTGCTCGACGGTCACCACCACCACGATCGGCTTGCTCGTCGCGGTCGCCGGGACGAAGCAGGCGTACCACGAGTAGTCCTGCTGACCGTTGTACTGGGCGGTACCGGTCTTACCGTAGACCTGCTCGGGGAAGTTGGAGAACACGTCAGCGGAGGTGCCGCCGGGCTGAGAGGCGGCGGCCCGCAGACCCGCCCGGATCGTCTCCAGGTAGAGCGGATTGATGTTGATGTGGCGCGAGGGCGGCGGGTCGATCTTCTGCAGCACGGTCCCGTCCTGATTCTCGATGTTGAGCCCGACGTGGGGGCGCACGATCGTGCCGCCGTTGGCGATCGCGGAGTAGGCCACGGCCAGCTGCACGGGCGTCACCTGGACGTCGCCCTGGCCCACCGCGAGGTTGATGTTGTCGCCGATCGACCACGGCCGGCCGTCCGCGATCCCGCAGTTCGCCTGCTTGCGATGTCCCTTGAAGGGACCCCGGGCCTGCTCGCATTCGAGCTCGAGCTTGTCGCGGTTGGCGCGCCAGCGAGGCGAGGGAAGCGTCCCGGACAGTTCCCCGGGAACGTCGACGCCGGTCTTCTGACCGATCCCGAACGAACGGGCCCAGTGCTGGAGGGGACCGCCGCCGGGGTGAGCGAGCGGATCGGCGATGTTGGTGCGCGCGCCGAGGTTGTAGAAGAAGGTGTCCGACGAGACGCGGATCGCGTTGACCAGGTCCAGTGGCCCGTTGCTGGCTCCGCCGGCGTTGCGGCGGCACACTCCCGGAGAGGTGCAGAACGAACCGGTGTCGTCGTAGATCGAGCCCGTGGTCCAATTCCCACTCTGCAGGGCGGCGGTCGCGGTGATCGGCTTGAAGGTGGAGCCGGTGGGACCGGCGCTGTCGATCGCACGGTTCAGCAGCGGATAGTTGTTGCCCGCGCTGATCAGCTTGTTGTACTGGCTCTGGGAGAGATTCGACGTGAACACGTTCGGGTCGAACGTCGGCAGCGAACCCATCGCGTAGACCGATCCATCCTGCGGGTTCATGGCCACGAAGGCGCCGCCGTTGGCGGGATAGTTGGAGTCGATCGACTGCTGCAGCGCGGCTTGGCCCGTGCGCTGGACATTGACATCCAGTGACAGCGCGAGATTGTGGCCAGCCACCGGGCTGGTCTTGGAGAGCTCGCCGGTGGGCTGCCCGAGCGAATCGACCTGCACCCGCTCGGCGCCGTCGGTGCCGCGCAGGTAGCGATCGTAGGCGGCCTCGAGTCCGGACTGCCCGATGATCGCGTTCTGCGAGATACCCCGGTAGGCCTTCTGCTTGACCTCCACCGCGTTGATCGGTCCGACCGTTCCGAATAGCTGCGCGGCGAGGCCGTGCAACGGGTAGTTGCGCAGATAGACCTGCTGGACCTCGACGCCGGGGAACGCGTTCTGGCGCTCGGCGATGTAGAACTGAACGTCGCGGTTGACGTTCTTCGCCACGGTCACGTTGGCGTATGGCAGCGCCGCGAGTTGCTTTTTGACATCGCACGGGATCTGAGCCAGGTGCACGACTCCGAGGCCGATGACGTTGCATCTGACCCGCCTGGTGGGGATGTTCAGCACGCCCGCCAGTCGCCGGAACATCACTCGTTGGGCCCGAGGCGAGGGGGGCAGCGAGGGGGGCGAGATCTGCACGTCCAGCGCCATCTTGGAGTCGACCAGGATGCCGCCGGTGCGGTCGACGATCTCTCCGCGAGGGGCCGGGATCGCGATATCGCGCACCCGGTTGACCGTCGCGGCCTTCAGGTACTGATCCCCGGTCAGCACCTGCAGGAACCACAGCCGGAAGAAGATGATCGCGAACATGGCCAGCGCGAAGCTGCCCACGACGGCGACCCGCAGCGCGAGCTGCGGCGTCAGCGGCGGCCGGCGATCCTCCGGAGGCTGGGTCACGATCCGCCCCGGGGGATCTGACCCAGCCGCTGGGACGGGCTCTGGAGCGGGCTGAGGCCACCGGTGGTGTAGGCGCGGCGACGGCGCCGGCGCGGGTCGTCGGGCAGCACCGGTTGCACGATCCGTCGCACCAACGCGTACACGGGCAGCGCGATCAACGTGTTCACCAGGACCGTGATGAAGATCTGTTGCAGCAGCAGCAAGCTGACCGGAGCGTCGACGCCGAGCAGGAACTGGATCACGGTCATCCCAACCCCGGCCACGGCTGTCGCGGCGGCCCCCGCCGCCAGTGGCACCAGGCCATGCGCGGGATCACGCAGCTCACGCAGACGTCCCGACCAGTAGCCGATCGCGATGTACAGCAGTGAGGTCACGCCGAGGGTCTGGATCAGCACGGTGTCCACCAGCAGTCCGGTGCCAAATCCCATGATCGCTCCCGGCAACGACCCCGCCAGCAGTCCCACCGACATCACCACCAGTGGCGAGAGGTCGGCGCTGACGCCGAAGATCGAGATCTGCGAGAACGCGGTCTGCTGGACCACGACCGTGGCGAACCCGAGTACCAGGAGCCGGAGGGGCAGACGCAGCGAGCTTCTCATCCGCCGCCCACCTGCGCCCGTGCCGTACCGGGGTGGGGTCGGGTGAGGATCTGGACCACCGACAGATGCCGCAGGTCGGCGCTGGGCGTGACCTGCACCTGGTTGTTGTTGAGCAGTTCGTTCTGGTTGGCGTTGGAGACGTAGCCGATCGGGATGCCAGCCGGATACAGCGAATCCAGCGGGCCGTCCTTGAAGCCGGCCGTTACTACGGGCTGGGGAGTGTGGATGGCGGCATGGCCGGGGAGGTTCTGGAGCAGCATCTGGTTGGGGTTGCCGACCGCGGGCACGAGCACCCCGGTATCACCGCTGGAGTCCAGGACCTCGGCCGCCACGGCGTAGGAATGGTCGGTGATCAGCGTCACCACTGAGACCGTCGAATCGACCGTCGTGACCTTGCCGACCAGGGCGCCGTCGCCGGTCACGGGATCGTTGAGGTTGACTCCGTCGGCGGAGCCCTTGTTGACCTCGATGGTCTGGAACCACAGCGTGGGATCGCGGGCGATGACCTGCGCTGCGACAGGTCGATAGGAGCTGATGCCGAGACTGTTGTCGAGCCGGATCTGGTTGGCCAACTGGCCGTTGAGGATCGACTGCTGGCGATAGCGGTCGACCTGCGCAGTGAGCGCGTTCACCTCCTTCTGGAGCCGGTCGCTACGCGATTTAGCGCGCAGCGTGTCCGAGAACCACCCAGCCACGTCGCGAACCGGCGAGAGCACCTTCGAGGCACCCTCCTGAACCGGGGCCAGGACCTGGACGATCCCGCGCTGCACGCCGTGCAACGGGCTGTTCGGCGACTCGCCGAAGTAGGCCGTAAGCAGGATCAGGGAAACGCCGACGAGCAGCGCGAGCACTGCGCGCCGCCGCCGTACCTGTTTGTCATGCACGAGATGCGGGTCTCCAAGGTTTTTGCTGGCACGGGCCGGTGCTCCAATCGAAAACTAGTACCGGCGACGGCGGTTGCGTGAATTCTTGCTTGAACGGTGAATCGCTTCGAACTCCTCGAGCGAGCGGCCCGATCCGACCGCAACGCACGTCAGCGGGGATTCCGCCAGGTGCGCGGGCATCTGCGTCTCGTGACGCAGGCGCTCCTCGATTCCCTGCAGCAGCGAACCGCCTCCCGCCAGCATGATGCCACGATCCATGATGTCGGAGGCGAGCTCCGGCGGGGTTCGGTCCAACGTCTGCTTGACGGCGTCGATGATCTGCGAGACCGGCTCCTCGAGCGCGCCCCGAATCTCCTCGCTGGTCAGGATCACCGTCTTGGGCAGCCCGGAGACCATATCCCGTCCCCGGATCTCGGCCTGGACCTCCTCGGGCATGGGGTACGCCGAGCCGATCTCCAGCTTGACCTCTTCGGCCGTCTGCTGTCCGATCAGGAGCTTGTACTCGCGCTTGACGTAGTTGATGATCGCCTCGTCGAGCTCGTCGCCGCCCACTCGGATCGATTGCGAGACGACGATCCCGCCCAGCGAGATCACCGCCACCTCGCTGGTCCCGCCACCGATGTCGACGACCATGGAGCCGGTCGGCTCTCCCACCGGCAGGCCGGCTCCGATCGCGGCGGCCATCGGCTCCTCGATCAGATAGGCCTGGCGCGCGCCGGCCGACAGGCACGCCTCCTCCACGGCTCGCTTCTCCACCCCGGTCACACCGCTCGGCACGCAGACCACGACGCGCGGGTGGGCCCAGCGATTCTGATGCACCTTCTGGATGAAGTGGCGCAGCATCTCCTCGGTGACCTCGAAGTCGGCGATCACCCCGTCCTTGAGCGGACGGATCGCCGAGATCGTCCCGGGTGTCCGCCCCAGCATCCGCTTCGCCTCGATGCCGACGGCGTGAACCTCGCCCGTCCTCGAATCGACCGCCACCACACTCGGTTCCGACAGCACGATGCCGCGGCCGCGCACGTACACCAGCGTGTTGGCCGTGCCGAGGTCAACCGCCATGTCGCGGCCGCCGAAGCCGGTTAGGTACGTGAAAAAGCCCATAGGGGTGTGCGGATAGCTGGAAGCGTTGGACGGGGCGGCGAGTTACGGGGTAGGCCGCACCGGGCTGCCAGCTTCGTCCGAAGGCCAGTGTATCGAACCCCTGCCCGCCTGTAGCGCCCGCGCGAGCCCCTGATGGCCCGAAAAGTGCTGGAAAATGCCTAAATGGCAGGTAAGTTGCTGCGGAGGCGGGCATTTGCCTCCCGACCGACAGATGATCGAGTGCCGGCGGCGCTCGATTTACCTGAGCAAACCGGGCCTGAGCGACAGCAGTGCCGCCACCGGCAGACCGACGATGTTCCAGTAATCGCCCTCGATGCGGGTGACCAGCGCAGCCCCCCGGCCCTGGATCGCGTAGCCCCCGGCGCGCTCGCGCCATTCCCCGGCCGCCAGATACCACTCGAGCCGCGCCGCGTCGAGCGTCCGGAAATCGACCAGGGTCGTCTCCACCAGGGTCTGCGGCTTGCCGTCCTGGATCAGGCACATTCCGCCGACCACCGCGTGCCGGCGGCCACTGAGCGCCTGCAGGGTCTCCCGTGCCGCCGCCAGATCGTTCGGCTTGCCGTACACGGTCTGGCCCAGCGCCACGACCGTGTCCACTCCCAGCACCAGCGCATCCGGCGCTCCAGCGGCCACTGCCGCCGCCTTGCGGTAGGCGTTCTCGGCCGCGACCTCCTGCGGCGGTCCGGAGGCGAGCTCAGGCACGCCGGCGACCACGACCTCGAACGGAATTCCCAGCTGGGTCAGGATGGCCCGGCGCTGGGGTGACCGCGAGGCGAGGATCAGGCGCGTTGAACGGAGGGTCAAGCCAGGCCGGGGAAGAACAGCCCCACTTCGCGGGCCGCCGATTCCGGCGAGTCCGAGCCGTGGACCATGTTCTGGCCGACCTGCACGGCGTAGTCGCCGCGGATCGAACCGGTGGTCGCCTCGAGCGGGTTGGTCGCACCGATCACCTGGCGCGCCGCCACGACCGCGTGCTCACCTTCGAGCACCATCGCCACCAGCGGGCCTGACGTGATGAACGAGACCAGCTCCTCGAAGAACGGCTTGCCCTCGTGCTCGGCGTAGTGCTGTGAGGCCAGATCCCGGCTCATCGTCATCAGCGCCAGCGCCACCAGGCGCAGGCTCTTGCGCTCGAAGCGCGCGATGATCTCGCCGGTCAGGCTGCGCGCGAAGGCGTCGGGCTTGACGAGGATGAGCGTGCGCTCCATGGACGGCTGGTCTCCTGACTTCAGAGTTCGTTAGGTGGTGGACGGCTGCTCAGCCGCCGTCTGCTCTGCCGGGCTCTCCCGCCGGCGCCGCTGGCGGCGTCGGGGCGGGCGCAGCTACGCCGATCTCGGCCTCGCAGAACGGGCACACCTTCCACGTGGGATCCAGCGGCTTGCCGCACGACATACATGGGTCCTTGAGCTTGCGCATGCAGTTGGGGCAGCGCAGGAAGTCCTTCTCGACCTCGTAGTCGCAATGCGGGCAGAGGTGGTAGCCGAGTTCGGCCAGCCTGGCCTCGGCGGTCTGCATCTCGAGCTCACGCTCGCGCACGTCGTCGAGGTATTCGGGCGGCCGCACGATCATGTAGACGATCGTCCCGACGAACGGGAACAGCGACGCAGCGGTGGCGCAGCCGATCAGCAGTGGGTCGGCGATGCGCCGCCGGGCATCGGCATAAGTCCAGTAGACCAGCGCCAGCCAGATCACCACGAGGAACAGGATGACCAGCTCAACGGCCAGATTGAGGGCGCTGTTGTGGATTCCGAAGATCGCGTAGGGCAGCATTAAGGATGCGAGTGTAGTGGTCACGGCCGTCGAGTCGCGTATAGGAATACGCCGTTAAGGCGGCAGATCCTCGTCCGCACGGGTGAGGAATTCCTACAGAAACGCACGTCCGAACAGATACCCGATCCCGAAGAAGACCAGTATCACGACCGCGACGATAATCGCGACCAACCCGATCATGGTCAGGAAGCGGGGCTGATCGTCGTGATCGTTCACAGGGTCGAGGCCCTCCGGCGGCCTGCCGGCGCCATCAGATCGGCCAGCAGATAGAGCGATCCGGTGGCGATCACCACACCGTCGGGACCCGCCAGGTCACGCGCCCGGGCCAGCGCCCGCTCAGGGTCGGGGACGATCTCGGAGGGCGGCGCGCCCAGCTGCGTGCCGAGCGATTGCAGGGTGGGCGGCGGCAAGGCACGCGGATTCTGACTGCTGGTGAAGACGACAGCATCACAGGCCGGCAGTAGCGCCGCCAGCATTCCGGCGGCATCCTTGTCGTCGAGGATCGAAACCACCGCCACCAGCCGGTCGTGGCCGCGGACCAGCTCGGGTAATGACTCGGCCAGGGCCCGCATTCCGTCGGGGTTGTGGGCTCCGTCGATCAGCGTCAGCGGCGCCGCACCGATCGCCTGCAGGCGCCCGGGAATCCGGACCTCGGCGGCGGCCGCGGCCACGGAGCGCTCGTCGAGCTCGCCCAGGTAGGCCTCGGCGGCGGTCCGCGCGACGGCGAAGTTGCGCCGCTGAAACGTCCCGGCCGCGCCGACCGCCACTCCCGGCTCGAGGTCCGGCGTGCACGATCCCGGCTCCCCGCTCCCCCGCGACGCGCTCGGCCACCTGCTCCACGTCCGGGTGCAGGCCGAAGCCGAGCACCAGCGTCGCCCCGGGTTGGACCACCGCCAGCTTCTCGGCGGCGATGTCGGCCAGCGTCGGACCCAGCCACCGGGTGTGCTCGAGCCCCACGCTGGTCAGCACCTGGACCTTGGACGGGATCACGTTGGTGGCGTCATAGCGTCCGCCGAGGCCCGCCTCGATCACCGCCACCTCGACCGCCTGGCGCGCCAGCTCGGAGTAGGCCGCGGCGGTGAGGGCCTCGAATTGCGTCACGTGATCGTCGCTGCCCGCGGAACGGTCCACCAGCTCCGCGGCCCGTGCCGCGCGACCCACCGCAGCGCCGAAGTCGGCCGGCTCCAGGTCGCCGTCGTCGATCCGGATCCGCTCGCCGAAGGAGACCAGATGCGGCGACAGATAGGCGCCCACTCGCAACCCGTGACGCGCGAGGATGGCCGCGATCATCCGCGTGGTCGAGGACTTGCCGTTGGTGCCGACCACGTGAATCGAGCCGAACCGCAGCTGCGGATTCCCCAGCGCCGTCATCAGCCGGCGCATCCGGTCCAGCCCGAACCGCATCCCGAACAGCTCGAGCGATAGCAGGTACCGCTCGGCTTCCTCGAGGTCCACCTAACCGAGGCCTTTCAACTCCGGCTCCGCAGATATCCGACGCCTGTGCACTCCGACTCCTCCGGACCCAACTTATCCCACGCCGTTGAGCTCCGACTCCAGGCGCTCGAGCTTGTCGCGCTCCTCTTGCACGACCGCCGGCGGGGCCTTGGCCACGAATCCCTGGTTTTCGAGCTTGCGGCGCGCCCGCTCGACCTCGGCCTCGAGCTTGGCTCGTAGCTGGTCGCGCTTGCGCTCGGCGGCGCTCATGTCAAGCCCTTCCGAGGCCAGGATCTCGATCACGCCACCCGGGATCGGGATCGTCGCGACGGGTGCCTGGTGATCCGCGTCGGCCGGACGGCGGATCGCCGGCGACCGTCGAGGGCGCCCAGGCGACCCGCGCCAGCCGGCCCAGCTGCTCTGCGGTTTGCTCGTACCCGGGGGCGGCGAGCCGCGCCGAGACCGTCGCGCCGGCGCGCACGCCGCTCACGTCGCGCCAGCCACGCAGCGCCTGGACCGCTTCGATCATCCGGCCGATCGCCGCCTCGGCGTCCTCGTCGACGGGGTCGTGCGCGTCGCTCACGCGGGCCGCCAGCAGGCCTTCGGAGCCGGGGATGTGCGAGTAGATCTCCTCGGTCTCGAACGGGATCAGGGGATGGGCGATCGCCACCGTCTCGGTCAGGACATGCAGCAGCGTTCCGCGCAGCTCCGGCTCGTCGGCGCGCAGCCGCGGCTTGACCAGCTCCAGGTACCAGTCGCACAGCTCCCCGTAGATGAAGTCGTACAGCGCCAGCGCAGCGTGGGAGAAGTCATAGCTCTCGATCCGCCGGGAGACCTCGGTCCGAGCGCGCTCCAGCCGCGAGAGGATCCACCGATCCTCGACGGGGCGCGAATGGCCCGGGAGATTCGCCGAAGGCGAATCTCTCAAGGGAATCGGCGCAGCCGATTTCCCCACGCCCAGCAGAATCAGCCGGGCGGCGTTCCAGAGCTTGTTGGTGAGCTGCTGACCCTGGGCGATCTTGTCCTCGCTGAAGCGGACGTCCTGGCCGGATGACATCGCCAGCAGTCCCCAGCGCACCGCGTCGGCGCCGTACGCCGGGAACTCCCCGGGATCGCCGCCAGGCGATTTCGCAAACACCGGCGGGCGCGGCCCGCCCTCGATCAGGTCGAGCGGGTCGATCCCCGTGCCCAGCGACTTCGACATCCGGCGTCCGTCGGGCGCCTGGATGATCGAGTGCACGTAGACGTCCGAGAACGGGATCTCACCGGTGAACTCAAGCCCCATCATGATCATCCGCGCCACCCAGAGAAACACGATGTCACGGGCCGTGACGAGCACGTCGGTCGGATAGAAGGCCTGCAACTGAGGGGTTTGGTCGGGCCAGCCGAGCGTCACGAACGGCCACAGCGCACTCGAGAACCAGGTGTCGAGCACGTCCGGATCGCGCTTCCAGCCCTCGCCCCGCGGGGCCTCGGTGCCGACGAAGGTCTCCGGCGCCCCGGTACCACACCGGCAGCCGGTGCCCCCACCACAGCTGGCGTGAGATGCACCAGGGCCGGATGTTCTCCATCCAGTCCAGATACACCCGCTTGTGGTTCTCGGGGTGAAAGCGGATCCGCCCGCTGGTGACGGCCTCGATCGCCGGCGCCGCAAGCTCGTCCATGCGCATGAACCACTGCAGCGAGATCAGCGGCTCGATGCGCTCGCCCGAGCGCTGGGAGAACGGCACGTCGTGAACGTAGGACTCGGTCCGCGCGATCAGCCCCTGCTCCCTGAGCTCTGAGACGACCGCCTCCTGCGCCTCGGGGATCGGTGAGCCCGGCGAAGCGCTCGGGAGCCTCGGCGGTGATCCGGCCGTCCTCGCCGATCACCGAGGGCTGAGCGAGGCCGTGGCGGCGCCCGATCTCGAAGTCGTTGGGGTCGTGGGCCGGCGTGATCTTCAGCGCGCCGGTGCCGAACTCGGGGCGCACGTACTCGTCGGCGATGATCCGCAGCTTGCGCCCGACCAGCGGCAGCACCGCCTTCTCGCCGATCAGCCGCCGGTAGCGCTCGTCGTCGGGATGGACGGCGATCGCCGTGTCGGCGAGCATCGTCTCGGGCCGGACCGTGGCCACCGTGATCGCGCCCGAGCCCGAGGCCAGCGGGTAGTCGATGTAGTAGAGCGTGTCGGTGACCTCGCGGGTCTCGACCTCCAGGTCGGAGATCGCCGATCCCGTCCCGGCATCCCAGTTGACCATGTAGCGGTCGCGGTAGATGTAGCCCTTCTCGTACAGGGAGACGAACACCTTCAGAACCGCCTGGGCGTAGAGCTCGTCGAGCGTGAACCGCTCCTCCGCATAGTCAGCCGAGGCCCCCAGCCGTTTGAGCTGCTCGATGATCGTGCCGCCGTGCTCGGCGCGCCACTCCCAGACCCGCTGCACGAACTGGTCGCGCCCCAGCTCCTCGCGGCTGGTGCCCTCCTGCTCCAGGGCCCGCTCGACCTGGGTCTGGGTGGCGATCCCGGCATGATCGGTGCCGAGGATCCATTTGGTGCGCTGGCCGAGCATCCGGTGATGGCGGATCAGCGTGTCCATGATCGAGTCCTGGAAGGCGTGCCCCATGTGCAGCACGCCGGTGACGTTGGGCGGCGGAATCGCGATCGAGTAGTTGTCCCGCGCCACCCCCTCGGCGCGGGGATGGAACAGCCCCGAATCCAGCCATTTCTTGGCTATCCGCGGCTCGACCTCAGCGGGTTCGTAGCGGGTTCTCGACTCCAGATCCGACATCGCGTGGATGAGTCTAGGTGGACCGGGCGGTCTGCCGGCCGGACCCGGCGTGGCGTCGCCCCGGAGCCGGCGGGCCACGGGCATCGGCGTCAAATCGACCGGGGGCACCGGGGCCCCGGACACGTCAGGCCGCGGCTTCGTCCTCGTCCGGCGCGGCGACCGTGACCAGCGTCGGCGAGACGTCCTTCTCGATCGTCTCGCGGGTCACCACGCACTTCTCTACGTCGCGCCGGGAGGGCAGCTCGAACTGAACCTCGAGCAGGACCTCCTCGATGATCGACCGCAGGCCACGCGCCCCGGTCTCACGCTCCAACGCCTTGTCGGCGATCGACACCAGCGCCTCGTCGGCGAACACCAGCTCGATCCCGTCGAACTGGAAGAAGCGCTGGAACTGCTTGACCAGCGCATTGCGCGGCTCGGTGAGGATCTGCATCAGCTCGTCGCGCGAGAGCTGGTGGATCGCCGACATGACCGGCAGTCGCCCGATGAACTCGGGGATCAGCCCGTACTGGATCAGATCCTCGGGCAGGCAGTGCTCGAAGATCTCGCCCGTGTCGCGCTGGTCCTTGGACTGGATGATCGATCCGAACCCGACGCCCTGGTGGCCGATGCGCCGCTCGATCACGCGATCGAGGTTCGCGAACGCCCCGCCGCAGATGAACAGCACGTTGGTGGTGTCGATCGACAGGAACTCCTGGTGGGGATGCTTGCGCCCGCCCTGCGGCGGTACGGAGGCCGTGGTGCCCTCCAGGATCTTCAGCAGCGCCTGCTGGACGCCCTCGCCCGATACGTCACGGGTGATCGAGGGATTGTCGGCCTTGCGCGCGATCTTGTCGACCTCGTCGATGTAGATGATCCCGGTCTCGGCCTTCTTGACGTCGTAGTCGGCGGCCTGGATCAGCTTCAGGAGGATGTTCTCGACGTCCTCGCCCACGTACCCCGCCTCGGTCAGCGCGGTGGCGTCGGCGATCGCGAACGGGACGTTGAGGATCTTGGCCAGCGTCTGGGCGAGCAGGGTCTTGCCGCAGCCGGTCGGGCCGAGCAGCAGGATGTTGGACTTCTGCAGCTCGATGTCGTTCTCATCGGACTGCATCATCTGGACGCGCTTGTAGTGGTTGTAGACGGCCACCGACAGCGAGCGCTTGGCCTGCTCCTGTCCCACCACGTACTCGTTGAGGACGTCGTAGATCTCCCGCGGCTTGGGGAGGTTCTCGATGTCGAAGCTCGGCGGGGCGGTGAGCTCCTCGTCGATGATCTCGTTGCAGAGATCGATGCATTCGTCGCAGATGTAGACCCCAGGACCGGCGATGAGCTTCTTGACCTGTCGCTGGGACTTCCCGCAGAAGCTGCAGAGAAGCTGTTCGTTGGAGTCGGTCGGACGTGCCATGAATCCTCTCCTCGGAGATCGATTCGGTCGTCGGTCGGCAGACCTGAGACCGTCTTCGGTCTACCGACCGAAGACTAGAGCCTTCAGTGCTGCGAGATCACACGATCGATGATTCGGTACTCCTTGGCCTCCTCGGAGCTCATGAAGTAATCGCGCTCGGTGTCCTTGCGTACCTTTTCGAGTTCCTGCCCGGTGTGCTTGGCGATGATCTCGTCCAGGCGCCGCCGGACGTCGATGATCTCGCGGGCGTGGATCTCGATATCGGTCGCCTGGCCCTGGAAGCTCGAGGAGACCTGGTGGATCAGGATCTTGGCGTTGGGCAGCGCCATGCGCTTGCCCTGCGCCCCGCCCGCGAGCAGCAGCGCACCCATCGACATCGCAATGCCGACGCAGATCGTCGACACGTCGGGCTTGATGAACTGCATCGTGTCGTAGATCGCCAGTCCCGCGTACACCGAGCCGCCGGGCGAGTTGACGTAGAGCGAGATGTCCTTGTCGGGATCCTCGGACTCAAGGTGCAGCAGCTGCGCGACGATCAGGTTCGCGATCTGGTCGTCGACGGGCGTGCCGAGGAAGATGATCCGCTCATTGAGCAGACGGCTATAGATGTCAAACGCACGCTCCCCTCGGGAGGTTTGCTCAACGACCATCGGTACGAGTGGGCTCATGTCCTCGCTTCTTTCGCGTCCTGCGCCGGAATCCTGCCGACTGTAGCAATCGCCTGTGGGGGCACCCGGAGGGTCATCGGTTTCCCCTGTCCGGCCCCGAGATTTTCCCCGTCAGGGCCTGAGATCTACGGCGTCGGGACCCGATCTGAGACCGCCCGGACGAAGGTCGGATCCGCCCCGCTCGGGGTCCGGCCCGAAGCCCGGCGCAGCTACTTACTGCCCGGCGTCCAGATCTGATCGCCGGCGGCGCCTGACCCGCCGGCGTCCTCCTTGCCGGGCGTCCACAGCTTCTCTCGCGCCTGGGCCTGCTCGACGCTGATCGGGATGGCCTCGCGGACCAGCAGCTCCACCGCCTGTCGGCCCGCGACGTCCTCACGCAGGCTCTCCAGGCGTCCGGCCTTGCGCAGCTGCTCCACCAGCTCGGCCGGATCGCTGCCGTCGCGCTCGGCCGCCGGCCGCAATGCCTCAACCAGCTCTTCGTCGCTGGGGTTGATCTCCTCGGCCTCGATGATCGCCGCGATCACCGCCTCCCGCCGCAGCGCGCTGGCCGCCTCCGGCTCGGCCTCATGGGCGAGCGACTCCTCGTCCTTGCCGGCGATCTTCAGGTAGGCCTCCTTGGAGATCCCCTGGCGTGCCAGCGCGGACAGGGTCTGCTCGATCATCTCGTGGGCGCGCGAATGGATCAGCGGGTCGGGCAGATCCACCTGGGCCGCGTCGGTCGCCGCCTGGAGCACGGCCGCTTCGTATTCGCGCTCGATCGCGCGTTCGTCGGCCTCACGCAGGCGGCCGGCGATGTCTTCGCGCAGCTCGTCCAGCGAGTCAAAGCCGCCCGCCTCGGACGCGAACTCGTCATCGAGCTCCGGCAGGCGCTTGGCCTTGACCTCGCTGACGTTCACGTCGAACGTGGCCTGCTGTCCGCCCAGATCGCCCGGATAGTCCTCGGGGAAGCTCACCTCCACCACGCGCTCGTCGCCCGCCGACGCTCCGACCAGCTGCTCCTCGAACCCGGGGATCAGCCGCCCGGAGCCGAGCTCGATCAGCTGGTCGCGCCCCTCGCCGCCCTCGAACGGCTCGCCGTCGAGCTTGCCCAGGTAGTCGACCACCACGTGGTCGCCACTCTCAGCCGGGCGCTCCACCGTCTCCAGGGTGGCCACGCGATCACGCAGCCCGTCCAGCTCGGCGTCGATCGCCGATGCCTCCACCTGGGGCTCACGGCGACCGACCTCCAGCCCCCGGTAGGAGCCGAGCTTGGCGCGCGGGCGAACCCCGATCTCGATCGAGAACGCCAGCGGCTCACCCTGGCCGGGCAGGTCGCCGACGTCGAGCTCTGGCTCACCTATGGGGGCGATGCCGGCTCGGTCGATCGCGTCGACGTACCAGCCGCCCAGAGAGCTGCGAAGCGCCTCGTCGAGCACCGTCTCGCGTCCCAGCCGGCGGATCACCACCGGCGGCGGAACCTTGCCCTTGCGGAAGCCGGGAATTCGCATCTGTCCGCCCAGCTTCTTGGCCGCCTGCTGGACGCGGCGCTCAACCTCTTCGGCCGGTACCTCGGCCTCGACCCGCACGCGGGACTCGGGCAGCTCGGTCACATTGGTCTTCAACGAAGCCACGATCCGCAGACGATAGCTTGGCTAGCGTGCACCGGCGGATCGCAGCGCGTCTGCTGACCGGGCCGTGGGCGTTTCTGCTCGCCGGCCTGTTCGACGTGGGCGTCTTCGTGGCCGCGGCTCTGTGGGCGCGAGCGCGCGCGCGCTGACCGTCACTCAGCGTCCTCGCGAACCAGGTTCCTCAGCTCCCGCAGCGCCACCGGCAGCGTTGTGGTGTCGTAGGTCCGCGAGGCGCGAACGTCGCCCAGCACGCTGACCGCCCGGGCGACGGCGACGTCGTTCTCCGACTGCCACGCCTCGATCGCCTCGGCGGGGTCCGCGCTGTCGCCGCCGGCCCGCAGCACCTCGCGGGTCAGCGCCCGGTGCAGCCGGTACAGATCGTCACGGAGCGCGGCGCGAGCCAGGGCCTGCCAGCGGTCCCCGCGCGGCAGCTCGAGGATGCGGTCACGCAGCCAGTCGAGCCCGAGCCGGGAGCCGATCCCGAAATAGATCTCCATCACGATCGGCTGCGGGCGGCCGCTGGCCGTGGCGTCCTCGACGATGTCGAACGCCGACAGCAGCGCCTGCATGCTGGCCACGCGGCGAGCGAGCCGGTAGGGGACTCCGGCCGCCGCGAGCTCGCCGAGGCGCTCTTCGAACCGGCTGCGATCCTGGCCGTCCAGGACCGCTGGCAGCGCGTCGGCGAGCATCCGGGCGCCGGGCTGGAATCGGTCGATGGCCGCCTCGATATCGATGTGCCGAGGGCTGGAGCGAACCATCCACCGGGTCGCCCGCTCCACCAGCCGCCGGCCCTCGATCAGCATCTCGAGCTGGGTTCCCGCCTCGATCCGGTTGTCGAGCGCCTCGACCGCAACCCAGAAATCACGCATCTCGAACACCTCGCGGGCGACCGCGTACGCGCGCGCCAGCATCGCGGTGCTGGCTCCCGTCTCCTCGGCCAGCCGGAACGCGAACGTGGTCCCGGACCGATCGACGAGCTGGTTCGCCACCACGGTCGCGATGATCTCGCGCCGCAGGCGGTGACTGTGCATCTGTTCGCGATAGCGCTGGGGGAGCGGATCGGGGAAGTAGCGCTCGAGGTCGTGAGCCAGGTATGGATCCTCGGGCACGTCAGACTCGAGCAGCTGCTCGAACACCTGGAGTTTGGTGTAGGCCATCACCGTCGCCAGCTCCGGCGCCGATAGGCCGCGGCGTCCGGACCGGCGGGCCGCGAGGGCGTCGTCGCTGGGGAGTTGCTCGAGCTCGCGGTTCAGGGACGACACCCGCTCCAGCTGCCGGATCAACCGGGCATGGACGCCGGCCATCGGCGCGGCCTGGGCCATCGCCAGACTCAACGCCTGCGTCTGGGTGTAGCTGCCCTCCAGCACCCCCTGGGCGACGGCGTCGGTCATCTCCACCAGCAGCGCGTTGCGCTCGGGCTCGGTCATCTCGCCGGTGGCGACGACGTCCCTCAGCAGGATCTTGATGTTGACCTCGTGGTCAGAGCAATTGACCCCGGCGACGTTGTCGATCGCGTCGGTGTTGATCCGGCCTCCGCCACGGTCCGGACCGCCGCTGAGCGCGTATTCGATCCGGCCTCGCTGGGTGAGCCCCAGGTTGCCTCCCTCGCCGACCACTTGGCAGCGCAGCTCCGCGCCGTTGACGCGGACCGCGTCGTTGGCCTTGTCGCCCACGTCAGCCTGGGTCTCCTCAGCGGATTTGACGTAGGTGCCGATCCCTCCGTTGAAGAGCAGATCGACGGGGGCCCGCAACAGCTCCCGGATCAGCTCGGCGGGAGCCAGCGAATCGGCCTCGATTCGCAGCGCGGCCTGAACTTCGGGAGAGATCGGGATCGCCTTGGCGCTGCGCTCGTACACCCCGCCCCCGCTCGAGATCAGCGATCGGTCGAAGTCGCTCCAGGCCGAGCGCGGAAGCTCGAACAGGCGCCGGCGCTCGGCGAAGCTGACCGTGGGGTCTGGATTGGGGTCGAGGAACACGTGGGCGTGATTGAACGCCGCCAGCAGCCGAGTGTGACGCGACAGCAGCATCGCGTTGCCGAACACGTCCCCTGACATGTCGCCGATCCCCACGACGGTGAACGGGTGGCGCTGGATGTCGGTGCCGAGCTCACGAAAGTGACGCTTGATCGACTCCCAGGCTCCCCGGGCGGTGATTCCCATCTGCTTGTGGTCATAGCCGTGCGAGCCGCCCGAGGCGAAGGCATCACCGAGCCAGAAGCCGTACTCGGCCGATACCTCGTTGGCGATGTCGGAGAACGTCGCGGTCCCCTTGTCGGCCGCCACCACCAGATATGGGTCGTCCTCGTCATAGCGGACCACGCGCTCGGGCCCCTGCACGCCGTCGCCGACGTAGTTGTCGGTCAGGTCGAGCAGGCCGCGCAGGAAGATCCGGTAGCAGGCGATCGCCTCCTCCACCTGGGCCGCCCGGCCACCCGTGGTCCGGGGACGCTTGACCACGAAGCCGCCCTTGGAGCCAACCGGCACGATCAGCGCGTTCTTGACCATCTGAGCCTTCATCAGCCCCAGCACCTCGGTGCGGAAGTCCTCCCGCCGGTCCGACCAGCGAATTCCCCCCCGCGCGACCTTCCCGCCCCGCAGGTGAATCCCCTCGACCCGAGGTGAGTAGACGAAGATCTCGTAGCGGGGCCGGGGCAACGGCAGCATCGCCAGCCCCGTCGGGTCCAGCTTGAACGACAGGTATGTGGGAGCCGGGCCGCCTTCGCCGGTGCGGAAGTAGCTGGTGCGCAGCATTGCCCGCAGCACGGACGCGAAGCTGCGCAGGATGCGATCCTCGTCGAGGCTGGTGACCGCATCGATCGCCTCGTCGAGCTCGTCAGAGATCGCCTCGGCGGCGGGACCGTCCGGAGCGTCGGGATCGAACCGGGCCCGGAACAGCCGCAGGATCAGGACGACGACGCGCGGGTTGCCCACCAGCGTCCTTTCCGTGTAGCGATCCGAGAATCCCATCGTGGCCTGGCGCAGGTATCGCGCCACGGCGCGAATCACGCTGACCTCGCGACCGGTGAGGCCCGCTGCCACGACCAGCGCGTTGAGACCATCGTCCTCGAGCTCACCGGCCCAGACGCCCAGAAATGCTTTGCCGAACGCGTCCGCCACCCGCTCCAGGGCGTCGGCCGGGCAGCGCAGACCGAAGTCGTAGATCCAGACTGGGTCACCGTCGCCCGGCGTCACCTCGTAGGGGCGCTCATCGACCACCTTGGCGCCCATGTGCTCGAATGTCGGCAGGACATCCGACAGCGATACCGCCGTCGCGCTGAGCAGCTTGCAGCGCATCGCCTGCTCGCCCTCCGTGTGGCGACGGTACAGCGTGATGATCGGATGCTTGGTGCGCACCAGCTCGGCGATCCGCTCGATGTCCGCGAGGGCGCCGTGGGCGCTCCAGTCGGCTCGGTAGGCGGCGGGGAACGCCGAGCCGTAACGCGCCTGGAGAACGGCCCCCTCCTCCTCGCCGTACGCGGTGATCAGCGCGGCCCTGAGGTCGTCGCCCCAGGCCCGCGTGGCCTGCACGATCCGCGCCTCGATCGCCGCCACGTCGTAGTCGGTCGCCACTCCGTCGGCACAGTGGATCACGTAGTCGACGCGCACCACAACCGACTCGGAGCGCTGCAGTCGCCAGTCCACCTGCTCGCCGCCGAACGCTTCGGCCAGGATGTTCCCCGCTCGCACGCGGTTCTCGGTGTTGAAACGGTCCCGGGGCAGGCACAGGGTGCAGGCCACGAACCGGTCCAGCCGGTCCCGTGACACGAACAGGCGCACGCGCTGACGCTCCCCCAACCCGAGGATGCCGATCGCGATCTCGAACAGGTCGTCGGTCGCGATCTGGACCAGCAGATCCCGCGGCAGCGATTCGATGATGTCGATCAGGCCCTTGGCGTCGTGACTGTCGGGCGGGAATCCGGCGCGCGCCATGATCCGCTCGACCTTCTCCCGCAGCAGCGGGATCTCGCGGGGGCTGGTCTTGTAGGCGATGGTGGTGTACAGACCGAGGAACCGGCGCTCTCCGACCACCGCGCCGCCGGCGCCGTAGCGCTTGACCGCCACGTAGTCCAGATAGGAGCGCCGATGCACCGTCGCCCGGGAGTTGGCCTTGGTCAGAACCAGCGGATGGGGCGAGTGGGCGAGCTCCAGGGCCTTGTCGTCGAGCCGCTTGGAAGGCGACTTCGACGCCCCGCGCAGGATGCCCAGCCCGGTGCCCGGCGCGGCCCGGATCTCCCGCCCGTCCTCGCCGCCGAGTTCGTACTCGCGGTAGCCGAGGAAGGTGAAGTGATCGTCGGCCAGCCACTCCAGGAAGGCCTCGGTCTCGGCCAGCTCATGCGGGTCCACGGGCGGCGGATCGCGTCGCAGCTCGGTCGCCAGCGCGGTGGCCTGAGCGCGCATCGGCGCCCAGTCCTCGACGGCGACCCGAACCTCCTCCAGCACCAGTTCCACCCCGGCCCGCAGCACCTGGAGATCCGATCCCGGCCGCCGGATCACTTCGGCGTGGATCACCGATTCACTCAGGTGGCCCGGCGCCGCGGCGCCCGGCTCGAGCACCTCGATCAGCCCTCCGTCGGCGTCCCGGAGGACCCGCATCACGGGATGGACGACGAGCTCGATCCCGTATCCCTGCCGGCTCAGCTCCATCGTCACCGAGTCGACGATGAACGGCATGTCGTCGCTGACGATCTCGATCACGGTGTAGGGCGAATGCCAGCCGTCGCGTTCCACGTCGGGGTTGTAGACGCGCACCTTGGCCTCGCCGCCCGGACGGTGCCTGGCGGTCTTCCAGTGCGCGACCACGGCCCCGCACAGGTCAAGGGCGTTACGGTTGGTCAGGTCGCGGGCTGGGACCCAGTGGTAGTACTGACGAACGAATTCGACGTACGAGGGGGCCGGCTCGCCCGACAGCCGCTGCCCGACGCACTCGCTGAGCGCGTCGATCAGATCGAGCTCGACGTCTCCGGCCCTGACCGCCATATCTCAAACCATCTCTTTGACTTCGCCTTGGGTGCACATGGGGTGCACCTTCAAACCTACCCCTCCGTTGCGGCGAGCACGGAGATGAGAGCGAAAATGTAACTCGATGACAGAGCTGTCCCTACCGGACTGGCCGCCCGGCACGGTGGCGATCCTGGCCACCTCAGGTCAGCCGCCGCACGCGATCCCGGTGTCGGCCCTGGTGCGTGGCGCTCCGGATCGGGTGCTGCTCGGACTGGCCCGCAATCGCGAGTCCCTGCGGCGGCTGCGGGACGATCCCCGGGTCACCCTGGCTGTGGTGGCGGAGGGGCTCGCGGTGTCGCTCTACGGACGCGCCCGTGTGGTCGACGAGGATCTGCTCGACGGCATGGTCGCGGTCGAGATCGAAGTGACGACGGTGCAGGACCACGCCCGCGCCAGCTTCGAGCTGCAGGAGGGGGTGCGCTGGCGCTGGACCGACGCCGGCGCCGCGGCCCGCGATGCCGAGGTCAGAGCCGCGCTGCAGCGTCAGCTCCCGGGCGGGAACGTGTAGCGCGAGTGCGGCGGAACCGGCGGCCCGACCTCGAGCACGATCTCGGCGTGGCGGCGCAGCGGAATGCGTCCGGGCGCGCGCCCCCACCGACGACCGTCGACGAACGCCAGCACCCGCTCGCCGGCTTTGGCCCGAAACGAGACCAGGCGGCGCGAGGACAGCGGCTGGCCCCAGGAGCGAAACACGTCTGACAGGCGCAGCCTGATCCCGCGGCGCACCAGCACCACGCCGGTCGGCTCAAGCGTCACCAGATCGCCGTAACAGGCGGCCTGCGTGATGCGCCCGGCGGACAGCCTCAGCGGCGGCCGGGTGCCGATTCCCGCCGCCACCAGCACGACCAGGTTCGCCGCGAAGACCTCGATGTGGACGCCGTCACGGAATCCGAGCCCGGGACGGCAGCGACCGACGATCGGGCCGCTCACGGGTGGATGGAACCTGGGTGCGCGTCCGACCGGCCGCGCCTCGCGCTGGAGCGCGCCGAGGCTGCCCGTACCGGCGGACCGGCGCCCGGACGGCGAGGAACCGCACGCAGCGATGGCCATCGTCGCGGCCAACGCGATCACGATCGCAGCGAGCCGGGGCGACGGCGCCCTCACGGCTTTCAGCCGCGCTCCCAGGCGTCCTCCTGCTCCCAGTCGATCTCGTCCCCCGGCGGGGGCTCGGCCGCGCGCGAGCCCTCGGACGACTCGGCGATCCGGAATACCAGCGGGAGCAGCCCGATCCCGGTGGCCAGGCACGCCGCCACCGCCGCGCGCGACAGAACGGGCGGCAGCGCCATCAGCACGAAGCCGTGCAGGAGCACTCCTACGAGTGACACGCCCTCCCACAGCGTGGCGACGGCGACAGCGAAGAACGTGAACCACCCGTGACGACGCTGGGCCAGCCGAGCCAGGCCCCAGCCCGTGAACGCGACTATCAACGCCAGCACGATGATCTGCCCGGCGGAGACAGCGGGTCGGCCGTGGAGCTGCTGACCGATTCCGGCCACCGCGAACGCGACGAGCGCACCCAGTGCCAGTGCTCGCGCCAGAGCCAGGTCGAGCGTGGTGCGACGCACTCGCAGCGCCGCCAGCACACAGGCGACCGCGACGATGATCGGCCAGAACCACACCGGCGACGGGTTCCCGGCGTAGTAGAGCCCCCCCGCGATCATGCTGGTCCCGCCGTCGAGCCGGACCGGCACCGTCCAGCGGCCGACGTACGTGGCTCCCGGGGCTCGCGCCGTGGTCGCCAGCGCGTGGAGGCGACCGTCGTGCCACTCGTACTCGTGGCCGCTGCTGACCAGGCTCCAACGCGGGGGCGTGCTGGGCCCGAGGTCGGTGGGAGGGGTCTGCACCGGCACCTGGTTTAGGTAGTACATGGCCGAGTTCTCGTTCACCTGCACCCCGGCCGGGGAAAATCGCAGGTACGGCGCGCCGCGGTAATCGAGGACGACAACGGTTCTACCGGCATCGACACGCACCCAGAGCCGCTGATCGCCGTCCACCGCCTTGGCCTGAACCCCGGGAGCAACCGTGGTGACCACCGCCTGGTAGCTGCTCGCGGCGGGATCCACCGGTCCGTGCGCCGACGCTGTTGCAGGCACCGCCAGCCACACCAGCAGCGCCACCAGGGCGGCGAGCGGCCTACACTTCGCGCCGGCCGCACGCTGGCCCCCGGCGACGGCCTCGCGCCCAGCCTGAGGCGGTTTGCACTCCGGGCTCATCTTCAGTTGCCGGACTCTACGCACCCTCTTGTCTCGCCCCGCCGCCGGCACCGGCGAATCGCTGCCCTGGTTCTCGCCGCGGTTCTGGCCCTGGCCTTTGGCGGGCTGGCCGCCGGCGCTCGCGCCGATGGCGACCCGGCCAGCGATGTGCTGGCCTCCCAGCCGTTATTCATGCCCCAGGACGGCGGCGTCCCTGCTCCCCAGCAGGCACAGCTGGCCGCGCTGCTGACCGCCGCACAGCGCAGCGGCTACCCGATCAGGGTGGCGCTGATCGCGACCCCGAGCGATCTCGGTTCGGTCACCGGACTGTGGCGTCAGCCCGCGAACTATGCGCGCTTCCTCGGCTCGGAGTTGTCGCTGATCTACCGCGGCACCCTGCTGGTGGTGATGCCGGACGGCTTGGGGGTCTATCGCGCCGGCGCGCGGGCCGGCGCGGAGCTGGGCGCCGTGACCGGTGCCCGGCGAGCGTCGCTGGGAGCGACCGCGCTGGCAGCGACACAGCAGCTCGCCGCCGCCGCCGGCCACCGGCTGACACCAGCGCGTGTCTCGGCGCCGCCCGAGGCCAAGGCCGCCTCCGGCGACATCGGAGCCTGGGTGGCGTTCGCGGTGGGCCTGGCGCTGATCGTCGCCGCATGGGCGGCGAGCTTGCGCTCGCGCCCGCTCTGGCTCCGGTCACCTCAGGCGAGCGAGTGATGCCACGCTGGAGCCGCTCGACCCGCGCGCCTGGGGCGTATCTCCCGTTCCCGCTGTGGGCGCGCTTCGCGATCTCCTCCACGATCGCGGTGGTCGCCCTGGTCGCGATGGTGGTGTTCGTCAACGCCAACAACACCAACTCGCCCACGCTGACCAACGCCGTCACTGCGGTGCAGGCCAACCACGAGGCTGAGGTCCTGATCGCCCAGGAGCAGGCGCCCCACGTCATCGGCCTGAGGGGCGGGGGGACACCCGTGGCGGCCCTCCAGCGCGTGCTGCGCGCAAACGTTTCAGACCAGATCGCTCGCGGCGCGATCTCCGGCCCGCTGCAGCGCAGCACCTGCCGGCCCACCGGGTCGCACGGGAGCCGCCGGGCCTTCAGCTGCACCGTGTTGACCGGCAGCGTCAACTATCACTTCCTCGCCGCGGTCGACCTGGGCGCACACCGGATCACCTACTGCAAGCACGTCCCGCCCGCGGCCCCGACCGACGTGGTCCCGGTCAGCCGACGTTGCCTCCTCTGAGCGCGGCGGTGCCGTGCCCGCCGCTTCGCCCGATCCGGCTCGCTGACGTGTCGCCTACGAAGGGGCCTGGGCCTTGGACCACTGCGCCTTGTGCGCCCGTTTGGCCGACTGGTAGTCGGCCAGCCCCTGCGGGGAGTCTACGTCCCCCAGGGTGGGATGCCACGGGACCAGCTCCTGCGCCGCCTGGACTCCGAACTGCTTGGCCAGCACCGCCCCCAGCGCCTTGATCTTCATCTCGCCGAAGCCCGGGACGGCTTTCAGGTTGGCGCGCAAGGCGTCGGCGTCGGCGGCGTCGGTCCAGATCCGCGCCGCGTCGCCGTCGTACTCGTCGCGGACGTGGATCGCCATGTCATGCACGCGCTGCGCCATCGCGCCAGGGAACCGGTGGATGGCCGGACGAGCTCGGAACACCGGCTCCAGGTCGGCGGACGCGAGCGTGGCCGCGTCGATCCCGCCCAGACGCTCGCGCAACGCCAGCGGCCCGGCAAACGCCTTCTGCACCGACACCTGCTGGTCGAGCACGAAACCGATCAGCAGCGCCATCGGGTCTGAGGCGATCAGTGTGTTGGCCTCATCGGAATCGGTGAAGTACAGGCGGTCGGGCACCCCGCGATGATAAACCCAGCTCGACGGATGGACCCTGCGCGCGGGGACACTGCGCGGCGGGTGGACACTGCACGGGCGGGTGGATAGCGTGAAGACCATGCCCTCGTCGTGGCCGGCGCTTTCCTACGAGTCCTGGAGCGCCACCTGCGACACCCTGCACGCGCACACCCAGGTGCTCGGGAAGTTGGCCGTGGTCCTGGCGCCCCCCGAGCCCCAACTTCAGCACGCGGCGCTGCGCCTGACCGCGCGCGGGTGGGAGACCGCGCCGCTCCCCACGCCCGACGGCTCGGGTGCCCTGGTCGTTGCGCTCGACCTCCGAACGCATGAGGCGCTCGTCGAACACAGCAACGGGACCGTGCGACGGGTGCCGCTGGCGCCGGACCGCGCGGTCGGCACAGTCGCCACCGAGCTGCTGGAGGCGGTCGGTGATCTGGGCGGCACGGTCGAGATCGACCCCAAGCCGCAGGAGGTCCCCTGGAGCGTGGCGCTGCTCGAGGATCAGGAGCATCACCGCTACGACCCCGACCGCGTCGCCGCGTACTTCGCCGCCGCCACCCAGGCGGCGCTGGTCCTGGCCGCGTTTCGCGCTCCCTACCGCGGGCGCTCGACCCCGGTCAACGCATGGTGGGGGTCATTCGACCTTGCCGTGAATCTCTTCTCGGGCCTCCCGGCGAAGCCGCCGGCGAACGACTTCATCATGCGAAACGCCATGGACGCGCAGGAGATCGCCATCGGCTGGTGGCCCGGTGACCCCCGCTACGGCCCCGCCGCCTTCTACGCCTACGCCTACCCGGCGCCGGACGGCTTCGCCCAGGCGTCCCTGTCACCTCCGGCGGCACGGTGGGAGGCCGATCTCGGCGAGTACATCCTCGACTGGGAGGACGTGCGCCGCAGCCCCGATCCTCGCGCCAGCGCGCTCGAGTTCGCGCGTTCGGCGTTTCGCCACGCCTGCCTGGTCTGCGATTGGGACCCCGGCCTGGCCCGCAGCGCCGAACCGGATCCGCCTCCGGTCAGCTAGGAGAGCAACCCGTTCCCGCGGTGCTCGACGTCGCCGTTGCCCCGCGGACGTTCAACCGGCGCTCCGATCGTGACAGGATGCGCCGGTGGCGCCGCGCGACGGGCAATACGTGATCGGAGTCGACTTCGGAACGCTGTCGGGCCGCGCGGTGGTCGTGCGCGCCAGCGACGGTGAGGAGTGCGGCACAGCCCAGTTCGAGTATCCCCACGCGGTGATGGATCGCGAGCTCGCGCACACCGGCGAGCGCCTGCCGCCCGCCTGGGCACTGCAGGACCCCGAGGATTACATCGACGTGCTCCGCCACGCCGTCCCCGAGGCCATCGCGGCCGCGGGGGTCGATCCGGCCTCGGTGGTGGGCATCGGCACCGACTTCACCGCCTGCACGATCATGCCGACCACCGGCGACGGGACTCCGCTGTGTGGACTGGACGAGTTTCGCGACCGCCCCCACGCCTATGTGAAGCTGTGGAAGCATCACGCCGCGCAACCGCAGGCCGATCGGGTCACCGCAGACCGCCGCCGAGCGTGACGAAGCCTGGCTGCGCCGCTACGGAGGCCGGATCTCCTCGGAGTGGGCGTTCGCCAAGGCGCTGCAGGTGCTCGACGAGGACCCCGAGATCTACGCGCGCATGGACCGCTGGGTGGAGGCGTCGGACTGGATCGTGTGGCAGCTCTGCGGCGAGGAGGTGCGCAACGCCTGCGCGGCCGGCTACAAGGCCATGTATCAGGACGGCCGCTATCCCTCGCGCGAGTATTTCGCCGCCCTCGACGAGCGCTTCCAGGATTTCGCCGCCGACAAACTGGGCTCCAAGCTGGCCGAGCTGGGCAGCCGAGCCGGGACCCTGAGCCCGGCCGCGGCCGAGTGGACCGGCTTGCCGGAGGGCATCGCGGTGGCGGTCGGCAACGTCGATGCGCACGTGACGGTCCCGGCCGCGCAGGCCACCGAAGCGGGACAGATGGTGGCGGTGATGGGCACCTCGACCTGCCACGTGATGGTTGGGGATGACCTCGCGGAGGTGCCCGGGATGTGCGGCGTGGTGCGGGGCGGCCTGGTGCCAGACCGCTGGGGCTATGAGGCGGGCCAGAGTGGCGTCGGGGACATCTTCGCCTGGTTCGTCGAGTCCGGGGTCCCGCCCGAGTACCACCAGCGGGCGCGTGAGGAGGGCGTCAGCATCCATCAGTACCTGACCGCGCTCGGCGCCCGCCAGCGGGTGGGCGAGCATGGCCTGGTGGCTCTGGACTGGTGGAGCGGCAACCGCTCGATCCTGGTCGACCACGACCTCACTGGCGTGCTGGTCGGCCTCACGCTGTCCTCCCGGCCCGAGGACGTCTACCGGGCCCTGATCGAATCCACCGCGTTCGGCACCCGCAAGATCATCGAGGCGTTCGAGGACGCCGGCGTCGCCGTGCGCGAGTTCGTGGCCGCCGGAGGGCTGCTCGGAAACCCCGTCCTGATGCAGATCTATGCCGATGTGATCAACTCGCCGATCAGCGTGCTCGACTCAGAGCAGGGACCCGCGCTGGGCTCGGCGATCCATGCCGCCGTTGCCGCCGGAGTGCACCCAGACGTCCAGACCGCCTCCAAGCAGATGGGGCGGTTGCGCCCGCGCGCCTACGTCCCCGACCGCGGGCGCGCCGAGGCCTACGACGGGCTCTACAGGGTCTATTCGCGGCTCCACGACTGGTTCGGACGTGAGCAGCGCGACCTGATGCGAGAGCTGCAGAGCCTCCGCGACAGCGCCCGCGCCGCCTAGCCAGCCGGCGCTCAGAGACCGCGGGCCAGGTGGTAGTAGGCCTGGTTCCAGCGCAGCTCGTTGGCGAACCGCTCCGTCCGGGTCTCGGAGTCGATGACCAGCAGCTCCAGGCCCGCGATCTGCGGCCAGGTCCCGCAGCGCCTCGATGCCCAGCGACATCGTGAAGACCGTGTGGTGCGAGCCCCCCGCGCGCAGCCACGCCTCGGCCGCCGTGCTCAGGTCCGGACGCGGGGCCCATACGGCACGAGCCACCGGAAGGCGAGGGAGGTCTGCGTCAGGGGCGACGACGTCGACTTCGTTGGCGATCAGGCGTAGGCGACCCCCCACGTCGACCATGCAGATCACCACCGCCGGGCCGGGCGGCGCGGTGAAGACCAACCGCACGGGGTCCTCACGAGCGCCGATCGCCAGCGGATGGATCTCACACGACGGCCGGGCCGCGGCGATCGAAGGACAGACCTCCAGCATGTGCGAGCCGAGCACCTTGGAACCCCCGGGTCCGAGGTGATAGACGTAATCCTCCATGAAGGAGGTGCCGCCCGCCAGTCCCTGCGCCATCACCTTCATGATCCGCAGCAGCGCGGCGGTCTTCCAGTCACCCTCCGCCCCGAAGCCGTACCCGTCGGCCATCAGTCGCTGAGCGGCGATGCCGGGTAGCTGGCGCAAGCCGCCGAGATCCTCGAAGGTGTCGGTGAAGGCGCCGAACCCGCCGTGGTGCAGGGTGGCGCGAAGGCCCGCCTCGATGCGGGCGGCCTCTCGGAGCGAGTCGCGACGGGGTCCGCCGGATCGCAGCTCCGGAGCAAGGTCGTACTCCTCCTCGTACTGCGCCACCAGCTCCTCGACGTCGCCGTCGGACACATCGCGCACCGCCGCCGACAGCGCATCGACCCCGTAGCCGTTGACCGACACCCCAAGCCCGATCTGGGCTCCCACCTTGTCGCCTTCGGTCACGGCGACATCACGCATGTTGTCGCCAAAGCGGGCGACCTGCAGACGCTGAGCTTCACCCCAGCCGAGCGCGGCCCGAGCCCACCAGCCGATTCTCGCCTGCACCGCCGGCTCGGCCCAGTGACCCACCACGGTCTTGCCGGCGACCCCCATCCGAGTCTGCACGTGTCCGAACTCTCGATCGCCATGGGCCGATTGGTTGAGATTCATGTAGTCCATGTCGATCTCGGCCCAGGGAAGGTCGCGGTCGAACTGCGTGTGGAGGTGCAGCAGCGGACGGCGCAGGGCGCTCAGCCCGGCGATCCACATCCTGGCGGGGGAGAAGGTGTGCATCCAGGCGATCACCCCGACGCAACCGTCGTCGGCGCTGGCCTGCGTCAGCGCGCGACGGATTGCCGCGGGATCGGTCAGGGGCTCGCGATGGATGACCGTCACCGGGATCACGTCGCTGGCGTCGAGCGCCCGCGCGATCGTGCGAGCATGCTCGTCGACCTGTCGCAGGATCTCCTCGCCGTACAGGTGCTGGCTCCCGGTGAGAAACCACAATGACCGGGTTTCGCCGCTCGTCGACATCAGCTCGCCTCTCACTTGCGTGGACGGGTCATGGGTAGGATCATCGCGACACCATGCGCCAGCTCACAAGCCTCGACACCCAGTTTCTGGCCCTGGAGAACTCCCGGCAGAGCGGACACGTGGCCGGGGTGGCGATCCTCGATCCCTCCACAGCCCCGGGCGGCACGCTGGCCGTCGCCGACATCCAGGCCCTGCATCGTGGAGCGCCTGCCGATGCTTCCCCCGCTGCGCTGGCGCCTGGCCGAGGTACCGCTCGGGCTCGATTACCCCTACTGGGTCGATGACGCCAGCTTCGACCTCGACTTTCACGTCCGCGAGCTGGCCCTCCCCGCCCCCGGCTCCGACGAGCAGCTCGCTGAGCAGGTCGCTCGCATCACTTCTCGGCCGCTGGATCGCGCCCGTCCGCTGTGGGAGCTGTATCTGATCCACGGGCTCGAGAACGGGCACGTGGCGATGCTGACCAAGATCCACCACGCGCTGATCGACGGCATCTCCGGCGCCGAGATCATGGGGCTGCTGCTGGACCTCGGGCCCGACGGCCCGCTGCCACCGGCGAATCCCGACTGGAAGGGTGCGGCCGAGGAGATGCCGGGAGCCAGAACGATGCTGGCGCGCGCGGCGCTGGGCATCCCGCGCTACCCGCTGCGGATGCTGCGCGCCCTGCCGCGGGCGATCCCCAACGTCGAGGACACTCCGTTCGCGACGCTGCCGGGGGCGTCGCTGGCCGGCGCCGTCGGCTCACGGATCCGCGGGCTGCTCGGCGGTGGCGCCGCCGCCGTCGACGGATCGTCGCGCTTCACCGCGCCGCGGACGTCGTTCAACCGGACGCATCACCCCGCACCGGCGGTTCGCGTTCGGCCAGCTCTCCCTGACGAGGTCAAGGCGATCAAGAACCAGTACGGCTGCACGGTCAACGACGCGATCGTGTCGATCTGCGCCAGCGCGGTCCGGCGCTGGCTGATCGAGCACGACGAGCTGCCCGATCAGCCGCTGGTGGCCCAGGTGCCCGTGTCGGTCCGCAGCGAGGAGCAGATCGGCACCTACGGCAACCGGATCCTGCTGATGAGCGCCCCGCTGTTCACCAACGTGGCCGACCCCGTCGAGCGCCTCGCGCAGACCCACGATGCTCTCAACGACATGAAGGTGCGCCACCGGGCGCTACCGGCCACGCTGCTGCAGGACGCCAACCACTTCATTCCCCCGGCGGTGTTCGCCCGCGCCGCGCAGCTAACCTTCCGCCTCTCCACCAGCGGGGCGGCGCACCCCACCTGGAACCTGGTCATCTCCAACGTCCCCGGTCCCCAGATTCCGCTCTACTGCGCCGGCGCCCGGCTGGTCGCCAACTATCCCGTTTCGGTGATCACCGACGGCATGGGGCTGAACATCACCGTGATGAGCTATCTGGGAAAGCTCGACTTCGGGATCGTCGCCGATCGTGACCAGATGCCCGACGTGAACCGCCTCATCGACTGGCTCCGGGACGGCGTGGCCGAGCTACTGCCCGCCTCCGCATCACCGGCCGCCGGCGCCGCGCCGGCCGCATCCACCAAGGCTCCCGGGACGCCGGCTACCAGCGCCTGAGTCCGGACTCAGTCCGTGCCGCGGCGTACGACGTTGTGCAGCTCTTCCCCGGCACACCAGCGGGCCAGCTGCTCCCCGGCCAGGGCCGCCGACCGCGCGTTCCCGGCTGGCGAGTCACCCGCAACGTGCGGCGTGATCGACAGCACTCCGGGGGCGCTCCACAGGGGGTGATCCTCGGGCAGCGGCTCGGGATCGGTGACGTCGAGGACCGCCCGCAGCCGGCCCGTCTGCACTTCGGGCAGCAGCGCGTCGGTGTCGACCACCGGGCCGCGCGCCGCGTTGACCAGCACCGCGCCGTCGTTCATCGCAGCCAGCTCCGCGGCGCCGATGAGGCCGCGCGTGGAGTCGTTGAGCGGCGCCAGCACCACCACAGCGTCAGCTCGCGGCAGCAGGGTCTTTAGCTCCTGCACGCCGTGCAGACCGTCATGGGCGTGGGAACCAACCCCGATGGTCTCCGTGCCCAGCGCGGCCAGCCGCGACTCGAGCGCACGTCCGATCGATCCCATGCCCACCACCAGCACGGTCCAGCCGCCCAGGTCGTCGAGGGGGCGGGAGTGCCAGGTTCGGGCGCGGGCGGACTCGAGCAGTCCGGTCGACGCCCCGAGCAGCGCCCCGAGCACCCATTCCGCCACCGGCGCATCCCGGGCACCGCGAGCGCTGCACAGCGTGGCCTGCGGCGGCACGAGCGGCTCGATCCAATCGGTCCCGGCTGACAGGACCTGCACCACCGCCAGGCGCTCGAGGCCGGGCAGCGCGTTCGCGAACTCGCGATCCCCGGCGGGCGGGACGAGGAAGTCGACGCTGTGAAGATCGAGGCCGGCCTCGATCGCGATCACCTCCACGCCGTCCGGGGCACGCGCCCGCACGGGCTCCACAGCACTCGGGGCGATCGCGGCACGGGTCACGCGGTCGGGGCTCATGGCGCACGACGATATCGTCGCGCTGAGGTCGCCCGCATTGCTCCGGCGAGTGACCGTCTACCGGCGGGCGAGCCGGTAGAGGACCACGCCGTGGGGCGGCACGCGTGCGGTGATCACCCCGCTGGTGGTACGGGTGGTGTGCGTCCAGAGGTTCGTCAGGGTGTACGCCGGGGCCGGCGCCAGCCCCGCTCGATGGGCCCGCGTGGTGATCCGCCGGGCCCGTGTGCCTCGGTTGAGCAGCGCCACGGCGGCATCGCCGCCGGCCAGGGGCTTGGTCCAGACCTGCCCAGCGCCTTCGCTCTGGATGACGGCCCCCTGGATTCCCAGTGGATCCTGGTCGATGGCGATCACCTGCCGGTTCGCCAGCATCCTGACCTCGGCCCGCGACAGCGCCCGCGGGTCGCTCCCGAGCATCAACGGTGCCGCGACCATCGCCCACATCGAGAACTGCGCTCGCGCTTCGGATGCCGTCATCCCCAGGCCGGGACCCAGATAGTCGGGATCGTTCCAGTGCCCCGGGGCCGCCGCCTTGGGGTGGGCGGCGTCTCGGTCGAGATTGCGCAGAACGTTTACGAACTGGATGTCGTGGGTGAACCCGATGTCGGTGTCCGTGCGCCAACTCTGGGCGATCCGGGGCGCCCAGCGGTAGTTGGCGTAGGCCGAGTTGACGAACGAGGGGCGCTTGCCGTTGATCTGTCCCGGTACCCAGAAGTTGCACACGTTCAGCAGCATCTGGCGACGGCTGTCGTTGCTCGCCAGCGCCCGGGCAAATCCCCGGTAGGCCGGGATCGGGGCCATCCCCTCCTGGCCGGCGCCGCAGAAGTCGACCTTGACGGCGTCAAAGCCCCAGGCCGCGAACGCGTTTGCATCCTGCTGATAGTGCCCCCGCGACCCCACTCCCCGCCGGGAGCAGCCGCTGGACCCCGCGTCGGTGTAGATCCCCGCCAGCAGACCCCGGCGGTGCAGCCAGGCGGTCAACCAGCTCAGCCCGTGGGGCCATTGGTGACGGTCGACGATCAGGTTCCCGTGACTGTCGCGCGCGCCGGTGGCCCAGCCGAAGTCAAGCCACACGATGCGGTAGCCGGCCGTGGCCAGACCGCGGTTGATCAGGGCACGGGCCACCGAGGTGATCGTCCGCTCGTCGAACACGCCTCCCACTCCGTAGTAGGTGTTCCAGCCCATGTAGGGGACGGCGGCGGGCGGGGCGACGGGAGGCACGGCGGGCGTTCCCGGGGACAGTCCCACCCCTCCACTCTGCGAGGCCGACGCCCCCGCGGCAGACGCGAGCATCGTCGCGGCCACCAGGAGAACCGGACGCAGGTATCGGCAGCCCCTGACACACCGCTGACCCAGCACTCGCCGAAGATAACCAAAAACCCCTCTCAACGCCGCCGCATTCCAGCGGGTGACAGCATGTCCGCCATGTCCGAGCGCCACACCGTCGCAGTCGTCACCGGCGCCGGCTCGGGCATCGGGCGTGCAGTGAGCCACGGACTGCTGGAGGCCGGCTATCACGTCGCTCTGGCGGGGCGCCGCGAGGAAACTCTGCGCGAGACGCTGCTCAGCGCCCCCAGCGCGCAGACCCGCGCGCTGGCGGTTCCCACCGATGTCGCTGACCCTGCCCAGGTACGGGCGCTGTTCGCGCGGGTGGTGCGAGCGTGGGGAAGAGTGGATCTGCTGTTCAACAACGCCGGCGTATTCGGCACCGCGGCCCCCTTGGATGAGCTGACCGCGGAGCAGTGGGGGACCGTTGTCGATACCAACCTGACCGGGAGCTTCCTGTGTGCCCAGGAGGCGTTTCGGGCGATGAAGGCACAGGAACCCCGGGGAGGCCGCATCATCAACAACGGTTCGATCTCCGCCCACGTTCCGCGCCCCCACGCCGTCGCGTACACGGCCACCAAGCACGCGATCACGGGGCTGACCCGCGCGATCTCACTCGAGGGCCGGGCGTTCGACATCGCCTGCGGGCAGATCGACATCGGCAACGCCGTCACCGAGCTCAGTGCGGGCATCGGGACCGGAGCGCTCCAACCCGACGGGTCGGTCCTGGTCGAGCCGATGATGGACGTGAGCCATGCCGCCGACGCGGTCCTGTACATGGCTGGCCTGCCGCTCGACGCCAACGTCCAGTTCCTCACCGTGATGGCGACCAAGATGCCGTTCATCGGCCGCGGGTAGCGGGCGCGGCGGCGCTCCGGCGGAAGCTAGGGGTCGATGTTCTCGATGATCTCGTTGGCCTGAGACCACTGGTCCGGTGGGACCACCAGGTAGACCTCCCCCCGGCCGAAACGATCCAGCTGATGGTCCGCCACGCAGTTTGCCTCAAGGCCGAGCCCCCGCAGCTGGTCCCGCCACGCCACCGCCGTCTTCTGGTCCTCGAACACGCTGACCGTCTCCCACCCCTCAAGGCGCGGGTCGTCGATCGCCACCGGCGGGTCCTTTGCGACGCGACCTCTGCGGAAACGGGAGAACGCCACCGGGCAAGCCTACGCCTCGCCCCAGCCCCGTCTAGCCTTGGTGGTCATCGTGTTGCTGACCGGTGACACAGCGGACCAGACTGACCGCGACAGCGCCTACGCGGCGTCGTTCACCGACTGGTTGGCGTGTGCCTGCGCGGGCCTTGACGAGCGCGCCGCCCGGGCCATGCGGGCGTCGGGCGACGACCTGCTCGCCGACGTCGCATATGCGGCCGCCGCTGGTCACGTGCTCGATTTCGACGACACCTTCCCGGCCGGCGTCGCTCACGTCAGCGCGACCACGGCCCCCGCGGCGCTGGTCTTGGCGGCGCACCGGGGGCTCTCGCTGCAGGCGGCCCTGGACGCCTATGCGGAGGGCTTCGAGGCGATGGCCGCGGTGGCGGCCGCGGGTCACCCGGCGCTCTACGACGGTGGCTGGCATCCGACCGCGGTGTGCGGACCGATCGGCGCGGTGGTCGCCGCCGCGCGCCTCCTGGCTCTGTCCGGCACCCAGCGCGAGAACGCCGTCGCGATCGCCCTGCTGCGGGCCGGCGGCACGCGTGGAGCCTTTGGCTCCGACGGCAAGGCAATCCAGGTCGCGCTGGCGGCGAGCGCCGGCGTCCAGGCGGCGCTCCTGGCCCGGGCCGGGGCGAAGGTGGATCCGCGCTCGATTCACGGCCCGGTTGGATTCGAGGCGGTCCTCGGAGCCGGCTGGCCGCCGACCGCGGGGCGGAGCGCGGCCGCGGCCGGGGCCGGCCAGGTCGCAGCCGACGAAGCCCGTGCGATCGATCAGAACTGGATCAAGCTCCATCCCAGCTGTCTCGGCACGCATTCGCCCATCGAGGCCGCGGCGCAGGCGGTCAACGCGGGCCACCGGCTCGATCACCACCCGCTCGACGTTC
Source organism: uncultured Solirubrobacterales bacterium (assembly GCA_963744195.1). GTDB lineage: Bacteria > Actinomycetota > Thermoleophilia > Solirubrobacterales > Solirubrobacteraceae > Palsa-465. The sequence continues at coordinate 232,098 of CAVUSY010000015.1, forward strand.
GCGTGCACCCGGTCGCGCGCCAGGCCGCTCATCTGGACTTGGTCAGCGACGGACTGTCGGCCAAGTTCTCGATCCCGTACTGCGTCGCGCACACGCTCAGCCACGGTCCGCCGGGCGTGCGCGACTTCGCCACCGCCGACAGCGCCACGGTTGACCGTTCACGGCTGATCACCGTGACCGTCGACGCGTCGCTGCCGCGGTTCGGAGCCGTACTCAGCGTCGCCGGGACCGAGCTCGCGCGAGTGCCCTGCCCCCGCGGCGCTCCCGAGCGGCCGGCGACACCAGCCGATCTCGCTGGGAAGGTCGCCGCTCTGGCGGGCCGTCGTCTGGACGGCGTTCTCGCCGACCGTCGCGGGCCAGCCGGCGCCGTGCTGGACGCGGCCGGCCAGGGGAGGTTCGCCGCGCGGGTGGGGATGTCGAGAGTTCGCGCCTAGCTCCGGGGACCATAGACTGGCCGAGCGAAATCGTCTCAACGGTTCACGTCCCACCTACCCCTCCCGCCCGCCGCCCACAGGAGTCCGATGTCGACCTCACCTGCAGACTTCAACGCTCAGATCATCGACGAGTTCCGCGCCAACGGGGGACGGGTGGGCGGTCCGTTCGAGGGGACGACGCTTCTGCTGTTGCACCACACGGGCGCGCGATCGGGCACCAGCCGCGTCAATCCGCTGGTCTACTCCAAGGACGGCGAGCGCTACGTCATCTACGCCTCCAAGGCCGGAGCGCCCACCAGTCCCGACTGGTATCACAACCTCAAGGCCCATCCGGACGTGAGCATCGAGGTCGGCACCGACACCATCGACGTGAGCGCCAGCGAGGCGACCGGGGAAGAACGGGAGCGGCTGTTCCGCTCCCAGGCCGAGCGTTCACCCCAGTTCGCCGAGTACGAAGCTAAGACTGAACGGGTGATTCCGGTGATGGTCCTCACCCCCACGCGGAGCTAGTGTCGCGCTCGCACTGGCTCCTTCCGTTCGCGCCAGCCGCGCTCGAAGGGCAGCCGCCAGGCGTGCGGAGCGATGAGCTGGTGGATCGCGTTGGGACCCCAGGTACCGGGTTGGTACGGCTTGACCGGAGGGGGCTGCTCCAGCAGTGCGGCAGAACGCTCCCACAGACTCTCGATGCCCTCCGCGGTGGTGAACAGGGTGTGGTCTCCGTGCATGGCGTCCAGCAGGAGTCGCTCGTAGGCCTCCAGGACGTCGGCGGCCTGCTCGGTCTCGCTGGTGGCGAACTGCATGCTCAGCTTGTCGAGCCGCATGCCGGGTCCCGGGCCGTTTGCCGTAGAACGACAGTGACATCCTGGAGGCGTCCGCCAGGTCGAAGGTGAGATGGTCGGGGCCGGCTGACCCCAGACCCGACCCGGCCGGGAACATGCTCTTGGGTGCCTGGCGAAACGCGATCGAGACGATGCGCTGTCCCTCGGCCATTCGCTTACCGGTCCGCAGGTAGAACGGCACGCCGGCCCAGCGCCAGTTATCGAGTCCACACTTCAGGGCAATGAATGTCTCGGTGTCGGAATGGGCCGCTACGCCCTCCTCGTCGCGGTAGCCCTCGTATTGGCCCCTCACGACGTTGGCGGGATCGATCGGCAGCAGTGACCGAAACACCTTGTTCTTCTCTTCGCTGATCGCGCGCGGCTCGAGCGCCGTGGGTGGCTCGATCGCCACGAACGCCAGCACTTGGAGCAGGTGGGTGACCACCATGTCCTTGTAGGCGCCGGTGGACTCATAGAAATCGACGCGACGATCGAGTCCCAGCGTCTCCGGGATGTCGATCTGTACGTGGTCGATGAAATTCCGGTTCCAGATCGGCTCGAACAGGCCATTGGCAAACCGGAAGGCGAGGATGTTCTGGGCCGGCTCCTTGCCCAGGAAATGGTCGATCCGAAAGATCTGGCGCTCGTCGAAAGTCTGGTGGAGCTGGTTGTTGAGCTTCACCGCGCTCGCCAGATCGCTGCCGAACGGCTTCTCCATGATGACCCGCGAATGGTCCACGAGATCGGCGGACCGTAGCGTTTCGATCACCGCCAGCGCCGCCTTCGGCGGCACGCTCAGGTAGTGCAGGCGACGAACATCGTCGCCCAACCTCTGCTCTGCCGCGGCGACCGCTTCGGCCAGCGCCTCGGGACCCGCGCTCTGGCTTACGTAGTGAAGCTTCCCCGCGAATCCGGCCCATTGCTCATCGGTCAGGCTCAGAGTGCCGAACTCCTCCACCGCGCTGCGGGCGAAGGTCCGGAACGACTCATCGTCGTGGTCCTCCAGCGAGGTGCCCACGATCTCGATGTCCGGCGCCAGTGTGGACAGCGACAAGCGAGTCAGGCCCGGAAGCAGCTTCCGGCGGGCCAGGTCTCCCGTCGCTCCGAACAGCACGACGACGTGAGGGACGAGTGCCTCCCGGGGGCCGGGCGAGGGCCGGGATCCCGGAGCCGGATAGGCGATGTTCTGTTCGTTGATCGTGGTCACGCCACCGATGATGTCAGCTTCTCGGGGTCCCGCTCGTACGTCCCGTCACTACGTCACGGCGTCCAGGTGGGCCAGCAGCGATTGGAGCCGGGCGATGAGAACTCCGGGCGGGACCCGCACGTAGATTGGTCCACAGCCGTCGCGCAGCAACTCGAGCAGCCCGGCGATCCCGTGAGCGTCGACGGGAGCCCGGCTCCGCAGCCGGTCGGCGATGGCGCGCAGAGCGGATTCCGCTTCGAGCACCTGCGAGCGGCAAATCGGGACCGGCCCGCCGCGGCGCAGTGCCGCTGGACGCGCCGCCTCCTTGAGAAGGCGCTCCAGAGCACGCGCGAGCGACGATCGGGAGCGGTCACTGGTCAGCTGCAGGGCTCGAGCGGCGTGGGTCGATGACCTCCAGGTCTCGACTCCTCGCGCAAATTGCGAGTCGAGGGCCGGTCCGCGCAGCCGCGCCAGTGCACTGACACGCAGGCGCGCCCTCGGACGACGGAGCTCAAAATCGATCTCCGGAGCCGGCAGGCTGTGCGTGTGTCTCATGGTTCGGGCGGCGGTAGGTCGGCTGCGGTGGCCACCGATCGTGTGCAGATATGTTGCTACCCGGACGTGCCGAATACATACAGGATGCGGCTCGCGGTGTACAGATTCCGTAACTGCTCGCGCCAAGTCGCCCCACAGGCCCCCGCGCGTCAAGGACCGGCCGGTAAAATTTCGCTTGACCGCTGACAGAGGAGCAACGATGAGCAGCGAATACATGCTCGGTTACGGCACCCACGCCACGCCCGACGAGGGACGGTGCGCCATGGAGTGGGTCAGCTACCTGGCCGGCGAGCCCCACAGCGACGAACCGGCCTGCGTCAGCCGCGTGTTGCGCGCGTTCTGCACGAGCCTCAACGACAGCCTTGCCGATGAGCCCCGGCAAAGGTTGCGGCCGTATCTGGCCCGCACGATCGGTACCGCTGACGACGGCCTCGACGAAACACGCTCCTGGGCGACCATGGACTGGCTGGTGCGCACCTATGTCCCGACGTGGCTCGCCGCCGCCGGTCTGTACCAACCAGCGCAGGAGCTGATGTCTCTGCCCGCGGTCAGCGACGCTTCCGAGCTCCGCATCGCGCTGGTGGCCCTGGGCCGAGCGCGCCGCCAAGCGCGGGCGGCTTGGTCGGAAGCGCTTGGGGCTGCCCGTCCGGCGGCGTGGGCGCCGTGGGCGGCAGGACGAGCTGCCGCCCGTGAGTGTGCCTGGAGCTCGGCCGGCTCCGCGGCCTGGGCCGCAGCGAAGCTGGAGATCGGCGAGATCGCCGGAGATCGCGCCCGCGCGCTGGCGCGTGATATCGCCGGTGACGCCGCCGCGACGATTTCCCGGCACGCGCGAGCCGGCGCCGGCCGCGCCGGCGCGCGAGACGCGGCGCGGGCCAGTCTGGCGCCTACGCTGAAAGCGTTGGAGACGTCGCTGTTCGGGCTTCTCGACCGATTGCTTCCCACGGTGGCGCTATCGCCGTCGCTGGTCGAGATCGGGCACGGTCTCGAGACGGAGACGTGCGAAGCTCGACCTGTCTAGCCCCAGGTCGAGCTCGCAATCCCGGCTTTCCCAGCGACGGTCAGGCGGCCAGCCGGCGGCGGGCCTTCTGCACCGACGGCAGCGCGGCCTTTGCCTTGGCCAGCGGTCGAGCGCGTAGGTCGACGCTCGCCGGCTTGGCGGCGATATCGATCTCCTCACCAGTGGCGGGGTTGCGGCCCTTGCGCTTCTTCTGAGCCGGCTTGACACGAACGGTCAGCTGGACCAGCCCGCTGATGCGAACCTTCTGCGCGTTCCCGAGCTCCTCGAGCACGACCTCATCCAGCGCGGCGAGCGCTCGTTTGGCCTCGGCCTTGCTCAGCTCGGCACGGTCGGCGACCGCCGAAACCAACTGCGTCTGCGTTAGCGGCAATGGACTTCTCCTCCAGTTTCAACGTGGCACAGCGGGTTAGATTGAACCGTGTTTAGCAAGCCAGGCGGCACATTGGCCCGCCGCCTTGGTGACTCGCCGCGCTCCAGAGCCGCCACAGCAACACTAGGACGCGGTGCAGTCCCCTACCTCGGCGGTGTAACCGACGCCGCTGGTGTGCGGGCTGGGGCCGGAGGGCTTGACCACCGTCGGCCCGAATCCGACGATCTCGATCGTCTCTCCCGGCTGGCACAGATTGATCGCCTCGGCCTCTCTTCGCAGCAGCGCCCGCAGCTGCACGAACGCGACGATGCCGAGGATGGCCGGAATCCACAGCTCGATGAAGCGGTAGAGCAGGACCGCGGCCGTCGTGGTCACGCCGGGCAGTCCGTAGAGAACGAGCACCCCGATCAGGCCTACCTCCACACCGCCGATGCCGCCCGGCACCGGAAGCCAGTTGCCGAGCTGGCCGATCAGGTACCCCATCCAGATGATCGCCACCGGGGGGGCGTAGCCCACCGCCCGAAAGCACGCCCACAGGACGAGGATGTCGAACAGCATGTACCCGACGAGGGCGAGCAGCAGCAGCGGGTCACGGTGCCGCAGCTGTTCCACGGCCTCATCCACCCCATCCGCGGCGGCGCGAAGCGCGGGAGCCAGGCGCGCTGATCCCCGGCCCTCGCCCCTCTGCCGCAACCGTCGTTCAAACCGGCGCGCCAGGCGACCCAGCGCGAGGGTCGCCACGATCGCCGCCGCCGCCGCAACAGCAGGGACCACGGTCAGAAGGGCGCCCCCACCACCTGGCAGGATGCCGGTGGCCAAGGCGACGCCGAGGACCAGAAGCGACGCAACGTTGGGAAGGCTGGTCAGCAGGAAGAATGCGACCGTCTTGCGTGCGATCTCGGCCGGGGGCATCCGAGCCCGCCGCAGTGCCCACACCCCCAACGCCAGGCTGCCGGCGCCGCCGATCGGAAACAGGGAGCCGGCTCCCTCCTCTGCGACCGCGATCTTGTAGCTGGTGGCCCAACTCATCCGCCGGCAGAACACCGCCCGGAATGCCGGAACGTACGCTAGGACGGACAGCAGCTCCAGCACGCACCCGACCGCGATCCATCCGGGCTCGACGTGCGTGAACCGGCTGCGCAACCCGCCGAGCCCAGGCGCCAGCGTGACCACCACCACGGCGATCGCGAGCACGGCACCGAGCCGGAGGACCCCGCGCTTGAGCCCTCGGGGGGATGCGGCGCCGGGGAGTGGAGCGCGGTCAGCAGGGGTGGAGGAGCGAGTTCCCGATGACATGCCTCGGCCAGGCTCCTGTCGCCGTCAGCCGGCCGCGAACTCAGTCCGCGACGTCTCGCAACGCAAAGACGTGGTCAGCGTGGAGCCGCACGAGCAGCTCGCCCTCCACGGCGTTGCGCCGCCCGAACTGCTCGGCCTTTTCCTCCCCCATGTACCGGGCACCGATTCGTATCGCCAACGGAAGCATCTCTTCCAGATCAGTGCTGAGTGTCACCGCGCCGCTGACCGTGACGAAAGCGTACGGCGGTCGCTCGTCGTCGACACACAGGCTGGCCCAACCGGTCCGGGCGAGCGAACGACCCTTGATCGTCTGCGCCCCGGTGTTGAACACCACGTCGTCGTCGTCGAGCACGAACCAGATCGGCACCACATGCGGGCGGCCGTCGCGCCGGACCGTGGCGAGCTTGCCGGTGCGGGTGCCGACGTTCAGGAATGCCCTCCACTCCGCCTCGGTCATCGCGGGCATGGCCCCATGCTAGCCGCACTCGAATCGAACCTTCCGGGGCGCGGAGTCCCTACGGACCCGGATGGTCGGGAGCCGCCTCCGGCTTATCCACCGCAGCGGGCCCTCCGGCCGGGAGGGCGGACTGCTGAGCGCCGGATCCCACTTCGGCCTTGAGCTTGGCGAACTCGTCGTCGACGACGCTCTTAGCGCCGAGCTCATCGAGCTGGCGGTCGACGTCGTCCTGCGGCGGACCTATCGCGGTCAAGTCCTCGAAGGTGCCCGCTGCCTGCAGCTCCTCGACGGCCGAGGCCCGCGCCTGCATTTGGTCGGTCTTGTCGATCGCGCGCTGCATCGCCGCGCCGACGTCGGCCATCTCGCCTCCGACACCAGTGGCCGCCTCCGAGATATGCACCTGCGCCTCGGCCGCCGAATACTGGGCCTTGATGACCTCCTTCTTCGAGCGGAACTGCTCAATCTTGGTCTGAAGCTGCTGCTCGGACGCGGTCAGCTTCTCCTGCTCTGACTCGAGCTCTGAGACCTGCTGGTCGATCGAGCCGATCTCCTGAGCGATCAGCTGCTTGCGCTCCAGCGCGGCGCGCGCAAGATCCTCCCGCGCGGCGGACATCGCTTCCCGCGCCTGCCCGTCGAGCTTGTCCGCCTGCTGGCGCAGATTCTCCTCCTGAAGCTGCAGGCGCTTCTTGGCGGTGACCACATCCGCGATCCCCTTCTTCACGTTCTGGACGTCCTCGAGCTGGCGCTCGTAGGCGTAGTCAAGCGTCTCTGCGGGGTCCTCGGCGTGATCCAGCATGTGCGAGATCTTCGCCTTGGTGAGGGTCGAGATGCGGCCGGAAAGTCCAGGCATCGTGTCCTCCTACAGATCGTTGTCGCCGCCGAGTCCGATCAAAGACAAACGCCCCGCGGCTAAGAGCGACGTCCTCGCAGCATCGGCACACCGAGCCGAGCGCCGCAAATGCCACTCGCCCAAGCGTACTCCGGCCTAGAGCGCGCCCCCTGGACACCCGTAGAGCCGCGGGCAATGCTTCATGGGCCTCATAATTGATCGCGGTGGCCACCGAACCTCTGACGATCGATCGTCTCGAGCGCTGGGCGCTCTTCGGTGCGCAGTGGCGAGTTGTCGACCTGTCGTGCGATCACGCGGTCGTCGATCTTTGCGCCTGTACGGGGGAGCTCGTTGAGCGTACGGAGTGTGACGACGCGACGGTGATCGCATACCTGCGGGTCACGCGGCGACATCGCGAACCGTCTGGATGAACGTCGCGAGCGGGTGGGTCACCGCCCCCGGACGCCAGGCGAGGGACACCAGAGCGGGGTCGGCGTCTTCCATGCGCACATAGGCGACGTCATGACGGGGGTAGTGGCGCGCGACGGCTGAGGGCACCAGGCACACCCCGCGGCCGGCCGCCACCAACGTCAAGATCTCCTGCACGCTTGTGCTCATGGCTGCGACGCGTCCGGGGAGCCCGTGCCGGCGCTGTTCGGCCAGCCACCGTGGGGGCCGCGGGCCGTGATCGGGCACCACCGGATTGGTGATGAAGCTCTCGTCGGCAAGCTCGGCGAACGTCAATGACCGGCTGGCGGCGAGCCGATGGGCGGAGGCCAGCGCGACAACGCGTGGCTCGCTGGCGACCACCTCGATTTCGAGCTCGGTCTGTCCGGGCGACAGCCGCGTGAATGCCACGTTGACCTCGCCGTCGAGGATGGCGTCGATGCTCCCGAGCGCAAGCTCGCGGACGCAGACAGAACACGGGGGGCGTCGCTCGCCGAACGCTCTCAGGGTGGCTGGGAGAAGGTCCGCCCCCGCCGAGCCATAGAAGCCGACCGTGAGTCCGAGGACGCCTGCGGCGCGGGTCGTCTGGACCGCGTGCCTGGCGTGGCTCAGCGTCTTGCGCCCCTCGCGCAGCAGCGCCTCGCCGGCGTCGGTGAGGTGAACGTTGCGGCTGTCGCGCTCCAACAGCATGACTCCGAGTTGACCTTCGAGACGGCGTATCTGCTGTGAGAGGGATGGTTGGGCGATGTGCAACCGCTCGGCCGCACGACCGAAGTGGAGCTCCTCGGCCACCGCAACGAAGTACTCGACAAGGCGGAGATCCAGCCGCTCCATCGACACAGCCTATTGATCTCGCCACCTCTCTCCCCGCGCCGGACCGATAGGAGCCGGCTATGGATCGGTGGTCGTTTTGTCTTGGACATCACGACCTTGCGGTCCCATGCTTACGGGCCTGAAGTCGTTCTGGCGCAGCGATGACGGTCGCCCTGTCGAAGCTGGCGCAACCCGAGCCACCGGGAGGCCGAGAAGATGTCCGAGCTGAAGCAGGGACTAGCCAGCCGCCCAACCCTGTCGGCGCATGGGGCGCGCCTGATGATTGACGCCGCTGTCGCCGAGGCGGAGTCGATGTCGGTGCCTGTTACGGTCGTGGTCGTCGATGAATCGGGAGTCACCAAGGAGATGGTCCGGATGGACGGAGCCCCGCTGGTGAGTGTTCAGACCGCGATCAACAAGGCGTATTCCGCAGCCGCGATCGGTATGCCGCCCGATGATTTCTACGCGGCGATCGAATCCGACAGCGCCGCGGTCACCGAGTTCGGGACCCGACCGGGCCTGGCGCTGATCGCCGGCGGACTTCCGGTGATCGCCGCGGGGAAGACTGCGGGTGCGATCGGTGTCGCCGGAGCGATGACCGCAGCCGATGATCGACGGATCGCCGAGGCGGCGATCGCTGGGCGAGCGGCAGCTCTCGCCCGATGCCCATGAGCTCGCGAGCGGAGCCAAACCTTGAGCGCAATGACGGGTGTCGCGGCCGAGGCCCGCGATCTGACTGCGCGGTCCGATGTGCTCAGGGTCCAGTGCGAGGCACTCGCGGCAGCCACCGCAGACGAGATGACACGTGCGACTCTCGCTCGAGTCGCCGGCCGGTTGGCCTCCTCCGTCGTACGACCCCTCAACGCGGCCTTGCAATCCACGTCGAAGCGCGCGCGTCCTGACGCCGCTCGGCCAGTGAAGCTGACCTGGCGCACCACACTCCACCTTCTCGCAGTCGACGCCACCCGGCTCCGAGCGCGCGCCGCGAGCCGCCTTGTCGCTCCAGGAGGCGACGGCGGCGCTGCAGGATCTCGCCTGCCAGGCGGTGGCGGGGGACGTCGAGCGCCTAGAAGCCCGACGGACCGAGCTGACAGCGCTGATGGCTGGACAGCCCCCGACGATCGAATCGGCGCCGCAACGGCCCGTACCTGGTCACCAATGTGACGACGCATGACCGACTGGATGGGCGTCTCGCTCGACCCCACGCCCGCAAGCGGCACTGTGTCGCTGCGGCGCATCGACGATCAAGCCGTGGTGCGACGGCTCCCACACCAGATCGGATGGGAGGACGCCAAGAGCGAGAACCGTGCGCCCGACCGACTCGACCGATACCAAGGCCTCGGCGTGTCACGATCACCGACAACCGCGGGACCTGCGCCCACTCCGGTTTCTGCACCGATCGGGTGCCGAGCGTGTTCCGCACCACCAGGAACCGTTTGTCGCGCCCGCCGGCGGCCGCGTCGATGAGATTCTGCGCGCCGCTCGTGACTGCCCGTCGGGCGCGCTCAGCGCCTACGACCGACGACGGGGATCCGGCCGCGCGCTCGAACTCGCCGCGTGACCCCGCGATCGAGGTCTCCAAGGACGGGCCCTATCGGGTAACCGGCTCGGTAGAGCTGCACGACTGCGAGGGCCGAGCCGGAGCGCGCGCAACGACGGCGCATCACTGGAGCACTACAGCCTCTGCCGATGCGGCAAATCGCAGAACAAGCCTTCTGTAGCGGAATGCACTGGTACGCCGATTTCCATGATCCACCGCCGGCCGACCAGGCAACGCTGTTCCAATGGGTCGGCGGATTTCCGGCCCTGCTGCGGCTGACCAGACGGTTCTACGAGGTCCACGTCCCGCAGGACCCGCTTCTGTCCGCCGCTCTTCTCACAGATGTCGCCCGACCATCCCCAGCGGGTGGCCGCCTGGCTGGGCCAGGTGTTCGGCGGCCCTCCCGCCTACAGCGAGCGCTACGGCGAGTATGACCGCATGATCAGCCAGCACCTCGACAAGGCGCTCACCCCCGAGCAGCGCGCACGCTGGGTGCTGCTGCTCGGCCCGCAGCGCCGACGACGTCGGACTACCCGGCGACCCCGAGTTCCGCGCGGCATTCACCGCGTACCTCGAGTGGGGGTCACGGATCGCCCTGGAGAACTCGCAACCCGGCGTGCACCCACCACCTCACATGCCGGTCCCCCGCTGGTGGTGGGTGTGCGACGCATACCCGTGGTCACGGACCCACGCCGCCGCCGAGGCGGTCCCCGAGGCAGCCGCCGCCCGAGCTTCCCGACCTCGACGCAGCCGCTCTCCTTTGAGGCCCACATCAAGCCGCTGTTCCGCCAGCGCGACCGGGAGTCGATGCGCTTCGCTTTCGATCTGTGGGCCCACGATGACGTCAGCTCCCACGGCGACGCGATCCTCGCCCGCTTGAAAGCAGGAACCATGCCCTGCGACGGCGCATGGCCGCCCGGGCGCATCGCGGTCTTCGCACGCTGGATCGCCGCCGGCCGCCCAGCGTAGGGCGAGGAGGCGTGCCTCCGAAGGACCTCACGCGGAAGCCCGTCCGCCTCCTGGGGTCTGCGTACGCTCGGCCCCGACCCGGCGGATGCGAAGTCCGGGAATCAGTTGGGGTACTCGCCGGCGGTAACGCGGGTACTCGTCGGGGAACGTCGCCGACATGAGCTCCTCTTCCGCGTGGAGCTTGACCTCGAAGACAACCAAGCCGACGGGGAGGAGCAGGAGCGACCGTCCTACGCCCGCGAGGATGAGCGAACCAGCGAACATGCCCAGGATCCCGGTGTAGATGGGGTGCCGGGTAATGCCGTAGGGACCGTCGGTGCGCAGCACGTGGCCCTCCTTGACCACGGCGTCCAGGGTCCACATCGCGCCCAGGGCGAATCGCGCCCACAGCGTGAAGACCGTGGAGCCAAGCAGGATGACCAGCCCGATGCCGGTGCCCCACGGTGATTGCAACTCCAGTGAGCGCCACGCGTGGGTGGGGACAGCACGGAAGATCACGAACAAGATCGCGCCCGCGATCACGACCGCGACGGCGGAGCGTCGGCAGCGGTGCGCGCATGCTCGGCCTTGGTCCTCGCGAGGCGTTGTAGAGCGCGCCGCCGACCCAGGTCAGCCCGAATGCTCCCCAGCACGCCGCCGTGCTCACCACGGCGATCAGGTGCTGCGTATGCGTCACGGCCTCGACCCTACCTACCGGCACGGCGCCGCCGGTCATCTACCCCTGGTTGTACACGCTGCTCGAGCATCCCGCTCGGCGAACTGAGATCACAGAGATTTGTGTTATCTCAGATATGTGTGTACTCTGCGGTCATGCCGATCGACGCTGAGATCACCTTCGCTGACCACATGGGCCGCTTCTACGCCCGCCGGTATGCCTATCCGCCGATGGTCGGCCGGCTGGTCGGGTATCTGGCGGTCTGCGACCCGCCGGAGCAGAGCATCGGTGAGCTGGCTGAGGCGCTGCTGGCGAGTCGCAGCGCGATTGCCGGTGCGGTGAAGACGCTGGAGGCCACGCACGCGATCCGCCGCACGCGAGCGGCGGGCGAGCGGATGGACCGGGTCGGCCTCGATCTGTCCTCTGCGCAGGCCCGTGGGTTCGACCTCACCGAGTACCAGGAGCTCGGCGATCTGGCCCGGGAGGGTCTGGAGGTGCTCGCGGACGCCCCTGTCGAGCGGCGAGCGCTGTTGCTGGGGATGGCTGCGTTCGCCGACTTCCTGTGCGAGCAGCTGCCGCTGTTGCAGGAGCAATGGGTGGCCCATCTTGAGGCGCTGCGCGCTGCCGGCGAGCTCCCCGACGAGCCCAACCAAGAGAGACGAGGACGGTCATGAGCGGCGTGCCGGCCATCACGGCGACCGGGCTGTGCAAGTCATTCGGCGCGACTGTGGTGCTCGACGGCATCGACCTCACGGTGGCCGAAGGCGAGATCTTCTCCCTGCTGGGTCCCAACGGCGCCGGCAAGACCACGGTCGTGCAGATCCTCTCCACCCTGATCCCGGCCGACTCCGGCGAGATCCGGGTCGCCGGCCACGACGTGATCTCAGACCCGGACGGGGTGCGCGGCGAGATCGGGGTGACCGGTCAGTTCTCCGCGGTGGACGATCTGCTGACCGGCGCGGAGAACCTGCGGTTGATGGCCGACCTGCACCATCTCGGCCGCGGTGCCGGCCGCCGGCGAGTGGGCGAGCTCCTGGCCCGGTTCGAGCTGACCGACGCCGCGCACAAACCGGCGTCAACCTATTCCGGGGGCATGCGCCGTCGGCTGGATCTCGCCATGACCTTGGTGGGCACGCCGCGGTTGATCTTTCTCGACGAACCCACCACTGGGCTGGACCCGCGCAGCCGCCGCACCATGTGGCGCAGCATTCGTGAGCTTTCAGCCGCCGGCGTAACGATCTTCCTCACCACGCAGGCCCTCGACGAGGCCGATCAGCTCGCTGACCGCGTCGCGGTGCTCGACCACGGCCGGATCGTCGCCGAAGGCTCTCCGGTCGAGCTCAAACAGCGCGTCGCGGGCGGTCACATCCGGCTGCAGTTCGCCGCTGGACGGGCGTGGGAGTCGGCTGCGGAGCTGCTCGGCCCGGTACCTCGCGACGAGCAGAACCTCACGCTGCAGGTACCCAGTGACGGCAGGGTCTCCTCCCTTCGCCACCTGCTCGACAGGCTCGATGACGCGCGAATCGAGGTCGAGCATCTCTCCATCCACACACCCGATCTCGATGACGTGTTCTTCGCCGTCACCGGTCACCCCAGCGCCGAGCCGGAGCCCAGCCCGGAGAAGGAGGCAACCGCTCGGTGAGCACCCTCGCCTATACCCTGACCGATTCGGCGACGATGTTGCGTCGCAACCTGCGCCGCCTCGTGCGGTACCCGTCCATGACAGTGCTGCTGGTCGGTATGCCGATCGTGTTTCTGCTGCTGTTCGTCTACGTCTTCGGGGGCCAGCTCGGTGCCGGGCTCACCGGCGGGCACCGTGACCGCGGTGCCTACCTTGACTACGTGCTGCCGGGAATCTTGCTGATGACCGTGGCCGCCGCCGCGCAGGGCACCGCGATCACCGTCGCCATGGACATGACCAGCGGCATCATCGACCGCTTCCGCACCATGGCCATTGCGCGCGCCTCGGTCCTCACCGGCCACGTGATCGCCAGCGTGATCCAGGCACTGGTCGGCCTCGCCGTCGTGCTTGGCGTCGCGTTCGCGCTCGGCTTCCGGTCCATGGCGGGTCCGCTCGGCGTGGCTGGCCGCGATCGGTCTGCTGACCCTGTTTGCCTTCGCGCTCGTGTGGCTGTCCACGGCGCTTGGCCTGGCCGCCAAGACCGTCGAAACCGCCAGCAACACCCCCATGGTGTTGACGTTTCTGCCCTTCCTCGGCAGTGGATTCGTCCCGACCGCGACCATGCCGGCCGGGCTGCGCCAGTTTGCCGAGTACCAGCCCTTCACCCCTGTCACCGAAGCGGTGCGTGGGCTGCTCAACGGAACCGGTGCCGGAATGCACGCCCTCGCCGCGATTGCCTGGAGTGTCGGCATTGCGCTGGCCAGCTACCTGTGGGCCAGACGTCTGTACAACCGCCGCCGCGCACACTGACCACCTGATGTGAGCATCGGCGACCGGAAGCTAGCTGCGGGCCCGGGCCGCGAGCTCCGCGCTCGCAGCCGAGACGAAGCCCTGCGCCACCGAGTCGCCGATCCCGCCGAGCGGGACGAAGCGGGGAACGTCGAGGTTCGCGTCGAGCTCGAGCGTAAGGCGCGTGTTCGGCCCGTCGTGCAGTCGCCAGATGACGTCGAACTTCGCGGTCCCGCCGACCTTGACGAGCTTGACGGTGGCCGGTGGCTCGACCGTGACCGCCATCAGCAGGTCGAAGTCCTTCGTCAGCGGACCGGCCGACAGGTGCAGCGCGGTCCGCACCCTGCGCGGCAGGCCACGGGCGTCGCGCTCGAGCACCTCGACCGTGCGGACGACGTCCGGATACCAGGCCGGGTATTCGTCAACTGCCTCGACCAGAGCGAGGCACTGCGCCAGTGGCGCCGGCACGAGCGCGGTCGCCGTTCCTCGAAGCTCTTTCATGCCTGCAATCTACCCGCGGCGATTCGACCGAGGGCTCAGCTACGACAGCCTCACTGATAGCTTGATGTTGTCATCGTCCTCGAGGGCTGGGAGGCGAGGTTCGTGCGCTGGCTCCTGCGTTACCGACCGTCCGGTCGTCTCCTCATCACGGCGGCGGCGCTGGCCTGCCCGGCGGTTGTGGCGGCCCTGTGGGCGGCGGCTTTTCCCGGGGCAGGCGTGAGCGAGGCTCGTAGCGGTTCATCCCACTCGGCCTCCCGCGGTGTCCTGGCTGTCGCTAACAGCTATGACGGCACTGTCGATCTGATCGATGCGCGCACCCTCCGTCGACTGGGCCGGCCGTTGAACGTGATCCCGGACGGGGCCACTCCCCGCGACCCCCAGCAGGCGGCGGCGTATCCATTGATCCTCGCTCGTCAGGGCGAGGTCAACTACACCCAGGAGATCGTCTTCTCGCCCGATGGGAAGACTCTCTACGTCTCGCGTGGATATCTCGGAGACGTCGCCGCGTTCAGCGTCGCGACCCACCGGCTCCTCTGGCGCCTCGAGGTTCCCGCTCTGCGCGCCGACCACCTTGCGGTGACTCCCGACGGACGGCGTCTGTTCGTCTCGGCTCTCCCGGGCACGAAGGTCTATGCGATCGACACCCACACCCATCGCTACCGCGGCTCCTTCGAAGCCGGCACATTTCCCCACGTCCTGGAGTTCTCGCCGGATCGCCATTTCATCTACAGCGGAAGCCTGGGCGACCAGCTGGCGCCGTACGGCCAGGATCACGGCATCCACCAGATCACGGTCGCTGATGCCCGCACCCTCAGGGTGGCTCGGACCTACCGGTTCGATGCGGGCGTACGGCCGTTTGCCTTCGCCCCAGACAACCGGCTGGTGGTTCAGCTCTCCTACCTCAGTGGGTTTGAGGTGCTGCACCTCGCCACCGGCCAGACGAGGACGGTCAGGTTGCCGCTCCTCGGTCCCGGTAAGCGCCTGGCGCCCCAGAACTACCCCAACGCGGCGGCCGATCATGGAATCGCTGTCAGCGGCAACACCGTCTGTGCCGCCGGCACAATCTCAAACTATGTCGCGACGATTTCGCTGCGGGGTCACAACAGGAGGATCGTGCGAGTCGGACAAGCACCCGCCGAAGCGCTCACCAGTTCGAATCGAGAGTTCTGTTTCGTCACCAGCCGGGGTCCGACAGGCATGCATGTCCCGCACGTGTCCAACGGCGACGACGTGTCCGTGATCAGCTACCGCACGGGCAAGCTGGTGCAGCGAATCACAGTGGGGCGACACCCCCAGGCCGAGACCCTCGCCGTGATCCCGGACGCGACGCTCCGCGCCGGAGGCTTTCTGAAGTAGCACGAGCTTGGCCACCCCCTCCCCAAGACTGGCGCGGACGACGGGCCGAGCCACAGTGGGGATTTTCGTGCCACCCTTCGGGATTTCGT
>CAVUSY010000016.1:0-112346 GCA_963744195.1 uncultured Solirubrobacterales bacterium
TCCGGCACGTCCGCGGGTAGGCCCAAGCCATGAGCACAACCACCAATGACCACTCGATCGTCGATCCCGACGACGTCGACAATCCCTACGACGGCTCCGATGTGCCCGGAGAGTTCCGCAGCCTGACCGAGGCTCTCGGCGCCGAGCAGATCGCTGTGACGCTGATCCGCGTACCACCCCATCGCGACTTCGAGCAGGGTACGGGCCACTTCCATGATCAGATCGAAGAGGTGTACATCGTCACCCGCGGGTCACTCACGATGCGTTTCGGAGACGACGTCAAGACCGTCGCCGCGCCCGCCGTCGTGCGAGTGGCGCCGCATACGCCCCGCTCGCACCGCAACGAGGGCGATGAGCCCGTCGAGATGTGGGCGGTCTCGAAGAAGCTCGGTAACGGGGACGCGACCAAGCTGGACGACTTCTGGGAGCCATCGACGGACGCCAGGCAAACCCAGGAGTAGCGCCGTTTGCCATACGATGCGGCCCGTGCCGGCCGGGCGAATCCACCACCTCAACTGTGGGTCGATGTGCCCGGTCGCTGCTCGCTACATCGTCGGCGACGACCCGCGCATCGTCTGTCATGTGCTGCTGATCGAGGGCTCCGACGGGCTGACGCTCGTGGACACCGGCTTCGGCACGGCCGACGTAAACTCGCCGCCCCGGAGCAGCACGGCGTTCAACTGGATGATGCGCCCGCGGCTCGAGTTGGGCGAGACAGCGATCTCGCAGGTGCGCTCGCTCGGCTTCGATCCGGCGGATGTCAAGCACATCGTCGTGACCCACCTCGACCTCGACCACGCCGGCGGCCTGCCGGACTTCCCGGCGGCCCAGGTCCACCTGTGGACCCGTGAATACGAAGCGATGCAGAGCCCACCGATGCGCGAGCGCGTGCGCTACGCGGTCGGCAAACCGCACTGGGCGCACGGGCCGAGGTGGGTCACGCACGAGTTCGGCGGCGACGACTGGCTCGGGTTCGAAAGTGTCCGGGTGCTGCCTGACAGCTACGCCGAGATCCTGTTGATCCCGCTGCCCGGGCACACGCTCGGTCACACCGGTGTCGCTGTACGGCGCAACGACGATTGGCTGCTGCACTGCGGCGACGCGTACTTCTTTCGCGACGAGATGCGCACGCCTCCGAACTGTCCGGGCGGCCTGCGCGCCTTCCAGGCCGTCGTCCAAGCGAACGGCAAGGTCCGCAAGCAGAACCAGGAGCGGCTCCGCGAGCTCGTCAGCCGGCACGGCGGCGAGGTCGAGCTGATCTGCGCTCACGACCCGGTGCTGCTCGACCAGGCTGCTTCCCGTGCGAGCGGAGCAGTCGGAGTGAGGACCGCGACTGATCCGCCGCCGACGAGGCGTGGGTACCCGAAGAGGTGCTGGCCGCCTGCCGGCCTGAGCGCAGCTCAGCTGATGCTCGCGGCGGTGGCGGCATCGAGCTCCGCCCGCGCCCGAGCCCGAGCATCCGCGTCGGCCCCGAGGGCGTCGAATCCGAGCAGCGCCGCGCCGACGATCGGCTCGCTCGCCGACACGACCACGCGCGCCTTCGGCGCCACCGCGCGAACGCCGCTGCCGATCGCCGCGATCACGCTCGGTTGGCTGGTGCGCAGGATCCGACCGCCGAGCACGACGTCCGGGTCGGCCCGGGTCAGATCGAGCCGACGGAGCGCCGCCCTAACGAACGCCACCACCTCGTCAGCCAGCCGGTGGACGATCGCAGCGGCGACCTCGTCCTCTTCGCTGGCGGCCAGCACGACCGGGGCGAGCTCAGCCAGCCGCGCGATCGGGATCTCCTTCACATGCACTGCTCGCGCCACCGCTCCCGCCTCGGCGAGCCCGAAATGCGCTGGCACGGCGGTCTCGAGACCGGTTCGCGGGCCTCGTCCGTCGGCAGCACGCACCGCGGCGGCCAGCGCTGCCAAACCGACGTCTCCGCCCCCGCCCCAGTCGCCGGAGACCGCGCCGAACGAGAGGAAACGGGCCTCACGCCCGTCCACAGTTCGGCCGAGACAGTTGATCCCCGTCCCGCAAACCACCGCGATCCCCCAGCCTCGATCGGTTCCTGCGCGCAGCAATGCCTCCGTGTCGTTGCCGACGAACAGGCGATCACTCCATCTCCGTCGCTCGATCGCCGCGCGTACCGCAGCGAGCTCCTCTGGGAGGTCAACGCCCGCCAGGAGCATGTGCGCGGTAGACGCGACCGGACGCTCCGGAGCGTCGAGTCCCGCGCGAGCGGTCGCATCATCGAGCAGGTGTTCCAGCACTTCGACGCAGCCGTCGACTCCGAGGTAGTAGAGCTGGCTCCTGCCTCCACGGACGTGGGCGAGCAGCGCGCCGGTCCAGTCAAGCAGCGCGAGGTCGGTCTTGACGCCGCCCCCATCGACCGCCAGCACGGCACCTTTGACGGCTCCGCCGTCGGTCCGCTGCTGTGTCATCGCCTTGTCGATACCCGGTTGATCGCTGCCTGGTCTTCGTCCGCGAGCAAACGGTCGAGCATCGTTTCGGCGAGCTCGTACTCGCGGACCAGTGGGTTGGCCAGGAGGGCCAGACGGGCTGTGTCGCGGTCGCCGGTGGCCGCGGCCGCGGCGGCCAGCCGTTCGTACGCCGCCACGTGCTGGACGAGACCGAGAAGCTCGGGCGCAAGTGGGGGCTGGGCAACCGGTACGGCGCCTGCCCGTCCGACCTGCGCCGGTACCTCGACCACGTCATCGTCCGCCAGTCCTCGCAGCGTCCCAGCGTTGCGGACGTCCACGACCTGCACGTCGCCAGTGTCTCCAACGAGCGAGGCGACCAGCTGGATCGCGGCTTCGCTGTAGAACGCTCCGCCCCGCCGTTCCAGCAGCGCCGGCTTCTCGCTCAGCGCCGGATCGCGGTAGAGGTCGAGCAATCCCCGCTCGATCTCCATCACGGTCCGCGCGCGGGGCTGGCTGGTCTGCTGCTCCTGGACGACCTCGCGCTCGGCGTAGAAGTAGCGCAGGTAGTAAGACGGGATCGCACGGAGATCCTCGATCAGCGCCCGCGGCAACCCGATCTCGTGCGCGAGCGGGTCCCCGTATCGAGAGATCACCTCCGCCAGGAGATCCCGACCGTCGACCCACACGGCCCGGATCCAGGTCAGGTGATTGAGCCCGACCTGGTCGATCCGCACGCGTTCGGCGGGGATGCCGAGATGTGCGGCGATCTGACGCTGGAAGTTGATCGCAACGTTGCACAGGCCGATCGCGCGGTGCCCTGCGTCGAGTAGGGCCCGGGTCACGATCCCCACCGGGTTGGTGAAGTCGATCAGCCACGCCCCATCGGCGGCGAGCTCTCGCGCGCGCCGAGCGATATCCAGTACCACGGGCACCGTCCGCATAGCCTTCGCAAGCCCCCCGGCGCCGGTCGTCTCCTGGCCGACGCAGCCGCAGGCGGCCGGGATCGTCTCGTCGCACAGACGCGCCGCCTGACCGCCGACCCGGATCTGGATCAGGATCATGTCGGCGCCGTCGAGCGCCCGATCGAGCTCGTCGGTGATCTCCAGCGCACCATCGAATCCCTGGCGGTCGAGCATCCGCTTGGCCAGGCCGCCCACCACCTCCCTGCGCTCGGGGTCGATGTCGTGGAGCACCAGTTCGCGCACATCGAGCCGCTCACGCTCGCGCGTCAGGCCCGAGACGAGCTCGGGGGTGTATGTTGAGCCCGCTCCGATTACTGCGAGCCTCATCCGTCGACCCCTGTCAGCGCGCTCCTGTAGCGGCCATTCGACGGCCGCGAGATGATCGTGGTTGCGAACCGGGTTGCCTCATTCAGGGCCACCTCCCAGCTCGCGCCGCGCGCCAGGGCGTGCACGAGGCCGGCGTTGAACGCGTCGCCGGCGCCAGTGGTATCGCCCACCTCCACCGCGGGCGCCGCCACCGAGATCTCGGCCCCGTCGGGCCCGACCGCCAAGCATCCGGACGGCCCGCGCTTGACGACTACCCACCCGCCGGACGCGTTCTGCAGCGCGCGCGCCGCGCGTGCCGGCTCTCCCGGTCGATCCGCGAGCGCGCAGGCCTCCACCTCGTTGGGCAGGAACACGTCGACGGAGGGCAGCAGCTCGCGCACCTCGGCCCTCGTCTGACTGGAGAACCCGTCCGGATCCCAGCTGGTGTCGAAAAACGTCCGAGCGCCGGCAGCGCGCCCGGCGTCGAGCAGTCGTTGCGCGGCCCGCCCGCGTAGCAGCGGCGCGACGAAGTAGTCGCACAACAACAGGTTCTCGCATGTGAGCGCATCAGGAGAGATCATCGTCGGATCCCACCGGGCATTGACGCCGAGGTAGGTGAGAAAGCTGCGATCACGCGCCGGCGACTCGAGCACGACGGTGAGCCCGGACGTGTCTCCCTCAACGACGACGAGCTCGTCCGCGAGTCCCGCCGGCGCGAGCTGTTCGCGCATCCATTCCCCGAGATGGTCGTCGCCGACACATCCGATCAACCGCACATGGAGACCGGCCTCGATCGCGGCAAGCGCCGCATTCGCACCCGCCCCGCCCACCCGGAGGGCCGCCTCGTCGGCCAGTAACGTCCCGCTCGGAGCCGGGAGGTCGGTGACGGGACTCATCACCACATCCGCCTGCACGCACCCGATGACCGTGAAGGTCGATGCCGTCCGCTCCACGCTCAAGCCGCCGCCCCCACCCGCGGTGTGCTCTCCTTATGGAAGGACCTTGCCTTATCTGCCGTCAGAGGCTTATGCTTCCGTGCCATCGGACTCATCCTATTCGTAAAGAGATCTAACCTCAATGGCGCGGCCCTCACAGATTGACAGCGACGGCTCGCCTGGGCGACCCGACGCGGACTCGCGTCTGAGTCTGCTCAGGGAGCTCGGTGAGCAGGCCGTGCTCGAGACGATCTTCCGCCGGGGTCCGATCACCCGGCCTGAGATCGCGGCTGCGACGAACCTCTCGAAGCCGACGGTCTCGGCGGCGGTCAGCCGACTCGAGCAGGGCGGACTCGTGCACGCCGCGGGGACGCGTGGCGGACAGCGCGGCCGCAAACCGGTGGCGTACATGGTCAGCTCGCGGGCGGGCTTCGTTGTCGGAGCGGACATCGGCGGAAGCAACCTCCGGGTCGCAGCGGCCGACCTATTCGGTGAGCCGATCTGCGATCTGCGCCAACCGACGGCCAAGGACGGGGGGCGAGCTATCGGCGGGCAGATCCTCGACATGGTCAGCCAGGTGATCAACCAGGCGAGCGCCGTTCACGGGCAGCCCCTGGCGCTTGGTCTCTCCTCCCCCGGCGTCGTCGACCGGGCCAGCGGCCGAATCACCTCCCTCGCTTACAACGTCGTCCCTGAAGGCGGCTTTGACCCGGTCGAGGTCCTTCGCGAGCGTTTCGACCTGCCGGTGCTGGTCGAGAACAACGTCAACCTGGCGGCCGTCGGCGAGAAATGGTTCGGTCTCGCAAGGGGGGTCTCGACGATGGTGTTCATCGCCATCGGCGCCGGAATCGGGATGGGGATCATCATCGATGACGAGGTCGTCCGCGGCGCGCACGGGGCCGCCGGGGAGATCGGCTATCTGCCCCTGGCTGGAGATCCGTTCGATCCGCGGCACAGGTTGCACGGCGGATTGGAGGACGAGATCGGCGCCACCGGGATCGTCGCCGCATTCAACGGACGCCGCACTGGGGCCGACTCCGAGCTCTCGTCGGTCCAAGAGGTATTCGACCTGGCGGTGGCCGGCAACGCGACGGCTCAGTCCGTCGTCGACCAGGTCGCCTCACGTCTCGGAACGGCGATCGCCACGGTGTGCGCGATTCTCGACCCGGCACTGGTGGTGCTCGGCGGAGGGATCGGCTCGAGTCCACTGCTGCTCGGGCCCGTCCGCGGTGCCGCCGCCGCGCTGGTCCCGATCACGGCCCGGATCGAAACCAGCCTCCTCGGCGAGCGGGCCGCGCTCCAAGGGGCGACCGCAATTGCGCTGCACGCCGCTCGCACCACCCTGCTGTCTCCCACTGCAGGACCTAATTGGAAAACAACTCGCCAATCTGTTTGATGGTTGAACGATGACGCATAAGCGGATATCTTCGTTTTTGTTTAGGATTTTCCCAAATTGACCGGCAACCGCCGCACTTGAAGGAGAGGGTCGTGATGAAGCGCTTCAGATGGTTGGTGTTGGTGCCCGCAGCATGCGTGCTGCTGGCTGGTTGCGGCGGTTCGTCGTCAGGCGGCGGCTCGTCGTCCGGTTCGTCCGGCGGTGCTTCCACCGGCAAGATCGGCGGCAAGCTCGTGATCGACAACGAGAGCGGTTCGACCTGGACATGCCAGTTCAACCCGTTCAACTCGGCCCTCCTCGGTCCCGGAATCACGTTCGCGCTCGTCTACGAGCCGCTTGAGTTCGTGAACATCCTCCAGAGCAACAATCCTCCGGTTCCGATGCTGGCGTCGTCGTCGTCGTGGTCGAACGGCTACAAGACGCTCACCTTCACCGTCCGCGGCGGTGTGAAGTGGACGGACGGCAAGCCCTTCGGCGCCGCTGATGTCGTTTACACGTTCAACGCGATCAAGGGCGACAAGGCGATCGACCTCAACGCGCTCTGGGCCAACGCGGGCGGCCCGCTCGTCAGCGTCACCGCCAAGGGGAGCGATCAGGTCGTCTTCACGTTCAACGCGCCGGCGCAGACGTACTTCTACTACGTCGCCGATCAGACGCCGATCGTGCCGCAGCACGTCTGGTCGACTCTGAACCAGAGCAAGCTCTCGACCTACTCGGACACGCACCCGGTCGGGACCGGTCCCTACCAGGTCTCGAGTTGCACGGGGCAGAACATCAAGTACCTTCGCAACTCCACCTACTGGCAGGGCAAGCCGGGACACCCGGTACCGCAGATCAAGGAGATCGACTACCCGGCGTTCCTCAGCAACACCCCGGCCAACCTCGCGATCTCACAGGGACAGGCGCAGTGGGGCGGGCAGTACATCCCGAACGTCCAGGGCTTCTACGTCGCCAAGGACCCGGCGCACCGCCACATCTGGTTCCCGCCGGTCCTCAACGTGGCCCTCGTCCCGAATCTGGACAACCCGCTGCTGGGCCAGCTGCCGGTGCGCCAGGCGATCGCGTACGCGCTGAACAGGCCGACGATCTCTCGCCTGGGCGAGGGCGGCGAGCAACAGCCGGCCAACCAGACCGGCGTGATCACGCCCACCTTCCAGAGCTGGTCCGACAGCTCGCTGACCGGGACGACCTACGACCCCTCCAAGGCACAGCAGATCCTCAACTCCGCCGGTTACAAGAAGGGGTCCGACGGGATCTACCGGTCGCCGAGCGGACAGCCGCTCTCATTCACGATCAAGACGATCAGCGGCTACTCGGACTGGGATGCGTCGCTACAGATCATCACGCAGGAGCTGAAGGCCGTCGGGATCTCGGTGACCGTGCAGGACGAGAACTCGACGCCGTACACCGCAGATATCCAGAACGGCCACTTCCAGCTCGCCTACGCCGGCAGCGGCGGACCGGCCGCGAGCCCCGGGCCGAGCCCGTACTACGAGCTCCGCGGGTGGCTGTTCAGTGGAAACATCGGCTCGACGAACTACGCGCGATTCAAGTCCGCCGCGGCCGACGCCCTGTTCAATAAATACGCGTCCGCGAGCAAGCCGGAGCAGGTGCAGATCATCCACCAGGTTCAGCAGCTCATGGTGAACCAGATCCCGTTCATCCCCACCACCGAGGGCGTCGATTGGTATCAATACGACACGACGAACATCGGGGGCTGGCCGACGCAGTCCAATCCGTATGCGCAGCCGTCGCCGTACTCGTTCCCGGACAACGGTCAGGTCGTGACGCATCTGCATCCCACAGGGTGAGCGAGCAGCCGTGACGCAGGGGGAGCTTGGGAGGTTTAGTCGGTGAGATACCTCGCGCGTCGACTCGGCCTGTTCGTCATCACCCTGTGGGCCGCGCTGACGGTCAACTTCATCATCCCCCGGGTGATGCCCGGAAACGAGGCGCAGGCAGTACTTGCGACGTTCAGGAACATCAACCCGGCTGCGGCGCACGCGCTCGAGATCCAGTTCGGCGTCAACACCCACCAGAGCGTGCTCTCGAGTTATTTTCACTATCTCGGGAACACGCTCACGGGTCACCTCGGCGTCGATGCCCAGAACGTCCCGGTTGTGCATGAGCTCGTGTCGAAGCTGCCGTGGACGCTGGGCCTCGTCGGCGTCACCACCCTCCTCGCGTTCGTGATCGGGACGCTGGTCGGCGTGTTCAGCGCTTGGCGTCGCGGCGGGCGGCTGGACGCGATTCTGCCGCCCAGCCTGTTCGTCCTCTCGACGGTGCCGATGTTCTTCGTCGGCCTGCTGTTGATCTACGCGTTCGCGATCAAGTTGAACTGGCTGCCGCTCAGCGGCAACTACAGCACCGGGACGACCCCCTCCTTCTCGCTGTCATTCATCGGCGATGTGCTCAAGCACGCGATCCTTCCCGGCCTCAGCCTGACGATCGTGACGGCCGGCCTGTGGGTCTACTCGATGCGCAACAACATGATCACGACGGTTGCCGATGACTACGTCAAGCTGGGGCGAGCCAAGGGGCTGACAGACCGGCGGGTGATGTTCGACTACGCCGCCCGGAACGCGATCCTGCCGAACCTGACGGGCTTCGCGATGCAGCTCGGCTACGTGCTCGGCGGCGCGATCGTGATCGAGTACCTGTTCTCGTATCCGGGACTCGGATATCTGTTCTACACCGCGACCACGGATCACGATCTCCCGCTGATGCAGGGGCTGTTCCTGTTCTACACGCTCGCCGTCCTGGTCTGCGTGCTGGTCGCCGACCTCGCCACGGCGCTGCTGGATCCGCGGACGCGGGAGGCCTGAGGTGGCGACGACCACCGATGCCGTCCTGACCGACGCCACCATGCACTCCCGATGGGAGGGGCCGAGGCGCTTCATGCGCGCGGTTCTCGGCAACCGCAAGGCGACGGCGGGCGCGCTGATCCTGTTGATCGTCGTGTTCGTGGCCGCGTTCCCCGGCCTGATCGCGCCCGACGATCCGCAGGCCACGTCCTACCTTCCGAATCTGAATCCCTCAGGTGGTCACCTGCTGGGCACCACGCAGCTTGGGCAGGACGTGTTCTCCCAGCTGATCTACAGCACTCGCGCGACGCTGCTGGTGACGCTGATCGTGAGCGCGATCGCCACCCTGATCTCGATGGTCATCGGCGTGACCGCCGCCTACCTCGGCGGGTTCACCGACCGGGTGCTGACCGTGGTCACCGATGTCTTCCTGATCCTGCCCGTTCTGCCGCTCCTGATCCTGCTCGCCGCCTACCTTCCGCCCGGCGTCACCTCGCTCGTGATTGTGCTGACGATCACGAGTTGGGCCTTCCAGGCCAGGCAGCTGCGATCGCAGGGGCTGTCGATCCGCAACCGGGATTTCCTCGTCTCGGCCCGCGTTCGCGGAGAGCGCGCGATCTACATCATCTTCGTCGAGATCGTCCCGACAATGACCTCGCTCCTCGCGGCCTCGTTCCTCGCCCTCGCCGTGTTCGAAGTCGGATTCGCGGCCAGCCTTCAGTTCCTCGGACTCGGCAACAGCAGCCAGCTGATGTGGGGGACGATGCTCTACAACGCTCAGGCCAATGCGGCGCTCGAGTCCGGCAACGCCTGGTGGGCGCTCGCGCCGGGTGCAGCGGTGGCGTTCATGGGTACGGGCTTCGCGCTGGTGAACTACGCCTTCGACGAGATCGGAAACCCTGCTCTACGGCCCTTGCGGAGGAGGCGGCGACGTGACCGAACCTCTGCTTGAGGTCGCCGATCTCTCGGTCGACTACCTGACCGAGGCGGGGGATGTGCGCGCCGTCGATCGCGTCAGCCTCACGGTCGCCCCCGGGGAGTTTCTCGGCATCGTCGGCGAGTCCGGCTGCGGCAAGTCGACACTGCTGTTCAGCATCGCGAGGCTCCTCTCGCCGCCGGGCGAGGTCGCCGGCGGAACGGTTACGTTCCGCGGGCAGGACATGGTGCGGCTCGGTCGGGAGGAGCTCCGCCAGATCCGCTGGCGTGACTTCTCGGTCGTGATGCAGAGCGCGATGAACGCGCTCAATCCGATGAAGAGCATCGGAGCTCAGTTCAAGGACGCCTTCCGCGCGCACAGCGATGGGTCGGACGGGGAGATCCAGCGGCGCTCTGAGGAGGTCTTCGGTCTCGTCGGTATCGACCCCGTCCACCTGAGAAGCTATCCCCACCAGCTGAGCGGCGGGATGCGGCAGCGCGCGATGATCGCGATGGCCTTGCTCTTCAGCCCGTCGCTGGTGATGATGGACGAGCCCACCTCGGCCCTCGACGTGGTCGCGCAGCGTTCGCTGATGACCAAGATCAAGGAGCTCCAGCGCAGTCTCGACTTCGCCGTGATCTTCGTCACCCACGACATGTCAGTCGTAAGCCGCTACTCGGACCGGGTCATGGTCATGTACGCCGGCCAGGTCGCCGAGACCGCGAGCACGGACGCCATCTTCGAGCGCCCGCTGCACCCCTACACCCGAGGGCTGATGAACGCCTTCCCGACGGTGCGTGGGCCGCGGCGGGAGCTGACCGGGATCCCCGGCGCGCCGCCCGATCTCGCTCGACCGCCGAGCGGCTGTCGCTTTCATCCGCGATGTCCCGATGTGATGCCGCACTGCCCGATCCAGGAGCCCGAGCTGTATCAGGTCGGTGGCGCGCGGGTGCGGTGCCTGCTCTACGAACAGCAGGCCGCCAAGGAGGCGATCTGAGCCCATGCCAGACGTCACCAACCCGGAGACGGGGGCCGCGGCCACCGGCGAGCCGCTCCTCCGAGTGGCCGATCTCACGCGCCACTTCGGCGTCGGCGGCATGTTCGACAAGCAGGTTCTGCACGCCGTCGACGACTTCAACTTCGCCATCGGCGAGCGGGAGATCGTCGCGCTCGTGGGCGAGAGCGGGAGCGGCAAGAGCACGATCGCCGGGCTGCTCGCAAGGGTGTTTCCGCCAACCCGCGGGGAAATCTACTATCGCGGCCGGCCCGTCCACTCGCTGCGGTCGCGGAGATCGCTGTCCTGGTACCGCAGCGAGGTGTCAATGGTGTTCCAGGATCCGTTCAGCGCATTTCACCCCGTGCATCGGATCGGGCACGGGGTGATGCGCAACCTCGTTCTGCACCGGCCGGAGCTCGACCGCGCCGGGCGCCAGCGGGAGGCAGAGCGGGTGTTCGAGAGCGTGGGGCTTTCGGCGAAGATGCTCAGGCGATTCCCGTATGAGATGAGCGGTGGAGAGCGCCAGCGGGTCGGGTTCGCACAGGCCCTGGCAATCCGTCCCAAGTTGATCCTGGCCGATGAGCCGGTGTCGATGCTCGACGTGTCGATCCGCGCCGGTGTGCTCAACATGATGGCGAGCCTCCGCGACCAGGAGGGCGTGTCGATCCTCTACATCACGCATGACATCGCGAGCGCTCGATACGTCGCCGATCGCGTGATCGTCATGTACGCCGGTCACCTCGTCGAGGAAGGGCCGACGGAGACGGTGCTCTCGGACCCGAAGCATCCCTATACGCAGTTGCTGCTCTCAGCGGTCGCCGATCCGCGCGAGAAGACCGAGCAGCTGTCCGCCGACAGCGGCGAGCCGCCCAGAGTCATCAACCCGAGCGCGGGATGTCGCTTCCGCTGGCGTTGTCCGCATGCGATCGAGACGTGCTCGCTGGTCACGCCGCGGCCGGAGCCGATCGGGGTGAGCCGGGTCGCCTGCCACGTCGCGCTCGCCGAAGCGGCGGCCGCCGAGGCGACGGACGCGTCCCCCATCCCACGCAGCTGAAAGAGTTCGGTGCGGACCGGATCGCTCGAACTCGTGATCTTCGACTGCGACGGGGTGTTAATCGACTCCGAGCGGTTGGGGATCAAGGTCGACGTGCAGCTGCTGCACGAGGTCGGCTGGCCACTCAGCGAAGCCGAGATGATCGAGCGGTTCGTGGGGCGCTCGAACAGCGAGATCCAGCTGGCCATCGAGTCGCACCTGGGCCACGAGCTGCCCGCCACATGGGAGTCGCAGGTGGAGCCGCGTTACCGAGAGGTGTTCGACGCCGAGCTCGCACCGGTGCCGGGCGTTGTCGACGCGCTTGACCGGATCAGGCTCGAGACCTGCGTCGCGTCGAGCGGCACCCACGAACACCTCCGCTACACGCTCGGGGTGACGGGGCTGTACGGGCGGTTTGAGGGGCGGATCTTCAGTGCCGAGGACGTTACGAACGGGAAGCCCGCGCCCGACCTGTTTCTTTATGCGGCCCGGGAAATGGGCATTGACCCGGGGCGCTGCGTGGTCGTGGAGGACAGCCGCTCGGGGGTTCAGGCGGCGCGGGCCGCGGGCATGCGCGTGCTCGCCTACGCCGGCGGGCCCACGCCGGCCGAGCTCCTCGACGGGCCCGACACGATCGTGTTCGACGGCATGCATGAGCTACCCGAGCTCATCGGCCGCGGCGGTGCGGGATGACCGGGTCGCTGATGGCCGCGGAGATGGCCGAGCAGCCCGAGCGGCTCCTGGAATTGCTGGGGCGTTTTGACGCAATCGTGAAACAGGTGCGGGGGGCGGTGCCGACTCCCTTTCACGGGATCACGATCGTGGCCCGGGGCTCGTCGGATCACGCCGCCATCTTCGGCCGGTACCTGCTGGAGGCGTCGGTCGGCAAGCCGGTCTCCCTCGCCGCGCCCAGCCTCCACACGCTGTACGGCATCGAGACCGACTACCGCGGCCAGCTTGTGATCGCGGTCAGCCAGTCGGGCGCCACGCCCGAGATCGTGAGCACACTGAGCGCGCTTCAAGACGCTGGTGGACGGGGCCTGGCCATCACCAATGAGCCCTCGAGCGCGTTGGCGGACGCGGCGCACCGGACGATCGCGCTGGACGTGGGCCGGGAGCGTGCCGTTCCGGCGACCAAGACGGTCACCGGCCAGCTGACAGCGGTCGCGATCATCGCCTGCGCTCTCGGCCGCCCCCCGTTTGGGCGCGCGGAGCTCGAACGACTCCCTGACGCGGTGCAGGCCGTGCTCGATGACCCGGAACCGACGGCCACCGCCGCCGCGGAGACTGGCCGGCTCCTCGCAGCTGATCGTGGTCGCGCGCGGGTACCTGTTCGCG
Organism: uncultured Solirubrobacterales bacterium; assembly: GCA_963744195.1. Classification (GTDB taxonomy): domain Bacteria; phylum Actinomycetota; class Thermoleophilia; order Solirubrobacterales; family Solirubrobacteraceae; genus Palsa-465. Next base: position 13,096 of record CAVUSY010000016.1, read on the forward strand.
GCGGCGCTCGAGACGGCGCTGAAGATCAAGGAGACCTGCTCGGTCCTGGCGGACGGCTACTCGGCGGCCGATCTGCGCCACGGCCCGATCGCGGCGGTGACGAGCGGCCTCCCCGTGATCGCATTGTGCAGCGCCGGGCCGGCTGCAGCTGATGTGGTCTCGCTCGTCGAAGAGTTGCGCGCCCGGGATGCTCGCGTGCTTGTCGTCGGCCCCAGTGACGGCGCCGACGTGTCGCTGCCGGCGAATGTTCCTGAGTCGCTGGCACCCATCGTTGCGGTGGTTCGCGGCCAGCAGCTGGCTTTTCAGCTCGCGCTCAGGCTCGGTATCGATCCGGATCGGCCGGCTGGCCTGAAGAAGGTCACGGTCACCTGACCATACGTGCTCCCTAATCGTAAGGAAGCGCACTTGAATAGCTATTCTGCGTTGACGGGTATGGCCCACTCGGTAAACTATTTGTTCAGAGCCTTACCGAACTGCTCGGCCCGGGAGGAAGAGCTGATGCCACGAGACGCTTGCCGTCGCCCGTTGACCCTGCTCATGATGTCGATGCTGCTCGCGGTCGCGGCGAGCGGAATCAGCGCCTCCGCGGCGTCGGCCGATACCCAGGTCGTGGGGCTCGCGGGGTGGCAGGTGCAGAGCAGCGCCCACGTTTCACAGGGCGGAGCACGAGTGTCCGCGCCCGGATTCGGCACCCGCTCGTGGCTCCACGTCAAGCCCGACAGCGCCGGTGCCGTGGGCACCGAGGTCGGGGCGCTCGTGCAGACCGGACACTGTCCGAGCGTGTTCGTCTCGTCAAATATGAGGACCTGCTTCGGGTACATGAGCCAGATCGGCGCGGACACGATCCCCAGGTTCGCGGTCCCGTGGTGGTTCCGCACGACGTTCGTCTCCTCCGTCGGCCCCGGTCGGCACATCCAGCTGGTCATCAACGGGGTCGTCGGAGAGGCCGACGTGTGGCTAAACGGAAGGCTGGTCGCGACGCACGCGGTCGTTCAGGGCGACTTCACGCGGTACACGTTCGACGTTACCCGGCTGCTGCAGCACGGCCGCAACGCAATCGCGCTCGAGGTCTACCCCAACGACCCGAGCACGATGTTCACGCTCGACAGCGTCGACTGGATGCAGATCGCCCCGGACAACAACACCGGAATCCAGTTCCCGATCGAGCTGCACAGCTCGGGGCCGCTGACAGTGAGCGACGCGCACGTGGTGGAACACCTCGCGCGCGACCTGTCACGCGCAACGCTCACCGTCAAGGGCGTGGTCAGCAACCAGACCGGCCGAGCCCAGGCGGGCTCGGTGAGCGTCACCGTCACCTCCGGGGGGAGGGGCGAGGGCGCCGCGGCCGCGATCCGCCTTGCCCCCCGGGCAACTCGGACGATCAGCATCCGCATCACGCTCGCCCATCCCCGCCTTTGGTGGCCGTACGGGATGGGGTCACAGCCGCTCTACGGGCTCACGATGAGCGTGCTCCAGCACCGTCGAGCGATCGACTCTGCGTCCGCGACGTTCGGGATCCGGACGATCACCACGCGGTTGATCGGGCGATCGCCGATCGCGCCCCACGGCTCGCGCCAGTTCTTGGTCAACGGCCGGCCGTTCCTGTTCCGCGCGGGCGGCTGGTCCGAGGATCTATTCCTGCGCTACTCGAGGCAGAACACGGCGGAGCAGTTCGCGATGATCCAGAACCTCGGGCTCAACGGAATCCGTACCGAGGGCAAGCAGATGCCGCGGGACTTCTACGAGCAGGCAGACCGGGACGGGATTCTGATCGACGCGGGTTATCAGTGCTGCGATGCGTGGCAGCTGCAGGACAGCAAGCTGACGAGCCGCCACGACTTTGCGCTGCTGCGCAACTCCGCGTTCACGATCGGTCAGAACCTCCGCAATCACCCCAGCGTCCTCAACTTCAGCTGGAGCGACAACAACCCGACGCCACGCCAGGAAGCCGTCTCGCTGGCGGGCTTTCGGGCGGCGGACTTCCAGGATCCGCTGATCGCGTCCGCCGAGTACAAGAGCGCGCCGGGCCTCGGGCCCTCAGGCGAGAAGGAGGGCCCGTACGACTGGGTGCCGCCAAGCTACTGGTACGACACGACCCACTACGACCCCCACGATTCGACGAGGACGAACGTGGGCGGGGCGTGGGCATTCAATAGCGAGGCCAGCGCCGGCGACACAGTGCCAACGCTCGACTCGATCAGGCGCTTCATGTCGCCGTTCGAGCAGACGCAATTGTGGAAGCGGCCCAACTACAACCAGTACCACCTCAACTACGAACCCGGACTGCCCGGGCCGTCGAACGGCGGCTACTCGTTCGGCACGCTTCACGACTTCGACCGCGCACTGCGTGCCCGCTACGGCGCCTGGTCGAGCCTCGATCAGTTCGTCGAGGCGGCACAGGTCCAGAACTACGAAACCCAGCGTGCCGAGTTCGAGGCGTACATCGACCATTCGACGCGGCGCGCCGCCCCGTCGACCGGCATCGTCTACTGGCAGCTGAACAAGGGCTGGCCAACGCTTCTGTGGGACCTTTACAACTACGACTCCGACCAGGCAGGCAGCTACTTCGGGGCGAAGAAGGCGAACGAGTCGCTGCACGCCATGTACGCGTACGACGACGGTACGGTCGCCGTCGACAACCTTGGGCCGACGGCGCAAAGCGGCCTCTCGGTGCAGTCGAACGTGTACACGCTCGACGGCACACTGCTTGATCACCAGGAGCAGGCCGGCATCAACCTGAACAGCCAGGGCGTCGCCACCGGGGTCCTTCGCCCACACATACCGGCCTCGCCGCCGGCCAGGCGAGTACATACTTCGTCGAGCTGCTGTTACGCCAAGGCGGGCTGATCGTCGACCGCAACGTGTACTGGCTGTCGACCCAACCCGACGTCGTCAACTGGTCGAAAACGATCGGCAATCCCCAGGCCACTATGACCAGGTACGCGAACCTGACGCAGCTGCACCAGCTCCGCCAGGCCAGTGTGCGGGTGACCGCCAGCACGCACCCTGTCGGGCCCCGCACCGAAACCGATGTCACGATCACGAACACCTCTCCCGCGGGGACTGTCGCGTTCTTCCTCCGGGCGGATCTGCGGCGGGGTTCCGCGTCCGGCGCGCCGGTCCGGGGCGACAACGAGGTGCTCCCGATCTCCTGGAGCGACAACGACATCACGCTGTGGCCCGGCGAATCGGAGACGCTGCGCGCGACCTATCGGCGCGCCCAGCTCGGCGGCGCCGCGCCGGTGGTCAGCCTGTTCGGCTGGAACGTGGCGACCGAAACCGTTCCAGCCGGACCATAGGACCGTGGACCCAAGCCAGCCTGGAGGCTGCGGATGATCGTGCCAAGGAGACCCGACGCGAGAAGACCTGGGCCCAGCGGACCGGCCCGATCCTCACCGACTGGCGGAAGCCGCCGCAGAGCCGCTCTGGCCTCCACGGACATGCTGCTGAGCTGCCAGTGGATCTCCTCGCTAACCGCCTCTGGGCGGCCGGGGGCGGCCAGTCCCGCGGCCCTGGCGGCGTATGCCGCGGCGCCCAGGGCATGTGAACCCATGTGAGGGACGGCTGCCGCCTGTCCTGCTGCTCGCGCGGCGGCGGCCGCGGCAGGGGTGCTCACCTCACGCGCGGCGGCACCACCCGCAAACCGGCGGCGGATCTCGTCGGCGACGTCAAGCTCCCCACGGCCGAAGGCCCGTGTTCGCTCAATCGCATCGCGTGGACGTGTATCGCCGGGAGCCTCCGCCTCAAACAGTCCGAGCACACGTTCCGCGCAGCCAGCCGCCCACACCGCAACGATTCGCCGTTCGGCTTCGCTCAGCGTCTGCGGTGAACCCACACCCAGATTCTCCCAGAGGTCTCCGACCCACGCATATCGCTGCCTGCCTCGAAAGTGGGCGCGACGAATTCGAGCGGCTGACACCGTCGCCAAAGCGGTGACAGCCCACTAGACCAGAACGGGATCGCCGAGTCGGAGTTCCGGTTAAGCCCACCTTATACTCGTGGCCGTGTCCAGTCGCGTGATCCTGTTCTCGACTGACGCCTGCAGTTTCTGCGTCGGCGCGAAGTCGCTCCTGGCCAAGCGCGGCGTCGTGTTCGAAGAGGTCAACCTGGCCGAGCAACCAGAACTGCAAGCCGAGCTCGCGAAGGTGACCGGACGCACGACCTTCCCCCAGATCATCGTCGACGGGGAGAGCGTGGGCGGGTTGAACGAGCTCAGAGCCGCGGACAAGAACGGCACGTTGGCATCATGGAGCGCGACGTAATCGGTCTGAGGGGTTAGGGCGTGGTACCGGGACTTCAGGGTGCCATCCGCGGCCATGTGTTCCAGGCCGGGGATCCGGGCTTTCAGAGGGTTGCGCAGGTATTCAACCCTCGCTTCGATCACGTCCTGCCCAGTGCGGTGGCCCGTCCGATCAACGGCCCTGACGTCCAGAACGCGGTCCGCTTCACCGTCGGGCACGGCATCCCGGTGCGGGCACGGTCCGGCGGTCACAGCTATGGCGGGTACTCGACGCTGACCAACGGGGTGGTGCTGGATCTCCGCAAGCTGAACTGGGTCAATTTCGACCAGACGGCGGGCACCGCGACGATCGGGGCGGGTGTGCAGCTGATCGATGTCTACTTCGAATTGGGCAAGCACGGAGTGACGCTGCCGGGCGGGTCATGCCCATCGGTCGGCGTGGCCGGCGTCACCCTTGGCGGCGGGTTCGGGCTCGCCAGCCGGCACTTGGGCTTGACGATCGACAGCCTGCTGGCGGTCAAGATCGTCACTGCCGACGGCCAGTTTCGCACCGTGGACGATCAATCCGATCCGGACCTGATGTGGGCACTCAGGGGTGGCGGCGGCGGCAACTTCGGGATCGTGACCGAGTTCGTCTTCAAGGTCCACCCAATGCCCCAGACGGCGACGTACTTCGAGGTCAGATGGCCGTGGTCGTCGGCCGACGGAGCGATCGACGCATGGCAATCCTGGGCCCCGAGCACGAACGACAAGATCACGTCGATCCTGCATCTGAACTCCGCCGGGCCATCGATCGAAGCCAACGGGCAGTACCTGGGACCCAGTGCGGACATCCCGGGGCTGCTGGGGCCGCTGCTCACGGTGTCCGGGGCCAGCCTGCACGCCAACATCGAGAAGCCATACCTCGATCTACAGCTCCTCCTGGCCGGCTGCGAGGGCCTGACTGTGGCCGCCTGCCATACAGTCGGCGCCGGTCCCAGCGGCACCATGCCGCGCGAGACGTTCAACGCCAAGTCCGACTACGTCGCCAACCCGCTGCCCAACGCAGGACGAGCGGCGATGATCGCCGGCACCGAGGCGTCCGGCTCCGGCGCCCTGCTCTGCGACGCCTACGGGGGCGCCGTCGGCCGCGTCGCTCCCACCGACACCGCCTTCGTGCACCGTCACCCTCTGTTCTGCATCCAGTACTACGGCAACGGCGCCACCGCGGACTGGATCGACCAAGCCTGGACGAAGATGCGTCCCTACGTGACGGGCGGCGGCTATCAGAACTACATCGACCCATCACTCCAGCAATGGCAGGTGGCCTACTACGGCCAGAACCTTCCCCGACTGGAAGCGATCCGCAGGCGCATCGACCCCAACCACTACTTCAACTTCCCCCAGGCCATCGGCCGCTGACCGCCAGGGACCTTTGCGCCGTCTGCCACCGACGCGGCATGACGCCGGCGCCTCGGGATCTCAGGTGCGGGGCTGGTTTGAGATCGCGGCCGCCTCGATGAAGGCGGGGCGCGCCTCGCTGCGCTCGACGTAGGCCTGCAGCCCCGGCCAGTCGCCCAGCAAGCCCCGGGCATGGGCGCTGCCCAGGACACTGGCACAGATGACATCAGCGACGGTCAGGCGGCCACCGACCAGCCAGTCGTGACCTTCGAGCGCCGCTTCGAGCGCCGTCGCCGCCCCGACGAAGCGCTCGCGCGCCTGCGGATCGGTGGACTCCTCGGCGACCGCGCCAAGCCAGCGGTAAAGCGGCGATTCGAGCTCGGTCATCCCGAACAGCGTCCATTGATAGACGAGCGCGCGATCGCTCGAGCCCACCGGCGGGATCACACCGGCGTCAGGATGGAGATCGGCGAGCTGAAGGCAGATCGCCGCGGACTCGAACACGATTGTCCCGTCGTCGAGCTCAAGCGCCGGGACACGGCCGAGGGGGTGTCGCGTGAGATGCTCAGCCGACTTGCGTTGCGCCGGCGCGAGCTTCGTCAGCTCGTAGGGCGCGCCGATCTCCGCGAGCAGCCAGAGGACGCGACTCGAACGCGTACGAGGCATGTAGTAGAGGCGCGGCACTGGTTGTCGAGCGAGCTGATCTCACGTTTCCGACCGCCGGGACGTCTGTTACTGAGCAGCGGCCGTCGGGGTCGCGAGAACAGCGGCAGAAAGGATCCGATGACATCGACACGCACAGTTCGCGAAGGCTGGTTGTTGGTGGTGCTGCTGGCCGGCCCGTTCATGTATCAGGCTGACGCGACGGTCGCGAACGTCGCCACACCGTCGATTCATGCTGATCTGGGCGCTTCGAGCGCTTCCTTGGCGTTGGTCATCGGCGGTTATCTGATCGCGTCCGCGGTGCTGTTGATCACCGGCGCCCGGCTTGGACAGACCCACGGTTACCGGCGGGTGTTTCTGCTCGGGGCCGGCGTGTTCAGCTTCGCGTCGCTGCTGTGTGGTCTGTCGCCGACCCCGATCGTGCTGGTGCTCGCCCGCGTGCTACAGGGGACCGGAGCAGCACTGATGTTCCCCCAGACGCTGACCGGCATCCAGCTGAGCTTCGCCGGAGATAAGCGGGTGCGAGCGATCGGCCTGTACGCGATCGCTCTCTCCGCCGGCGCGGTGACCGGTCAGATCCTGGGTGGCGCGCTGATCTCCGCGAACATCGCCGGCAGCCACTGGCGGGCGATTTTCCTGATCAACGTCCCGATCGGCGCAGCCATGATCGCGGCCGGCTTGCGCTACCTACCGCCCGACGAGCAGCGCACGGCAAGGCGCGTCGACCTGGCGGGCGTCGCGACGTTGTCGGTCGCGATCCTGCTCGTGGTGCTTCCGCTCGTGCTTGGGCGCAGCGAGGGATGGGCCGCCTGGATATGGGCTTGCCTGGCCGCCAGCGTGCCCGCTTTCCTGCTCTTCTTTGTCATCGAGCGGCGGATTACCGCGAACGCTGGGGCGCCGTTAGTCAACGTTCACGTCCTCGCGCGCCCCGCGGTGTTCTGGGCGTTGGTGACGCTGCTGGCTGCCACCGGGACTTACTACGCGCTGCTGTTCACGCTCGCTCAATACCTTCAGCAGGGCCTAGGCGACAGCCCGTTCGTCTCGGGTCTGACGCTCGTACCGTGGGTCGCAGCGTTCGGCATTGCTGGCCAGCTCGTCCGCCGGCTGCCACCGCGCCTGTTGCCTCGAGCGCCCGCTGCCGGATGCCTGCTACTGACGGCAGCCTACGCGGCGATCAGCCTCGCGCTGGTCACCGGCCATCATGTCGAAGCGCTGCTGGTCGTGCTCCTCGCCTTCGGCGGCCTCGGGCTGGGAGTCCAATTCAGCGCGCTGATCGCCCACCTAACCACGGCTGTGCCCGCCGGGTACGCGCCCGACATCAGCGGCGTCAGCACCACCTTCATGCAGATCGGCGGAGCCACCGGCGTGGCCGCCTTCGGAACGCTGTACCTCAGTCTGTCCTCGCACACCGCGGCCGGCCACGCCACGCACGCGTTCGCGCTTACCACCGCCACGTTCGCCGCCGTCGCACTCCTGGTCACGATCAGCGCCCACCGCGCAACCCGCCCGCCGGTCACCAGTGTCGAAGCCTCAGACACGTCAGCCCTGGCACCCCTCACCGTCAGCGACCCGTAGGTTGGGGGCAAGCCGTGGAGTCCCGACTTCATCGACGAGTTCCTCCGCCGCGAGATTCCCCAGCATCCTCAACGGTATCGGTCGGGTCGCGTGGATGGGCGAGGTGATCGCGATCGCTTACGGGAGCGTGGAAGGATCGATGTTGAGGCCGAGTTGCTTTGAGAGGCTGGTCGCGCCCTGCCTGGTGAGGCGGACGGCGCGCTGTCGGGGCTGGCGGACCAGCCACCCGCGGTGCAGTAGCGCGTCGGTAACCGCGGCACCGAGGCGGCCGGCGAGGTGGTGCTGTTGCTCGGTCCAGTCCACGCAGAAGCGTAGAAGCGGACGCCGGGAGGTCGCGGTCTGAAGAGCAGGGAGGTCAACGCCGAGCGCTGCGAATATGTCGGTGGCGGCCGGCCCGAGCTGGTAGGGATGCGGGTCAAGTGGGGCTGAGAGCGGGTCGCCCGCGCGTCGCTGGTTGTTGGCATGACCGTCTACCGCTGCCAGCGCTTGACGTTGCAGTAGTGCCGCGGTGATGGCTACACCGAGCTGGCCTGCCAGGTGGTCATAGCAAGTGCGTGCGCTGCGTAGCGCGTTCGCGCGGGTGCCCTGGCGGAGCGATCGGACCGTTTGAGCGGGTGCGATTCGGGCTAGCGCCTCGAGGACGGCGGCAACGTCGGCTCCCGCCAGGCGGTAGTAGCGGTGCCGTCCAGACGGCTCGACGGTTACGAGCCCTGCCTCGTGCAGTCGCTTGAGGTGAGCGCTGGTGGCCTGTGCGGACACCCCTGCCTCGTCGGCGAGCAGCGACGCAGGCAGAGCGCGTCCGTCGGCGAGCGCGAGCAGGACGCGCGCCCGGGCTGGTTCGGCGAACAGCGCTGCGGCGCGGGCGAGGTCCGCGTCGCCTTCGAGCTCAGGGACTCGGTCTGCCATCCGGTTCTTCACAGCGACAGTCTACGGCCGTGACACTTCCGGCAAGATGGAAGTGTTTACGTGCAAGGCTGAATAGCATGAGCCCACCGGCCGATCCGCCCTCATGCAGCGCCCTCGACGCGGCCTGGCCTGGCAACGCCGCGGCGGAGTCTCGTGCTCACAGTCATGTGCGTGGGCATGTTCTTGGTGCTGCTCGACGTGACCGTCGTAAATGTCGCGTTGCCCCACATCGGCACTGGCCTGCACGCCAGCCTGTCGGGATTGCAGTGGGTCGTTGACGGTTACGCCGTGACGCTCGCGGCGCTGCTGCTCGCCGGCGGCACGCTGGGTGACCTGCGCGGCCACAAACGCGTGGTCCTCGCCGGCCTCGGCCTGTTCGGCGTGGCGTCCCTGGCCTGTGGTGTCGCTCCCAGCATCGGCGTGCTGGTTGGCGCTCGTGCACTTCAGGGCGTCGGTGCGGCTTTGCTGCTGCCGGGCACCGTCGCGGTCATCACGCACGCCTACCCGGACCGTCGCGAGCAGGCCCGCGCACTGGGCATCTGGGCCGGCGTGTCATCGCTGGCACTGCCCGCCGGCCCGCTGCTCGGGGGCGCTCTGGTATCCGCCGCCGGCTGGCGAACGGTGTTTCTGATCAATCTCCCGGTCGTGATCGCCGCGTTCGCCGGCACAGGGCGCTGGGTCGCTGACAGCCGCGCGGCGAACACCCGCCAGTTCGACCTCGGCGGCACGGCCACTGCCGCGATCACCCTCGCCGCCGTCGTCTTTGCCGTGATCAACGCCGGCACGAGCGGACTCTCAGCCGGCACCATCGCCGCCGCCGTGGTCGGTGTCCTAAGCGCCGTCACGTTCGTCGTGATCGAACGGCGAGCGGTTGATCCGATGCTCCCGCTCGGTCTGCTGCGCTCCCCAGCGTTCACCGGAGCCAATACCGTCGCCGCCGCGATGAACTTCGTCGGGATCGGAACGATCTTCCTCGCCACCCTCTACCTCCAAGACATCCAACACCGCTCCCCGCTGCTGGCCGGGGTCATGCTCGTACCCCTGTTCGCACCACTCGCAGTGCTCTCTCCGATTACTGGCCGGCTCACCGCCCGCTACGGGCCCCGTCCTCCAATGACCATCGGCCTGCTACTCGGTGCCGCCGGCAGCGCCAGCCTGCTACTGCTCGCGTCGCACAGCTCCTACAGCGATCTGATCCCGGCACTGCTGGGTCTCGGCCTCGGAATGGGCTTCCTCACCGCCGCCGTCGTCGCCGCCGCCATGCGCGCCGTACCCGCCGACCGAGCCGGCCTCGCCAGCGCCGTGAACAACACGGCCCGCCAAGCCGCCGGCGCCCTCGGCATCGCAAGCTTCGGAGCGATCGCCGGCACCCCCACCACCCCCACCCAATTCATCGCCGGCCTTCACCACGTCGCCATCCTCGGCGCAGTCCTCTGGCTCCTCGCGATTCCCGTCACCCATACGACACTCGCTCGCACCGCCTCACCTGCTCGCGACAGCGCCTCCACGACGAGCATTCCGGCGGATTAGGCCCGAACGAGCTCGTCGCCACGTGACCTGGTGGCGGCGACCGGCGCAGACCCTCGCCGGCCGCCGCGGTAGCGCTATCCGTCGACCTCGTCGATGACCTCGTACACGCCGGACACGTACTCGTTGTGCACGAACGCTGACAGGTGATCCACGCGCTCCATCTCCTGCGCGTCTGCCTCAGCACGCCAGCTTCGGTAGTCCTGCTCGGTCATGTCGAACACGCCGAACGAGATGATCTCGTCCTCGTCTCGGATGTTGCGTGCGTGGTAGGCGCGCTGGAGACCGGGCGGCATAGCGTCGCCCGGATCCCACGCGCGGCGGAAATCCTCCCACGCACCTGGCTTGAGTCGACGGGCCGTGAACATCACGATCATGTCCTCACCTCCGAATAGGACCTCTGTGGGTCGTTTGTATTAGACCGTACCCTGAGCACGCCGGCCGGCGTCTGGGGACACGACCGGCTCACTCTGACAATGAGCGGGGGGTTAGCCCCACCTGCCTCTCTGCGGCCGCCCCGTCAACGGAGGCCCGCGCGCCCCCGCGACACGGGCCCGGTCCGGCGTCACGCTGGCGGACATGTCAATCACACGCCCCCATCCCCACCCTTCGGCCGGGACCCGTTCCCCCGGCCAAGCCACTCCCGCCCCGCTCGCGCGGTTCGTGCGGGCCGCCTCGCGCCGGGCCGCTCGCCGGCCGAAGTTGACGATCGCCTTATGGGTGGCGCTGATCGGCGCATGCACCGCGCTCGGCTCGCTCAGCGGGCCGCGCACGCTCTCCGATGCCGCTTCCGGGGTCGGCGAGTCAGCTCACGCCGACGCTCGCATCGCCAAGGCCGGCCTCCAGAGCGCCCTCATCGAGAATGTGCTCGTCCGCTCGGGATCGGCGCGCCAGACCGCCGCCGCAACGCTCCGCCTCAGCGCCCGCGCGCGGGACCTGCCGTCGGTCCGGGCGGTGCAGACCCCACGAGACACGCCGGCCCTGTCACGCGCGGACGGCCGCACCGGCCTGGTGTTGGTGACCTTGCGGGGCGATCGCGCCCACGCCGACGAGAACCTCGCGCCGCTGCAGAACCTGATCGCTGAGCTGCAGCGCTCAATCCCCGGTGTGACCCTGCAGGAGTACGGCGGCTCCTCACTCAACCGCGCCATGACTCAGACCGTCAACCACGGTCTGCAACACGCCGAGCTGATCTCCATCCCGATCACGCTGGTGATCCTGGTGCTGGCGTTCGGCGCGGTGGTCGCCGCCTTGGTGCCGCTGCTGCTGGGCATCACCTCGGTGGTCGCTGCCATGGGCGCGCTGGGACCGTTGTCGCACATCGCTCCCACCGGAAATTCCACCGCGCCGGTCGTGGTTCTGATCGGCCTCGCCGTCGGCGTGGACTACTCGCTGTTCTACATCCGCCGAGAGCGCGCGGAGCGCCGCGCCGGCGCCGGACCCGGTGGCGCTCTGGACGCCACTGCCGCCACCGTCGGGCGGGCCATCCTGGTGGCCGGCATGACCGTGATCATTGGCCTGGCCGGACTGCTGTTCTCCGGCTTCGCGGTCTTCACCTCGATGGCGCTGGGCGCAATCCTGGTGGTAGCCATCGCCGTGCTGGGATCCCTGACCGTGCTACCGGCCGTGCTCGCACTGTTGGGCGATGGGGTCGACCGCGGTCGAGTGTGGCGCCGGAGGTCCGGCCGGCGGGGTCCGCATTCGGTCACCCAGCCGGGGTCCGCGGGCCCGACCCTGTGGCGTCGCTTTGGCGTTGCCGTGGCCGCCCGCCCGCGGTCGGCTCTGGCGCTCGCTCTCCTGGTACTGATGGGTCTCGCCGTGCCGGTCGTCTCGATGCACACCGCGTCTCCGGGAGACAAGGACCTGTCACCGCGCACGCCGGTGATCGTCGCCGAGCATGCCCTCGACCGCTGGTTTCCGGGGGCGTCGGCAACGGGCGAGCTCGTTATCAGCGGCCATCGGCTCGCCACTGACCAGGCACGGGCGCGCCTGCTCCAACTGGGCGTTGAGGGCCGGCGGCTGACCGGCGGCCGCGGCGCCATCTCGATTCGGGTGGCCCGGGATGGTGACACTGCGCTGGTCGGGATCCCGGTCCCCGGCGGCAGCCTGACCATCGCCCAGCACAACGTCAACCAGCTGCGCAGCCGCCTCGAGCCCGCCACTGTCCGGCTGATCCCGGGAGCGACCGCCCAACTGACGGGTGACGAGGCCGGCAGCGTCGACTTCACCAACCAGCTGTCGACGGCGACGCCGTTGGTGATCGCATTCGTCCTGGCTCTGGCCTTCGTCCTGCTCGTGGCCACGTTTGGTTCGCCGCTGCTGGCGGTGTCGGTGATGGCCCTGAATCTGCTGTCGGTCGGCGCCGCGTTTGGTGTGCTGGTGGCCGTCTTTGAACACAGATGGGCACAGTCGCTGCTCGGCTTCACCTCCGACGGAGCCGTGGTCAACTGGTTGCCGCTGTTCGCGTTCGTACTCCTGTTCGGGCTGTCGATGGACTACACGGTGCTGGTGCTCGAACGGGCGGCGGAGGCACGCCGACGTGGCGCCACGGCCGGGGCGGCCGCGGCCGAGGCGCTGGCCTGGACCGGCTCCACGGTAACCAGCGCAGCGGCGGTGATGGTCGCGGTGTTCGCGGTATTCGCGACACTGCCGTTGCTGGAGTTCAAGCAGCTGGGCATCGGGCTGGCGGCGGCCATCGCCCTGGATGCCACCGTGGTGCGAGCGGTGGCGTTGCCCGCGCTGCTGACGCTGCTGGGCGACCGGGGACTCGGTCCGCGAGCGCAACGGACGCGGGCCGGGCATGGCTGGGATCATCACACCCATGTGGCGACCCTGGAGGCGACCCATGACTGAGCGACCCAGCGGGGTGCTGAGGCGGGGGGCGGTGGCGCCGGTGGCGGCCGTCCTGTCGCTGCTCGTCGTGATCTGGGCGGTGACCGGAGCCGGATACTTCTGGCCGATGTGGCCGTGCTTCGGCGTTGCCTTCGTACTCGGGCTGGTCGCATCCGCGGACGGTGCCGAGCGATTGAGCGGTCGGCGGCACGACCGGCTCGCCCAGCACGCCGTCCTCAGTGGTGTGCTGTTCGCGGCCACCGTCGCGATCTGGCTGATGGCGGGCCTTGGCTACTTCTGGCCGATCTGGCCGCTGCTGGGGCTGGGGGCGCTGTGGGGGCTGCACTGGATGGTGGATCGCCCCCGGGACCACACCCTGGAGGTCCGGGTTGACGAGCTCACCCGGACGCGAAGCGGCGCCCTCGACGTCCAGGCCTCGGAGCTGCGGCGGATCGAGCGTGACCTGCACGACGGTGCACAGGCCCGGCTGGTGGCGCTCAGCCTGCACCTCGGCCGTGCTGAGGAGCGTCTGGCCGATAACCCCGAGACGGCGGCCCTGGTGCGCCAGGCCAAGCAGGAGGCGACGGCGGCGATCGCCGAGCTGCGGGACCTGGCGCGCGGCATCTCACCGCCGGTGCTGGCTGACCGCGGGCTGGAAGCGGCGGTCACATCGTTGGCCGATCGCGCCGGCGCCCAGGTCGGCGTCAGTGCCGATATCCCCCACCGGCCCCCGCCCGCGGTCGAGAACGCGGCTTACTTCGTCGTCGCCGAAGCGCTGACCAACGCGTCCAAGCACGCGCCCGGCGCGACCGTGCGAGTGACCATGTGGGCCGAACACGGCGAGCTCGGGATCGTGGTCGCCGACAACGGTCTCGGGGGCGCCGACCCGCTGGGAAGCGGGCTCACCGGGCTGCGCCAGCGGGTCGAAGCCCTCGACGGGTGGCTGCAGGTGATCAGTGCCGCCGGCGAGGGAACCACGCTGCGGGCGGTGTTGCCGTGCGAGTGGTGATCGTCGAGGATCACGCTCTGCTGCGCGAGGGCATCGTCGCGCTGCTGCAGGAGAACGACATCGAGGTCGTCGCCCAGGCGTGGGACGCACCCGGCCTGCTGCGCATCGTCGACGGCCACAAGCCCGATCTCGCCATCTGCGATGTGCGCCTCCCCCCCACCTTCACCGACGAGGGGATCAAGGCGGCGCTCGAGGCCCGCCGGCGACGTCCCGAGCTCGCCATCCTGGTCCTCTCCCAGTACGTCGAGCCCGCCTACTCCGGAGAGCTGCTGGCCGCCGGCGAGAGCGGGGTGGGATACCTGCTCAAGGAGCGCGTCAGCGAGGTGCGCACCTTCATCGAGGCCGTCCAGCGGGTGGCCGCCGGCGGTACGGCGCTGGACCGAGAGGTGGTCAGCTCGCTGATGCGCGAGCACAATCAGTCCACGGCGGGCACGCCGCTGGACGCCCTCACCCCGCGGGAGCGAGAGACCCTGGAGCTGATCGCGCAGGGCCGCAGCAACGCCGCCGTGGCGCGTGAGCTCGTGGTCACGCTGGGCGCGGTCGAGAAGCACATCTCCAACGTGTTCGCCAAGCTCGACCTGCCCGCCACCGACGACGACCACCGTCGCGTGCTGGCCGTCCTGGCCTACCTGCGCGCCACGACCGCGTAGAGCGCGCTTCTCATGCCCAGACCGCCTTCGCGCCGGCGTCTACTTGATCACGTAGAGCGTCATCGATGTGGCGGGATAGGTCGCGGTGATGGCGGACGCCTTTATCGGCGTTGCAGCTGACTGTGTGATCGTGCTCCCGGTCCAGCGCCAGGTCTGCGCGCTGCCGGAACTGGCGATTGCGGTCAAGCTGAGCTTGCTGCTGAGCGACGATGCCATCTTGTTGATGACGAGGATCGTGTAGGCGCCGTCGCTCGCGCGCCGCGCCCCGTAGACGGCGAGATGGCTCTGGTCCGCGCTGGTGGAGTGGATCCAGGTGCTGCCGAACTGCGAGTGGTGCCCGTCGTAGTTGCGGTAGATGAGGAAGGCATAGTCGATGAGGTTGCCGTCATAGGGCATTGCCCAGCGGGTGGCGAGGTCGACTCCCTGGCGGGCGAAGATGCCGAGCGTGTCGGCCTGGATCAGCGCATTGGTGAGCGCGCTCACGCCGGAGAGCGACAGGTTGTACTCCGACAGGGAGATCTTGGTTTTCGGGTAGTAACCCGCTGAGTTCGGGCAGAGACCGGGGACATGACCGTCGATCCAGCACTTCATCCGGGGGATCAGGTCGATCTTGCCGGCGATCCAGCTCGGATCGGTGTAGGTCGGGTCCCACAGCGACCGCGTCACATCGGGGCTGCTGCCTCCCTGCGCGTAGTAGTGCAGGTCCAGGTAGTCGAGATGGCGGATCTTGGTGGCGGCGTCGTTGCGCGCGAACTGCTGCAGCAGCCACTCCGCCATCGGCAGATGGCCGTGGTTGACGCAGTCCGGGGAAGTCGTGCAGCCGTTCTGGTCACAGCCGCTCCCAAAGGCGTCCGCGGCGGTGCAGAAGTAAGCCGGCCAACCCCACTCTGAGAAGCCGAGCACCTTGGCCGTGGGGTCAGTCGCCTTGACCGCGGTGGCGAGTGCCAGCGACTTCCGCCACAGCTCGGTGGCCGTTTCCGGCGCGGGATGAATATCGCTGTGCGTGTTACTCCACAGTGAGGGCTCGTTGCCCAGCTCGTAGAACTCCACCCCGCCGGCCGACGCCGATCCATAGTGCTGGCGCAGATACGCGACCCACGCCTGGTCAAACGACGCGGTGATCGCCTTCCCATCGATGGTCGGACGGCCGGCGATCGTGGTACCGCCGTGGCGGCCGTTGCCGCAATTGGGGTCATAGCCATCGAAGGAGTCCTGCTGCGGCCACGCCGCCTTCGGATACCCGCAGGTCAGCGGATGGGCCACCGGGGCGTCTTTGGCCACGTATCCGGCCATCGGCAGGGTCAGCAGCGTTCTGGCTCCCAGCCCGCGGTCCTTGGCGATGAAGTCCCGGTACCCGAACACGGTGTTCTGGCTCATCCCGGAGCAGTAGTTGTAAGCCGCGGAAAAGCAATCGGCGACGTTCTCGAAGTACCAGTCCGCGCCGAGGTTGGAGCTCCCCAGCTGCCAGTTATAGGTGTCGGTGGTGTTTCCGCCCCAGCGATCGACGCTCAGTCCGATCTCTCTCCCCAACTTTGGGTCCGCGAAGTTGAGCCCATAGATGTCGGGGCTGATCGCGTGCTGATCGGCGCTGCTGCCATTAACCGCGAGGGCCGGGCCCGCAGCGGCCACGGCGACCGAGCTCGCCAACGCGACCAGGATCAGCGCAGCCACCAGCGCAACCGTGAGTCGCCACATGCGGCCGACTCTACGTGAGCTCACCGCCTCCGTCGCGGGGTTTGGCCGAACGTCGCCGCCGGTCCGGCGTGCCGAGCGGTGAGGCGGCTCAGAAGAGTTCAGCTCAGGTCCGGGAAGGCGTCGTGCAAGGCCTGCTCGGTCGACCAAAAGGCGAGCTCGTGCCACGGGATCTCACTCAGAGCGAAGGCCCGAACCTCCACTGCCTCGGGACTGGTCTGCGGCCGGCCGACGGCCACGGCCCGATAGACGATCGTCACCACCCGCTCGTCGGCGCGGGAATAGACGCCCACCAGCGGGCCAAGCTCGATGGCCATTCCGAGCTCCTCATCGGTCTCTCGGCGCGCCGCCTCGGGCACCGACTCACCGAGATCGACAAAACCACCGGGAAATGTCCACAGACCTCCCCCGGGATCAAACCCTCGCCGCAGCAGAATCACCCTTCCCTGCTCGTCGACTGGGATGGCGCAGGCGACCGGCTTGGGGTTGTAATAGGCGCAGTAGCCGCAATGCGAGCAGCAGATCCGCTGCGGAAATTTCACCTCCGCGGGCTGACCGCACCGTGGGCAGAAGCGAGCTTCGGCCAGGGCAGGGTTCAGCGATTCATCCATCCCGGCGATGCTAGGCCCCGGTCGCAAGCGCCGCACGCTTGTGCCGAGGGCTGGCATTCAGCGCCCGTGGGAGCCTGACCCCGTACATAACGAGCCGTCGAGCGGCGATTTGCGCCCGGGCGGGGGATTGGCATAGGATCCCGTCGACTGCGAGCTACTGGGAGGGGACGCTGTGCGGAGCCGAGTTCGATTCTGTTGGTCGTTGGGTTGCGCCGTTGGCTTCCTGCTGGTGCTCGCGTCTGCCGCGCTGGCTCACAGCCGGGTCACGAAGGTGTACTCCAGCGCTCACGCCGGCCTCCTCTACCCCGTCCGCGCGGCCGGCCGTGCCGTCCGGCCGCGAGCCCAGATCGCAGCTTCGCCCGTTCCGTCGGCCGCGACGATTCGCGGTGCGCGGCGCATTCCGCGCAGCCTCACCTCCCTGGCGCCCACGACCGCGGTCCCGGCAGCCGCTGGACAGGGTGTTTCCGGCGGCGCGCCGCCACTGCTGGCCAATTTCAACGGCGTCAGCAGCCGTGACAGCGCCGTGACGAACTTCGGGGCGGAGTTCGAGCCGCCCGATCAGGGCCTGTGTGTCGGCAACGGGTACGTGGTCGAGATGGTCAACTCGGCGTATACGGTCTACCGTCACAACGGCAAAGTGGTGACAGGGCCGTTCAACGTCAACGGGCCATTCGACGAAGGACTGACCGAGTTCACCAGCGATCCGCGCTGCATGTACGACGCGGCCACGCACACGTGGTTCGCCACGATCCTGTTCATCAACAGCTCGAGCACCGTTTCCCGCGTCGATTTGGCCGTCAACACCTCCGGTGACCCCACCAAGGCGTGGACCACCTACCGGATCGACACCACCGACATCGGCGGGCAGACCGGACCCAGGCATCCCGGCTGTCCCTGCCTGGGCGACCAGCCCACGATCGGAATCGACTCCCAGAACGTCTACATCACCACCAACGAGTTCTCGCTGCTGGGCCCCCAATTCAACGGCGCCCAGATCTACGCGGTCGCCAAGAGCGATCTCACGAATCCCGGGCCTCCCAGCACGCCCGCGCACTTCGTCCACTTCGACTCGCTCAACATCGGGGGGACCGTCGCCGCGTCGGTCCAGCCGGCGATCCTGACCGGCACCTCGCCGGCCGAGTATTTCCTCAACTCGCTGGATCCCAACCGCACCTTCGACCAGCGGATCGGCGTGTGGGCGATGACCAACGTCAGCGCCGTGGCCAGCGGAGGCAAGCCCACTCTCTCAAGCGTCGTGATGCATTCCGAGGCCTACGGCCTGCCTCCGGGTGCCGAGCAGAAAGGCACGAGCAGCCTGCTCGACGCCGGCGATGACCGCATGCAACAGGTCCAGTACCTCAATGGCCACATCTGGGGCGAGCTCGACACCGCGGTCACGCTCCCGCACGACTCCGCGACCCGGGCCGGAGCGGCCTGGTTCGATGTGCGCCCCGCCCTCACCAACGGGGTTATCACCGGCGCTATTCCGGCCCGCCAGGGCTACGTTGCGGTACCGGGCAACTACGTCCTGTATCCAGCGCTTCAGGCCACTCCGTCCGGCAACGCGGTGATGGTCGCGACCCTGTCGGGGCCCAACCGGTACCCGAGCGCCGCCTACTCAGTGCTCGGCAAGGGCGCCACGGCATTCGGCCCGGTCACCGTCGCCGCGGCTGGAACGACTCATTACGATCCAAACGCCACCCGGTGGGGCGACTATTCCTGGGCCGTCATCGGTCCCGAAGGCAGATCGGTATGGCTGGCGACGGAGTACATGCCGCCGAAGGCCAGCCAGACTCCTGACGGCGCCGCGAACTGGGGCACCCGCGTCATCGATGTCCCGACCGGCTGACCCCAGCCCGCGGTAGCGGAGTCACCACCACTTCTGCTCGCGCGCGCGATCCGTACCACCGGTGCGGTCGAGCGCGTCGAGCCGGGCTGTGTCTTCATCGGACAGAGCGAAGTCGAACAGTTGCGCGTTCTCCTCGATCCGCTCCCGGTGAGTCGACTTCGGCAGCACGATCGTGTGGCGCTGCAGACACCAACGCAGCAGGATCTGCGCCGGCGTGCGCCCGGCTCGCTCGGCGATCTCCGCAACCGCGGGATCGGAGAGGTGCCGGCCCGTGCCAAGCGGGCTGTAGGCCTCCACCGCGACGTCACGTTCCTCGCAGGCCTCCAGCAGCGCCCGCCGGTACTCGAACGGGCTGAACTGGACCTGGTCGACCACCGGCACGGTGCTCGCGATCGCGATCACCTGCTCGAGCTCGTCGACGCTGAAATTGGAAACCCCGATCGAGCGGGCGTAGCCATGCTCTCGGGCGGCCTCCATCCCGGGCCACGCCCAGGTCGGGCCTCGCTGGGGCCAGTGCACGATGTAGAGGTCGACCTGATCGACGCCGAGCCGCCGCAGGCTGTTCTCCGCTTCAGCCACCGGGTCACGATGCGAGGGATAGAACTTGGTGGTGATGAAGATCTCCTCCCGCGGGATCCCGCTGTCGTGCACCGCGCGTCCGACGCTCTCCTCGTTGCCGTAGGCCTGCGCGGTGTCGACATGACGATATCCGGCCTCCAGGGCCCACCGGACCGCGTTCTCGCACTCGGGTCCGTTTGGCACCTGCCACACCCCCAGCCCGAGGGTCGGGATCGTGTTGCCGTCGGCAAGCACGCGTACGCGCTGGTCAGAGATCACGTCTCGGTCCTGCATGTTGTCTCCTCACGTTGGGCTAGCTCGAAGTCTCGAGCGACGGTAGGCCGCCCGCGCCGCTCGTCAGCCGCCCAAGACGGGCGCGACCGGGGTGCAGGCGGGCTGGGCCGGATGCAGCGGGTCCAGCGCGGTCAGGACGTCGGCGTCGGCGATGTGGTCGTAGGGCATCGACAGGTGCTCGCCCTGGTCAAGCGCGCATTGGTTCTGCAGCGTGATGTCGTGCACGTTTGAGCCGGTGAGGAACGCTGATTGGTAAGGCGTCACGACCTCGTCGTTGCGCGACTCGATCACGGTGTACGCGACGCCGGGCACGGTATCCCCGCCGGCGTTGAGCGCCGTCATGAAGGGCGAGCCGGCCTCCTGCTCCGAGCAGGCCGGGCAGTCCGAGAGGGTCGCGTTGGCGCCTGGGAAATAGCCTGCGAGCGTGAACAGCCCGTCGAGCGAGGTGCCGTGGTTAGAGGAGGCCAGCCCGATCAGCGTGTGGACCTTGCTCGCGCCCCGCAGGAACTTCACGTAGTAGCGAGGCATCATGCCGCCTTGGGAATGGCCGACGATGTCGACCTGACTCGCCCCGGTGGCGGCCAGGACCCGGTCGACAAAGCGCCCAAGGGCAGCAGCGGAAGCCGGGATCGACCCGACGGCGTAGATACCGATCGCGCCGCTGCCGTTGTAGGAGCCGTAGTTGAGCGCGAACACGCAGTAGCCATGGTCATAGAGCAGCGGTGACAACGCCTGCCAACTGTCGGACATATCGCCAAACGTTCCGTGGACGAGGATGACCGGGCGCGGATGCGCCGCAGTCGGGTGGCAGGACCAGTTGTTCGCCCCGGGTGGGCTGGCGGTGGGACTCGCGTGCGCGTAGCCGTAGGCGCCGTTGTAGATCACCGGCAGTGTGGCGCCCACGGCGGCAGGCGCCGAGGCGGCGGCGAACCCAACGAGAAGACCAACCAACCACTTGCGCACCTCAGATCACCCTCTCGGCGGACGCGTTGGCATCGACCTGCTCAACACCAGCGGTATTCCGCATCGAACACCAGTCGGCCGCTACCCGCGGGCCGGATCAGCGAAACCGTGCTCACGACGTGAACCCCGACCGCCAGCTCGAATGGCGGGGCTCCCAGTTCAGCTCACGTTTGGCCTTGGCGTTGGATGCGCCCCGCACGTCGGTCATCATCACCTCCGCGGCCTCTCCCGCCAACAGGCGGCCGACCCATCGAGGCACGCGCCACGGCTTCGGGGCGTCGATCTCTCGTGCCAGCGCAGGCAGCCACTCGCGGACCGGCGCGGGCTCGTCGTCGACCACGTTGTAGATGCCCCGCTCGCCATGTTGGACCGCGGCGATGGTCGCCTCGGCGGCATCCGCAATGTGGATGAACGACCACACGCCGGCGCCATCGCCGACCACCGGGAACTTGCGTCGGCGGACCATCTCGAACTGCTCGCCGCCAGGGGACAGGGAGGTGCCGGGACCGTAGAAGGCGCCATAGCGGAGCACGATGCCGGTGGTCCAGCCAGCGCCGGTCACCGCCGTCTCCAGATGGCGGATCGCGTCGAGCGTATTGCGCATCGCCCGTGCCGGCGTCGGGTCGAGCGGGTCCTGTTCATCCTTGACCCGGCCTCCCGTGCGCGCGTACGGCCAGCCGGTGTAGCTCTGCGCCACGAACCGTCGCACGCCCATTGCACGCCCGGCGGCCAGAAGCAGATCGGTGCCCTCGGTCCTGAGCCGGTTGGTCTGCGCGAAGTCCCGGTCGAAATGCCGGATGTCGAGAGCCGCGATCGCCGTCAGCTGATGGACGATGACGTCGGGCTCGGCGTCACCGACGGCTGCTGTCACGGCACCCGGATCAAGGCCATCGGCGACCGCCGGCGTGGCACCCAGATCCCGTAGCAGAGCCTGATTGGACGGTTTGCGGGTCATCCCCACCACCACGTGGCCTGCGCTCACCAGTCCCGGTATCAGCTGCCTTCCCATCGCCCCCGTCGCCCCTGCCACAAACACCTTCACGGTCAGCTCCTTTCGTCAATCGCACCTACCTTGACGAGCTAGCCCGCGCGGCTGTGACAGTTCCACCACCACCAGCGCTCGGGCCGTACGTGCATCCAAATTCGTAGCGAGTGCGTAGACCTGATCGTGACCGGTCTTCTGATCCTGATCGCGGTGCTCACGATTCCCTACCTCGCCCTCAATGTACGGCGTCTGCGTCGCGGTCGTCCCTGGGCCTTCACGGTCTGCCAAGCGGCGAAGGAGTGGGACGACCGGGAGCGCGCGAAGCGGCTCGCCGCGCGCGGCGGTCCCGCCGAGCGCTCGCGAACGGGCTAGCAGCCGTCGACGTCGCAGGTCTCGCCACCGGCGAGCACTGCGATCGGTGTCCGGCTCTTCCAGCCCTGGCGCAGCAGCTCCAGCAGCGCCTCCGGCGGCTGTGCCCCGGACGCGCCCAAGGCGCGGTCGACGACAAAGGTCGGCACGGCGCTGATGCCGAGCTGACCGGCCGTCCGCTCATCCTCACGGACCTGCTCGGCGTAGTCGTCGCCGGCCAGGACCGCGCGAAGGTCGGACTCGGCCAGTCCCACCTCAATGCCCAAGCGAACGAGCGTGTCGGGATCGCCCACCAGCTCGCCCTCGGTGAAGTAGGCGCGCAACAGCCGCTCCTTCATCGCATCCTGCAGACCGTGCTCTCGGGCGAGGTGAACGATTCGATGCGCGTCGAAGGTTGCGCCGCTGCGTGCGATATCGAACCGAAACTCCAGGCCCTCGCCGGCCGCGGCATCGCTCACGTGCTGCTCCATCTCCCGCGCGCGGTCGACCGTGATTCCGTACTTTCCCGCGATGCGCTCGGCCCGGTCACCCTCACGCTCGCGCGGCGCAGCGGGGTCGAGCTCAAAGCTTCGCCACGTCACCCGTACGTCATCTCGATGCTCAAACCGGTCCAGAGCGGCTTCGAAGCGACGCTTGCCGATGTAGCACCAGGGACAGGCGACGTCAGACCAGATTTCGACGTCCATGATCTCTCCTTAGTTGACTTGACAACTATCGAGTCTAGCGAGATCAGCGCGCTGTAACCGCGGCGATTAGGATCGGTGCGTGCCGCTCGATCCCCAGGTTGTCGCGTACCTCGATCAGCTCGAGGCGCTCGGTGTGCCGCCGGCCTCGGAGATGCCGCTGGAGGATGGCCGCCGAGCCTATGACGAGGGTGCACCCCGCCTGTTCGGTGCGCCCGACGCCGTCGCCTCGGTGGAGGATGTCGAAGCCGATGGTGTGCCGGTGCGGGTTTACCGCCCGGCCGGCGGCGAACGTGCCGGACTCGTGTACTTCCACGGCGGCGGCTGGGTGGTCGGCAGCCTCGAGTCCCACGACCCGCTGTGCCGGACACTCGCTGCGCGGAGTGGGTGTGCCGTGATCGCAGTCGATTACCGGCGCGCTCCGGAGCATCCCTACCCGGCGGCCATCGAGGACGCGTGGACGGCCACGGCGTGGGCGTCGCAGCGGTTTTCGCCCCTCGCGGTGGCCGGCGACAGCGCCGGCGGCCAACTGGCCGCCTCCGTCGCTCTGCGGGCGCGCGATGCTGACCTGAAATTGGCGCTGCAGGTCCTCGTCTACCCGGTTACGAACTACGGCTTCGACACCCAGTCGCACCGCAGCAGCTCCGCCGGCCCGGCCCTCACCTCGGCCGAGATGCGCTGGTTCTGGGGGCAGTACCTGACCGATGGGGCACGCGCGGGGGAGGCCGACTGCTCGCCGCTTCGCGCGCCGGAGCTTGCCGGACTCCCGCCGGCGCTGGTGCTGACCGCGGAATCCGACCCGCTGCGCGACGAGGGAGAGGCCTACGCGCGGCGTTTGCAGGAGGCGGGCGTGCCGGTCGTCCTGCGACGCTACGAGGGGCTGATCCACGGCTTCATCCGGATGCCGGCGCTGATAGAGCGGGCCAACCACGCGATCGATGAGGTCGCGGCCGCGGTGCGAGCGGCGTTGCCGCCTGCCCTCCCGTAGCCGGCCCGAGCCCTCTCACACCAGGCCGGTCCGAGGCGAAATTGCGCGCCGACTACGGCGCCAGGGCCAGGTAGCTCTGACCGGCCTGCACCGTGGTGGTGGTGCCATGCGTGAAGTCCGATATCACGACGGTCCCCTGGTGGACGATGGTCAGGGTTCCATCACAGCGTTCGACCGTATCCCACACCGTTCCAGCATCCGCTGCCGTTCCCGCGCTGTATCTGCCCTGGGTACGGAAGCGACCGCCCTGATCGCGGGCGCGCAGCGTCTGGACGACCAGACTGCTCGCCGGGGGCAGCGGGCCTGGACTTCCAGAGGTGCCCGGAGAGTTCTGGGGGCAGCCGCTGTAGGTCGGCGCCCCGGGAAATTCGTCCGTATGCAGGGCCACGGTCGTCACGCCTCTGTCGGTTCCTGTGCCCGGCTGGGATAGCGAGAGCAGGCCGCCCGCGAGCTCGATGCGCTGAGTGTGTCCGCGGCCGCGGGCTGGCGACCACCATCCTCAGCGCGCCACCGCGCGCATCGATCTGCCAGTCGATCGCCAGCCGACGCAGCTCGGTCAGAGGCAGAAAGCTCGGGCCTTGGAGCAGGCTCGCGATCCGCGCCGGCTGCGCGGGCGGACGGCCGGGGGGCTGAACCAGCACCAGACCGGAGAGCGGCTTCACGTTGACGGTGGCGCCGATCCGCGGCCGGGGCGGAGCGGGATCCTTGGCGGTCGTGAACGTCGCGTCGGGGCTGTAGACGGTCCCAGCCCGGGTCGAGGCCACCAGTCGGACGTGATAGACCGCGTTGGCGACCAATCGCGCCGCCTTCCCGAACACATGGTGTGAGCCGAAGTCGCCATGCAGATGGGCCATTGGGGTCGACTCGTCGTAGACAACCGTCGACGGCCGGGGCTCGCGGTAGCGGGGGGCCAAACCGTATTCGAAGTGCACCGTCGTGGCGCGGCCACGGGGGAGCACGAAAGCCGAGAAGCTCACCCGCCCCGTGTCGATGACGGTCACATGGTTGGGGAGCGTCCTGGTTGAATTCAAGCCGCGCCCGGCCGACGCCGCGGCGCCGCCGCCCAGTAGCGCCACGAGTCCAAGCACGCACGCCAGCAACACGACGGCCGGCCATGGGGCTCGCGACCGAGCTTCAGCCATCAAGTGTTGATGAGGACCGCGGCGACGGGGACCAGCCGGTCGACCGCGGGCACATGAATCCACGCGGGAGGGCTACCGCAGGTGCCCGCTCGCGCGGCCATCTGCAGCGAGACCAGAGCGGCGCTCTCCACGGTCGCCTCACGCGCGACGCTGATCTGCAACGTATGCGCCACGGCGCCGCGGCTGTCAGGCAGGCTCATGCCGATGCCGGCGCGGAGCATGAGCATCCGTTGACTCTCCGGGCTCAGGGTGGCCAGGCACTGACTGAGGCGCACGACGATGCTTCTCAGCCGCTGCTGCTCGGCGATGGCGTCGCGGCTGCGCGGGCGCGCGGAGAGCCGGCGGCTGGGCCGACTGCCCGTGGCCGCTGCCGCTCCCGACGGGGCCGGGGTACTCGGAGACGCCGCCGTCGAGGTCGACGCCGGGGGTGAGACGGACGACGTAGTGCTGGCCGGTGGAGCGACGGTCGCGGCCGGCGTGGTGCTCGCCGGCGTGGTGCTTGGCGGCGGCGTGGCCGCTGCGGGGGGTGTGGTGGGCGCGGTGGGCGCTATCACCGTGACCGTCACCGACGACACGCTTGGCATCTTCGCCGACGACACGGTCGCAGCGCCGCTCGGAAGCGACTCCAGGCCAAACGTCGCCACGAACGCGACGGTGAGCAGAACGCCGAACCGGATCCGACGGGACTCCCGTGATTGACGGCGGTTTCGGATCGAACGAAACGACCGCGAGGTCAGCAGCACAGGACGCCCCTACGAGATCGACTCGGCCGCCAGGACCGGATAGATCATGCGTCGAGTCTACTCGCTTTTTCTCGAGTTTCGAGACGGCCTGGCCGGCCGCGGCCGGTCAGCCCACGCCGAGGGGTCAGCATTCCATCGTGGGACCTCGGTTCCTCGATGTATCGGGCCTACCAGTTCGTCATGGACGCGTTGATGATGTGGCGCAGGTCCTCCTCACCGACCTGCTTCGGCGCCACCGCGAGCAGGCGCTGTTGCTTGAGCGCGCCGTCCACCAGCGTGGGGACATCGTCCTCGCCGTAGCCGAGCTCCGCGACGCCGCGGGGTGCGTTGACGTCCTGCATGAGCCGGCGCAGCACTTCCGGCAGGGTATCCGGGCCTGGATCGCCGATCGGCTCGCCGGCGAGCAGCTCCGCGACCTGGTGATGGCGCTCAGGCATCGCGTCATAGGTGAAGCGAAACGCCGCCGGCGCGGTGACGATCACCGAGTGTCCGTGCGGGACGAAGCGATGGTCGTCGGGGTAGCCCGGCGGTTGATACTCGTGCTTCATCGAGGCGATCGGATATGCGCAGGAGTGGGGTATGTGCACGCCGGCGGACCCGAATCCGACGCCGGCCATCGTCGCGGCGAGCATCATGTAGCCGCGCGCCTCGACGTCGTCGCTGTCGGCGACGGCACGGCGGAGGTAGCGGCCGCCGAACTCCAGCGCCTTGGCCGACCACACGTCGGCGACCGGGTTGGCGCCCTGGTATGGCGGCCGCTCGTCGGGCGATCGGGGGCGCTCGCGGGTGTCAAAGGGCTTCGACAGGAACGACTCGGCGGCGTGACAGACGACGTCGAGCCCGGTCGACGACGTCACCTCGGGACCGAGTGAGCGCACCAGCTCGGGGTCGACGATCGCCTGGGTGGCGCGCAGGTACCGGTGCGAGATCCCCGTCTTCAGCTTGAGGTCGGGAATGTCCAGCACCGCCACCGTGGTCGCCTCGGAGCCTGTCCCGGACGTGGTCGGGATGGCCAGATGCGGCTTCAAGGGTGACGGCGGCTTCTTGCCTTCACCCACCGGCGGATTGACGTAGTCCATCACCGGCGCGGGATGGGTCGACACCAGGTTGGCGACCTTCGCGGTGTCCATGCTCGAACCACCCCCCACCGACACGAAGCCGTCGACGTCGTGCTCGAGCGCGAAGTCCGCAGCGTCCTGGAACGAGTCGATGGTCGGTTCGACACGGGCGCGGTCGTAGACGAACACCTCGATTCCCTCGGCTTCTATCAGCCCCCTTATCCGATCGGGGTGGCCCAGGGCGGCGACGCCCGGATCGGTCACGAGCATGGCGCGCTTGACGCCCAGGCGGCTCAGCTCCCAGCCCGCGTCCGCGGAGGCTCCGGCCCCGAATTTGACGGGAGTGGCCTCCATCGTGAAGATCGTCTCGTGCTCGGAAGCCATGGCTCTCCCTGTAGTTCCTAGTGCGTCTCGGGCTGGGTAGCTGCTTACCCGCCGTGGAACTCGACCAAGCCCTCAATGACGTCGTCGGATCGCGGCACGTGCTGAGCGATCCGGATCTGAAGGCACCCTACGAACGCGACTACACCGGGCGCTACGAAGGCCGCGCCCGGCTGGTTGTCCGCCCCGGCGATACCTCTGAGGTGGCCGGGGTGATGGCGGTCTGTGCCCGCCACGGAGCCGGGGTGATCCCCCAGGGGGGAAACACCGGCCTGGTCGGCGCGAGCGTGCCCCGGGGCGGCGAGGTGGTGATCTCGCTGCTGCGTCTCGCGCAGATCGGCGACGTCGACACCGCCGTCGGACAGGTCACCGCCGGGGCCGGAGCCACGCTGGCAGCGCTCCAACACACCGCACGCGAGGCCGGGGAGGACGCGGCGCTGGACTTCGCCGCCCGCGACTCGTGCACGGTCGGCGGGGTGGTGGCGTGCGACGCCGGCGGCGCCCGCGCCCTGCGCCACGGCACTGCGCGGGCCCACGTCGCCGGTGTCGAGGCGGTGCTGGCCGACGGCTCCGTGCTGTCACGCCTGGCCGGCCTGCGCAAGGACAATGCCGGCTATGACCTGCCCGCGCTGCTGGTCGGCTCGGAGGGAACGCTGGGGATCGTCACGCGGGTGCGCTGGAGGCTCTCGCCGTTGCTGGCCGCGCGCGTCGCCGCGCTGGTGCCACTGAACTCGGCCGCCGAGGCAGCCCGCCTGCTGGGGGCCCTGCGGGCGGGCGCCCCGTCGCTGGAGAGCTGTGACTTCTTTCTCGACGACGGACTTCAGATGGTGCTCGAGCACCAGCGGCGGCAGTCGCCGGTTCCCACTCGCGCACCCCTCTACGTGCTGGCCGAATGCGCGGCGCGTTCCGATCCGACCGAGGAGCTGGCAGAGGCGCTCGAGCAGGCCGGCATCGATGACGCGCTGATGGCCGACGACACCGCCGGTCGGGAGGGTCTGTGGGCCTTACGCGAGGGGCATACCGATGCCATCAACGCGGCAGGCATTCCCCATAAGCTTGACGTCGGCGTACCGCTGCGCCAGCTCGACCGGTTCCTGGGCGAGGTCCAAGGGGCAGTCGCGGCCGCCGGTGGAGGGCGCGTGATCCTGTTCGGCCACCTCGGCGACGGCAATGTCCACGTCAACGTGTTGGGCCCAGACCCCGACGATCAGCGAGTCGACGATGCGGTGCTCGAGCTGGCGGTCGACTGCGGGGGGACGATCAGCGCCGAGCATGGTGTCGGTGTCACCAAGGCGCACTGGCTGGAGCGGGCCCGCGGGCGCGAGGAGGTGGCCGCCATGCGGTCAATCAAACGGGCACTGGACCCCGACAATCTGCTCAATCCGGGAGCGGTGCTGCCCTAGGTGAAACGTCCCCCTCGCCGAACGGCGGGTACGTCTCGGTGATCAGGAACATCAGTGCGTCGGCCTGGGTGGTGTAGTTCAGCGCGAACCTCAGCGCGTTCTGCAGCGACGCGGGTTGACGCCCGGTGATCAGGATCGCGAACCATGAAATGAGCGAGACGCACGAAATCACGATGCTCATGGCATACCGAATGACGATGGCGACGATCGCATAGAAGAAGCGAAAGAACACCTTCACGCGGCTGTAATGGTCCAGTGGTGGCGCGATGTGAACGCGGACCGGATAGCTGTCGTCCTCGGCGCCACTGAACGGCGGGTACTTATCCACGCCGAGATAGAGATAGGCGCTCAAGCGAGTGATGTAGCGGAGAAATCCGCCCGCGAAGTCGTATAGGCCCGCGGGCCACCGGCCCGTGAACATCAGCGCGACCCAGGCGACGATGTAGGCGATATAGAACGCGATCCCGTAGACGGCCGCGAAGACCAGATGCGGAACCGCCAGAATCCAGCGCAGGAATGTCGTCAGGCGGTTGCGCCGCTCGATCGAATCCATCTCGAACGTGACTGGGTATGACGTGAGCACGGCTGCCTTTCTTCGGCGGGGACGGGCTTTCGAGTCGGGGACCTATCGACCGATTCCCGGGAAACTTGAGCGACGCCGGCTAGATGCTCAAGCCGCCGTCCACCGCCAGCGTGGCGCCGGTCATGAACGCGCTCTCATCGCTGGCCAGGAACACGACGGCGTGAGCGATCTCGTCGGGAGTGGCGTGACGGTCGAGCGGGATCATCTGCTCGAAGGCCCGTGCCGACTCCTCCCGCGACCCCCCGACCGCCTCCATCTCGATGGCGTGCTGGAAGTCGTTGTCGGTCGGTCCGGGGTGAAGCGTGTTGACCCGGATCGCGCGGGAGGCCATCTCCTTGGCCGCCGTGCGCATCAGGCCGATCACCGCGTGCTTGGAGGTGGCGTACGCGCTGATTCCCCGGTCCGAGGTCAGACCCACGACGCTGGAGTTGATGATCAGGCTCCCGCCGTCCTGCATCACCCGGAGGGCGTGCTTGGCGACCAGAAAGCTGCCCAGGACGTTCACCGCCATCACGCGCTCGAACACAGCGACTGGATAGTCAGTGACAGGCGCGACCACGCCGAAGACGCCCGCGTTGGCGAACGCGATGTCGAGCCGGCCGAAGCGATCGACCGCTTCGCCGACGGCCGCCTCGACCTGCTCGGACTTGGTTACGTCGGCGGCCTTGGCGACGACTCGCTCGGAGTCGAGCTCAGCCGTGGCCCGAGCGAGGGCCGGTTCGTCGAAATCGACGATCAGCACGTTCGCGCCCTCGGCCACGAAGGCGCGCGCCGTAGCCAGTCCAATGCTCCCGGCGCCCCCGGTGATCAACGCGGCCTTTCCCGCCAGTCGCGCCATCGTCTAGTGGCGCCCGAACGTCCTCATAGCCATAGGTGGCGAATCTATT
Source organism: uncultured Solirubrobacterales bacterium (assembly GCA_963744195.1). Classification (GTDB taxonomy): domain Bacteria; phylum Actinomycetota; class Thermoleophilia; order Solirubrobacterales; family Solirubrobacteraceae; genus Palsa-465. The sequence goes on from CAVUSY010000016.1 coordinate 43,067, forward strand.
GGACATCAGCGGCGAAGGCCAGCGACGCGGCCGTGGCGTAGGCTGCGGGCCCGTGAGCGAGCGTCGAGCCCCGGAGACTGTGGCGCTGGTCCTGGCGGGTGGGGGGGCCCGCGGCGCCTACGAAGCCGGCGCGCTGTCGGTTCTGCTGCCGGTGCTGGAGGAGCGCGGCCAGCGGCCCCGCATCGTGATCGGCACCAGCGCGGGTGCGCTGAACGCCGGCTTTCTGGCCGCCAACGCGCAGGTGACCGCCGACGAGTTGATACCGGAGGCGCTGGCGATCTGGGAGGACGTGCGATGGGGTGAGGTCGCACGCCACCTCGTCTCCCCGGGATCGCTGCTGCGGTTGGGGGAGTACGCCGGTGAGGTGCTCGGCCTCCCCGGCTCCCGGGTCGAGTCGCTGCTGGACCCCGAGCCGTTGCGCACGACGTTGCGCGAGCGGATCGATTTCAAGCAGTTGCGGGCGAATGTCCGAGCGGGCCGGCTCGACGCCGCGGCCGTGGTCGCCACCTCGGCGCTGACCAGTCGCTCGGTGGTCTTCCACACCGGGCTCGAGTCGCCCCCGCCCGACCGGCTGCGCGGCATTGACTACGTCGCGACCGGGCTCAGCGAGGACCACGTGCTGGCCTCCGCGGCGATCCCGGCGATCTTCCCGGCAGTCCATGTCGAGCGCCCCAAGGCCGCCCGCGGCTGGTACCTCGACGGCGGGACGCGGCTGAACACGCCGATCAAACCGGCCCTGGAGCTCGGCGCCTCGCGAGTGGTGGTGATCGCGCTGAACTCGCTGACCTCGGTCTCGCGGCAGCTGGCCGGGGAGCGCCGACCGGACGTGCTGGAGGGCGCCGGTCAGATCCTGCTGGGACTGCTGGAAGATCAACTCACCGCCGATGTGCTGACGCTCGCGAGCATCAATGCGATGCTCACCGCAGCAGGCGGCCGCAACCTGGCCGGAAAGCGCGAGGTGCCCTACATCCTGATTGCCCCCGCCGCCGGCGACGCGATCGGTCAGGCCGCGCTGCGGGTCGTCCGCGAGCATTACACCGGGCCGCTGCAGGCGATCCGTTCACCTGACATCGCGCTGCTGGCGCGCCTGGTGGCGGGCGGCGCCGATGCCCAGCACGCCGAGCTGCTCAGCTTCCTGCTGTTCGCGCCGGAGTTCTCGCGGGCCCTGATCGAGCTGGGCCGGGCCGACGCGCGTCGCTGGATCGCGCAGACCCACGACCGCGAAGGGCTCTGGCAGGTCGGGCCGCCTTAGCGCTGGCGACACCCGGACGGCGTCACCTGTCATCGCCGCGGAGCGACCGATCGACGGCCCGAGCGACCTGGTCGCGCGACCGGGCCGCGACCGCGGCGACCAGCGCGGATTCCCACCGCTCGGTGCTGACAAAGGACTTCGGCAACCCGAGCTCAGCGCGCAGCACCCCGTCGTCGACGTGACTGGCGATCTGCTCGGCGCGGCGCTGAGCGGCGATGTGCTGAGCGCGCACCAGTTGCGTTCGTCCGCCCTCCCCGGCCAGGCTCAGCAGGTCACCGGCGACCAGCGGCACGGCTCGGCGGGCACACTTCTCCCAGGGAGCGTCAGCCGGAGAATCCACGATCACCTGGCGGACCACGCGCCAGCCGGCGTGGTGCGAGTCACAGCGGGCGACAAGGAAGCGCGCCAGCGCCTCAGCCACCCCCAGGGCCCCCGGTTCGGAACCGTGCCCGTCGAGATGTCGCAATGCGGCTCCCACGCCACGCCCGTTGTCCACCGCGCGAGCCAGCTGGCTTGGAGTCCACCGCCTGGGTGATTCATCGTCGATGCACCTACCGTACTCCGGCGTGGGAGCATTGTTCCCATGGGTCACGTTGTCGTCTCTCATCTGGCTTACGCACACCCGGGCGGGGAGTTGCTGTTCTCGGATGTGTCGTTTCGGGTGCCGGCCGGATCGCATGTGGGCCTGGTGGGCGCCAACGGGGTCGGCAAGAGCACCCTGCTCAACGTGCTCACGGGGGCGCTGAGTCCCGCCGAGGGAGAGGTTTCGCTCGGCGGCATGGCCGGACATATGCCCCAGGACGTTGGAGTCAGCAATGAGGCCCGCACCGTGCGACAGCTGCTGCTGGCGATGGCGCCGCTGGCGGTTCGCCGGGCCGGCGAGCGCGTGCTGGAGTACGAGACCCGGCTCGCCGCCGGCGACAGTGCCGCCGGTATGAAGCTCGGGGCGGCGATTGCCGACTGGTCGGCGTTGGGCGGGTATGAGCTTGAGGGACAGTGGGACGCCGCCTGCCGCCGCGTCGTCCGGGCATCCTTCGGCGACTTGGCCGACCGGGCCGCGGTGACGCTGTCCGGGGGTGAACGAAAGCGCCTGGTGCTCGATGTGCTGTTCGCCTCCGACGCCGACGTGCTGCTGCTCGACGAGCCTGACAACTTCCTCGACGTGCCGGCCAAACTGGCGCTCGAGCGCCAGATCCGGACCGCGAAGCAGACCGTGCTCATGATCTCCCACGACCGCGAGGTCCTGTCAGGTGCGGTGGGATCGATCGTGACGCTGGAGGGAAGCGGCGCCTGGATACACGGCGGGCCGTACCGCACCTACCCGCAGGCGCGGGCGGATCGCCAGCGGCGGCTGGGCGACGCCGTGAAGCGCTGGCACGACGAAGAGCGCCGCCTCTACCGGCTGATGAAGACCTTCAAGGAGCGTGCTCGCTACTCGAGCGACTGGGCCAAGAAGGCCAACGCGGCCGAGACGCGGTGGCGCCGCTTCCGTGACGCCGGGCCTCCTCCCGCGCCTGTCACCGATGCCTCGATCACCGTCCGGATGCGCGGAGCCGACTCGGCCCGGCGAGTGCTCGATCTACGCTCGGTCGGTATCACCGACCTCGTGATGCCGTTCTCCGACGAGGTCCACTTCGGAGAGCGCGTCGGGGTGATAGGTCCCAACGGCTCGGGCAAGAGTGAGCTCACGCGCGTGCTGGCCGGCGCGCGAGCGCCCGACTGTGGTGAGGTGGTGGTCGGCCCGCGGGTCTCCACCGGCTATTTCACTCAGCTTCAATCCCGCCGTGATCTCGCCGGGCGGGTGGTGATCGACGTGGCGCTCGATCGAGTCCGGGGCGGCGGCGTCCAAGCCGCGATGGGCGCGCTGGCCCGCTACGGCTTGGCAGACGCCGCCCGGCGCGCCTATGACGTGCTCAGCGGAGGCGAGAAGGCGCGCCTGGAGGTCCTGGTGCTCGAGCTCGAGGGCCACAACCTGTTGTTGCTGGACGAGCCGACCGACAACCTCGACATCGACTCCTCCGAGGCACTGGAGACGGCGCTGGCCAGCTTTGAGGGAACCGTCCTCGCGGTGTCGCACGACCGCGCGTTCCTACGCACCATGGATCGCTTTCTGATGGTGTGTCACAACGGTACGGTGCTGTCGCTGCCCACCTACGACGTGGCCCTCGAGGCGATCGTCAATCCCGAGCGTGCCGATGAAGTCCGGCTGGCAAGAGTTCTCTGATGTCTACTTCAGCATCTCGCGCGCGGCGGCGGTCCAGGCCTGAGTGACGTCGCGAATGAACTTCGCCTGCGTCGTGGCAAGGTTGGAGATCCAGTCGATATCGCTGCTTCCGGGACCACGTTCAACCGCGCTGGCGATCGCCTTCAGCGCCTTCTCGTAACTCGTCAGAGTGTTCTCGCCGGTCTGCTTCCCCGCTTCGATGATCCGCTCGTTGAGCTTACGAACCCGCTCAGCGGCCGCCTCCAGACGGGCTTCCGGCGAGCCCGCCGCGGGCTTGCGCTGACCTGAGCCTGCGCTCGCGGTCGACTTCGCGCCTCTGGCCCCGCTTCCGGCTGTCCGCGAGGCCGCCCCCGCTTTCGCCGACGATCCGGTCGAGCGCTTGGACCTCGCCGAGCCCGACCCCGACCCCGACCCCGACCTGTTACTCGACGTTGACTTTGCACCACCACTCCTGGCCTGCGGCACCGCTGCCTCCTTCGAACGAGACTCGAGAATCTGGACCCTACCCAGTTGGTCGCTACAGGTGGAACATATTCACCGCGACCGTACCCGCGCGCCGGGTCTTGTCAATCCTGTGGCAGCTCGGCTTCCCAGCGCGTGGATCGCCGCCATCACCTCCCCGAGTCCGCCCGAGTGGGTCTCCCCGCGTACGTACTGATGCGTACAAACCAGGTTCCAAAATGGTTACTCGCGGGTAGAGTCGCCGTGCCCGTCATGGGTTATCCACTATCTGCAGGCAATCAATGAAGGTCAGGAGAGAGCGAATGATCGTCCTCGGCATCGTCTTGTTGCTCATCGGATTCATCGCGAAGATCGCGATCTTGTGGAGCATCGGCATCCTTCTGCTTCTGGTCGGACTGGTCCTCATGGTTCTGGGATCGGCTGGTCGCGCCGTCGGTGGCCGACGCCACTATTACTGACGGCGACCGTCACCGTACATTGACGGCGCGTACGGTCGGCGTAGGAGTCCCTTCGGCAGTCTCCTGACCCTGAGCGGTCAGGAGGCCGGCGCCGGGCAGCCGCGGCGCAACCGGTACCGTGCAGCACCATGACCACGACTCAAACTGCAAGCCTGCCGGCCGAGCCGGTCAGCGAAGGTCCTGATCGGCACGTGCGCGCGGTTGCCAGCATCGAGCGCGTGGAGGTTGCGCTCCATGGCCACCGCGTGATGTTCACCATCGCAGGCCAGGGTCCGCCCGTGGTTCTGATCCACGGTGTGGCCGGCCGGGCCTCGCAGTGGGACCGGACGGTCGCGCTATTGGCCGAGAAGCACGCCGTGATCGCCCCGGACCTGCTCGGCCACGGGGAGTCGGCCAAGCCCCGTGGGGACTATTCACTCGGCGCCCACGCCTCCGGGATCCGCGACCTTCTGGTGGGTCTCAACATCGAGCGCGCCAGCATCGTCGGCCATTCCCTCGGCGGGGGGATCGCGATGCAGTTCGCGTATCAGTTCCCCGAGCGCTGCGAGCGGCTCGTGCTGGTTTCCAGCGGCGGTCTCGGTGAGGAGGTCCATCCGCTTCTGCGGGCGGCGACGCTGCCGGGATCCGAATTCGTGCTGCCGCTGCTCGCTCATCCGCGGGTGCTTGATGTCGCCTCGGTCCTGCCCCGTGCGCTGGGACGGATTGGTCTGCGGACGGGACCCGATCTCACCGAGATGGCCCGCGGATACCAGTCGCTGTCAAATGCCGAAGCCCGCAGCGCCTTCATCCACACCCTCCGTGGCGTGATCGACCCGACCGGCCAGCGGATCAACGCGTCCGACCGCCTCTACCTGGCGTCGAAGATGCCGTCGATGATCGTGTGGGGACGCCGTGACCGGATCATCCCGGTGCAGCACGCCCAGCCCGCACACCGGGGGATGCCGGGGAGCCGGCTAGAGCTGTTCGAGGAGGCCGGCCATTTTCCCCAGCTCGACGATCCGCTGCGGTTCGCCCGCGCGCTGGAGAATTTCTTTGCCGAGACCGAGCCGGCGCGGCTCGACATCGGAATGATGCGCGAGCTGGTGCTCAGCCACGACCCTGATTCCGCCGTCGTGCTGGAGCGCCTGCAGCGCGAGCACGTGGCCACCTCGCCGCACTCAGCGGCTGCCTGATCTCCCCAGCCCCGACGGCCGGCGTACCCGGCTACCGCAGCAGCATCCGCAGGATCGGTTCGGCCCGCCGGGCCTCGGGCTGCTCCCCGGTGATCAGGTCGAGATACGAATAGGACTCGATCAAACGGACGATCACGTAGGCCAGATCGTGAAGGTCGACCGGGACGTCGAGTTCCCCGGCAGCCGCCTCACGCTCGAGCAGATCCTGGATCGCGGCGATCAAGCGCGGCTGAAAGTCGGTCTCGTGCCGGGTGAGTAGCCGCATCGCGTGCTCGCCCTCCTCGGCCAGCCATCTCTGCATCCCGGCGTTGGCGATCACTGCCTCCAGGAAGCGGGTCACGACGTCGACCACCCGCTCGGGTCCGCGCGCCGTCACCCCGGCCTCGATCCGAGCAAGCGTCACCTTCGCCAGCGCCCACACCACCTCGACCAGCAGCCGGTCGCGTGACCCGACCCACCGGTAGAGGGTCACGCGGTTGACCCCAAGCTCGTCGGCCAGCGCGCTCATGTCGAGACGCGCCGGTGAGAGGAACTTTCGGCGGGCCAGGCGCAGCGCGTCGCCCGCCGTTGGCCGCGGTGTCACGGACACCGCGGCAGTATGCAACACCGGCGCGGCCAAGCTTGCCGTCGATCCGCCGGAAGCGGTATAAGTTGCAACACTCGGGCCATTCGTTGCAAGGAGGGGCTGGTGCGCAGAACCGATATCGAAGCGATCGGCGAGCTGGCCGGCGAGGCCCTCGCCGCCGGTGGAGGACTGATCAAGGACATGCACGACGGTATCGCCGGCCGGCCGTTCGGAATCCTCGGCCCAGCGGCGGCCCCGGTGCGCATCGTCCACGACGGGGTCTCACAAACTGTGTATAGAGGCCTGAGCCGCGGCCTGCGCCGAGCCTGCAACTCCGGGGCCGCGGTGCTCTCGCGACGCTCCGGCGACACCGGCCCCGCCCTCGCCGCGACGCCCATCGGCTCACTCGCGCTGGGCGCCATCAACGGGCTCTGTGGCAACCACATGCAGGACCGCGGGAATCCACTCGCGCTCGGCATGGAGATCCGCCGCAACGGCGAAACCGTCCCGCCCACCGCCGAGAACCTGGCCGGCGCGTTCCCCGACGCCACCTCACGACTGGCGGTATTCATTCACGGCCTGTGCGAGAACGAGGAATCCTGGCGGCATTTCCCGCTGCGCGGCGACCGCACCCGCCGGCGCACCTACGGCGAGCGGCTCCAGGACGAGCTCAGCTTCACTCCGGTTCAGATTCGCTACAACACCGGGCTTCGGATCTCGCAGAACGGCCGCGAGCTGGCGCGACAGCTTGACGACCTGATCTCGGGATGGCCCACCGGCGTGGCAGAGGTCGTGCTCGTGGGGCATTCGATGGGCGGCCTGGTGGCGCGCAGTGCCTGCCATTACGGCGAGACGGACGGGCGCCGGTGGGCCGACCTGGTCCGGCACGTTTTCTGCCTGGGAACGCCGCACTTGGGAGCGGATCTGGAGAAGGGTGTCAACGTGCTGGGCTGGGCGTTTGGACAACTGCCGGAGACGCGGGCGCTGGGCTCACTGCTGAACGCCCGCAGCGCCGGGATCAAGGACCTGCGGTTCGGGTCCTGTGTCGAGGAGGACTGGTGTGACTGCGACCCCGACGAGTTCCTACGCGATCGCTGCCAGGAGGTCCCCTTCCTGCCCGACGCCAACTACTACTTCATTGGAGCCACGCTCAGCGAGGGGCCCGTGGGGTCGCTGATCGGCGATCTGCTGGTCCGGATCCCCAGCGCCTCGGGACGCGGGAACGGCAAGGGCCGCCGGGTCCCGTTCGAGGTCGACAACGGCTTCGAGCTCCGCGGCCTGACGCACTTCGACCTGCTCAACCACCCTGCGGTCTACGCGCAGATCCGACGGTGGATCAGTCCGGACCCTCAGCCGTGCCCGAACACCAGGGCCACGTGGGCCTTCCCGGAGGATCCAACCGTGACCGCGATCTCCGCCATGACCTGATGCCGGCAGATCCGGAGAGCGTCTGACGTCATTGCTGACGGAGGGGAAGCTGGATTCGCTGCGCCGCCCCGGGCTGGTCGGCGGCCAGCTCACGTTCACGCTCGATCTCGGAGTCGAGCTCGATCCCGAGCAGCGCGCCGATGTTGGTCAGCCATACCCACACCAGGAACGTGACTATGGCGCCGAGCGTGCCGTAGGTCTTGTTGTAGGAGTCGAAGTTGGCGATGTACAGACCGAAGGCGGTGGAGGTGACCGCCCAGGCCAGCACCGCCAGCACGGCGCCCGGCGTCAGCCAGCGCAGGCCCGGCGGCCGAACGTTGGGGGCGATGTAGTAGAGCCCGGTGATCATGAATGCCACCAACACCACGATGGCCGGCCACTTGGCGATGTTCCAGATCGCGACAGCGGTGGATCCCGCCCCGATCTGGCTACCGACGGCGCTGGCCACCGGCCCGGTCAGGACCAGACCCACGAACACGAGGGTGATGAGGACCAGAGCCAGCAGCGTCACCGCGATGTTGAACGGCCACTGCCGGTACCAGGAGCGACCGCGCGGGGCCTCCCAGACGACGTTCGCGGCCCACGAGAACGTTCCCACGTATCCGGAAGCCGCCCATACCGCTCCGGCCAGTCCGACTCCGAGCAGAGCACCGGCGCCGCCCTTGTTGACGATGACCTGTCGCAGCGGCCCCGACACCGTCCGGACGGTCGACTCGGGTGCGAAATGGCCCAGGATCTGCAACACGGCGTCGAAGGTCTGCGGGTATTGACCCAGGAGCCCGAGCAGTGCGACCAGGGCGAGAAGCGCCGGGAACAGTGACAGGATGCTGCGATAGGTAAGGGCCGCGGCCAGGTTCGTGATCCCGTCGGCGCGGTACTGGTCGAAGGTCCGCCGCGCTATCCGCTTCCACGAACCGGGCGGCAGATCGCCGAAGCGATGTGGCTTGGGCGGCCGAACCGCACGGAAACCGTGTCGGCGCTTTGCCGCCCGCGTTTCCGGTGCCGGGATCAGGGGGCCTTCGATACGGCGGTTCTACCCCGTTTTTCGCGCTTGACCACGAGCGCGCCGCGACCGCCTGGCGTGGGCGACAACTCTAGGACGGATCACAACCTTCAGGACCCTAGGTAACCGGTTGCACCGCCGGACTCCAGGCAGCGGGTACTCGGCTCCTGGTCAAGCTCATGATGGCGATGTCATCGGTCTGCTCATGACTCAGGAATGCATCGATGGCGGTGAGGATCTCACCCGCCGGGTCAATGCGCTGGCGGTCGTCGAGCCGCTCGACGGTGTCGAGTAGACGCCGCTCGCCGAAGCGCTCGTCGGAGCCGATAGCGTCCAGGACGCCGTCGGTGTACAGGATCAACTGATCCTCGGGCTGGATCTCGAGGCTGGTGTCGATGACCTCGACGTCATCGATGAACCCGAGCATCGGGCTGGACCGGCCGATCTCCCGCACCCTGCCGCCGCGACGCAGGAGCGGGAGCGGGTGCCCGACCGAGAACACCGTCGCGTGGTCATCTCTTCCGATCAGCACTGCGGCGATGGTGCACAGACTGCGGTAATCACCGCCGCGTTGCCGCAGCCGGCGGTTGAGGACGCGAATAGCCTGGCCCAGGTCACCGGTTGACTCGACGATTGCCGCGAGGGTGTGGCGGGCCAGAGCGGTGAGGGCGGCGGCCTCGGCCCCCTTGCCGACGACGTCGCCGATGATCGCCGCCCAACCACCGTCGCAGGCGACGATGTCGTAGAAGTCGCCGCCGACATGGTTGGCCCGTCCCGCGGCGCGGTACGCGCTGGAGACGATCCAGCCTTCAACGCGGGGCAAAACGCGCGGGATCAGCCCCGCCTGCAGGGTCTGCGCGATATGGGTCTGCGCCGCGTAGAGCTGCGCGCTGTCGATGAAGATGCCGGCCTGGCGACCGAGATCGCAGGCAAGCTCCAGATCCCGCGCGTCGAAGCGACGCGACGTGGAGGAGACGAAGCTCAGCGCGCCGACGATGCGACCACCGGTGCGAATCGGCGCGATCATGGTGGAATTCAGGCCCACGGCTCGTAGCACCTCGAGATGCTCGGCGTCGCGCGCGCCAAGGACGAGCATCTCGTCGGTGATGTTGTGAATGAGCTGCGGCTCGCCGGTCCGGATCACCGCCGCAAGCCCTTCGGGCTCATCACTGCTGACCGGCCACTGGTTGCGCAGGTGCCACCCGAGGCGGACCTTTTCCGGGTCTCGGTGGGCAACCGCCATGGTGCGGATGCTCCCGCCCGGCTCGACGAGATCGACCCCGGCCCAATCGGCCAGGCTCGGCACGGCGGCATCGGCGATCGTCTGCAGGGTCCTGGACATGTCGGACCCCTCGGCCAGCGTCCGTGCCGTCCTGGCCAACAGGCGCTGGGCGATTTCGCTGCGCTTGGTGTCGGTGATGTCCTCAATCAGGTTGACCGCCATTACCACCCTCCCGTTGGCGTCGGTGACCGCGGTGGCCCGGTTGAGCAGCCACCGCTCCTCGCCCGTCGCCCTGACGACGTTGCGGACGACCATCGGCGCCGGCGTGCGCTCACCCGCCAGCACCCGGGAGCCCCCCAGGTCCGCCAGCTCGACCGGCTCGCCGTCTTCGGTATAGACATCGAAGCGCTCCATGAGCCCGCCGGGCGGCTCGGACATGACGCTCTCGGGGTCGGGCAGCTTGAGCAGGTCAGCGGCGGCCTGGTTGGCGTAGACCATGCGGCCGTTGATGTCACGCACGGTCACGGCGGCGTCGACGGCGGCGAGGATCCCCTGCAACTGGTGCTCCGCGCTCGATAGCTCCTCCGAGAGCGCGCGCATCCGATCGGCGTCAGCACCGAGCCGCTGCCGGTAGGTAGCCATCACCGCAGCGAACACCGAGCCCATCACAACGACGCTCAGGGGAACCCAATACCGCCACGATCCCAGGGTGTGGTCCCACGCGAAGGAGCCGGCCGCGATGATCACCGCCAGGGCGGCCACGCGCCGTGTCGCCACCGGTGAAGCGGTCAGCCCACCGAGCAACGGTCCGACGATCAGCAAACTGATGAGCACCATGTCGCCGGTGACCACCGCATCGGCGACCGCGACGCCGACCACGATCAGCACGGCCCCGACCACCGGGGTATGTCCGCGCAGAAGTCGGCCGATTCCCCCTGAGGTCGTCACCGATGCAATTGTCCCCCACCGCCGTGTGGTGATGCGACCGGAGCGCTACCCGTAGTCAGGCTGAGGGCATCGGGATCTCGTTTCCGGCCCGGCTAGCCCTTATGCCGAGGGCATCAGGATCTCGTTCCAGTCCCGGATCTGCCAGCCCTTCACGACCCCCTCGAGCACGAACGGGTCCCCGTCCACGAACTCCTGGGCGCCGTCCCGTGAGGCGAAGATGGCCATTGAGCCCTCGGCCTGGGGATCGCCGAAGGTGCCGACCATCAGCAACTCGCCGCGAGCGTGGAACGCCTCGATGCGGGCGCTGTGGGCGGCATAGTGGAGCGGTGCCCTGGTCCGGACGTTGTCGGCCGATTCGTAGAGCACGACGGCCTTCACGGCGCGGCTCCGAATGCCGCGGAGAACGCGGCCAGCGTGGCGTTCCAGGCACCGGGTCCCTCGAACATCTGCCGCATGCGCTCGGCCTCGGGGCCGAACCGCTCCAGATCACGGTGCTCCAGTCGCACCCGGGTGCGATCCGGCGCCTCGGCCTCGAAACGCACCTCGACCGTGGTGACGAGCTTGGGGTCATAGCGCCAGTCGGCGCCGATCTGCCAGGTGATCACCAGCCGGTGAGGCGGCTCCCACGCCTGCACGTAGCCGGTGTAGGTCTCGCTGCCGTCCTCGTGGCGGGTGTACCAGCGCCCGCCCTCGTGCGGCTCGATCACGATCTGCTCGATCGGAGCGCTGCCGATGTGATGTTCGCTCGGCCACCAATCGGTCATGCGGGAGGTGAAGACCTCAAAGGCCTCCGGAGACGACACCGGGACGACGATCTCACGCTGGATCGACTCAATCGCTTCGATCATGTGGTTCACCTTTCTGCTGTGTGTGCTGTCGGGCGGTTGTCTCAAAGGCCGCCAAGGAGCGCTCCCAGAACTGATCCAGGTACGAGCGCAGGACGGCCAGGCCGGCCGCGTCCACTTGATAGAGCCGGCGGGTTCCCTCGCGCCGGTCGAGCACCAGGCCGACGTCCTTGAGGACCTTCAGGTGCTGTGAGACGGCCGGGCGGCTGACGGGGAGCCCGTCGGCGAGCATGCCGACCGGACGGGGGCCGTCGGAGAGCCGCTCGAAAATCGCTTGCCGGGTGGGATCGCCGAGCGCGGTCAACATGGCAGCTCCGTTAGTCATCACTTACCGTAAGCTATCACGCACGGATAGATCGGTCAAGGGTCGGGACCTCGGGCTCGGTCCGCGCGTAATCTTCACGCGCCGATGGCCGCTGCGTCAGACATCTCCTCCACGCCCCGCAAGCGTCACGCCGTCGAGCTGTTCGCGGGGCTGCCCGCGCAGTACGCCCGCATGGGAGCGCTACTCAGCTTTGGCCAGGACCCACGGTGGCGGCGCGCGATGGTGACGGCGGTCGATCCCCGGCCCGGGCAGCGCATCCTCGACGTGGCCACGGGCACGGGCCTGGTGGCGTTCGAGCTCGCGCAGCGCGGGGCCGAGGTGGTCGGCCTCGATCAGAGCGAGGCGATGCTCGGCGCAGCCCGGAGCCGGCTCGATCAGCTCGGATGGCTGGCCGACCGGGTCACCTTCGTCCGCGGTGAAGCCGAGCAGCTCCCGTTCGCCGACGCCGAGTTCGACGCGCTCACGTTCACCTACCTGCTGCGCTACGTCGATGACCGCGAGGCGACGATGCGGGAGTTGGCCCGGGTGGTCAAGCCCGGAGGCCTGATCGGGATGGTGGAGTTCGGCGTGCCGGAGGCGCCCCTGCTGCGGGCCCTGTGGCGCGTGCACACCCGGGTCGGGCTCCCCGCGCTGGGTCGCCTGGTGTCCTCGGCGTGGGTCGAGGTGGGTCGGTTTCTGGGCCCGAACATCGAGGCGTTCCATGCCGGCGAGCCGGATCTCCCCCGGCTGTGGCGCTCCGCCGGGATCACCAATGTCCGCGAGCAGCGCCCGAGCTTCGGCGCCGGCGTGGTGATGTGGGGGCTTAGGGGCGGCGACGCCGCAGCGTGAATACGAGCGGCCGGCGTTCTACGCCCTGCGGACCGGCGGGTGGCGTGACCTCGTCACGCTCCTGCACCCGCCCTACACGGCATGGCATCTCAGCTACGTCGCGCTCGGGGCGGCCGCTGCCCCGGTCGTGCACGCCGATCGCCTGGGAGCCGCGCTGGGGGCGTTCCTGCTCGCGGTTGGGGTGAGTGCCCACGCGCTCGACGAGATGCGGGGCCGGCCGCTGCAGACGGCGCTGAAGCGGCGGACGCTGATCGCGCTGGCGGCCGCGGGGTTGACCGGAGCGGTGGCGATCGGAGTGGCGGGCGTCTTCATCGTCTCGCCGCTGCTGGCGCCGCTGGTCGTCGTGGGGGCATTCCTGGCCCTCGCCTACAACCTCGAGCTGATGGGCGGGCGCTTTCACTCCGACACCTGGTTTGCCGTGGCCTGGGGCGGGTTTCCCGCCTTCACGGGATACTTCGTCAATTCGCTGGCGATCCACCCGGCGGGGCTGCTGGTGACGGGTGCCTGCTGTCTACTGAGCGTGGCCCAGCGCCGGCTCAGCACGCCGGCGCGGGAGTTGCGCCGGCGCACAACCGAAGTGACCGGGACGCAAAGGCTTCGTGACGGCCGCCAGGTGCCGCTGACCACCGCCCGGCTGGCCACGCCGCTGGAGGGCGCGCTGTCGAGCCTGTGGATGGCGCTGGTGCTGCTCGCGGCCGGGCTGGTGGCGATGCGGCTGTGACCCGTGCGACGATGACGCGGTGAGCGGCCGGTGCGAATCCGTGGTGGTGATCCACGCAGGCGCGGGAGCGCGCTCCGCAGACTTGGTCGAGCGCGAGCCGGAGTGCCGTCACGCCCTGCTCGAAGCGCTGGCGGAGGCGCAGGCCACGCTGGCGGCGGGGGGCGACGCGATCGATGCCGTGCAGGGGGCGATCATCGTGATGGAGCGCTTTGAACTCTTCAATGCCGGCTGCGGCTCGGCGCTCTGCTCAGACGGTACGGTCGAGATGAGCGCGGCGCTGATGCGCGGCCCCGATCGCGCGGCGGGCGCCGTGGCGGCGATCCGCCGCACCCGGTACCCGATCGTCGCCGCCCGAACGGTGCTGAGCTCGCCGCAGGTGCTGATGGTCGGCGACGCTGCCGACGCGTGGGCCGAGCGGGAGGGAGCCGAGCAGCGCCCCAACAGCTACTTCATCACCGAACGCCAGCGTCAGCGCCTCAAGAACCGGCCCGCCGGGTCGCCTGCACTCGGCCCGGGCGGAGGCGACCAGGCGACCGTCGGCGCGGTCTGCCGGGACGCCGGCGGGGGGCTGGCCGCCGGCACGTCGACGGGCGGGATCCAGGGGCAGCCTCCGGGCCGGGTGGGCGACTGCCCCATCATCGGCGCCGGCACCTGGGCCGACCACCACGCCGCGATCTCCTGTACCGGAGACGGTGAAGCGTTCATCCGCTGCGGCTCCGCGCGTACGGTCGCCGCGCATGTGGCGCAGGGGAGCGAGATCGACGCGGCGGCCACGGCGGCGCTCGCCGAGGTCGCCGGGCTGGAGATGTCGGGCGGACTCATCGCGATCGACTCGCATGGGCGTGTGGCCATGCCCTACCTGACCGCGGCGATGCCGCGGGGAATCTGGCGCGATGGCGACGCCGCAACCGTGTGGGTGCTCTGAGGCTATGGTCGCGACATGAACGTGGAACGGTTGGACGGCAAGCTCGCCCTGGTGACCGGCGCCGGAAGCGGGATCGGGCGCGCCACAGCTCTGCTGTGTGCACAGCGGGGCGCGAGCCTGGCCATCTGCGACGTCGACGAGGCCGGCCTGGCCAAGACCGAGAGCGAGGCTCAGCGCATCGGCGTCGAGGTGCTGGCGCGAACCGTCGATGTCGCCGACCGCGGACAGATGCAGGCGTTCGCAGCGGTGGTCCACGACCGCGTCGCGGCAGTCGACCTGCTGGTCAACAATGCGGGGGTGGGGCTCGGGGCCAGCTTCCTGGAGACGCCGCTGGAGGACTGGGACTGGATCGTGCCGATCAACGTGATGGGCGTAGTGCACGGCTGCCATCTCTTCGTCCCGGCGATGGTCGAGCGCGGCCAGGGCGGACACGTGGTGAACCTCTCCTCCGCGGCCGGCTACTTCGCAAATCCCTCGCTGGCCGCCTACTCGGCGACCAAGTTCGCCGTGCTCGGCATCTCCGAGGCGCTGCGCGTGGAGCTGCGGCCGCACCGGATCGGGGTGAGCGCGATCTGCCCGGGTTTGATCAACACGCCCATCACCCGCAACAGCCGCCTGCGCGGAGCTGCCGAGGGTCAGCGCGAGCGGATCGTTGCGCTGTACCAGCGCCGCAACTACACCCCTGACCGCGTCGCCGGGCGCATCCTGCGCGCCGTGCAGCTCAACCGCGCCGTGATGCCCGTGAGCGCGGAGGCATGGGTGATGTGGTGGCTGGCGCGGTTCGCGCCGCCTCTGGCCCGGGGTGTAGCGCGCGGGATCGACGCCGCCTCGCGCTGAGCAGCGTGGGTCCGGCGGACACGCGTGACCAGATAGGGTGCACGGCATGGACTCCGATCGCGCCCGTGAACTGCTGACACGCGAGCGTCAACGCGTCGAGGACGCCATCGCAGCCCTCGAGGGGGAGGGCCCCCTGGAGGGTGATGATCGCTACGAACCCGGCGATAGGGGCTCTGAGGATCTCTACCAGGACGAGTTCGACGCCGGCCGGAGCGAGGAGCTGCGCAAGCAGCTCGGGGCGATCGAGCGCGCTGAAGCCCGTCTCGAGGCCGGGACCTATGGCCTCTCGATCGAGAGCGGCGAGCCGATTCCCGACGGCCGGCTGGAGGCGCTCCCGACCGCGGAGCGGACCGTCAAGGAGGAAGAGCGCCTGGGGCGCTGAGTGATGGCCGGTCCGCCCGCACATCGGGCGTGCCATGATCTGGGGCTATGAGCGACGATGAGCATGGCCCTGAGAGCTTCGAGGAACGACTTCGCCAGATCGCGCGCGAGGTGAGTCAATCGGTCGAGCGGATCACCCAGCTCGATATCGAACACATCGCCGAGGCGATTGGTGTCGACCCCGAGCGCGCCCGGGAACTGGCCGAAACCGCAGGCCGCTGGCTGAGCGGCCAGGGCGTGAACTTTCCTCACAACGTGTCTCCTTGGGGTCCGGGCCCCACGGAAGCGACGACCGACCCCCCGGCTCGCACCGGCGGACCCCACCCGCTCGATCTGCCCACCGAAGAGCAGGGGCTCGCGCTGAGCGCGCTGGACTCGGGCCGGTGGACGGTGGAGCCCGGGAGCAGCGTCTTGCGGACCCAGGGCGAGGGACCCGGCCCCAGCGACCCGATGGGACTCGTCGGCGAGTTGCGTGCCCGCGACTGGATCGCCCCCAGCGGCGAGGTCACCCTGGTTGGCCGTAACGCGCTGCGCCGCTGGCTGGACAGCGCAAACCCTCCCGCCTGAGCGCCACCGGCCTTCACGTGGCGGAGATCGAGGGCGTCTACGAGGAGCGCTTCAGTGGCGTGGCGCGCGTCCTCGCCGAGAACCTCGAAGGCGGCCTTGATGTCGGCGCGCTCGGTCGCCGTTGTCCTCGACGGCGAGCCCGTGGTCGACATCTGGGGTGGTCACAAGGACGCGGCGCGGACGGAGTCCTGGGAGCGCGACACGATCGTCAACGTCTTCTCGACCACCAAGACCATGACCGCGCTGTGCGCGCTGATCCTGGCCGACCGCGGGGAGCTGGACCTGCACGCGCCGGTGTCGCGCTACTGGCCGGAGTTCGGCCAGGCCGGCAAGGACGGGATCGAGGTCAGGGCGCTGCTCGGCCACACGTCCGGTGTGTCGGGCTGGGAGGAGAGCTTGGCCGCCGAGGACCTCGCCGACTGGGATCGCTGCACATCCCTGCTGGCGGCGCAGGCTCCGTGGTGGGAGCCCGGCACCCGGTCGGGCTATCACGCCGTCACCCAGGGTTTTCTCGTCGGCGAAGTGGTTCGCCGGATTACCGGGGTCTCACTGGGCCAGTTCTTCCGGGAGACCGCTGCCGAGCCCGTCGGCGCCGACTTTCACATCGGCCTGCCGCCGTCGGCCGACGCACGGCTGGCGCCGCTGATCCCGCCACCTCGCAGCGACGTGGCGATCGAGCGCGGCGGTGGCCTGGGGGTGCGCACGCTCACCAATCCACCGATCACCGGCGAGCTGACCGCCGAGAAGTGGTGGCAGCGCGCCGAGATCCCGGCCGCCAACGGGCACGGCAACGCCCGCTCGGTCGCCGCGATCCAGTCAATCGTGGCCTGCGGCGGCGAGGCTCGCGGCACCCGGCTGCTCTCGCCGGAGGGAGTCGCCACGATCTTCGAGGAGCAGGCCAACGGCACCGACCTGGTCCTGAACGTGCCGCTGCGGTTCGGCATGGGCTACGGCCTGGCCAGCGAGACGATGCCGATGGGCCCGCGCTCCTGCGCCTGGGGCGGGTATGGAGGCTCACTGGTGTTCAACGACCTCGATGCCCGGCTGACCGTCGCCTATGTGATGAACCGGATGGAGCCGGGGCTGATCGGGGACCGTCGCGGGGCGTCCTTCGTGGTGGCGGCGGCGATGGCACTGGGCGCGAGCCGCGACCGGGGCTGACGCCAGCGCCGCGGGTCAGCGCAATCGCCGCGTATAGAGCGGGAACACGTCAGACAGCACATAGACGCGCACCCGCCGTGGCAGCGCGGTGCCGGCGGGGAGCTGCAGGCGCACGCCGGCGATGTTCCCGGCGGTGTTGATCACCGTGCGCTGGTCGGTGTAGTCGAGCCCCAGCGGTCGGCCGCCGCCGTCCACGAGCAGCAGGCCGATCCGATGATCGGCCGTCCGGTAGCGGATGCCACGACGGAACGCGAGCCGAGCCGTCACCGAGCCGGCCCGCGTCGCGGCCGGCGCGTCCAGCCGGACCGAGCTGACCGAAACCCCGGCGGGTCGGCGATCGGCGTCACCGGCGCCCGGATAGGCGCTGGTGATGAACGTGCCGGAGGCGGCCAGGGTCCCGGCTGCGTTGCAGACGCCGGTCAGGAAGGTCGCCTTGCCGTAGTTGGGAACCTGATCACACTGGGCTTGCGCGTAGAGGCTCGCGCCGGGTTGGGCCTGCATCCCCGGCCCGAGCGCAAAACCCAGCTTCAGGGTCTGCAGCGGCACCGTCCCGAAGCTGAAGGTGAGGGTGGCGCGGCTGACGCCCACTCGCACGGTGTTGCCCCGGTACGTCCCGGCCAGGGGGAACACCAGGGTGCCCTTGGGGTCGGCCGCGTACGTGCCCCTCGCGCCCTGCCGGGCCTGGGTCGCCCACAGCAGGATCGAGCCGGTGCCGCCGGCATCCGGCCGGCCGACCGCGGATCGCCCCCACGAGCAGCACGTAGCTGTCAAACCCGATCTGGTTGACCGAAGGCAGAAACGCCGGCAGCGGCACGGCCAACCGCCGCAGCTCGAACGCGCTGACCCGGTCGGGCCCGGCGCTCAGGGGCAGTGAGGGGAGCGCCGGGGCGGTGTGAAACCTGAAACGGTCCGAGAAGCGGCCAAACCGCTTCCAGGTGCCCGGCAGGGTCCAGTCCGCCTCGCGCGTTCCGTCGGCGCCCCAGCGTCCCGCGACGGTGACGCGGTAGGTGGCGTCCGGTGCCAGAAACGATCTCGGAGTGATGAAGATGTAGCGACCGTCCCCCGAGAGCTGCGCCCGGAAGCTGAAATGCGGACTGGTACGGACCAGGGCGGCGGCGGTGGGAGCCGGGATCATCGCCGCGTTGATCGTCCTGCCGCCTCGGCGCACGACGAGCCGGGCCCCGATGGTGGCCGAGCCGGGAAGCGGCACGCCAGCGCCATGGCTCTCGGTCGTCCCGCCGGCCGTGACCGGGAATACCCGCGACAGGTTGGCCGCGTACGGCTCGCCGGCGGCGGTGGAGCAGCGCAGATCGCGGTGGTGCAGGCAGTAGTCATAGGGGATGTACCACAGACGGCCGTCCTCGCTGCCGATATACGCCCCGGTGCGACCGAGCGCCGGAGAGCTGTTGAGCTGATGGCGGTCACGCAGGATCGGGTCGGCGGAGACGGTGTCAAAGGACCACCGCCTCCGGCCGGTGCGCGCGTCCAGCGCGTACAACGATCCATTGGACGAACCGACGTAGACGATCTCCCCGCGGCCGCCGGGGGCGGCGCCCAGCACCGGCGAAGAGCGGATCGCCTCGCCGGTGTCATAGCTCCACAGCAACCGGCCTGAGGGGCTGAGCTTGTAGACCGACCCGTCGGTGGAGGCAACGTAGACCGCGTTCGTCTGGCCGCGGGGGCTCTGCCCCAGGGCCGGCGAGCTGTAGATCGAGTCGTGGGTGGGGAACGTCCACCGGGGGACGCCGGTGCCCGGGTCCAGCGCGTACAGACTCGAGTCAAACGACCCGATGTACACCGTCCCATCGCTGCCGATCGCCGGCGATGAGGTCACGAAGCCAAGCGTGGGCCGGCTCCAGAGCTGCTGGCCGGTCGGGCCCAGCGCGTAGATGGAGCGGTCCACCGAACCCCAGTAGGTGACCCCGCCGGGACCGAATGCGGGCATGGTCCAGACGGAGTTGCCCGCCCGGAAGGTCCATCGCAGCCGACCCGACGCCGTGAACGAGTAGGCCACCGCACCGGTGTTGCCGGTGAACAGGTTCCCGTCCGGTCCATAGCCGATGTCCCCCTCCCACCAGTCGACCAACTGGCCGGCCGGCGGTTTCAGCGTGGCGTGATAGCGCCAGATGATCCGCCGGCGGCGCGTGAGGGGGCGGGGATTGGTGCTCAGCCGGTAGAGGCTCTCATCTCCGGAGCCGATAGTCACCGTGCGTTGGGATCGATCCAGCGCCGCCGCGGCGTCGATGATGTTTCCGGTGGTGAACTTCCAGCGCAGGCGGCCATCGGGGCCCAGCGCGTAGAAGCGATGGTCGGCCGAGCCGAAGTAGATCGTGCCGTCGCCCCCTATCACCGGGGTGATGAACAGCCCCCGGCCAGTGGCGAAGAACCACGGTCGATCACCGTGGTAGGCGGCGGCGACATCGGTTCGCCCGGTGTTGTGCGTGTCGTGGCGCATCGACGGCCACGGCGAGGCCGCGCCCGCCGCAGCCGGGAAGGCCGTGAGCAGCAGAGCCATCGCGACGACCGCCCGGCTAAGCGTGGTACGAAGCGCGACGCCCGTCCGGCTCAGCGTGGTACCAAGCGCATCCCCCGTGTCCGCCGCCCCCATCTGGCCTGCGGGGTTCAGACCGGCGTGGGCTGCGCCCGGTCGGCGTGGACCTGAAAGCCCGTCAGGGCGAGAGGGCCGAACGACGTGATCAGCGCGACATCGACCGCGTCGCGTCCACGCCCCACCACCACGCGCCCGATCCGTGGCGTGTTGTTGCGGGCATCGAACGTGTGCCAGCTTCCGTCCAGATAGGCCTCGAACCAGGCCGCGAAGTCCATCGCCTCCTCGGGCACCGGTACCCCGATGTCCGGGATGTAGCCGAACACGTACCGCGCGGGGATGTTCAGAGCCCGGCAGAAGGTGATCGCGAGGTGGGCGTAATCACGACACACTCCCTGCCCCGCGCGGTATGCGTCGGCGGCGGTGGTCCATGGATTTGACGAGCCGGGGACGAACTCCAGATGGGAATGGACGAAGTCGACGATTGCCTGCACCCGACCCCAACCCGGAGCGGTGGTGCCGAATCGCTGCCAGGCATCGTGGCCGAGCTCGTCTGGGAGGCAGAACCGGCTGGGCATGACGAAGTTCAGCGTCTCGTCGGGCAGTTCGGTCACCGGCGTCTCGGGTAGGTCGGGTTCGATCCGGTCCGCCGGCGCGGCCAAGGAGAGCTCCGCCTCATAGGCGATCCGGTAGCGACCGGGCGACAGGCTGAAGCGCTCGCAGCGGTTTCCGTATCGGTCGACGTAGCCATGGTGGCCCCCAGCCCCGTCCCACTGCTCGCGCCGCATGGTCACCGCCGACTGCCCGAACGGAGCCACCTGGACGATCGCCTCGACGCTCAGGGCGGCCTCACATTCGAACTCACATCCGACCACGAGCTCCAGCGGATCGCTGAAGCCGGCGTCGGGATGAGACGAGTGATCGGTCATGCACACCTCAGCATGCCACGCGGGCGGCAACCAGGCCCGAGCGCGGGGCCGAGATCCACACCAGGACCACGAGCACTGCGGCGCCGATGGCGGTCATGGCGCCGGGCAGGCCGAGCATCAGGTACAGCGGACCGGCGATCAGCGCCCCCAGGACGATGCCGCTGAGACTGAGCGGGATCACCAGGCCAAACGCCCGCCCCAGGACGTGTTCGGGCAGGACGCGCTGGAGCACCGTGTCGCCGAGAACCTCGGCGACGACGCCGCCGAGTCCACCGCAGAAGGCCAGAGCGGCGGCGGCGGGCAGCCAGGTGGTGATCCCCAACAGCGGCAGCGGCAGCGCCAGGGCCAGGAGCCCGGCGGCTAGGACGCGGCGCCAGCTCGACTGGCTGCGGCCGGCGAGCAGGGCCCCCAGCACGCCACCCAATCCGTAGGCGCCGAGAAGGATCCCGTACCCCGCGGCGCCGGCGCCGACCCGGTGACCGACGATCACCAGGAGCACGCTTTCGGCGCCGTAGACGGCGCTGCAGGTGAGATCCGCCGCCACCAGGCGCAGTGCCTCAGGAGCTGCCCGCAGAGCGTCAACGGCGGCGCGCAGCTCGGCGCGCGTGTCGGGCTTGGCATCCGCGTCATGGGCAGAGGGAGCAAATGCGCTGTCCGAGCGGATCGCGGCGATGGCAACCGCCGAGGCGACGAAGGTCGCGGCGTTGATGGCGAACGCGGCCGCAGGAGAGGCGAACACCAACAGGAGGGCACCGAGCGCCGGGCCGACCACGATCGCGGACTGGCCGACGGCGGCCCGGGAGGCGTTGGCGCGAGCCAGATCGGCCTCGGACACCAGGCGCGGGGTGCTGGTGGCGACACAGGCGGGGTGCGCGCTTCCAGCGGCGGTGGCCAGCGCGGCGATGACCGCCGTCAGCCACAGCGGCAGGCCAGCGAGCGCGACCACGGTCAGGGCGCCCATCGTCATCGCGCGGACGAGGTCCGAGCCGTACATCAGCCGGCGCCGGTCGTGCCGGTCGGCCAGCACTCCGCCGAGCGGGCCGAGCACGACGATCGGCAGCGCCCGCGCCGCGGTGACGATGCCCAGCCAGGCGGCGCCTCCGCGGGCGGCCACGAACGCCAGCAGCGCGGTGTTGTAGATCCAGTCGCCGGCGCTGGATGTGGCCAGCGCGGTCAGCAGCAGCCGGAACCGGCGGTCACGCGGGACGTACTGGCGAAGCGATGAAGCGGCGGCGGTGAGGATGGCGGGCATATCGGGTCCGATCGATAGAAGGTGACGGACCCCAGTCTGGGTCTAAGGCAGCCCTTCGCACATCGGGCGCAAGCCCTGTCTTGGCACCGTGCCTACCTCAGATTTCGCTGTCGCGCCGGCTAAGACGCGATCGACGTGCCTTAGTCCCCGCGGCGCCGTCAGTGCTCGAGCAACCCGCGCTGGTGCGCGATCGCCGCGGCCTTGACCCTCGTGCTGACGCCGAGCTTGGCGAGAATATTGGACACGTGCACGCTGGCGGTCTTGCGCGAGATGACCAGCCGTTCGGCTATTTCCCCGTTGGAGCGTCCCTCGGCGATCAGGGTCAGAACCTCGCGCTCGCGGCTGGTGAGACCGAGCCGGGTGAGTTCGTCGTGCGCGTGCGTCGCACCACGGCCGGATCGCCCACTGGCTACGTCGGAGTCCGGGTCGTCCGCTCGGGTCTCCTCGAGCGTCAGACGGGCACGCTGGGCCAGCTCCCGCGCCTCCCGCACCAGTGGCTGCGCGCCTAGCTGCTCAGCCAGCCCGAGGGACTCGCGCAGCGACGCGCCGGCCGCCTCTGCGTGGTCCGCCGCGCTCAGCGCCTCGGCCTGTCGCAGGAGCGCGTAGCTGAGCGGGAACGGCTCGTTGATGGCCCGGCAGGCGCGGACCGCAGCGGCCCAGCGGTCTGTCTCCTCTGCGCCCCGCAGGCGGGCATGCTCGGCGAAGACGAGGGCTCGATGGGCGAGATCCGAGGGCGTGCGCTGCGGCATGCTCTCAGCCCGCTCACGGAGCTCTTCGGCCTCGAAACGGCCGTTCCCGTCGCCCGGTCCTGCGTCGCCGCCCCCGGCGAGCCCGTGGTCGGCGGCGAGCCGCGTACCCAGCCACAGCAGGGGCCACCGGTAGCGGTCACTGTCCCCCTGCTCCCCGGCCGAGAGCGCACGCTGTACAACGTCGCGGGCGACATCGAGCTCGCCCCGGCTCCGCGCGATCTCCGCCTCGACGATCGCCAGGGGGAATGCGAATTGCGACGCGGTGGTGTCGCGTAGCTGTCCCCGGGCGGCACGGAGCTCGATTTCCGCCTCGGGTCTATCGCCTCTCAGCACGTGCAACTCGGCCCGCAGCAGCAGCAGCGTGCCGGCGAACACCCCGCCTGCCTCGGCGCCCGGCGTGGAGAGGTCCAGGGCCGCGTCCCAGCGCCCGGAACGCAGCAGTCCCTCCACCTGGTTGCCGCGCAGGAACGCCCCGATCGTCCGCGCCAGTCCAGCCCGCTCGGCGAGCATCCTGCCCTCCTCGGCGGTGCGGACGGCCTCATCGTGGCGCGACAGCATGAGCAGCAAGTCGGAGTGGTTGATCCGCGCGCGCAACGAGATCACGTCGAGCCCTGCCCGCGTCGCGCGCTCCCCGGCCTCGGCCAGCATCGCCAGGCCCCCGTCCACTTGGCCCACATAGACCAGGGAGTAGCCGAGGTCGATCCGGGAGTCCAGTTCGACACCGAGCGCGCCGACCACCGTGGCCGCCTCCAGGGCACGCTCGGCGTAGAACCGGCAACCCTCGAAGTTATCGGCGCGAAGCAGCGCGGTGGCCAAGGCCGACAGGACCTGAGCCCGGGCACGACTGGGTGGCTGCTCGGGCAGCAGCGCCACCGCCGACTGCAGCGCCGCTATCCCCTCGTCGTCACGACCGAAGTCGCGCAGGATGATGGCCCGCCGCACGATCATCAGCGCCCGTCGTTCCAAGTCCGCGTCATCACCGACCTCGGCCAGCGCCTCGTCGATCAGGGCCAGCGCGCGCTCGCCGGCGCCGGAGTGGTAGGCCGCCAGCGAGGCCGCCTCGAGCAAATGGGGATGGTCCACCGTGGCGCGCTCGGCGGCTTGCGCTACCTGGGGCCACAGCTCCAGGGCCAGCTCGAAATGACGTAGCGCCTCCGCCGGGGCCGAGGCCGCCGCCGCCGCATGTCCGGCTCTGACGCAAGCCGGGAGCGCCCGCGGCAGGTCGTGGGCTGCGAACCAATGATGCGCCAGCATCGAAGCGGCATCGAGCTCGGGGCCGCCCAGCTCGGGGTGGTCCTCGAGCGCCTGGGCGAAGATCCGGTGCAGCCGGCCGCGCTCGCCGGGCAGTAGGTCTTCGTGGATCGCAGCGCGGGCGAGCGCGTGGCGGAAGGCATAGCCACGCCCGGTCGGGTCGACGATCAGCATCTGATGCTCGACCGCTTCGCGCAGCGCCGCGTAGAACTCGGCGTCGGGCATCTCGGACACCGCCGCCAGGAGGTCATCCGGAGCCCACCGGCCGGCGGCCGAAACGGTTCGGAGAACCTGCTGAGCCCCCTCGGAGAGCAGATCGGCGCGGGCCAGCAGGACGTCACGCAACGAGGGCGGGAGGAAGTCCTGCTCGACCCCGCCATCGCGAACCGCACCGAGCAGCTCCTCGACGTACAGCGGGATTCCCTCCGAGCGTTCGAACAGTTGTGACACCAGCTCTCCATCGGGGCGCTCGTCGAGGATCGCCTGGACCTGAGCGAACACCTCCTCGGCGCCGAGGCGCTCGAGCTCCAGTCGCTCGGCCACCCGCTGCTGCTCCCAGCGTCCGGCCAGGCGCCGGAACGGATGGGCGCGGTGAAGCTCGTCGGAACGGACGGTGCACACCAGCATCACTCGTCTCGCGGCGAGCCCGCGCACCAGCAGCGCGACCAGGTCAAGGGTGGAGCGGTCGGCCCACTGGACGTCCTCGAAGACCAGCAGGAGGGGCAGATCGGCGGCCAGACGGCCGATCACGCCGAGCACCAGCTCGGGCACGCGGGAGGCGTCGTCGTCAGCGCTCACTCCCGGCGTCACCGGCTCCTCGAGCTCGGGCAGGAGGCGGGCGATCTCGGTACGGGCGGGACCCAGCAGCGCATCGAGCGCGTCGGGGTCCAGCGATGCCGCCAGAGTCCGCAGCACCTCGATCAGCGGCGCGAACGGCGTACCTCCCCCGCCCAGCTCAACGCATCCACCCACCAGCACGCGGACCCCCTCCTCGGCCGCACGGCGGGAGAAGTCCTGCACCAGACGCGACTTGCCGACCCCTGCCTCACCTCCGACGATGACCACCGCCGACCGACCCGCGATGGTCCGGCTCAGCGCCGCTTCGAGCGCCTGGCGCTCGGCGCGACGCCCGACCAGAACCGGACTGACGAGACTTGCCCTCACCCCGTCATCTTCGCGCCTGGGCGGCCGGGAAGCGCAGCCGATCGGTGCAACCGGCTCGAATGCTCTCGCCGCGCGTCCCTCTAGCCTGTGCGTCTTGCCGACCATCGGGGTTCTGCGAGAGGGTCGGCTGCACGCCGCGGTCAAGGTCCTCCTGTCCAAGCCCGGAGATCGCGTGGAAGTGCCGGTCGGGCGATTCGTGATCGACCTGGTGCGCAGCGACGGCGAGCTGGTAGAGGTCCAGACGGGCGGCTTCGGGGCTCTGGGCGCCAAGCTCGATGCCCTGCTCGACGATCACCGGATCCGCATTGTGTATCCGGTCGCAGCGGAGCGCCGGATCGTGCGCGTCGACGAGCACGGCCAGATCGCCTCGATCCGCCGCTCGCCCAAGCGCGCCACCGCGATCGAGGTGTTCGATCGACTGGTGGCCTTTCCCGCGCTGCTGACCCACCCGAACCTGACGATCGAGGTGCTGCTGCTACGCGAGGATCACCTCCGCGCCGTCCGCCCCGACACCTCAGGTCGGCGCCGGCGAGATCCCGGCGAGCGACGGCTCGTGGACGTGATCGAGCATGTGGAGCTTCGCGACGTCGACGACGTCCTCAGGGTGCTCCCCGGCCTTCCGCGCGAGCCGTTCAGCACGGCCGAGCTCGCCTCGCGACTCGGCTGCACCACGCTACTGGCCCAGCGCACCGCCTACTGCCTGCGTACGTTGGCGGTCATCGAGCCGGCCGGCAAACGCGGCCGCTCACCGCTGCATCGGCGAATCGCCGAGGTGCCGGCGGCGCGCTGAGGTCAGGCGGCCCTGAGCTCGGCCGAGAGTTCGGGACCACATGCGTAGAGGTTGTCGGCCAGGCGTGTGGCCGTGACCTGCTCCCAGCGGCCGCTCTCGACGAGCGCGCGACAGAGACGGCCCGCGTCGTCCAGGGCTTCCTGTGCCGCCACATCCTCGAGCAGATCGGAGCTGAAGATCAGGTTGTCGGCGGCAGAGCGGATCCGGTCCTGCTCGCCGGCCAGCAGCTTGGTCGGTCCCAGCTCATCGAGAGTCTGGATGACCCGTCGGTACGCCTGAGTACGGTTGGGACTCATCTGAAAACTCCCCTCTGAGACGGGTTCGGGCATCAGCCATGATGTCCGCCTGGACCTGGTTGCGCTTTAGCCCAATGTCCAGAGATCGGCTCGCTCGCTTGGCCCTGACGCCGGCGCTGACCGCGTTCTCTGGGACGTGGGTCGGGCCCGCGAAGCCGCGCTATGCCACAGCGCGGAGCCGAGCCACCGCGTCGGGCACCCCGGCGCTCGCTGTGGCGTAACGCGGCGCCCACCCGAGCTCGTCCTTGATGCGCCGGTTCGAGCTGCGGGCCGAACGCGTGACCGCGGCCACCGGGTCGCCGCCCGCGACCCGGCGCGCCAGCCACGCCGGGACATGGCGGGGTGGTCCGACGCCGAGGGCGTGCGCCGTCATCGCCACGAAATCGTGGTAGCGGACCGGCTCATCGTCGACGACGTGATAGAGCGAGCCGGCCCGTGCGCTCTCGGCGGCGGTGACACAGGCGGTCGCGACATCCTCGACGCGAACCACGTCCCACCAGTTCTGACCCGAGCCGACCACCGCCAGCCGTCCCGGTTGGCGCAGGCGCTTGACGATCTCCTCGGCGTACCAGCCGCCGGCTCCGTAGACGTGGCTGGGACGGATGATCACTCCCGGCACGCCCGATTCGCGCACCAGGGCCTCACCCCGCTGTTTGGAGCGTCCGTACTCGGTCTGGACGGGAAGGCGCGAGGATTCGTCGAGCACCGCCCCACCGGCATCACCGGTGACGACGGTGGAGACGAATATGAACCGGATCGCACCCGTCTCGCTCTTCCCAGCCGCTCCGGGCGCACCCGCGGCGTCGCGGCAAGCGGCCAGCAACCGGCGGGTGCCTTCGACATTGACCTCCTCGATCTTGCGCGGGTCGCGCTGGGTGGCGATCTCCGCCGCGAGGTGGATAACGGCGTCGGACTCGGTGGCCTCGAGCGACCTCGCCAGGGCCTCGCGTTCGCTGAGATCCCCGAGCACCGCGGTGGTTCCGGCCGGCTCGGAGTCGGCCCGCCGCACCAACGCCGAGACGTGGTGCCCGCGCGCGAGCAGCTCCGCGCAAACGGCGTGACCGACAAAGCCACTGGCACCCGTGACAAAGACCTTCACAGCGGCATCCTACGCTCCGCGCCGCCGGTGTCTATGTTGAAAACCTTGTCAGTCCAACGCAGCGACCAACTTGCTCCAGAGCATTTCGCCGAGAGCGCGCTGGCGCGGCTGCGCACTCTGACCGCGCAGGACAGTTCCGAGTTCCGCCCGGGCCAGCTCGAGGCGATCAGAGATGTCGTAGTGGAGCGCGCACGGGTCCTCTGCGTACAGCGGACGGGATGGGGAAAGTCGGCCGTGTACTTCGTCGCCACCGCGCTGCTGCGCGAGGCCGGCGCCGGTCCGACCCTGATCGTCAGCCCGCTGCTGGCGCTGATGCGCAACCAGATAGCGGCTGCACGGCGCCTGGGGCTGCGCGCTTGGACGATCAACAGCACCAACCGCGAGGAGTGGGAAGATGTGCGCGCCCGGCTCGCCGCGGGCACGGTCGACCTCCTGCTGATCAGTCCCGAGCGGCTGAACAACCCGCGCTTTCGCGACACCATGTTGCCGCTGTTCGCCGCTTCGGTGGGGTTGCTGGTGATCGACGAGGCACACTGCATCTCGGACTGGGGACACGACTTCCGGCCCGACTACCGCCGCGTGAAGGACATGCTCGATGCCCTGCCCCCCAAGGTGGCCGTGCTCGGCACCACGGCCACGGCCAACGATCGGGTGGTGGGCGATGTCCTCGAGCAGCTGACCGGCCCCGACGGCGCACCACTGCGCTCCTACCGAGGCCCGCTGGCGCGGACCAGCCTGCGGCTGGAGACACTGTCCCTGCCGCGGCCGGCGCAGCGGCTCGCGTGGCTGGTGGAGCATCTCGGCGGCGGTACGGACGGACGGGCTCCCCTCCCCGGATCGGGCATCGTCTACACGCTGACCAAGCGCGACGCCGAGCAGGTGAGCGCGTTTCTCAACGACAACGGGATCTCGGCGCTGGCCTACAGCGGCGAGCAGGACAACGCGGACCGGATCGCCACCGAGGAGCGCCTGCTGCGCAACGAGATCAAGGCGGTGGTCGCCACCAGCGCGCTGGGCATGGGCTACGACAAGGCCGATCTCACATTCGTCGTCCACTACCAGGCACCGGGCTCGGTGGTCGCCTACTACCAGCAGGTCGGTCGGGCCGGACGCGGCGTGGACCACGCCGACATCGTCCTGCTGCGTGGGGGCGAGGATCGCCGCATCCAGGATTTCTTCATCGAGCAGGCCTTCCCCGATCGCGAGCGGGTCACCGCCGTCCTCGACGAGCTCGAGTCCGCCGGGAGGACCGGGCGCAGCACCCGTGAGCTGATGGCGGTGGTGAACCTGGGCATGGGTCGGATCGAGGCGATGCTGAAGATCCTCGACGTCGAGGGCGCCGTGACCCGTGACGGCTCGCGCTGGCAGCGCGTGACGGGCGCCGAGTGGACGTATGACGCTGAGCGCTACGCGCAGGTCACCGCGCTGCGTCGCGCCGAGCAGGAGGCCATGGCCGCGTTCGGCACCGACGGCCGCTGCCTGATGCGGGTCCTGCAGGAGGAACTCGACGACGCGGGGTCCGGGGCCCAAGACTGCGGTCGTTGCTCGGTGTGCACCACCCCGCGGTTCGACCAGCCTCCCGATCCGGCGCTGGTGGAGCGCGCCGAGCGTCACCTGCGCTCCCGGCCGCTGGAGCTCGAGGTCAAGAAGATGGCGCCCGACGCCGCTGGGACGATGCGCAAGATCCCCGAGGACGCGAGAATCGACCCCGGGTGGGCGCTGGCCCGGTTCGGCGACGGCGGCTGGTGGCCGGCAGTGGACCGCGGACTGAGTCAAGGCGTCTTCGACCAGGAGGTCGTGATCGGCCTGGCGGACCTCCTACGAGGTCCGGCGGCAGCGGCCGGGGCAGGCCGGCCCGTGGCCTGGATCACCACGGTGCCCTCGGTGCGACTCGGTGATGTGCTGGTCGGGCTGGCCGAGCGTCTCGCTGCCGAGCTCGGCGTGCCGCTGGTCAGGCTCGTCGAGCGCAAGGAGCCGCGGCCGCCCCAGCGGGACATGGCGAACGCCGCGATGCAGGCGGCCAATGTCCGTGGCGCGTTCAAGGTGGTGGCGACACCACCGCCGGGCACAGGCGTCCTGCTCGACGACCGGCGCAGCTCGGGCTGGACGCTGGCCATGGTCGGCGGTCAGCTGCGGCGTGCCGGCGCCGAGCGGGTGGTACCCGTGGCGCTGGGAACTCTCACTTAGAGCCAAGTCGACCCGGCCGTGGCTGTCAACCTTGCCGGGAGGGCGCCCCCTTCTGTAGGGTGTTCCGGTGCTGCGGAGACTCCTGGTTCTGGTTACCGCGGGAGGACTGCTCGGCTCTGTGATGGTCGCTTCGGCCTCGGCGACGTCAAACCGCACCGGCTCGTGCAACTCACACCGCAAGCACGCGCTCGCCGTCAAGCCGCGAGTCCTGGTGTACCAGGCGGCCACGGGCAGCGACGCGCTGGGGGGACCGTTGAGCACCTATTACGCTTGCCTGCGTCCCGCTGGCGCCAAGGTCGCGATTGGGCAGAATTCACTCGGTCAGGGCGAGTACCCGGCCAACGACTCGGTGTTCGGCTTCCAGATCAAGGGGACCTACGTTGCCGCTCAGGACTCCAGCGGCCAGGGAGAGGCGGCGACCTGCAGCAAGTTCCAGTCGGCGGGCTGCCCGCCGGTCAAGAACTGGATCGAGGTGGTCGATGCGAGGACGCGCCGGCACCTGAAGGTCTCCACCGGCGCCACGTTTCCGTTCGCTCTCTCCTCCGCCGGGGCGCTGGCCTGGATCGACACCGCGACCCCCAGCTCGGCCAGCCTGCTGCTGCAGGCGATCGTGCTGCACCGGGGGAAACCGCACACGCTCGCGGGATCGATTCGAACCGTGGCCACGGGAACCATCGACCAGCATTCGCTGCGCCTCGACGGTCTGACGTTGCACTGGACCGAGTCGGGTCAGCCGCACCAGATCACGCTTAGGCGGTGACCCGGAGCTCGTCGCCGACGACGAACTCCCCGTCCTGCAGGATGTCGGCCCGCAGTCCACCGCGATGCACCAGCGCGCGCAGGACCGAACGCCCGGCGTATCCCTGCATCACGGTGCATGGCTCGCACAGCCGCCGGCCACGACAGCGCACCTGCCCGATCGTGAACTCTCGTCCCACCAGGCCGTTGAGCTCGATGTCTCGGGTGACGACATTGCGCCGGTGGGCGTCGGCCGGTAGAGGTGGATCAAACGAATCGCAGACCTCGCCCTCGATCAGCGTCAGCGCGCTTCCCGCCAGGCCGGATGGGAACGTGCCCGTGCCGACCACGTGCCGGTCACCGGCCAATCCGCGTCCTGCCAGGGCGTGCGCACTCCGCAGCGCTCGCGCGGGCTCGCCGGCGGAGGGGGCAACGTAGATCGCCTGTACCGTGCCCGACGCCGACGGCGCGACACCTTGGGTCGGCAGCGCCAGCGCGATGTCCGCGGCGGCAACCAGAAAGCCGTCCTGGATCTGGCCGTGCCTGGGGACGACCTCCGGACCGGCCACGGGATCCCATACCACTCCGGACGGGACGCCGAACATGACCACCGACCGGCGCTCTTGATCCGTGGCCGCCCGGATCCGGGCGATCCACGGCCCGGGCCAGGAGAACGTCACGGGGTCGGCGATCCGCGCCAGGCCGAGACCTCGTTCGCCGAGCCACCGCGACACCGTCCACCCGGTGGCGGGATCCTCGTCGGAGCTCAGGTCCGGCATCGACACGAGGGGCAGCTCGAGGATCGTCGCCAAGCAGGCCAGGAACGAACCCGAATCGACCGGCAGATCCGATGCGGAGAGCTTGACCTCCTTCACGGCTGTTTCCGGTGCAGCGCAGCGGGCATCTCAAGAGGATCGGGCCCGCGCATGTGGTCTGTCAAGCTCGCGACCGGTGGGGCCCGCGAGCAGGTGCTGGTACAAGCCCGGCGAAGCGCCTGAGTAGCCTTCTCTGAGGCAACGTGGCGTGTCAAGAAGGGAGCCGAACCTGATGGATCGCAAGTGGTGGACGTTGATCGCGGTGTGCGTCGGCACGTTCATGCTGCTGCTCGACGTCACGATCGTAAACGTCGCGCTGCCGGCGATTCAGACCTCGCTGAAGTCGACGTTCAGTGATCTGCAGTGGGTGGTCGACGCCTATGCGCTGATGCTCGCGGCGCTGCTGCTCACCACCGGCTCGCTGGCCGACCTGTTCGGCCGCCGCCGCGTATTCATGATCGGCCTGGTCGTCTTCGTCATCAGCTCGCTGTTGTCGGGACTGGCCACCAGCCCGTTGTGGCTCAACCTCGCCCGTGGCGCTCAGGGCATCGGCGGCGCCGCGATGTTCTCCACTTCGCTGGCGCTGCTCGGCACCGCCTTTCAAGGCCGCGAGCGGGGAACCGCGTTCGGCGTCTGGGGAGCGATCACCGGGCTCGCGGTCGCGATTGGACCGGTGGTCGGCGGCGCGCTGACCACTGGGCTGTCATGGCGCTGGATCTTCCTGGTCAACGTGCCGATCGGCGTGATCGCGCTGGTCCTGTGCCGGCTGCGGGTGGAGGAGTCCAAGCAGCCCGGAGCCCGCCGACCGGATGTGATCGGCGTGATCACATTCAGCGGCGCGCTCGGCACCCTGGTGTACGCGCTGATCAAGGGCAACACCAAGGGATGGGGATCGACGGAGATACTCGCCTGCCTGATCGGCGCGGCCGTGCTGCTGATCGCGTTTGTGATCGCCGAACTGCTCCAGCGCGACAACGCGATGTTCGACCTGAACCTGTTCCGCAAGCCGACGTTCACGGGCGGAGCGATCGCCGCCTTCTCGCTCTCCGCCGGGCTGTTCGCGCTGCTTCTCTACATCACGCTCTACTTCCAGGATGTCCTCGGGTTTTCGGCGTTCCAGACGGGGCTCCGGTTTCTCCTGCTCTCGGGCGGCATCCTGCTGACCTCCACGCTGGCCGGGCGCCTGACCTCGACCGTGCCGATCCGGTTTTTGATCGCCCCTGGCCTGGCGCTGGTGGGTGCCGGCCTGCTGCTGATGCGTGGGCTCAGCCCGGGGTCCGGCTGGACCCACCTGATTCCCGGCTTCATCGTGGCCGGGGCCGGGACCGGGTTCATCAACCCGCCACTGGCCTCGACGGCTATCGGGGTGGTGGCGCCCGAGCGAGCGGGCATGGCCTCCGGGATCAACTCCACCTTCCGCCAGGTGGGCATCGCCACCGGGATCGCCGGACTCGGCTCGCTGTTCTCCCACACCGTGCGGACCCACCTCCTGGCGCTGCTGACCGGGGCTCCCCATATCGGCGCTGGCCAGGCCCATGCCCTCGCCGCCGTCGTGGCGCAGGGCAACGGGGCCGGTTCCGGGCTGGCCCAGTTGCCGGCTCCGGCGCGGCCGATCGTCGAGCACGCCATCCGCACGGCCTTCGTCTCGGGACTCAACGAGGTGTTCCTGGTTGGGGCGATCCTGGCCTTCGTCTCGGCGTTGCTCACACTGGTGCTGATCCGCAGCAAGGACTTCGAGGTCTCCGCGGCACGGGGCGACGCGCCGCCCCGCCCGGCGCCTGGCAGCGAGGCGGCTCCGCGTGACGAGGCCGTCCCGGCGGACGGGGCCGTCCGGGCGGGCGAGCGTCAGCTCGGTAGCCAGCCGTCGCGATAGACCGTGGCCACGTCGTCCTGATGTCGGCGTACGCCTGGTCGGCATCGTGCGTCACCCTTGGGCACCTGGCCAGTGTCAGTGGACTCCAGTTTCGCCTCGGGCCCTAGAGGCTGGCCAGCGCGTCGTTGAACGTCTGGCTCGGGCGCATCGCGGGACCAGCCAGCTCGAGGTCCGGATGGAAGTAGCCGCCGATCTCAACCGGCGAGCCCTGCACCTCGGAGAGCTCACCGACGATCTTGGCCTCGTCGGCTTCGAGTCGCTGCGCGAGCGGCGCGAAGCGCTCGGCGATCTCCCCGTCATCGGTCTGTTGCGCCAGCTCCTGGGCCCAGTACAGCGCCAGGTAGAAGTGGCTGCCACGGTTATCGAGCTCCCCCACCTTCCGTGAGGGTGAGCGGCCTTCCTCCAGCACCCTCCCGGTAGCGCGGTCGAGCGCCTCACCGAGCAGCCGCGCACGGGCGTTGTCGTTCTTGTCGGCCAGCATCTCGAGGGAGACGGCGATGGCGAGGAACTCTCCCAGCGAGTCCCAGCGCAGGTGGTTCTCTCGCGTGAACTGCTGGACGTGCTTGGGAGCCGAGCCGCCCGCGCCGGTCTCGAACAGGCCGCCGCCGTTCATCAACGGCACCACGGAGAGCATCTTGGCGCTCGTCCCCAGCTCGAGGATCGGGAACAGGTCGGTGAGGTAGTCGCGCAGGACGTTGCCGGTGACCGAGATCGTGTCCTCACCCCGGCGGGCCCGTTCGAGCGTGAAGCGGGTGGCGGCGGCCACGTCGAGGATCTCGATCCGCAGGCCATCGGTGTCGAGCTCATCCAGCGCGGCGCGGACCTTGCTCAGCACCTGCTCGTCGTGGGGGCGGCTCTGGTCCAGCCAGAACACCGCGGGCGCTCCGGTGGCGCCGGCACGCGACACCGCCAGGCGGACCCAGTCCTGGATCGCGGCGTCCTTGGTCTGGCACATCCGCCAGATGTCACCCGGGCGCACGCTGTGCTCGAGCACCGTCGCTCCGTCCCCATCGACCACCCGGACCGTGCCGGCGGCGGGGATCTCGAAGGTCTTGTCGTGCGACCCGTACTCCTCCGCCTGCTGGGCCATCAGGCCGACGTTCGGCGTGGTTCCCATCGTGGCGGGATCAAACGCACCGTGCTCGCGGCAGTCGGCCACGGTCTCGGCGTAGAGCGCGGCGTAGGAGTGATCGGGAATCACGAACTTGGTGTCCTCCAGCTCCCCCGCGGCGTTCCACATCTGCCCCGAGGCGCGGATCGCGGCCGGCAACGAGGCGTCGATTATCACGTCGCTGGGCACGTGCAGGTTGGTGATGCCGCGGTCGGAGTCGACCATGGCCAGGCCGGGGCCGTTCTCGTAGGCAGCGTCGATTGCCGCCTGCACCCCGGAGCGTTGATCCGCCGGCAGCTTCTCCAGCGAACGAAGCAGCGCCGCGACCCCATCGTTGGCATTGACACCGGCGCTGGCCAGCGCTGCGGCGTGCTCGGCGAACACGTACGGGAAGTACGCCCGCACGGCATGACCGAAGATGATGGGGTCCGACACCTTCATCATGGTGGCCTTCAGGTGCACCGAGAACAGCACCCCCTGTTGCTTGGCGTCGGCGATCTGGGAGGCGAGGAACACCTCCAGTGCGGCGCGCTCCATCACCGCAGCGTCGAGGACCTCGCCGACCAGCACTGGGAAGTCTTCCTTGAGCACGGTCACTGAGCCGTCATCGCTGACGTGCTCGATCCTCACCGTGCCCTCGCTGGCCATCGTGACCGACTGCTCGGTGGAGCGGAAATCACCGTGAGACATCGTCGACACGTGCGAGCGTGAGTCCGGTGACCACTCCCCCATCGAGTGCGGGTGCTTGCGCGCGAAGCTCTTCACCGAGGCGGGAGCGCGGCGGTCCGAGTTCCCCTCGCGCAGTACCGGGTTCACGGCACTGCCCTTGACCTTGTCGTAGCGCGTGCGCACGTCGCGCTGCTCCTCGTCGGTCGGGTCGTCGGGGTAATCCGGGATGTCGTAGCCCTGCTCCTGCAGCTCGGCGATGGCCGCCTTGAGCTGGGGGGCCGAGGCGCTGATGTTGGGCAGCTTGATGATGTTGGCCTCCGGCTCCATCGCCAGCTCGCCGAGCTCGGCCAGCGCGTCGGGGACCTGCTGCTCGGAACTGAGCCGGTCCGGAAACTGGGCCAGAATCCGTCCGGCGAGGGAGATGTCACGCAGCTGCACCTCGACCCCGGCCACGGACGCGAATGACTCGATGATCGGCAGCAGCGACTGCGTGGCGAGCGCCGGGGCCTCGTCGGTATGGGTGTAGATGATCTTCATCGCTGGGGCTCCCTTCAAAGAGGGGGCACTCTAACGATGCTGGGCGCCAACGCGTGAGCGCGCGGGTCCCCGGCTCGACCGTACCCTACGTGTCGCGAGATGCACGTCGAGATCACCCTGTTCACCGACCCCGCCTGCCCGTTCGCGTTCTCGGCCGAGCCGGTGCGACTGCGGTTGCGATGGCACTACGGCTCGGGGCTCCGGTGGCGCCTGCGGATGATCGTGTTGACGCTCGAGCCCGGCGAGGCCGAGAAGTTGGCCGA
Organism: uncultured Solirubrobacterales bacterium; assembly: GCA_963744195.1. Classification (GTDB taxonomy): domain Bacteria; phylum Actinomycetota; class Thermoleophilia; order Solirubrobacterales; family Solirubrobacteraceae; genus Palsa-465. The sequence continues at coordinate 78,662 of CAVUSY010000016.1, forward strand.
GGGAGCGACCGGGCTCCAGCGTCGCTATGGCATGCCGATCGACCCGGGGCCCTACCCCCGGCCGGCGTCCTCGGAGCCGGCCTGCCGTGCCGTGGTGGCCGCCAGGCTTCGCGCTCCGGACGCTGAGGCCGCGCTGCTGCGGCGACTGCGCGTGCGAACCATGGCGGGCGGGCTCCTCGACGATCCTCAGTTGATCGCCGCCGCCGCGCGGGACGTCGGACTCGATCCGGCCGACCTGGAGGCCTGGGGGGAGACCACCGAGGTCCGATCTGTGCTGGCGGCGGACATTGCGGCGGCCCGAGCGCCGTCCGACAGCGCGCGGGCGCTTGACCACAAGCTGGGCGGACCCGCCACCGAGCGGCGCTATTCGGCGCCAAGCTACGAGTTCCGGCGCTCGGACGGCGCGGCGAGCGCGAGCGTGCCCGGTTTCAACCCGGTGGAGGCCTACGAGGTGGTGATCGCCAGCCTCGCGCCCGAGCTGGCGCGCGCGCCCCCGCCGGAGTCCGTGTCGCAGCTGCTGGCCTGGGCCGGTGAGCCGCTGGCGACGGCGGAGATCACCGCGATCATGCAGCGCCCCGAGGACGAGGTCCGGGCGCAGCTCGCGGAGGTGGCCGAGCCGATCGTCGCGGGCGCGGACGCGTACTGGACGCCGATGGCGTAATTCGCCCGGGCGGCGGGCCAGGCCGGGGTACCATCGCAACATGGAGCGGCGCATCGTCTACGTGTCGAGATTGGTGCGGTTGCCCCTGCTCGGAGCCGACGGAGCCAGCGTCGGTCGGGTCGTCGACGGCGTCGTGGACATGGGCTCCAAGCCGCCTCGGGTCAACGGCCTCGTGGTGGCGGTGCAGCGCCGCCGGGTGTTCGTCGGCATGGGACGGATCGCCGAGATCGGCACCGACGGCGCCCGCCTGCGCCGAGGCTCGGTCAACCTGCGTCAGTTCGAGCTGCGCGAGGGCGAGTCCCTGCTGGCCGGTGAGCTGATCGGCAAGCGGGTGCGCGGGCAACGCGTGGTCGACATCGGGTTGGCGCCGTCACCTGAGCCATTCGCCTGGGAGGTCGCCAGCGTGGCGCTGGCGGGCCGCCGCGTCCCGGGCCTGCGCCGCGCGCCCGAGGTGCTCGACTGGAGCGAGGCGGGCGAGCTGTTTCAGTCCGCCCGACCGGTGGACCGCCAGGCGGCTGAGCTCGGCGGGCTGCACCCGGCGGAGATGGCGGCATCGATCCGGCGCCTGCCGCTCAGCCGGCGGCGAGTGCTGGCCGCAGAGCTCGAGGACGAGCGCTTCGCGGACCTGCTCGAGGAGCTGTCCGAGGACGAGCAGGTCAAGCTGGTCGAGGGTCTGGATCCCTCCCGGCTCGGCCGGGTGCTCGATGAGATGGACGCCGACGACGCAGCCGACCTGCTGGGTGAGTTTCCGGCCAATCGCCAGAACGAGCTGCTGCACGCGATGGACCCCGAGGAGGCCGAACCGGTGCGCCGGCTGCTCAACTATCGGCCGGACACCGCCGGGGGCCTGATGACGCCGGAGCCCGTGATCCTCGGCACCACCGCCACCGTCGCCGAGGCCCTGGCCCGCGTTCGCGACCCTGATCTGCCGGTCGCCCTCGCCGCCCAGGTGTTCGTCTGCCGACCCCCGCTGGAGACGCCGACCGGACGCTACCTCGGAAACGTCGGCATCCAGCGGCTGCTGAGGGAGAACCCGAGCAAGCCGGTCAATCGCTGCATCGAGGACGACGTCGAAGCCGTCGGCGTCGCCATGAGCGACCGCGAGGTGGCGGGTCGGCTCGCCGCCTATGACGTCGTTGCGCTGGCGGTGGTTGACGAGGTCGGCCGGCTGGTCGGGGCAGTCACGATCGACGACGTGCTCGACCGTGTGCTGCCCGGAAACTGGCGCGTTGCAATGTCGGAGACCTGATGGCTCGCGGCGACGACCTGAGCACCCCCAAGGGTTCGGCGGGCGGTCCCGTCTACGACCCCGAGGCGTTCGGCGCGCTGGCCGAGCGCCTGGCTCGCTTCTTGGGCACCGGCCGCTACCTGGTCGCCCAGACCGTCGTCGTGGCGGTGTGGATCGCCGTCAACGGGCTGGTGATCGCCAAGGGCTGGGACCCCTACCCGTTCATCCTGCTCAACCTGGTGTTCTCGACCCAGGCCGCGTACGCCGCACCACTGATTCTGCTCGCCCAGAACCGGCAGGCGGACCGTGACAGGGAGGAGATCGAACGCGACCGCGAGGTGAACGCCCGGTCGCTGGCCGAGACCGAGTTCCTGGCTCGGGAGATCGCGGCGGTCCGGCTGGCGGTGGAGCAGAAGGCCGATCGGGCCGACATCGTCGAGCCCCTGGAGCGTCTGACCCAGGCGATCGAGCGGTTGCAGTCGGGGGTGGACGAATAGCCGACCGCGTGCCCCTCGGCGCCGAGGACCGAGCGATCCTGGACCTCGAGAGCGACATCCTGGCCGGCCACACCTGCAAGGTGCTGCGTCTCGGTCCCGACGCGCCCACGGTGGCGCAGCTGCGCGAGCGAATCGCCGCGCGGATGCATCTCGCCCCGGCGCTGGCGCGCCGACTCGACACCGAGCGCGCCCGGCCGAGCTGGGTGCCGGATCCGAGCTTTGACGTGGCCAACCACGTGGTGGCGCACCACCACGATGATCCCGTCGAGTTTCGCCGCCTGCCTGTCTGTGTGGCGAAGCTGTTCGAGCAGCGGCTCGACCGCGAGCGGCCGCTGTGGCGGATGGACGTTGTCGACCTCGAACAGGACCACCGGGCGCTGGTGTGGCGCATTCACCACGCGCTCGCCGACGGTACCGCGACGGTCCGCTACGCGCGAGCCCTGCTGTGGGATGACGCTCCCGAGCAATCGATGGCACCGAGCCAGCGCAACGCAGCGCACGCCGCCGATGACGCGCGACGACGCAGCCACCTGGCCGGGTACGTGGGGCGAGAGCTCAAGCGCTCGCACTCAGCGTCGCCGTTCGACGGCCAGATCGGCACCAGACGCGAGGTGGCATTCGCGGCGGTGTCGCTGAGCGCCCTGCACCGCGCCGCCCGGGCGGCGGGCGGGGCCACCCTCAACGACGCCGTGCTGTCGGTCGTGGCCGGCGCCCTGCGCCATTGGGTGCAGGTGCACCACGGCCACCTGGGGTCGGTGCGGGTCAAGGTCCCGGTCAGCCTTCACCACGAGGGGGACTCGGCGGGCAACCACGACTCGGCCTTCTCGTTCGCGCTGCCGCTGGGGGAAACCGATCCGGTGGCGCGGCTGCGTGCCATCCACGCCCGGACGCTGACCCGCAAGCAGGCGCGGGACGCCGAGCGGCGGGAGCTCCTGCTCCACCAGATATCGCACCTCTCGCCCGGGTTGGAGCGGCTGGCGCTGCAATTCGAGCGCAGCCCGCGGCGCTTCGCCCTCAACGTCTCCAACGTCAAGGGTCCGCGCGAGCCCGTGACGGTGCTCTCGGCACCGGTGCACCAGATGCACTCACTGGCCGAGATCAGCCGCCATCACGCGCTCCGGATCTCGGTGATCTCGCTCGCCGACCTGTTGTGCTTCGGCTTCTGCGTCGACGCGGACCTGATCGCCGACGTGCAGACGATGGCCGACCGCGTCGAACCTGAAGCACGGGCGCTGCAGGACGCGCTCACGTACTGCTGAGCGCGCCCGGCAACGCTGAGTGCCGCCGGTTTACAGACCGGTTGAGGCGCTGGAGCCGACCGGCGCCTCACCGCGCGGCGCGTTGTGCGCGCCGGCACCGTTGCTGGAGCCGCCCGCGGCGGCAATGCCGTCGGCGACGCGGGCGCCGAGATTGGCGTCCACCTTGGTCCAGTAGTCGACCACCCGTCGCTGGATCTCGGATGTGACCGCGTTGGTGGCATGGCCGATGATGTTCTCGGCCAGGTGGTCGACGTCGGTGCCGGACATGACCTCCCGCACCAGCGTGCCCGGCTGCCCGAAGTCGTCGTCATCGCGGCGCGGCGTGTAGGCGGCGCGGATCATCTCTCCGGCCTCCACGCCCCACACCGTGTCGCCAAACCGCGGATCGGCCTTGGGCCCGCCGTAGCTGTTCGGCGCGTACACCGGCTGGTTGCCGGCGTGCCGGTAACGCATCGCGCCATCCTTGTTGTAGCTGTGGACCTCGGCCTTGGGGGCGTTGATCGGGAGCTGGAGATAGTTGGTGCCGATCCGGTAGCGATGCGTATCCGGATAGCTGAACAGCCTTCCCAGCAGCATCTTGTCCGGGCTCGGACCGATGCCGCGGACCAGGTTGGCGGGCTCGAAGGCAGCCTGCTCGACCTCGGCGAAGTAGCTTTCCGGGTTGCGATCGAGCACCATCCGGCCAACCGTGATCGGCTCGTAATCGGAGTGCGGCCACACCTTGGTCAGATCGAACGGGTTGAAGCGGTAGTCGGCGGCATCGGCGAACGGCATGATCTGCATCTCGAGCCGCCACTCCGGCTCGTTGCCGGTCGCGATGGCGTCATGCAGGTCCCGGATGTGGAAGTCGGGCTGATCTGCCACCAGCGCCTTGGCCTCCGCGTCGGTGAAGTTCTCCGGACCCTGGACCGTCTTGAAGTGGTACTTGACCCAGAACTTCTCGCCGCCCTCGTTCTCCCACAGGAACGTGTGGCTGCTGTAGCCGTTCATGTGCCGCCACGTCCGCGGCGTCCCGCGGTCGCTCATCAGGATCGTGACCTGATGGGCCGATTCCGGCGACAGCGTCCAGAAGTCCCATTGCATGTCGTTGGAGCGCAGGTTGGTGTCGGGCAGGCGCTTCTGGGAGTGGATGAAATCCTGGAACTTGGACGGATCGCGGACGAAGAAGACCGGCGTGTTGTTGCCGACCATGTCGTAGTTGCCCTCGTCGGTGTAGAACTTGATCGCGAAGCCGCGGGGGTCCCGCACGGTGTCGGCGCTGCCGAGCTCGCCGGCCACGGTGGAGAAGCGCAGGAACAGCGGGGTCCGCTTGCCCGGCTGCAGAAAGTCGGCCTTGCAGTACTGGCTCACGTCCTCGGTGACCTCGAAAAATCCGTGCGCGCCACCGCCCTTGGCGTGCACCACGCGCTCGGGCACCCGCTCGCGGTTGAACTGGGCCATCTTCTGGATCACGTAGTGGTCCTGCAGCAGGATCGGACCGTCGGGTCCGACCGTCAGTGAAAACTCGTCGCTGGGCGCGGGAATACCGGCGTCGGTGGTCGTACGGGGTACCTGGCTGTCGCTCATCCTCGGCTCCTTTTTCGGTTCGTCGCGAGCGCGCAAGACTCGCTGGACCTTTCTTATCAGGTCTCCCTAATACGTCAACTTACCCCTGGTTTTCCAGCCGCAATCGTGTGCGTTTGCTCACGGGAGGTGCTGGGCAGCGCACGCGGCGGTGTGCGCGGTACGCGGTAGGCTCAGCCGGGGCGCGGCACGACAGGGTGAACCCCCGTCGGGTGCGGCACGACGGCATGAACCCCCGTCGGGTGCGGTCCGAGGGCGTGGACGCCCGGGCCGCTTGGGTCCGGCTCGGGGCCGATGGGTGGCTGCACCAGCAACGAGAACCCCTCGAGCGGGCCGAGGGCCACGTGAAAGCTATTGAGGGCGTCGACCGCGGTCTCCCCCTTCCAGCCTCCGAACATATCGGTCACCCGAGAGTGCGGAACCAGGTGCGGCGACTGCACGGTTCCCCAGATGTCCTCCTGAGAAAAGTTGAGAGCGAGAACATGCTGCTGGCCCAGCGGCAGCTGGTGAATGAGCACCAGCATCGCCCGGTGTGACACCGCGGGCACATCGAGCTGGTCAGCGAGATGGATCTCATAGCTCCGACGCACCTCAATGATGCGGCTGAGCTGAGAGGCAAAACTCTCGGGATCCTCAAGTTGGGCCGGCAACGTTCCGTACAGGCTCCGGCCGGACGGCAGGCGCCCCCACCGCGGTGCGCTGTGACTCGTCGATCCCGATCAGATCGTGGGCGCCTCGATTGATCCAACGCGTGTCGCCATCGCGAATGAGGTCGCTGACGGAAGCCGAATTGATCGTCAGCATGCCGGCCAGATCCCAGCCTGACAGCGCGAACACGCCGGGCTGAAGGGCGTTGAACATGGCCAGCAGCAGATGCGCGCGCTTGATTCGCTCGGTCTCGCTCTCGCCGATCTCGTCGATGCTGCGGAACCCGAGCGCAGCGCTGATAAACGACGCGGTCGTGCAGGCGACCCCGTTCGTGGTGAAGGTCCGGTTGTAGGGCGCTGCCTCGCCGGTCAGATGGGTCACGAGCTCACCGCGGATCAGGACGGCCAGATCGCCGCCCTTGATCAGCTTGTCGCGGAAGATGAACTCGTCGTCGCAGTGTCCGGTCGTGAAATGGACGAGTTCGTGAGTGAGTTCGTCGTGGTTCTGTAGGCCGTGGACCAGGGAGACCGGCGCCACGCCCAGCTCTCTCGACAGCGTCAGCGTCAACCGGAGAAATTCAGTGTCCGCCATGACCAGAGCGTGGTGGTAGGCCGGGCGATTGACGAAGTCATACGAGAGGTCGGCCCCGGATTCGGACATCGTCCGGATGTCCTCGATGGTGAGGTTGAGCTCCTGGAAGGAGAAGCCGCCCATCTTGCGCACCATGCTGGCGATCAGCTGGTTGGCGGCCTCCGACAGCGGGTGCCCCTCAGACCAGGCGGGGGCGCCCTCGGCGCTCTTCTCGACGCCCAGGAACCCGTTGGCGTCCAGCCGCAGGGCACCCGAGCCGAGGTCAGCCAGCGCGTGCAGCGCGTCTCCGATGGCCAGCCGCATTCCGGCGAACGAGGGATCCAGCCAGTTGATCGACGGCTGGCCGTCCTTGAAGTAGTGCAGATAGACCCACCGGCGCTCCACCCCGTCGACCCCGGTGACGACCCGCGTCGCGCTCCAGTTGGTCTCCTTGACCCCTGCCTCATAGAAAATGACGCGCTGCAGGCGGCCGATGATGTACCCGGCCCGTTCGAGCTCGGCCTCGGCTTCGCCGGTGAGATTGACCGAATCGCGCCCGGCGGGCACGTCGGGGAGCATGTGCCAGTCACTCGGTGGGATCGAGATCATGTGGTAGATGCCGGGATAGTCGGCGTAGCCCATCTCGGCCAACCGAAAATCAGCTCCCTTGCCCGTGTGACCGGGCACGATGTCATCGATGATCACGCCGCCGTGGCTCTCGGCCATGGCGCACAGCGTGCGGAACTCGGCCTCGGTTCCGAACTCAGGATCGACCTGCATGCTGATCCGATCGAAATGCCCATCGACCGACGGCGTCTGGTGCCAGCCAGCCAGTCCGCCGGCCCTCTTGACCGGACCGGTGTGGATCGCGTCGATTCCGATCCGCCTGAACGCTTCCCATAGCGTGGGCTCGGCCAACCCCGACAGGAAAGACTGATCGGGCCGGGTGACGAACGAGAGCGGATAGGCCGTGAACCAGACTCCCGCTCGCCTCAGCGCCGCCCGCGGATCGGGATGGGCGAACGGGTTCTGAAGCATGTTGCCCGACCCCGACAGCTGCTTGGCCAGCTGGTTGGCGTCGCTGAGCATCGACTCGCCGATGAGCCATTCGACGTAATGCTGGTTGCTGGCGATCGGCTCCCCCTCGGCCGCTCGTGGAGTACGAGCGATGAGACGCGCGCTGGGCCGCAGCCGCCCCGGACGGGCCGGGTAGAAGTTCTCGTCGTAGGTGATCTCGCTCGGCTTGTGGTCGGCCGATTCAAGCTCGGGCGCGGCGCTGGAGTCCACGGTGGTCATTCCTTCAGGCTACCGATGCTGGGCGCCTAGCAAACTGAATTATCGCGATCATCCGAGCCCTTGTGCCGGGTTCCGGCCCACAGATGCCGGGTCCATCCCCCGAGTGTTTGCTCCGATCTTCGAGCCCCACTCGGGGGTGGCGTCTTCTAGGGTATGTCTACGGTGACCCCTAAGCGCAGCACGATGAGAGACGTCGCTGAGCTGGCGGGAGTTTCGGTCGCGACCGTGTCGAACGTCGTGAACCAGCGCAACCGTGAGATGTCGCCCGATACGCAGCGCCGGGTGCTCAGCGCGGCGAGAGCTCTCAACTTCTCATCCAAACTCGGTGGGCCGCGCTCTGCGAGCGAAACGCTCACAGGCGCTTGGGTTCTTGATACTTGATCCTGAGCGTGAGTTCCTGGCCGATCCGATGACCGACATGATCATTTCGGGGATCGGCGACGTGGTTCGCGATCGTGGTTACTCCCTCCTGATTCATTCCGGACGTCCTGACGTCAAGGAGGAAGAGCTGCTTCAGGCCGTCATGCAACAGCGCGTCGACGGTGTTTTCCTGATGCTGTCCGGATCGCGCGCTCTCAGGCGTTGGTACGTCGATCGCGCACTCGAACACGGAACTCACGTGATGCTCTTCGAGCGGGACTCGCGCGGCCTTGTGTCCTCGGTCACCGCCGACAATCGGAAGGCGGCTATCGGCCTGGTTGAACACCTCGTGGGGCGGAACCATAAGCGCATCGCGTTCATCGCCTCGAAAGTCTCGTGGCCAATGGTTGAAGAGCGCTACTCCGGGTACCGGACCGCGTTGCGGAGGTTTGGGATCGAGCGCGACCAGCCGGCTGGAAATCTTCGACGGCGCGTGGACACCGCAGAACGGAGTCGACATCGCCAACCGGCTGATGGCGCTGTCACGCCCGCCGACGGCAATCATGGCCGGCAACGACTTACTTGCATTGGGCGCCATCCATGCCCTCGGGGATTTGGGGCTCGAGGTGCCGGGCGATGTCGCCGTCACCGGCTTCGATGACTTCAACTTCGCCGCCTATACAAGGCCGCGACTGACAACGGCAAGTATTCCGGGATATCAGATGGGCCTGAGGGCCGCGACCGACCTCATAGACGCCCTTGAGCGGGTCGGACCATCGCAACCACGCAATCACGTGCTGCCCGTCGAGCTTCGGCTTCGCGATTCAGCCTGAGAGAGAGCCGGCGCAGTGACGGCCGGTTGACATTTGGAAAGCTACACCTGTATCGTTCAAGGCGGGATCTTGTTGAACGTTCCATGCGATCGCTCGAATCAGCCCGCAGTTACTCTGGCGCCCCGCGTCGCAGCGACGGTTTGACAGCCATGGACCCCGGCGGTACTCTCTTTCACCTGACGACCTGGCTCTTTCACCTGATGAAAGTAGGTCAGAAGCCGAGCATCTATCTGCGAGGCGGACTGGTCAAGGCTGTGAGCGGGCTGCCCTCCATAGCCACCGTATTCGGGCGCGCGCATGCCACCTTCTCGCAGCCCCGCGACCAATGATCTCGAACCAGATGGGACCGACCGGTTCCGTACCGATCACCGATGCATATTTCGCAAACTGTGAGATGAGGAGGGGCCGTGGCAAGTTCCGATGTGCTGGTGGCTGAAAGCGCCGCGAAACTGGAAGACGACGCGCAGTTGGAGAGCTTGGGCTACAGGCCCGAGCTCAACAGGGTCCTGGGCAGGTTTTCAAGCTTTGCCCTCCAGTATTCGTCCATTTCCGTCCTGGGCGGTCTGCTGTTCGGGATCACTATCGGGCTGTCGCAGGTTGGTCCCTCGATGCTTTGGGTGTGGATCGTAGGTGGAGCTCTGCAGTGTGTGGTCGCGTTGACCGTCGCGGAGCAGTGCTCCGCATATCCTGTCGCCGGATCGGCCTACAACATTGTTTCGCGACTCGGCGGGCGATTGATCGGATGGCAGGTCGGCTGGTGGGTCCAGATCGCCCACATCGCCTCGGTCTCCTCGGCCATGATCATCATTGCCCCCCTCGTGATGGCCTGGTTCGGTGTCTCCACCTTGACGCACTGGGAGCTGGTGGGTGTCAGCGCCGCGTTCATTCTCCTCGCCGCATTCGGAAACCTAGTGGGGGTGTGGTTCGTCTCCGTGCTCAACAACATGAGCGTGGCGGCGGAGCTTTTCGGGGCAGCCCTCGTCATCATCGGGCTTCCGATCGCGTTCATATTCGTCAGCCATGCCCACGTCAACTCGGTGCACTACCTGTTTACGACCCAGGGTACGGTCAAGGGATCGATCATCCTCCCGCTTCTGTATGCGAGCCTCCTGTCGGTCTACGTCGTGTCGGCGTTTGACATCAGCGGTACGGCCGGCGAAGAAACGAAGGGCGCTTCGAGAGTGGTCCCACGGGAGGCGGTTCGGGCAAACGTGATGTCCTGGCTCATCGGTGCAGCAATGCTCTGCACGCTGCTGTTCGCGATGAGCAGCGTGTCCAGGACGCTCAGCAACACCTACGATGCGGGCCCGATCTCATACATTCTGCGTCCGGAGATCGGCAGCGTATTGGCACGGCTCTTCGAGGTGGTCGGCGTCTTCGCCTTGTTCGTGAACGGGGTCATCTTGCTGCAGGCCGGGGCGCGAGTGATGTGGGCACAGGCACGAGACGGTCGCTTCCCGGCGCCGCACGCCGTTGGTCTGCTGAACAAACACCGGGTTCCGGTGATCGGGATCTGGATCGGGGTCGTGATCGCAATCCTGAGTACCGTCTACAGCTCTGCCTTTACCGTTCTCGTGGCGCTGCTGGCGGTGGGTTGGGCAGCTGCTTATGGCGTATTGGCCGTCTACGGATTTCGAGCGCGCCTGCGCAATGAGCTTCCGGAGCGTCCGTTCGTGCTCAAATGGTGGAAGCTCTGGTACCCGGTCGCGATCATCTGGTCGTTCTTTTTCATCGGAATCGTCGTGTACCAAGATCCGCGGCACGTTGGATTGGGCTCTTTGGGAGCGCTGATAGTGGGGCTGATCTTGTACTACGTGTTCGTACCACGTGACGATTCCAAGAAGATAACGGAGTACCTGGTCACGCCGGGCGGACCTGGAGGTCCAGTGTCGCCCCCGTCGGCAGCTGACTAACTCGATGTCGTCGCGCGCGCCGCGCTCGCGGCGCGCGCGAGCGCAGACCAGCGCCAGGTATCCGCACTCCCGATAGAGGACAGTTGAATGATCACGCGCAGTGCACCTTCTTATCGCCGCAGCCCGTCTCACGGAGCGGCTGCCATCCTCGCCTCGCAGGGTCTGCCGTCCGCCGACGATCACGCCCTCACCCGCTCGACTAGGCGCTTCAGCGATGGTGGAGACTTTCGCTTGGAGATCTCAGGCGTCGAGCGGCTAAGCACGTTGCAGGCGATGCTCGAGGAGGCGGATCGCCGCGATGTGTTCATCCACCGCGTGGTGTGCTTCGGGTTGGGGGCCACCCTCCTCGATACCGGCGAGCTGACCGCTGTGGCCGAGCTGGCCGCTGAACGGCAAATCGAGGTCATTGCTGCCCCCGGACCACGGACCGCCTGGGATCTTGGCCGTCAGGCGCTGACGTCTGAGGGCGGAGCGTCGGGACGGCGCACGCGAGGAGTCGACAACCTGCGGTATCTCATCGACGACTACCTGCGGATGTTCTCATGCGGGCTCCACGGGGTCCTCGTCTGGGACGAGGGGGTTCTGGACATTCTCGCGCACGCCCGAGCCGCCGGCGATATCCCGGCTGACGCGAAATTCAAGGTCTCCGTCTATACGGGCCACGCCAATCCCGCGTCGATCCGGGTCCTTGAGGCAATGGGAGCCGACACGGTGAACCCCGTCGGCGATCTCAGTCGGCCGATGCTCGCGGCGATCCGGTCGGTCGTGTCGATTCCGCTCGACGTCTGGGCTATGACCTTCGCATCCTTCGGCGGGATGAACCGCCTCTGGGAAGCCGGCGAGATAGCCGCCGTCACCGCGCCCTGCTATTTCAAGATCGAGCCGGGGGAGTCAGAAGGTGTCATGTATAACAACTGGGCCGAGGCGGAGTACCACGAGAAACTTGTGCGTCACAAGGTGCGCTACGCCGAGATCCTGCTCGAGCTTGTGCAGAGAACGACCGAGGGTGTGCACCCGTCCCCGCAACTGGTCGCCGGCCAGAGGGCGGCTTGACACCACACAATACTCTGGGCGTCAGCGTAAGCGGAGCCCGACTACCGAGCGCCGCCGCGTCCTAGCATCTCCTCGAGCTGTGACGCCGCAGCAGTGATTGCTTCGGCCGCCAGGTCAATGTCGTCAGCTTCGAGCCGGTGCGTTAGGAAGCTGACACTGAGAGCGAAGATCGGCCGACCATTGACCCCGGTCACGGCCGAGCCGACGCACGTCACATCGTCCTCTGCTTCTTCGAGGTCAAGCGTATAACCACGCTGGCGCGAGGCGTTCAAGTCGCGTTCGAGTTCGTCGAGGCTGACGATCGTGTTAGCGGTCAGGCGCGGTCTCTTGTGGCGCTGCAACAGCGCTCGGCGCTCCGGACTCGGCATCCAAGCGAGGATGGCCTTCCCCAGTGCTGACGCGTGCCACGGATCGCGTTGTCCGACCTCGTTGATCTTCTTCAGTCCGCGAGCCCCCTGCAGCACCTCGACGATGACCACGTTGTCACCCTCGCGTACAGCCAGGTTCACCGTCTCGTTGAAGCGGGCCAGCAGCCGCTCCATCACGAGGAAGTATCAGCGACCGAGGAACCCGGTTGGAGACAGCGAGCTGACCCAAACGGAACACCTCCCATCCGAGCTGGTAGCGCGAGGCGGGCGTACGATGCACGAGGCCAAAGTGCGACAGGCTGCTGAGATAACGCAGGGTCGTCGCTTCGCTGAGCTTCACCGCGCGAGCCACCTGTGCCAGGGTCAAGGCCTCGTCGGCCTCGAGCGCCCTGAGAACGCGCACCGTTCGCTCCACCCCGTCGAGCACGGGCTTCGGACGCTGACCGGTATTAGCAGGCGTGCTCATGGTTGTTTCGCAGTATGGCCAGACGGGACGCCGGCGCGCGGTCTCCTTGACTTACCCCATACCCTCGACTAGGTTCCCCTTTCATCTGCCGCAACAGCCTATCAGTGATTGACAGCCGCCGAATCGGAGGAAAGGCGTCCGAATGACCACCACGAACTCGATTGATCGCTACGAAATGTTCATCGACGGCCGACTCGAGCCAGCCCTCGACGGGGACGTTCAGGCCGTGCTGAACCCCGCTACAGGAGAACAGATCGCGGAGGTACCTCGCGGCAGCGCGGACGATGTCGACAGGGCCGTCGCCTCCGCCGAGGCCGCGTTTCCCGGCTGGGCGGCCACCTCTCCCGCGGCGCGATCGCTCGCGCTCCTACGTCTGGCCGACCGTGTCGAAGCCGCCGCAGGAGGAGCTGGCGGTGCTGGAGTCATGCAACGTCGGCAAGCCGATGGGCCTCGCTCGCGAGGAGATGGAGATGATCACCGACCATCTCCGCTTCTTCGCCGGTGCTGCCCGCACGCTCGAGGGGCGAGCCGCGGGCGAGTACATGCCGGGACGAACGAGCATCATCCGCCGCGATCCGCTCGGTGTCGTCGGATCGGTGGCGCCATGGAACTACCCGCTGCTGATGGCGATCTGGAAGATCTGTCCGGCCCTGATGACCGGTAACACACTCGTTCTCAAGCCGTCTGAGCACACCCCCCTGCCGGTCCTGCAAGCCTCGCCGAGATGTCCGCAGACCTGTTCCCAAGCGGCGTCTTGAACGTGATCACCGGCGACGGGGATCCGGTCGGCGCAGCGCTTGTCAGCCATCCCAAGGTGCGGATGTCATCTCTGACCGGTGACGTCGATACGGGGCGCAAGATCATGCGGGCGGCGGCCGATAGCAACCTCAAGCGGCTCCATCTCGAGCTCGGCGGTAAGGCGCCGGTGATCATCCTCGACGACGCCAACCTGGATCTGGTGGTTGAGAAGGTAATCGTCGGCGGCTACTGCAACTCCGGCCAGGACTGCATGGCCGCCTCACGCCTGTACGCCGCCCACAGCATTCATGACGAACTGGTGAGCAAGCTGGTCGCAGCGGCGCAGGGGCTGAAGACGGGCCCGCCGGATGAGGATGGGACCGAGATGGGACCTGTGATCTCCGCCGACGCAGCGCGATCGCATCCTGGGTTTCCTTAGCCGTGCGCAAGACACTGGTCACGTCGAGGTCGTGACTGGAAGCAACGGCGGCAATCCGAGTGGGTTCTTCGTTGCACCGACCGTTGTCATCGGCGCGCAACAACGGGACGAGATTGTGCAGAAGGAGGTTTTTGGCCCGGTTGTGTCGATCACTCAGGTCGGCGACGACGATGACGTCGTCGCTTGGGCCAACGACGTCGAGTACGGCCTCGCCGCCTCGGTGTTCACCTCGAACGTTGCCCGAGCGCTCGATCTCGTCCGCCAGTTGCAATTCGGAACCGTCTGGATCAACGATCACCTCACAGTGGTGCGCGGAGATGCCGCACGGCGGCTTCAAACAGTCGGGGAACGGCAACGACATGTCGGTCTACTCGCTCGAGGAGTACACGGAGATCAAGCACGTCATGATCAACCTCGAAGCTGCCTGATCCGGTACCGATGACCTCACGGCTATCCCGCGCCAAGCGAGTAGGCCGGCGTCGACGCGGAGCTCGGTGCCATTGACGAACGAGGCATCCTCTGAGGCCAGGAAGCAGACCGCACGGGCGATCTCGGCCGGTTGCGCCAATCGCGGTTCGGCGGTCAGATGCATGCCCTCGAGCGCACGCCGCTCGGCCTGCGGATCAGACGCGGAGGCGATGGCCGTCTCGATCAGCGGCGTCTGGACTGTTCCTGGGCAGTAACAGTTGCAGCGGATGCCGAGCGGCCGGAAGTCCAGCGCAGCAGACTTCGTCAGCAACACCACAGCAGCCTTGCTGGCGCAGTACGCCGCCTCGCCGGGGAAGGCCACGAAACTCGAGACTGAGGCACAGTTGACGATGGCCGGGGCGGTGGAGCGTGTCAGGTATTCCACCGAGTGCTTGATGCACAGCCAGGCGCCGCGTACGTTGACGGCGAAGATCTGATCCCATACAGCGGTAGGTACCTTGTCGAGCCGCAGCTGATCGGTGAGCTGTGTGTCGACGATGCCGGCATTGTTGACCAGCACGTCAATGCCGTTCATTTGCGCCGCCGCGGCATGCATCGCGGCTTGCACCTCGGCTTCGTCGGTCACATCGCAGCGCAAGAAGAAGGCCCTGCCTCCGGTCACCTCGAGTAGCCCCACCGTCTCGCCACCCCTCTCGGCATCGAGATCGCAGACGGCCACAGCCGCTGCCCCGCGCCGAGCCATCTCAACTGCGATCGCCCGCCCGATGCCGCTCGCGGCGCCGGTGACTACGCACGCCTTTCCCGGCCAGTTGGTCTTGCGCGCCGCCCGCCCACGGCTGCGGGCTCACCCGAGTTCCAGGATTGCGGGCCGCGGCACCGCCGTTTCGCCGACCCGGCAGTCGATCTGAGGCCATTGACCCGAATCAGTGATCATCTCGTAGCCACCGTCTAAGACCATGAAAGTGTCCTCGGACTTGGCCCCTTGGACGGTCGGGTTCCAAGCACAGGCTTGGCCGACGTCGATCTGTAAGTCGCGGACCGCCGGGCGTTGCCGACGCGGGCGCTACGGGTGCCTCGCGAGTGTTATAGCCGATTGGACCGCCTTGGTAGTGGTGCTTCCACTCACCGGGGTAACCCATGCGCTCGTAAGCCGTGACGCCGGCGTCGAGTGCCTCCTCGTAGCTGACGCCCGGGACGGTGGCGAGGATCAATTCGGCCTCGACGGTGCAGGCGATCCGGTGACGCTCGAGCAGCTCCGGGTCCGCGTCGCCAAGGGCCACGCTGCGCGACACGGCGACATAGAGCCCGTCGCGCTGGACACAGAGCACGCCCAGGACATCGCGCTCGATGCTCGCCCCGTCCACGGTTGGATGGCGGAAGGCCCGTCGGCGCTGGTCGGCCCCGACGAGCAGTACGGAGGGAAAGATCCCGACCAGCTCAAGCCTGCGGACCAGCTCGCCCGCCAGTTCGCGCTCCCCGGTTCCCGGCACGATCTCTCGCATGCTCGTCTCCAGCACCCCCGTCGCGTCGAGGGCGAGCGAGCGCAGCCGGTCATGCTCGATCTCGAGCAGCGGGAGCCGGGCAGCGAGCAGTCCATCCTCGACCGAGCGCCCGGGGCCGAAGCCGTCGTTGCCCAACCGCCCTTCGACGGTGTGGGCTAGCGCGAATTCTTCAGGCGTGGTTTCGTGCCACGGCAGCTGGATCAGCTCCAGCCCGAGGTCGCCGGGGGGATCCTCGACCTCGAGACGGGCGCCCTCGATGTTCTGAGTCACGATGAAGGCGTCGTCGCGGGTCACCAGAGCGCGTACGAAACCCGGGTCGGTCCCACGGATGATCGCGCTCTGGAGACCCCCCGTCAGCCAGCTGACGAGCAGCTGGCGCGAGAGCATGATCGCATCGAGGTCTCTCTCATCGAGCAGCGAGCGCAGCCGCTGCAGCTTGATCTCGACCTCCTGTCGCCGACTCCCCCCACTGGTTTCGCCGGTCAGACTCGCGCCCTTAGCCTCCACTGTTCCTCCTCCTGCTCGGAAAAAAACCTCACCATCCCCCCACCCATCCCAACCCGAGCCCGCGCGGCAGCTCGGCGTCGACGCCGCGCAGGAAGTCGAAATCGCATCCCTCATCGGCCTGGAGCACCCGCTCGCGATAGAGCGACTGATAGCCGCGCGCGGGCCACACGGGAGCTGCGCGGGAGGCGAGCCGGTGCTGGATCACCTCATCGCTCAGCTTGAGCTGCAGAGAGCGGCCGTCGACATCGAGCGCGATGGTGTCGCCATTCTCCACGACCGCCAGAGGTCCGCCGATGGCAGCCTCAGGCGCCACGTGCAGGACGTTGGTCCCGAACGCAGTCCCGCTCATTCGCGCGTCCGAGATACGCACCATGTCGCTGACTCCGGCGTCGAGCAGGTGCTTGGGGATCGGGAGCATTCCCCATTCAGGCATCCCGGGAGCGCCAACCGGTCCGGCGTTTCTCAATACCAGGACGCTTTCCGCGGTGATACCGAGGCTCGGATCGTCGATCGTCTCCGCCAGCTCCTCGATGCTCTCGAATACCACTGCAGGCCCGCTGTGAGCGAGCAGCTCGCTGGAGCTGGCGGCGCGCTTGATGAGCGCGCCCCGCGGAGCGAGGTTGCCGCGCAGGACGGCCAGGCCGCCGGGCGGCTGGAACGGATTCTCGATCGTCGCGATGACCCGCCGGTCGTCCGTGGTGGGCGGCCGGAGTAGTTCCCCCGCCACAGGACCCGTGACGGTGATCGCGTCGAGCGTCAGGCGCTCTCGCAGGCGACCCATCACGGCCGGAATGCCTCCTGCGTTCTCGAGGTCGTCGACCAGGAGCTCGCCCGCGGGCGCCACATTGACCAGGACAGGGGTACGGCGGCCGATCTCATCGAAGTCCTCGAGCGTCAGCTCGACTCCGACCCGCCCGGCCATGGCGAGCAGGTGGACGACAGCGTTGGTCGATCCCCCCAGTGCCATCAGAAGGGTGATCGCGTTCTCGAATGCCCCGCGCGTGAGGACCTGGTCCAGGGACGGACCGTCTCCGGCCAGCTCGACCGCCCGGCGGCCGGTGAGCTCGGCCAGCTCCGCGCGGCGGCGTCCGACGGCAACAGGGTATGCGCCCCCGCTGAGCGAGACTCCGAGAGCCTCGCACATGGCAGCCATCGTAGATGCGGTGCCCATCTCGTTGCAGTGCCCGGCGGAGGGGATCAGAGAGGCCTCGAAGTCAGCGTAGTCCGCTGCGCTGATCCGACCGGTCCGGAAGTCATCGGTGGCCTTCCAAAGGTCTGCACCGACCCCAATCCGGCGGCCCTGGAACACTCCGGGAAGGCTAGGCCCGCCGGTCAGCATGATCGCCGGAACGCCCGCACTGGCGGCGCCCATCAACTGCGCCGGCACGGTCTTGTCACATCCGCCGATGAGCACCACGGCGTCGAAGGGATGGCTGCGGATCGACTCCTCGACGTCCATCGACATCAGGTTGCGATAGAGCATGGTCGTCGGTTTCATCAGGTTCTCGCTGAGCGATATGGTCGGGAACTCGACCGGGACGCCGCCGGCCTCCAAAACGCCGCGCTTGACCGCCGCGGCGAGGCCGCGAAAGTGGACATTGCAGGAGACGAGCTCCGACCAGGAATTGCAGATGCCTATCACCGGACGCCCGGCGATCGGGGCAGCCCCGAGGGCAGCCCTGAGGGTCCCGCGATGCAGAAGGCCGCCGACGCCAGTGGAGGAGAGCCACGCATCGCTGCGCCGGCTGCGGTCGTCGGGCAAGGTCGGCACCGTCAGCCGGTCACACCGAGATCGTCGAGCATTACGATCTCCCAGGAGAACCGCACGAACTTATCGGGTGCCACTCCGGGTCGCATCGGAATCAAATTGGGGACCGTGATCACGATGTCACTATAACGTTTAAGTAGAGTGGGAGCAAAGCCGGTCACGAGGTGGGCTTGCGTCGGCTAAGTCTCTGCACCAATGGTGAGAGCGCCGGCTCACGGGCTGCCCTCACCAGCATGCGCCTGGCGCGCGGGCGCGACATCAGCCTCTCGGAGAGCGGAGTGTGTAGCGTCCGATCCGTTCCGGCGTGATTCCCGTCCCCCGTACGGACGCCGGCGAGGTCAGCGGCAAGGGCGTGGGCGGCATTGCGGCCGGGCACGCCCATGACGCCGCCGCCCGGGTGGGCTCCGGATCCACACAGGTAGAGACCATCGACCGGAGTGCGATAGTCGCCCCAGCCCTCCACCGGGCGCGAGCCGAAGATCTGGGCCGAGGTCATCGCGCCATGGAAGATGTTACCGCCCGTAAGGCCGTACTCGCGCTCTAGGTCGAGCGGAGTGATTGTGTAAGTGTCAATCATGTGGTCGCGCAGCTTGGGCGCGTAGCGCGTGAGCACGTCGAGCACCCTGTCCGTGAAGGCCGTCCGGTGCTCATCCCAGGTGCCGTCGGCCAGCTCGAAGGGGAGCTGCTGGATTCCAGTGGTGAGGATGTGCTGTCCGGCCGGGGCCAGCGAATCATCGTGCACGCTCTGGCAGATGAACTCGACGGGAAAGTCGTCAGGGAGCCGCTGCTGGCTCTGGGCCTCCCAAGCCTGTTCGAACCGCTCGACTTCGGCGCCAAGCAACGTGAGCCCCCGATAGTGGGGACCTGGTCCGGGCTCCATGCCCACGAAGTCGGGCAGACCGTCCAAGGCGATGTGGACTCTGGCCATCGACCCGCGCACGTCGTACTCCTCGATCTTGCCGCGGAATTCGGCCGGCAGATCACCCGGGGCGAGCATGCGCAGGAAGGTCGTATGTGGATCTGCTCCGGACGCGACCGCCTGAGCTCGAAGCTCCTCTCCGGAGACGAGCAGCACACCGGTGACCCGGTCACGGTCGATCAGGATACGGTCGACCGCCGCCGCGGTCCGGATCCTGACCCCGCGTGAGGTGGCTCGGCGTGCCAGCGCAGCAGCGACCGCTCCCATCCCGCCTCGCGGGAAGGCGTGTTGGCCCATGTGACCGTCAAATTCACCAACCGAGTGATGGCCATAGAGAAACGCCCACCCCGGAGTCGATGGACCGCCCCAGGCCGAAACCAACCCGAAGAAGCTCAGAAGCCCCTTCAGGAGGTCGTACTCGAGGTACCGGTCCAAGAGCTCGGCCACGCTGAGCGAGAAGAATTCCGTGAAAAGCGCTCCGTCGCCGGACTGATCAAATCGTGTCACCACCTCAGACAGGGAGGGCGGAGGCTGCAGCATCCACGGGCCCGTGATCCGAGCGAAGCGTTCGAGGCGCAGGCCCAACTGAATGAACCGCTCCGATTCGCCAGGACAGGCGCGCTCGAGATCACGGAGCGTGCGGCTCAACTCGTTCCAGATCACCAGCTTCCTGCCGTCCTCGAGCAGGTTCACGTCAGCGACGTCAGTCTGGTAGAGGTGGAGCCCATAGGCGCGAAGGTCAAGCTCACGAAGAACCTGCGGGTGGAGAAGTCCGGCCACGTAGGAGCAGGACGAGGCGCGGAATCCAGGGATCAGCTCTTCGGTGATGGTTGCGCCGCCGATGACATCTCGGCGCTCCAATACGGTCACCTTCAGACCCGCGTCAGCGAGATAGTTGGCGGCGACCAGTCCGTTGTGCCCAGCACCGATCACGATCACCTCGGATTGCACGCTGGCCAGTCTAGACGGAACACATGTAACGTTCAACCTGTGGCCCCCCGGGCCGCTACCCACCAGCGCCCGCCTAGGTTGAATCGCGGACAAGCAGCTCGATTGAGAACTCGATCTGTCTGGCGTTCCCTGTGCCAGCATCATCGCCGAGATGGTTGATCAACATTCGGGCCGCTTCGTGTCCCATCTCATATGCGGGGACCCGGACCGTGGTCAGTGTTGGGTGTGAGAACTGTGCGAACGGGAAGTCATCGAACCCCGCCACGGCAACATCGGCCGGAACCTCCAGGCCAAGACCACGCGCCGTATGGATTGTCGAAAGTGCGAGCAGGTCTGTCGAACAGACGATCGCGCTTGGTCGATGCTCCATCGAGAGGAGGCGTCTGGCAACGGGTACCGCGGTCGCGGGCTCCCAGCCGGCTTCGAAGGCTTGCAGCTCGGGGTCATACTCAATGCCGCGCGCGACGAGCGCGTCATTGAATCCAAGGGCGCGCTGCTCAACCACTGCCCATGGCACCTCCGCGCCGATAAAGGCGATCCGGCGGTGACCGCGGTCGATCAGGTGCTGGGCGAGCACCCGGCCGCCCTCCCGGTCAGCGGCCCGCACGGACATGATCGCTGGATCGTCGATCAGCTCGTCAAAGACCACAAAATCTTCGCTCAGCTCCCTGAGCCGGCTGATGTGCTCGCGACGAATGGCGCCCGCTCCCGACAGGAGCAGGAAAGCGCCGTCGACGCGACTCTGGAGGACCGGGGTGAGCAGGAGATCCGGGTCATCGGAGGGAGTAGCGGCCTGAATCAGGATGCCGTAGCCGCGCTCACGCGCAACATCGCCGACGCCCGCCACGATGAGGTCGGTGAGCGGGTCAGCCAGGAATCGGGCATGCGCGTCGAGCACCAGGAAACCGAGCGTGCGGGTCTCGGCTGAGCGCAATCCCTGTGCGCTGACGTTCGGGTGGTAGCCAATTTCCCGCATTACCGCAGCTATGCGCGCGCGGGTCTCGTCCGCCATGAACTTGTACCGGTGGTTGACGTAGTTGGAGACGGTCTGGACCGAGACGTCGGCTCGGCTGGCCACCTCACGCATCGTGGGACGTCGCGACTCGCGACGCCTTGTACTCATGTGAGTGGCCTCATTCGATCAACCCCGCGCGGGCGAGTCTAGCGACGCCGCAACCGTAGCTTCAGGGTCTGACGGAGCCAGCCGACGACTAGTACACCTTGGAGAGCAGCCCTCCGTCCACCTGCATGTATGAGCCATTCATGTATGAGGACTCCTCGCAGGCGAGAAACAGAACTGCTCGCGCCACCTCGATCGGCTGACCGATCCGCTTGGCCGGATACATCTGCGCCATCTCGGTCTTTGCCTTCTCCACGTCGCCGGTCGCCGCCCAATACTTCTCGATCATCGGCGTCTGCATATCTCCCGGGCAGACGCAGTTGCAACGGATGCCCAGCCCGGCATAGGCGACCCCGACTGACCTCGTGAGACCCAGAACTGCATGCTTGGAGGCGGTGTAGACCGGCAGAAATGGATCGGCGACCAGGGACAGCGCGGACGCCGTGTTGACGATCGTGCCGCCGCTGTCGCGCATTGCCTCGATAGCATGCTTGCAGCCCCAGAAGACCCCTCGCACGTTCACATCGAAGAGGCGGTCATATTCCTCGTTGGTAGTCTCGTCGAGCGGTTTCTCGACCTGGATGCCCGCGTTGTTGATCATGAAGTCCATGCCGCCGAACTCCGCGCGGCACTCCTGGATCGCTGCGATGATGTCGTCCTCATTGGTGACATCGCAGGCTCGGCCGATGGCCTGGCCCGCTCCATCCCGGATCTCCGCAGCGACGGCTGTCGCGCCTTCCGCGTTCACGTCAGCTACCAACACGCTCGCTCCCTCGCTTGCGAACAGCCGGCTCACCTCCCGGCCGAGGCCTGAAGCTCCGCCGGTCACCACGCCTCGCCTACCTTGCATCCTCATCAGTGCTACCAACCCCTTTGATCGTGTCAGCCTATGGTGGTTCCGCCGTCGAGTGAGAGCACGGAGCCAGTTGCATACCTGGCCTCGACCCCGATGAACCTGATCGCCCGCACCACTTCCTGCGGTGTCGCGAAGCGCTTCAGTGGAACCCGTTCGACAGCGCCGCGGCGAGCCTCCGCGGGGTCGGGATACCACTCCAGCTCGGCGTCCATCATCGGTGTGTCGATGGGGCCCGGGCAGACCACGTTGACACGTACCTGCGGAGCAAGCTCCGCGGCCAGAGCCTTGGTCATGCCGATGACGGCGAACTTCGACGCGCAATAGGCGGAGTAGGGCGCCATGCCGATGCTCGAGAGCTCCGAGCCGATGTTCACAATGGAACCGCTGCCAGCGTCGCGCATGCGCAGGCCGGCCTCCCGCGCCACGCTGAATGTACCCGAGACGTTGACCCCAATGACCTCGCGCCAGACCTCAGCCGTGACATCTTCGAGTGGACACGGAAACCCGACACCGGCGGCGTTGACAACGAGCTCCAGGCCGCCAAACGTTCGATCGGCCAGGGCGACGGCCTCGGCGATCGCATCCGAGTCCCTGACGTCCGCGGGGAAAGCGATCGCCGCGTCTCCCAGTTCAGCTGCGAGGGATTCGACCAGTTCGACGCGCCGGGCGATCAGGGCCACCTGTGCGCCCTCGGCGGAGAACGCCCGGGCGGCCGCAAGCCCGACGCCCGAGCTCGCGCCCGTGATCAGAACCCCCTTGCCTCGGAGCGAGACGGGCGCGTCGGGCCCGGCGCCGGCGTGTTCAACGGTACCTTTGTCCTTCGATGTGCCGCCCAAGTTGCTGTAGCTCATGGTTTCGGGCTTCGTATCAGTCGCCGGGTATTGCCGAATGTCGCTTCACTAGACAGCGGTGGCTCCACCGTCGACCGGAACCAGCGCCCCGGTTGCGTACGTGGCCTCGACGAGTAGCCAGAGCACCGCGTCGGCGATCTCCTCGGGTCGCGAAATCCGGCCGAGCGGTACTCGCTCGCCCTCCTGCTGCCAGGCCCGGTCAGGATCTGCTGCCAGCGCTACCTCCGCCCTCAACATGGGTGTGTCGACCGGCCCGGGGCACAGGGCATTGACGCGGATCGCCGGGGCGAGCTCGGCGGCCAAAGCCTTGGTGAGGCCAACCACTCCGGCTTTGCTGGCGCAGTAGTGGACGTACGACGGCATTCCCATCGTGGAGAGATCGGAACCGAGGTTGACGATCGAACCGCCCCCTCCATGGTCGCGCATGGCGAGGGCGATACTCCGGCACACATAGAAGGTCCCGCTCAGGTTCGCGTCGATGGTGCGCAGCCAAGCGGACTGATCGAGTGAAGCGAGTTCAGTCGGCTCGGAGATGCCGGCTGAATTGACGAGCGCGTTGATCGGGCCCAGAGAGTCGGTCGACCGGCGGGTGGCCGCCTCGACCTGACCGGGGTCGGAGACGTCGCACCCGACACCTACTGCGGCGTCGCCGAACTCATCCGCCAGAGCGGCCAGCCGATCTACGCGTCGACCCCAGAGCGCAACTTTGCCCCCGCGTAGCGCGAGCTTGCGGGCAACCTCCAGCCCGATTCCCGAGGATGCCCCGGTCACGACGGTCACGAGTTGCTCGGCGGACGTCACGGGCTGAACATAGAACGTTCAAGCTTGGGCGTCAAGGCAGCCGCGTCCACCGCGCTTTCTCGCTCGGGAGCGCGCTGGTGTAACGTTCAAGCTCGCCAGCATCAAGACCGCCGACAAAGGTTGAGGAGATGGCCGGCAACGCCCCCATTGCGCTTGACATCGCCCGCTCACGAGCGCTCCACGAGCGAGCCGTCAAGTCCCTCAGCGGTGGTGTCTCGACCGCCTTCAGGTTGAGCGAGCGGCCAGTGCCGCTCTCGTTCAAACGGGCATCGGGAGCGCATCTCGTCGACGTCGACGACCGAACGTATATCGACTACGTCTGCGGGTATGGACCTGTGATCCTCGGACATGGGCACGAGGAGGTGGCCGCAGCAGTGTCCGAAGCAGCCCACGGCATGCAGCAGATCGGCGGTCAGCACGTAGGCGAGGTCGAGCTGGCCGAAACGCTATGCCGGGTCGTCCCCGCCTTCGAGCGTGTTCGGCTATCGCTCTCGGGCTCTGAGGCTGTCCACGCAGCGCTTCGGGTGGCGCGGGCCAACACGGGCCGTGGGCTGGTGATCAAGTTCGCTGGCCATTATCACGGCTGGCTCGACAACATTTTCGCCAGTACCAATCGGCTCCCGCCCACCGCGCCGATGAGCGAGGGGCAACCGGAGTCCGCCGTGTCGGATGTGCTGACGATCGAGTGGAACGACGCCGCCCAGTTGCGCGCGGTGTTCGCCGCCGAAGGGGAGCGGATAGCGGCCTTGATCATGGAGCCCTATCCGTGCAACGGCGGGGTGATTCCTCCCCTGCCCGGCTTCGTGGCGCTTGCGCGCGAGTTGACCATCAGCGCCGGTTCGGTTCTGATCTTCGACGAGGTGATCACTGGATTCCGGCTCGGCCTGGGAGGGGCCTCCGAGCGCCTGGGCATCGTGCCGGACATGGCGATTGTGGCTAAGGCGATGGCCAATGGCTTTCCGATCAGCGCGTTTGGCGGGCGAGCCGAGCTGATGGAGCTCGTGGCCGACAACCGCGTCGTTCACGCGGGCACGTTCAACGGAGGCGGAACCTCCGTCGCGGCGTCCCTGGCAACTATCGCCGTTCTGGAGCGCGAGCCCATCCACCAGCGCCTGACGCGACTCGGCTCCCGATTGCGCGACGGCCTGGTGAAAGCAGCCCGCAATCAAGGTCACCGTCTTGTCGTCCAGGGACCGGGCCCGGTGTTCTTCGCCTGGCTGCTCGACTCAGGGGAGGTGACCAGCTTCCGTGATCACCTCCGCGCGGATACAGCAGCCTACGCGGCGTTTGCAGAGGCGATGCTCGCCGAGGGCGTCCGAATCATCCCGGCCGGGCGCTGGTATCTCAACGCGGCCCATACCGACGAAGATGTCGATGCCACGATCGATGCCGCCGAGCGGGCCTTTGCGGCAATCCCTCCGCTCGTGCATCAGCGAGGTTCCGGTGATCACGATCAGTAGTCGATCGGCGTGGTGTAGTCCGGATCGTAGTGGGCGGCCCAGTACAGATCCCGCAGAAGCTGCGTGATCGGGCCAACCTCTCCGTCGCCCACAGGCTCGCCGTCCAGCGATGTGATCGCCATGACCCCGCCGGCGGTTGACGTCGCGAATAGCTCATCGGCTGTCCGGAACATCGTCTCGGGCACTGCGCTAACACTGGTCCGAAGGCCAGCACGCTCGGCGAGCTCAAGGATCGAGCGGCGCGTTATGCCCTCGAGCGCACCTGCCTGAGGGGTAAACAACTCGTTGTCGACGACCGCGAATAGGTTATATCCGGGGCCCTCAGCAATGTTGCCACCGTCATCGAGCAGGATTGGATATCGGGCCCCGCGGTCGTAAGCCTCATACAGTCCTCGCGTGAGGTCGCCCCAGTGGAAGTTCTTTACCGTGGGATCAAGCGATGTCGGCGGAATCCGGCGAACGCTTCTGACGATCACGGCGTCCATCCCGACGTCGCGCTCTTCCCACGCCAGGAGCCAGACGTATGGCACGGCGTAGGCGTAGAACCGGTTCTCGAAGCGCCGTGGGTCGCGGATTCCCCTTTGCGTGACACCGCGCGTCGCCACGACCTCAACGTATGAGTCGCGAAGACCCGAGCGCCGGACGAGTTCGAACATGATCTCGCTCAGCTCAGCCCGCGTGTACGGGAGCCGAAGCCGAAGCTCCCGGCAGCTGCGCTCGAAACGGTCGAGGTGGTCAGACAGCCGAAAGAAGCTCCCATGCCAGACCGCGACCACGTCGTACGTCGCGTCTGACCGCAGAAACCCCGTGTCGAGGATGGGGATGCGAGCCTCGTTGATCGGCACCAACTCACCGTCCACCCACGCCGCACCGTCACTGAGCAGAGGCTCTCCCGCTGTGAGCGACGCCGTCATATCGTCGCCGCTGACACCTGATTCCATACTGGACTCTCCCGCTTCCGGTGTCGATCTAGTATAACGATCAAGTAACCGTCAGAGAGGAATCGCACGCGTGGCGCTGCAAGCCCCCCTCCCTCCATCCGCCGATGTGATCGTCGTCGGAAGTGGCAGTGCCGGAGCCGTCGTCGCAGGACAGCTCGCGAGCCGAGCCAGCGCCGCGACCGTCCTACTGCTCGAAGCTGGCCCTGACTACGGACCACGCGACAGCGGGCTCTGGCCCCAGGACCTGCTGAACGCCGCAGCGCTTGCTACCACCTCTCATGATTGGGGGTACACGGGCGAGTTCCGCGGCCGCCCGATCGCGTTGCACCGGGCCAGGGTTCTCGGCGGCTGCTCCTCGCACAACGCCGGCGCGACCGTGCACGGCAACCGGCTTGACTATGACGGCTGGGCAGCGGCCGGGAACTCGGGCTGGGCCACGGAAGATCTGCTCCCACTGTTCGATGCTGCCTGGAGGCGGCTGGGCACCCGCCGCGTCAGGTACAGACGAGCTCACCCCGTATCAGACGGTATGCGCCGAGGCCCTGAAGGACGCTGGATATCCGTGGGTAGAGGACTTCAACGACCTGGATGAGTTCCTTGGAACGGGTGCCTTCCCGATCAGCGTCGCGCCGGACGGAACACGGATGAACTGCCCGTTCGCTTACGTCGATCCTGTCCGCGGGTGTGCGAACTTCAGCGTGCACGGCGAGACGATGGTCGAGCGGGTGCTGCTCGACGGCACCCGGGTGCGGGGCCTCGTGGTTCGGGACGGCGACCATGAGATTGAGGTGGACGCAAAGCAGGTCGTGCTATCCGGCGGCGCCTATGGCACGCCGGCGATCCTGTTGCGATCCGGCATCGGACCGGCGGACCACCTACGGGCGGTCGGCGTGGAGGTTCACCATCACCTGCCCGGTGTCGGCGAGAACCTCCACGACCAGCCGGCCCTCGAACTCCAGTACGCCGGCAGCGAGCAGCTCGAAAGCACTATGACAGATTTCGCTGCACACCGCTGGTGTCCGGAAGAACAGGTGATCGCCAAGTTTCCCTCCCGCCTGTGCGCGCAGGGGTTCGATTGCCATATCTACCCAATTGGCGGGTACGACGTCCAGGGCTCCGGAGACTGGCACTGGACGATCGGAGCAGCGGTGCTGACCCCGGAGTCGCGAGGCTGGGTGCGGCTCACTGGCCCAAGCTCGGATGATCCACTCGACATCGACCATCGCTATCTGAGTGACCCCGAGGGCCGTGACCTAGCGCGCCTCGTCGAGGCTGTAGGTCGCGTGCGACATGTCGCCGCTCAGCCAAGTCTCGCACCTCTGTTGGGAGCCGAGATGCGCCCGGGCATCGACGTGCAAGGAGTCGAGGCGCTGACGGCGTTCATCACCGAGACCGCCGTTCATTATT
This sequence comes from uncultured Solirubrobacterales bacterium, assembly GCA_963744195.1. GTDB lineage: Bacteria > Actinomycetota > Thermoleophilia > Solirubrobacterales > Solirubrobacteraceae > Palsa-465. The sequence continues at coordinate 106,066 of CAVUSY010000016.1, forward strand.
ACCATCCGGTGGGCAGCTGCAAAATGGGACCGGCAGCCGACCCGCTCGCCGTGACTGGCTCGGATGGCGCGGTGCACGGCATCGAAGGCCTGTTCGTGGCCGACGCATCGCTCATGCCTCGCACGATGTCGGGTAACACCCACATGCCCACCGTCGTGATCGGCGAAAAGCTCGGACGCGCGCGAGCAGAAGCGATCGGCGAGTCGACTGAGCCATTCAGCCACTCCGACTGAGTTCGCCGCGGGGAAACCTAGGTTGACTTGGACTCCCTTGAACGTTACAGTGGCCCGGATGCTGGTCGGCCGAGTGGGGCTCTGTCGCGCTCTCTTTGCCCAGTCCAACCCTCGCGAGCCGGGGCTGGCGGGCCATCCTCCGCGTCGATACGCATCACGAAATAGGAGAGGCCCGGTGAGCTGATGCTCGAAGACAAGGTGTGCGTCGTGACCGGCGCGGGAAGTGGAATGGGGCGGGCAACGGCGCTCGAGATGAGCCGACAGGGGGCCCGCGTCGTCGTGGTCTCCGACGTCAACGACGACGCAGGCCAGTCGACGGTGGTGGAGATCGAAGCCGGCGGAGGCATGGGTAAGTACGTGCATTGCGACGTAAGCCAGTCCGCGGACGTGCGGGCCCTCATGGCGCAAGTCGAGCAGAGCTTCGGCGTGCTTGACGTGCTGCACAACAACGCGGGGATCATCGACGTCCAATTGACCGACGCGCGAACGCTCTACGACGTCGATGAAGACGTGTGGGATCGAATCTTCGCGGTGAACGTCAAGGGCTCGTGGCTGTGCATCAAATACGGAAAGCCCCTCCTGGCCAAGTCCCGTCAGGGCGTCGTTGTCAACTGCGCCTCGGTCGCAAGCTTTCTCCACTTCGAGACCGAGACTGCGTACGTCGCATCGAAGTCGGCGATCCTCGGTCTCACCCGCACCGCGGCGGTCGACCTGGCCCCCTTCGGAATCCGCTGCGTGGCGTACGCACCGGCGACGATCGACACGCCGATGAACACGAGCATCCTCGATGCGGCCGAGGACCGGGATGCGATGCTGGCTGCTATGACCGGCACCCACCTGGTGCCGCGGCTCGGGAGAGCGGAAGATGTGGCAAAGCTCGTCTGCTTCCTAGCGTCCGACGACGCCGCTTTCATAAATGGGTCTTGCCACCTCATCGACGGAGGCGCGCTGGCCTGGCGCGGATCGCGGTCATGACAACACCAATCATCGGTGTGCATCACACCGGGATAACCGTCTCTGACCTCCAGCGTTCGGTTGAGTTCTACGAGCGGCTTGGTTTCGAAGAGGAGGTCCGGCTTGAGGAGAGCGGGCCCGACGTTGATGAGGGAACCGGCGTACCTAGCACGCACCTACGGGTGGCGATGCTCGTGCGCGAGGACGCCAGACTCGAGCTGCTCGAGTACGCCAGCCCAGACGGAGGACCACCCGCGCACCCGAACAATGGCATCGGCGCGGCCCACATCGCGTTCCAAGTCGCCGACATCGATGCGACCGTGGCCGAGCTGCGGGGTGCCGGCGTCCCGTTCACATCGGATCCGATCCTCCATGAGAGCGGTCTCCGCTGGGTGTATATGAAGGACCCGGACGGCATCACCGCCGAGCTCTTCCAAACCGGCACCTGACGACTGCACGTGGATCCGGTCGGCGCGACCAGGTGTCGCGCTGGTCCCGAACCGATTCGTCACTCCTGCAGCGAATTCGCGGTGACCCCGAGCGAGAGTCCGCCGTCCACGACCACGATCGAGCCCGTGACGAATCCGGCCGCGTCGGAGGCGAGGAACTGGGCCATCGAAGCGATGTCGGATGGAAGCCCCAGGCGACCGACGGCGTGCTGGCGGGTCATGTCCTCCCGAGCCGTGGGGCTGGGCAGCGACTCCAGGTAGCGTCCGGCCATGCCCGTGTCGATGAATCCAGGGCAGATGCAGTTGCACCTGATGCCGTCCTTGCCAAAGTCGGTGGCGGTAGATCGGGTGAGCGCGATCACGCCACCCTTGGAGGCGCAGTACGCTCCGAGCCCAGGCTCAACCCAGAAGCCGTTTATCGAGCCGATATTCACGATCGATCCTCCGCCACGACTGCGCATCGGACCGAGCGCGTACTTCGAGCACAGGAAGACGCCCTTCATGTTGACCGACATCAGCTGGTCCCATTCATCGGCATCGAGCTCTTCTATCGTCTTCTCGATCTGGATGCCGGCGTTGTTGACCAGCACGTCGAGCCCACCGAACTCGGCGACCGCAAGGTCTACCAGCGCCTTGGCCTGGGGAGGATCCGAGACGTCGCAGCGGCCGAACCGCACGCGGCAGCCCTCCCCCGACAGCTCATCGGCAACCGACTGTCCGGCGGCCTGGTCCCGATCTCCGATCACGACGACGGCGCCGCCACGCGCAAACGCCGAAGCAATCCCACGCCCGATGCCATCGGCGCCTCCGGTGACCACGCACACCTTATCCTTTACGTCCATCGTCTCTCCTCGGAGCGGTTTGCGGTCTGTCACCTAGAACGATAAAGTAAGCGAATGACGTCGAGAGGAAACGACTCACTGGCTGACGATGTCATCATCGTCGGGGCCGGACACAACGGCTTGGTCACGGCTAACTATCTGGCCCAAGCCGGTCTCTCCGTCAGGGTGCTCGAGGCTCGCGATGTCGTCGGAGGCGCATGTGTGACCGAGGAGCTCATCCCAGGTACGAGATGGTCCTCATGTGCCTTCGTCGCCGATCTGATCAGGCCCGAGGTGGTTAAGGACCTAGCCCTCCACCGCTTCGGCTTCCGCATGTATGTCCCCGACATGCTGGGCTTCAGCCTCAACGAGAGCGGTTCGCACCTTTTTTTCCATCGCGAGCTCCACCAAACGCTCCGGGGCATCGAGCGTCATTCCAAGCGCGACGCCCGAAACTTTGTGCGCTTCGGGGAGCGGCTGCACCGGTTCGGCGAACTCATGCGCCCGTGGCTTCTGACCGAGCCGCCATCACGAGACGAGCTCCGACACAGCTTCGCCCGCGCGGGCGACGCGGGTCTGTTCGTCGACTTCTTCGAGCTCTCGACGGCCGAGTTGCTCGACCGATACTTCGAGAGCGATCACATCAAAGGGTTTTTTACCTTTTTCGGCATGGTTTCTGTCTACGCTGGGCCGAGAACGCCCGGCACGGCGTACGTGTATGGGCATCATGCCTCGGGCGAAGTGGACGGCGAGTTCGGGGTGTGGGGATTCGTTGAGGGCGGAATGGGTGGCTTCACACAGGCACTCGCACGGGCGGCGACGAGCCGCGGCGCCCGGATCGATCTATCCACTCCCGTCGACCACATTCTCGTGGAGAGCGGGCGCGCAGTCGGCGTCGTGACCGCCAACGGTGACGAGCGCCGGGCTGGCGTTGTCATCTCCAACGCGGATCCAAAGCGCTCGATGCTTTCCCTCGTCGGAGCGCAGCATCTGGACGGCGAGTTCGCTCAGAGAGTCGCCGGCATCGACCAGAGGGGCTCCATGGCGCGCGTCCACCTGTTGATTGATGAGCTGCCTCAGTACGTCGGCTTTCCAGCTGGCGAGGGCAAACACCACCACGCCCATCAGATGCTGGGCGCGACCGTCGAGAACTTCGAGCGAGCCTGGCAGGCCGAGCAGCGAGGCCTCATCGCCGACGATTACACGATCGAGGCCGTCATCCAGTCGACGACGGATCCGACGCTCGCGCCCGCGGGCTTGCACACGCTGACGCTCGGCATCCAACAGCTGCCCGGCGAGCTCTCGGGCACGACGTGGGATCAGGAGAAGGACAAGTGGACCGACCACGTCGTCGACATTCTGTGTCGCTACGCGCCAAACCTCCGCGACCACATTCTCGACCGGTACACAATCACGCCCAAGGATCTCGAGAACCAGTGGTTTCTCACCGGCGGCAACATCTTCCACACCGCCATGTTCGACCCTCACATGTTGGATCAGCGGCCGGTGCCCGAGCTCGCTCGCTATCGCGCGCCGATCGCGGGCTTGTACCTCTGTGGTGCCGGTATGCATCCTGGCGGGGGGGTCATGGGCGCTCCCGGCCACAACGCGGCGAAGGCTGTTTTGACCGACCTCGGGCGGCCGCAGCCAGTGCGCAAGGTGTACGTGCGTCGGCCCGGGCTGGTCGGTCGCGTGATGGACAATGACTTCGGACAGTGGCTCGGATACCAAGTCGCCCGACAGCCAGCCCTCTCCAACGTGGTACAGCGCGCCACGCAGAGCATGAAGAATGGCTGACCCGGACGCCACTGCCCAAAACGAGACGATGGCCGAACAGCTGCGCGGCGTGCTCCCGGTTGTCCAGACCCCCTACGACTCGGACGAGCTCGTTGACCACGGTGGCCTCGCGCACGAGGTGGCGTGGGCGATGGAGCAAGGGGTGGACGGCTTCACGGTGGCCATGGTGTCCGAGTACCTTCGCCTCACCGACGACGAACGCATTGCCGTAAGCCGCACCACCGTCGAGGCCGCTGCCGGCCGACCTGTCGTCGTGAGCGTCGGAGCCGAAAGTACCGCGGCGGCGTGCATGCTCGCCGTTCGTGCGCAGGACATCGGGGCGACGGCGCTCATGGCCATCCCCCCGTTGTCGGCGCGAGCCGGCGAGGACGAGCTGGCGCGATACTACGAGAGACTGCTCAACTGCGTTGAGGTGCCTGTCGTGGTTCAGGACGCTTCCGGGTACGTCGGCCAGCCGTTGAGCATTGATCTCCAGGTGTCGCTACTCGACCGCTTCGGTTCACGGGTCCTGTTCAAGCCCGAGGCCGATCCCATCGGACCGCGACTCACCGCACTGCGCGACGCGACGAGCTCTCGCGCCCGGGTGTTCGAAGGCAGTGGCGGCCTCGCACTGATTGACAGCTTCCGTCGGGGGATCGTCGGCACGATGCCGGCAGTCGACGTATGTTGGGCAATCGTGGCGTTGTGGCAGGCAATGACCGAAGGTGAGGAGGAGATGGCCTACGCGATCAGCGGCGCACTCGGACCGCTCATTGCACTGCAGCGTTCGCTGGACGCCTACGTCGCGGTGGAGAAGTACCTCCTCGTCCGCCAAGGCGTCCTCCGGGACGGCCGCGCCCGTGGGCCGCTGGGCTTCGTGCTCGATCGTGAGACGCGCGCGGAGATCGATCGCCTCTTCGATCGACTCAGCCATGTGGTCGCGGCCCATGCAAAGGCAGCCGCTGACCGAACCTGAGTCCGCGCCGCCGGAGTGCCTCCGACAGCAGCCCGGGCGACCCAGCGAGAGGCCCTATGACGGAGCTTACGTCGCGAGCGCGTCAGCTAGGACAAGCGGGAACACCTCGGTCGCAAATCCCTCCAGCTGGTCCGATGGGTCCTCGCCGACGGGCATGAGTACGATCGAAGACGCGCCCGCCCGGTAGAGCCGCATCACGCTCCTAGCGCAATCTTCAGGGGTGCCCACCACCGCCACGCTGGCCAATTCGCGGGCTTCTATTGGCCCTGCCGAGGCCAGGCCGCTCCGCGCCACGAGGCTGGGAAATAGTCCGCCGTCGCGCCAAGCCCGAACCGTTGGAAGAACGCACTCACAAGCCGCCTCACAATCCTCATCCATTCGCAGCCACGCGTAAACGACGACTCTCGCCGCGTGCGGAAGTGCGGCGGCCACCGATCGCACCATGCTTTCCCCAGCGCCTTCCGGAAGCAGGACGCCGTCAGCGATCTCGCCCGCCAGCGCAATTCCTTGGCGACCCGTAGTACCGAGTAAGACAGGCGGTGCGATGAGTGGCGGCTGTTCCAGGACCACTTCGTGGAGTACCACATGCTCTCCGAGGCTAATTACTGTCTCACCGCTCAGCAGTGCGCGAGTTGCCACTACGACCTCGCGAAGCGCTTTGACCGGTCGCGCGGTCGCGCTCCAATCTGCTTCATCCATTTCTCGATGCCGTGTCCGATCGCAACCTGCACACGCTCGGGATAAAGTTCAGCCAGAGTGGCCAACTCCATCGCTGCGATGGCAACGTTGCGCACGGAAGCCGGCAGAAGCCCAACGCCAACGGACAGATGCGTTGTGGCAGCGTGCCGTGCCGCAGCCGTAAGCCCGCCGTAGGGAAAACAGTCCTCGACCACCCACAGCTCGTCGAAGCCCAGCCTTTCCAGCCGCCTTGCCGCATCGGATAGCTGACGAACCGGTCGTGCCGAAGGGAACGCGGCGCCGATACGGGGACGAGAAGGCATACCTGAGTGGCCCCTAGCTGCTTCGCGCCCCGGCGGCCTGATGACCCAGCATTCCTGTATCTCGCGCGTGC
>CAVUSY010000017.1:0-63496 GCA_963744195.1 uncultured Solirubrobacterales bacterium
AGCGCGAGCTCGAGCCCGTCATCACCGACTGCCTGCAGAGGACCCAGGATCCCGAAACGCATACGCCCTCGCGACCGTACCGACCCCGGTCGCTCGCCGCCGAACGAACACCGCCGACGGCACCCCCGCACGGTTGCAATGCCCGGGCCGGGGCGTTTACCGGACTGCAAGCCGGCTGCAACACGCGCGGATCACAGTGCCCGCACCACGACTCAACACGAGGTCAGCCATGCATCCCGAACTCATCCGCATCCTCGCCCAACAGCAGATCGCCGACCTGCACCGAGCCGCCGACCACAACCGGCTCGTGCACACCGCCACCACCGCCACCAGCAGCCACGCCGTCGCGGCAAGCGATCGAGGGTCTCCGGTCGACGCAACAGCGTTACCGCCGCCCCAGTGCGCGCGAGCGCCCCGGCGCATAGCCCGCCGGTTCCGCCCGCACCGGGCCTCGCGTGGCGCACTTCGCCGCTACTCCAGTTCCACTCGATCGCTGCGCGGGGCTGAAGACGAGATTCAGGCCGGAGATTGGGAGTGAGCAGGCTTGTCGAGGTATCGGTGCAGAAATACGACATCAGGTACGACGACAAGTACGGTCAGCTAGCACCGATCGACCTTGCCGCGGAGGGTGAGGGGTATGAGCCGTGGGTGAATCAGACGCTCACGAGCGTTAATGATTGCGTCGTTCGACTCGCCGTGATCGAGGGCGAGCTCGTCGACTGGCACAGCCACGAGCACGAAGACGAGTTCTTTCTCGTGCTCGAGGGACGGCTCGAACTCGAGGTGGAGGGGAGGGAGCCGTTCTTGCTTGGTGTGCATCAGGGCGTGACGATCCCGCGTGGCGTGGTTCATCGCCCGCGCGCGCACGGACGCACGGTCTTGCTGATGGTCGAGCCGTCGACGGTGATCCCGACCGGGAACGATTGACAGATCGATCGCGACGAAGCCGGTCCAGCCCGGACGTGCCCCCTGGCGTCTCGCGGCTCACGTACGCGCCTCGGTCCCGTCGTACTCGTCGTGGCGTCGAACCCAGTACTGCGGGTTCTTGCCTTGCTCGCCACGTCCGAGGGGGACGAGATCGAGAAAGTTGTAGGCGGTGTTGAGCAGGTCAATGCCGCGCCCGTACGTCGAGTAGGTGCGGTAGATCGCGCCGTCCCGGTCCTTGAAGAGCACCGACACGCCCTCGCGATCGGTCATCCCAGGCGCGAGCGTGCCGAAGTTGAAGACCGGCTGATCGCGCTGCTCGACCATGAACGAAACACCGAAGTCGTAGTTGAAGTCGCTGCCGTGCGACGACACCCATTGGAACGTCCACCCCATCCGCGCGCGGTAGCGCTCGATCTTCTCGAGCGGCGCGCGCGAGACCGCCACGAGCGCCACATCGCGCGCCGCCAGGTGCACGACGTTGGGGTTGAAGCTGTCCGCCCAGAACGAACAATGCCTGCACGCCTGGTCCCACTCGTCGTCCGGGTTGAACATGAAGTGGTAGACGACGAGTTGACTCGCGTCCCCGAATAGATCGGCCAGCGTGCCGTCGCCGGAGGGCGTCGCGAACCTGTAGCTCTTCTCGACATGTGTCCACGGCAGATCGCGGCGGGCCTGGCTTACCTGATCGCGCAGCCGCGTGAGCTCTTTCTCCTGCGCGAGGAGCTCCGTCCGCGCGGCGATCCAGCGCTCCTGGTCGACGATCATGTGATTCATGACAGCGGCCTCATCTCGATGATCTCCGGCGGCGCCGCGAGGACGCCGTCGAAGCGCTGCATGAGCCTGAACACGTCGTCTGCTAAGCGCATCGCGATCGCCTTCGTGTCCTGCCCGGTTGCGGTCATGTCTCTCCTTCGGTGTTTGCGGGAGCCGTCCACTACGCGGCGTCTGGGCGGCAGGGACGCTACGCCGTGACCGTTGGAATTTCGCTAGCGCGTCGACGCAGGACCGCTCTCGAACATCGCGGCGACCGAGCCGCTTTCATAGCCGACGACGTGAGGTTCGCCTAGCTCGCGGCGTCTGGCGTGTCGTGCTCGTCGAGCGGTACGGCGACCGCGAGGATCTGCTCGGGCGTCAGCTCCATGCCGTGCATCTCGCGTGCGTGCACGCTGCACTCAGCGATCAGCTGCTCGTCCGTTCCCTGGCACGTCCAGCCGCAGTCACATTCGATGTGCTTCTCGCTCACGACTTCCTCCTTGGCAATACTTGAGTCCCGTGCGCATTTATGTCCTCGGTCCATTGGCCATCGAGTCCGGCGCCACGGTGCTGCGCCAGCGCAACCTCGCCGGCAACCAGGCGCGCGTCGCCCTCGCGATGCTCGCGGTCGAGCACCGGCGCGCCCTCAGCCGCGATGAGATCGCCGACGAGTTGTGGCCCGGCCGCCTGCCTTCTTCGTGGCAGACAGCCCTGCGGGCAATCATCAGCAAGGTCCGATCGACCCTCACCGACGCGGGTGTCGGCCCGTTCGAGATCGAGAACGCGTTCGGGTGCTATCAGCTGCACCACACCCACGGCTGGCTCGATCTCGACCGAGCCGCCGAGGCGGCCCACGACGCCGAGGCCGACCTCGCTCACGGGAATCCCGCGAAGGCAGCGGCAAACGCCACCGTGACCTGCATCATCTGCAGCCGGCCGTTCCTCACGGGCGCATACGGGCCGTGGACCTTGCACCAGCGCGACCGCATCCGCGACTTGCACGTGCAGGCCCGTCAGTGCCTTGCCGAGGCACGTGCCGAGATCGGCGACTACGCACGGTCCGCACAAGCTGCCGAACTCGCGCTCACACTCGATCCCTACCTCGAACCCGCCTATCAACGGCTCATCCGATCGCGCGCACTTGCCGGCGACCGCATCGGTGCGGCCTCCGTGTTCATGCGCTATCGCGCTCTCATCGAGACCGAGCTCGGGATCGAACCGAGCCCGGCGACTGTCGCCGCGTTCCGAGAGGCCATCGACGAAACCGCCCACCGTCGCAGCTGACAGCGTCACATGGCGCATCCCGATCAACGCTACACCCGGGCTATTGGAAATCCGTTGCCGCAACCCCCGGCTGCCGTCTCCAATCGTGGCTCCCGCCGCACCATCCGTCGCGGGCCGTCGTTGCTTAGGCTTCGGCCAGTCGTTGCCGTTTTGGGGGCCGCGTGGTCCTCCCTATCAGCCTTGGAGCCTGACATGCCAACCTTGCCCTGGACCGTTTGTCGCTATCGACCGCACGAGGATGATTCGCTGCATGTGCTCACGTCGACGTTGCCGCTTCGGAGCTATCGCGACGTCCCGCGCTTTCTGAGGTGGACCCTGCGGATTCGGAAGCAGCTCGCGGACGCCGACGGCGCCGCCGGTTATAGCCTGGATGCGCGGCTGCTGCGAAAGACGTTCTACACGCTGTCGGCGTGGTCCAGTGCGGAGGCAATGAACACGTTCGTCCACAGCGGCCATCACGCCAGGATGCTTGGTGATATGGCCGACCGCCTCGGCCAGCCGGTGTTCGTTGAATCGAGCGCGACGCCCGCCGAGCTGCCTTTGCATTGGGACGCAGCCAAGCAGCGACTCGCTGACGCCCGCACTCGCAACAACTGAAACCCAACCGACGCTTACTCCTATGGCGATTCGCGCCGGACCTCGCAGCGACCAGCAGCGGGGTTAGGTCAGAACCGGAAAGTTCCGAATAGTCGCTGACGCTCCCGTCCTGACGGGCCGGCCTCGTGTCGGGAACGCGGGTGCGCCCATCCTGGTTTACGCGGGTTGCGTCTCGCGGCCGCGTGGCCGGGGGGCGTCGATGAACGAGGCGTCGTCACCGACCGGGACCCGGTCCTGGATGCGAGGGAGGTGCTCACCGAAGAAGAGCGTCGCTGAGAGTTCACCACGAGTGCGGGCGCCGGTCTTCTCGAAGATCGATTTCATGTGATCGCTGACGGTGTGGGGCGAGATCGTGAGTCGCTGTGAAGCCTGGGTCGTGGTAGCGCCGCGAAGTATCAGCTGGGTCACCTCCTGCTCGCGTGGCGTGAGCCCGTAGGCCTTGAGCAGGAGCGGGGCGATCAGGGTCGCGTGTGCGCGCTGAATAAAGACGGCAACCTGACCGGAGCGTGGGGAGCCGAGGAGCCCGCCATGGAGGACCAGCCACGTACCTGCCGGCGTCTTGACCACCGAGCTTGGCAGCGCTTTCGCGCCCGCGGCGCCTGCCGCGGCGACCGCCGTCCGGGTGGCGCTGGCGATCGCATGGACCGAAGACGAGCGAACGCCGGCCTCGACCGTGTCTCCGGAAAGCTCAGTAAGCAGCGGCTCGGCTGACGATGATGCGCGGATCAGGCCGCCAGCGGCATCGAGCTCGATAACCCCAGGAGCATCGGGCAGCGCAACGCCTGATTCGCATCCTTCGGCGATCAGCCCGCGGCGGACAGCACGCGCCAGAAGCGCGGACGCGGTGGAGAGCAGTTCGACGTCGCGGCGCCCGAACTCGGGCTGGCCAGCATGGCGGACAAGTATCAGTGCACCCCAGGTGGCCCCGTCGGCGACGAACGCGCTGCGCAACTCTGGGCCAAGGCCCGCCGGCGTCAGCAGGTCGCGAAAGCGTGGGCTTCGCTCCGGGTGACCACCGGTCGCCTCGTTGAGCGTCGCGGCTTTGCACTTGGCATGGGCGAGCTGCTCAAACTTGTTGACATCTTCGACGGCGTACTCGTTGTTCGCCAGGATCGGGAACCGATCCGGGATGTCCTGGAGACGGTGCTGGGTGATCAAGTCTGATCCGGGATCCAGCGTGTGCCAGCACGCGCCGTTGAACGGAACGGCTTGCTTTAGCCGGGCCGCGGCCTCGTCGAAGAATTCGGCGCGTTTTGGAGCGCGGAGTGCGAGCCGATCGAGGTCAGCGAGCAGGCGCTCCGGCGCCCAGGTCCCTTGGCTACCGCTCGTGGTGCTCACCCCTCCCTCGTGTCACCGGCCTCGTCAAGACGTACCCCACGAATGAGCCCCCCCCCCCCCCACAAATTCGGGATGGCGGTTTGCCCGGTGCTGGGCGAGCATCAGCATGACCCAACGAATCTCAGGGAGTGAGCGATGCAAGCACAGGCCGAAACTCTTCAACCACCCGCGACTGGACTGACGGTGCGCGAGGCGACCCCGCAGGACGCCGACCGTTGCGGCGAGATCTTCTACGACGCGTTCGCATCGATTGCGACGCGGCACAACCATCCAGTCGAACCGAGTTCGCCCGAGTTCACGCGCTTCATGGTCGGACACATGCTCGCTCACGATGGATTCGTGGGACTCGTCGCCGAGGGCGCCGGCGAGCTGCTGGGCAGCGCGTTCGTCGACGAACGCTCAGCGATCGCCGGGGTCGGCCCCGTCACCGTGGACCCGACCGCACAGGACGATGGCGTCGGGCGGGCGCTCATGGACGCCGTGCTGCGCCGCGAGCAGGATCGCGGCGCGCGCCGGCGTCAGGCTCGTTCAGACCGCGTACCACTACCGGTCGCTCGCGCTCTACGCAAAGCTCGGCTTCACGGTCCGCGAGCCGCTCTCCGTGCTACAGGGCACACCCCCGGCGCTCAGCATCCCTGGCCTCGGCGTCCGCGCAGCCCACGAACAGGACCTGGACTCGTGCAATGAACTGTGCGTCCGCATCCACGGCCACGACCGTAGCGGCGAGGTTCGGGACGCGATCGCCGCCGGCAGCGCGCACGTCGTAGAGCACCCCGAAGGTATCTGCGGCTACGCGACCGGGTTCGGATACGGCTCACACGCCGTCGCCGAAACCAACCAGCACCTGATCGCGCTGATCGCATCTGCACCCACGCTCATGGGCCTCGGGATCCTCGTCCCCTCGCGAAACACCGACCTCCTGCGCTGGTGCCTGAATAACGGGCTAAAGCTCGTCCAACAATCAACGCTGATGACGATTGGCCTGTACAACGAACCACGCGGAGCGTGGCTTCCGTCGATTGCGTACTGATAGCGGTCCAAGCCGCAACGGAGCGCCCTAGCCAAGACGACCAAGCCGGCGGCGCGAGGGGCGGGGCCCAAACGCGACACCTTCGAACGAAAGCCGGCCGGTCTCCGCCGGCGGGTTCGTTATGCCATACCGTTGTCAGCGTCGCACCAGCGATGCAGCATCTGCTTGACGATCCAGGATGTGAGATGAGCGAAGCCAGTCAGTTCCTGTCGCCCGCCGAGCACTACGACCGATTCATGGGTCGATACACGCCGTCGCTAGCAGCGGCGCTCGCGGACGCCGCCGGGGTCGTGGAAGGGCAGCGCGTGCTCGACGTCGGCTGCGGGCCTGGAGGCCTGACCGCCGAGCTCGCGGCACGCACGGGCGCCCAACGGGTTGCCGCCATAGATCCGGCTCCGCAGTTCGTCGCGGCCTGCCGCGTGCGAAATCCGGGCGTCGACGCGCGTGAGGGCATCGCTGAGGAGCTGCCGTGGGAGGACGGCACCTTCGACGTGGCGCTCTCCTGTCTGGTCATCGGCTTTATGCGCGACGCTGACCGCGGGGTGCGCGAGATGGCCCGCGTGACCCGGCCGAAGGGCACCGCGGCGATCTGCATGTGGGACATCGCGGGGGGCGGCATGACGATGCTGCGGATCTTCTGGTCGGTAATGCGCGACCTGCACCCGGCCGTCCCCGGTGAGCAGGGGCGCCCCGGCACGCGCGAGGGCGATATCGCCGACCGGCTCGAGCGCGCCGGCTTGACCGGCGTGACCGACGGCGTCCTGGAAGCTGAGGCCGAGTACACCGGCTTTGACGACTTCTGGGACCCGTTGACGCTCGCTGTCGGGCCGGCCGGCCAGGCGCTGGCGAGCCTTCAGCCAGAGGAGCGAACCGCGGTACGGGAAGGCTGCCGCGCACTCGTGCCTGAAGGCCGATTCTCGTTGAACGCGCGCGCCTGGTACGCGCGCGGCACAGTCGCCTGATCACAGGGCCGCGGGAGTTCAGAAAGGGTAGCGCCGCTACGACCCGGGTAAACGTCCGTAAGCGATGACGAGCCTCCGACGCTTTCGGTTTCTGCATTTCGTTCGCACGCGCCTCTGGCTTCTGCCGCTCATCTGCGTGTTGACAGGGATCGGCGGCGCCGTGGCGCTCCTCGCCGTCGATAAGGCCTCGGGCTACAGCCTCGTGGGAGAAGGGGTGACTGGTTCGGCGTCCGCGGCGCAGTCGATCCTCTCGGTGGCGTCCTCGGCGCTGGTGACGCTGACCACGATCGTTCTGTCGCTCACGCTCGTGGCGGTGCAGCTCGCGATGGGCCAGTTCTCGCCCCGGATCGTGCGGGCGATCCTGCACGACCGGCGCAGCCAGCTTGCCATCGGCCTCTTCATCGGCACCTTCGCCTACTCGATGACCGTGCTGCGGGAGTTGAATGGGAAGAGCTCGGGCAGCGCGCCGGTGCCGGGTTTGGCCGTAACTGTCGACTACGCGCTGATTCTCAGCGCCATCGTGGTGCTTGTGCTCTTCGTGCATCACACCGCCCAGTCGATCCGCGTCGGCGGGCTGATCGGCCTGGTCGCGGAGGAGACCCGCAAGCAGGTCGACCGCTTGTACCGTGTCGTCCACGAGCCGGTGCCAGCGCCTGATGTCGTGCCCGCGCCTGGGTACGGCATCGTTGCCAAGGTTCACCATCACGCCCTGGTGGCTCTTGCTGCGCAGGCGGACTGTGTGCTTGAGCTGGTGCCCGCGAGAGGCGACTTTGTGTCGCGCGACAGCCCGTTGTTCAGGGTTCACGGCGGCCATGCCTCCCTCGTTGCGCGACGCTGCGGCACTGGGCGTGATCCTCGGCCGTGAGCGTACGCACGACCTCGAGCCGGCCTTTGGCATCCGCAAACTGGTGGACGTTGCCGAACGGAGCATCTACTCAGGCCCCTTCCAGGATCCGACCACAGCAGTGCAGGCGATTAACGCCATCCACGACGTTCTGCGCCGACTCGCTGTGCGGGAGTTCCCGTCCGGCGTTCATTGCGATGGAGACGGGGAGCCACGCCTGATCGAGCGCACGTTGACCTGGAACGGCTACGTGAGCCTTGCCTTCGATGAGCTGCGCTTGGCCGGCGCGGGCTCGCCCCAGGTGGCGCGACGACTGCGCGCAGCGCTTGAGGACGTCCTCACGGTGGCCCCGCCGCAACGCCGGGGACCGCTCAAGCACCAACTGCATCTACTCGAAGCCGGCGTCCGGCGCGCGTATGAGGACGATGCCGACGTACGGACTGCACTCATCCCGGACCTGCAGGGCATCGGGTCCGGTCCGGACGTCATGTCCGGTGGCCGGTGGTTCGGTCCGAAACCGGCGCCGCGCCACGACGGCAGCAGTGCAATCGGTTGAGTCCCGGGCGACCGCGTTGGCGAGAGGCGCTCATTCCAGCAGCGTGGTCAAGCCGATCTCGACGTGCAGCGCGAAACGCTCCGGGGTCTCGCCGGTCTGGATGATCGCGCGCATGCGCGCAAGCAAGTTGGAACGCTGGGGTTCTGGCAGCCCGGCAATCCAGCTTATTGAGGACATGTGCGCGAGCACACCTTCGGGGTCCGCCGGCCCGTGGGTGGTCACCTGAAGCTCCCACGGCTCCGCGAAGCCATCGCCCTCGCGCACGAATTCCTGCCACGGCCGGCCGTCGAAGTTGGGGTGCTCGGGTCGCGTGCCGGTGACCAGCGTGCCCAGTTCGTGGGCCCAGCTCGCCCCACTCCAATCGGGCACGGTGTTAATCAGCGCCATACCGCCGCCACGCTCCAGGACGCGGCGGATCTCACGCAATGCCCGAGGGCGGTCAAACCAATGGAACGCGTCGGCGATCAGTACCGCGGCCACCGAGCGATCCTCGAGAGGGATCGCCTCAGCGATGCCGTCGCGGACGCTCGCCGCGGGCACCTTGTCGCTCAGTACGACACGTAGCGGCTGAAGCGGCTCGACAGCCGTCACCGCGAACCCGTAGGCGACCAGCGCACGGGTCAGCTTGCCGGTTCCCGCAGCGAGGTCCAGGACGCAATCACCCGGTCCGATCCCCAGCTCGGCCGCGATGGCGCCGATCACTGCCGGCGCGTACTCCGGACGCCCCCGTTCATAGGCGTCAGCCACCGACGCAAACTGCTGGGCCAGGGGGTGCAGCTCCACACACTGATCGTAGGCCCGCCAGACGGTCGGAGTCGAGACCTCGTAGCCCTCCGGCTCACGCCCCGGGTTCAGTCCCTCGCGTCGGCGGTGTTTTTGGTCTGTGCAGAGGGGTAGCGAAACGACTCACATCTCCTCTCTCTTCTTTCGATTTCAAGGAGTGCCGCATGTCAACGGCCGCAGATCATCCGCTCGCGCTCGTCACCGGAGCCTCAAGCGGTATTGGGTTCGAACTCGCAAAGCAGTTCGCCGATAATGGCTTTGATCGACGTCAGCCAGCTCCGCGTTTCCGGGTTTATGTCAGCTAACGGCGCCATGGAACGCGTATGTCGACCGCGCTAATCGTGATCGACATGCTCAATCGCTACGAGCACGAGGATGCCGAGCTTCTGCTCGAATCCGCGCGGGAGATCGTGCCGGTGCTGGCAGGTCTGATTGAGAGTGCGCGTCAGAGCGAGATTCTGACCGTCTACGTCAACGACAACCATGGCGACTGGACCGCGGGACGGTCGCAGCTCAGCCAATGGGCTCTGGGAGGAGCAGACCGGTCGGTGGTCGAGCCGATCTTGCCTGATGACGACATGCCTTTCCTGGTGAAGGCCAGGCACTCGGTGTTCTACGCGACCCAGCTTGAGTATCTCCTTCACGACGCCCACGTCGATCGCGTCGTGCTGACCGGACAGGTCACCGAGCAATGCATCCTCTACTCCGCCCTCGACGCCTATGTACGTCGCTTCGACGTGGTCGTTGTCCACGACGCCGTCGCTCACATCCACAAGGATCTCGCCGAAGCCGCGCTGCGCATGATGAGCCGCAACATGCGCGCCGAAATCGTCTCCAGCAGCGAAATCCATTGGTAGATCGCCACCCGCTAGCGACGTTATCCGTTCTCCATCGATCCTCTCAGAGGTCCCGTGGCTGGTAGGTGCCGCAGGCGTGATGGAGGAGCGCTCCGCGGACGCGGAGCTGCTTTTCCCAGGGGCGGATCGGCTTTCCACAGGCCACGCAACGATCGCATAGCGCCCGGGCCGCCTCGATCGCGCCCCGCAGGGTTACTGTCGGTTTGGGCCGGCCGAATAGAGAGCTCGAAGTGCGTAGTGTCAGCGACGCTGGCCGCGGGATGCTTCGGCGGCGGGCATTGCCGGTGGCGGGGGAGGGAGAGCCGCCAGATTTCGCTACGCGATCAGGGACACTCCGGGGTCTGGCGGTGCTACTGCTCATGCTGGCCCCCCCAGGAACGGCAGCCGGTCGGTCAGTCCGCAGACCTCAAACGGCCGTTGTACACCTCGGGGTCCGGGAATGATCACGAGATGGATGTTCTGCCGCGCCGCACGGGTATGAAGTCCGACCACGGCGTGGACACCCGTCGAGTCGATGAAGCTCAGCTGGCTCAGGTCGAGCACGACGCATTCAGGCCGGCGCTCCAACGCCGTTTGGATGGCTTTGCGGGTGGCCGGCTCTTGGGCTAGATCCCACTCGCCCGAGACAACGATGGTGGTCGTGGTTCCGTTCTCTCGGGCGGCGATCTTCAGCTCATCAGGAATTGCAGGCGACCTGTGGTCAAGGTAGGTCACATCCATCACCCGCCCTGGCGGCGTGGGCCGCACCTAGACGGTCGGGAGTGAAGCTGGGCCGCTGCTTGCACGTGTTTCGTCTGGCCGCGGCGAGGCCGATTATTGGACATCGCATCTCCGCTTGGTTGAAAAATGCGATGGCACTGCGGCTGACCCCCGTCTATCCACGTGCCGCCGATCCAACTATCGATGCTCTGCGAAACCCCTTGGTTCGAGGCTCGAGCGCTTCATGCAGTCTACCAGCCGAGGCGAGCCGCTCGCAACTGTTATCAGCTGCGCTACGGTGACCGGACGCGGGTTCTCGTCGGACGGTGGTGGCCGGTCGGACCCCTGGGAGACGCGGACTGAACGGAGGCTTTCGACGTCTCGCGCCTCCGTCGGTCCAGCCAGACGAGACGAGAAACTGAGCTATGTGTTGTTCGAACTTTCTGCCCCGCATGCCGATGTCGCCTCGGTTGCGGCGCGCATCTCAAATCACGTCGTCAAGCAGATGAGCGTTTATACCGGTCGCGGTCCCACGAAGGCGTGGACATCGATGGACGAGGCACTCATCAGCGTCGTGCTGCGCGACACCCTTACCAAGGGCGAACGTAGCCTGGTCGCCGATGGCCGCAGCCAGCTCGTGCTCGATATGCGCAAGGCTTACCAGATCACCATGCGAGCGGAACTCGTGGCCGGCGTCGAGCAGATCACCGGCCGCAAGGTGATCGCTTTTCTCAGCGATAACCACATCGACCCGGACGTGGCTGTGGAGAGCTTCGTGCTCGAGCCCCGTGACAGCTCCACTACCGGCACCGGTCCGAGCGGCAACTCTGATTGACCGATTCGGTTTTATCGAACAGCGCCTAGGTAAAGAGGAAGTCGCTCGCCGCCGCTAGCGACTCGGAGTTCCGCCTATAGCTATTTCTTGCCCCGTCTCCGCTGCGCGCCGCCCGCCTTGCTCGCGATCGCCTTGCCGCCTTTCTTGGCAGCGTCCCCGGCTAGCCGGGCCGCCGACGCTGCTCCACCCACCGCGCCCTTCGCGGCACGCTTTGCCTCGCCAGCCGACTTCCCAGCCTCACGGCTCTGTCGCGTCCCGGCCGCCTGCTTACCGGCTGCCTCAGACTCCGCTTTCTTGCGGTTGCGCTCACGAGTTGCCGCGCCCTTCTTCGCGGCCGCGGAACGATCAGCCTTGGTCTGTGCCATCACCTCTCCCTTTCGCTCGTGGATACAGGGCACAACATACCCTCGAATCCCAAGCATTGACACCCCTTGCCGAACGCCAGATCCATCGTCTTGGTGAGCACGAGTCCGCTTGCCGGCGGGCTCGAGAAGGATCCTCTCAGCTTCGCCGCTCAGATTCCAAGGGTGATCGGCAGCGACGCGTAGCCGCGGATCGTCAGACCGGCCCGCCTCACCGGCTCGCTGGCCAGACGCGCCGATGGATAGCGCCGCACGAGCTGGGGGAGCATCACCTGCGTCTCGAGTCGAGCCAGGGCGGCGCCGAGACAGTGGTGGATGCCGCCCCCGAAGGAGAGGACCGGACCCTCGTCGCGATCGAGTCGCAGCTCGTCGGGCTCCGTGAACTGATTGGGATCGCGGTTGGCGGCACCGAGGATGGTGAGCAGTCGCTGTCCGGCATGAACCTCCAGATCGCCGACCAGCATGTCCTGCGTGGCGGTACGCCCGTAGAGAATCTGCACCGGCGTGTCGTAGCGCAGCAGCTCCTCAGCGGCGGTCTTGGCCAGCTCCGGCTCGGCGCGTAGCCGGTCGGCCTGCGCGGGAGCCTGGAGCAACGCCAGAAACGCGTTCGCCAGCAGTCCGGTGGTCGTCTCGAACCCGGCTCCCAGGATCAGCGCGGCCATCGTCACCAGTTCGTCCTCGCTGAGCTGATGTTCGTCGTCCTCCTCGCTGACCAGAGCCGAGATCAGATCATCACCCGGCCTGGCCCGACGCTCCCGGATCAGCTCGCCCAGATAACGCTGGATCTCGATCGCCGCGGCGTCGGCTCGATCGACGGCCAGCGGGTTGAGGATCTCCAGCACCAAGGTCCAGTCTCTGACCAGGGGCTGGAACATCGGCCGGTCGGAGGCGGGAACGCCGAGCAGCTCGCCGATCACCGTAACCGGGAACGGGAAGGCGATCGTGTCGACGAACTCCACCGTCCCGGTCAGGGGCTCGCATAGCTCATCGGCAATGCGGGAGATCGCGGCGCGCAATCCGGCTACCCGGTGGGCAGTGAACGACCGTGACACGAGTCGCCGCAGCCGGGTGTGTTGGGGCGGGTTGAGCATCAGCATGCTTCCGAACAGCATCTGCAGCGACGGGCGCTGCTGCCAATCCGGGTATCCCGCTGCCGTGAGGAACTCCCCCGGTGACTTGCGCAGCCGGTTGTCCCGGATCACCGCCGAGCACGCGTGGTATCCCGTCACCACCACCGTTCCGTCGGGCATGGCCGCCGCCTCGCCAAGGTCGCGCATCCGCGCATAGATCGGATACGGATCGGCCGCCCCGGCGGGAGTGGCCAGCTCGCCCATGAGGCCGGTAATCGCCGCATCGGTCGTGGTGGCGCTCATCGAACTGCCTCTCTGTTGGGTGTCGCGAGCGGCGAAGTCACCGCCCGTCCCCCCTTCGGTCTCGGGACGCCGGAAATCGTTACACGGGTGGTCACCTGGTGCTCTGGATCGTCCCGGCGGGCAGCGTTACACTGCGCTGGCCTCCCCGGGGAGGGCGGGGTGCGACGGGGAACGGCGTGGTCGGTGAGGAGCAGTGGATTGCTTGCGTACAAGGTGTTGACCAACGGACGTTCAGCTTTTTCCGGAACGAGCTGGCCGCTGCCGGCAGGTGACGGACCGGGCGCCTGGGTGTCCGCATCGGGTCCACTTCAGCCGTATGTCAACGGCGTACACGCCTGCAGCATCGACCAGCTGCCGCAGTGGCTGGGCGATCAGCTATGGCGAATCGAGCTGGACGGAGAGGTGATGCGCACCGACGCGGCGCTGGTGGCGCTTCGCGGTCGGCTTCTCGCCCCCGTCCGGGAGTGGGACGCATCAGCGCGGATGCGGTTCACGGGAGCCTGCGCCGCGCGAGCGCAGCGCTTTGCCGTGGCCACCCGATCGGCACAGCAGCTCATCGAGGCGATCGAGCGGTTGGCCGAACGGGGCCTGGCTGGGCCGGTCGGTTACTGGACAGCCGTGCTGGCCGGCGAGTCGATCACCGGCCGGCGAGACGGTGCCGACTACGACGCCGCGTTCACACATGAGCGAGCGGCGCAAGCTCAGTGGCTGGATTCCGAGTTGGTGCGGGGGCCCGCCCGTAGTGTGGGCGGTCAGTGATGCTCGCCGTGCAGAGTGTGGAAGGCGTCCACGAGCGTCTCCATTAGCTCCTCGGGAACATCCTCCTGGCGGAGCTCGCCGGTGGTGCGGATCACAGCTCGGAGCTGATCGAGATAGTCGACGCAGGGCACGCAGAACGCCAGGTGGCGCTCGACGACAAGACGCTGCTGGGCGGAGAGCCCGCCTTCCAGGTAGTCGGTGGCGAGCTCCACGAAGTCGCGACAGGGCAGGTCTTCGTAGCTCATACCGGTGCCTCCTCTCTGAAATGGTGCTCAAGCATGGCACGCAGGTGGGCACGGGCGCGGTGGAGCAACACTCTTTGGTTACCCGCCGACACGCCGAGCAACTCGCAGACCTCCTCGGCGTCCCAGCCCTCGACGTCGCGCAACCTGACGACCTGCTGCTGACGTTCAGGCAGCTGGCTGATGGCGCGGCCGAGAACGGCTCGGGTCTCCGCCGCGAGCAGACGCTCCTCGGGGAGGTCACAGAACCGGGACGGCGACACGCTCCAGTACCCGTCGAACGCCCCGCCCTCGATGAACCGGTCCGGGTCGACCGTCGGCCCATGCTCGGAAACGTCCGTCGCCAGGGAGGAGAACGGCGTCGTGCGCTGCTCGCGAACCGCGCGTGACTGGGCGCGGTTGACCACGATCCGGAAGATCCAGGTCTTCAGCGAGGAACGCTCCTCGAACCCAGGGAGCCCTCGGATCACGGCCAGCCATGTCTCCTGGACCACCTCGTCGGCGACCGAGAGGGATTTCACGTACGACATTGCGACCCGTCGCAGCGCGGGGTGATACTGCTTGACCAGGGTCCGAAACGCAGTCTCGTCGCCGGCGCGCAGGCCTACCAGCAACTCAGCGTCGCTGACATTCACCGCGCCCACGCGGAGAAGTGTAGAAGCAATGGTCGAGGTCATGGGGGGCTGTTCAGGGGCGGTTCGCACGCTGCGGTTGCGTCACAGTCTCATGATCATGGCCGCGCGTTACAGATCCGCGAGTCCTCAGAGGGCGGCGAGCTGCGGGCTAGGAGCTGGGGTTCCACCGAGACGTGACGGTGGCCTGCTGTGGGAGCGTATATGTGAACGTCTGCCCGTTTCAGCCCACTGCGAAGGTGATGGGAGCGGGCGACCCGTTGTAGGCGACCAGCACTCTCGTCCCGTCCGGGTTCAGGAAGGCTACGTCGTCGAGTCCCGGTGTCACCCCGAAGTTCGTCGGTGTCTGCTGGTAGTAACCGACGAAGCTGGGTGAGTCGATCCTGGCGATCATAGCCACCGGCAGGCGCAGGTCGATCAATCCTCACTACGCGCCGGGCCAGTAGGCTGCGAATCACGTGTTTGGCAATGAGGACAAGCGCACAGGGGCTTTTTGTCACGCGTGGAGCGCGAGCTGACGCAGCGCAGCGTGCAATGAACCACTCCACCCGGCACTTCGGGCCGCCCGATGCCAGCGTGGCCCCCCGCTACACCGGCCCGCGGACGTTCGCTCGGCTGCCCCACGTGCAGCTTCCCCACGACGACGTCGACGCGGCGGTGATCGGCGTGCCGTTCGATACCGCCACCAGCTTCCGCTCGGGAGCGAGGTTCGGACCGGAGGCGATCCGCTCCGCCTCGGCGCTGTTGCGCCCATATCACCCGGGGCTCGACGTCGACGTGTTCGAAGTGCTCTCGGCCGTCGACGGCGGAGACCTGGAGATCACGCCGGGTAACGCTCAGCGCACAGCCGAGCAGATCGACGCCGCGCTGCAACCGCTCCTGAGGGCCGGGATCGTGCCGCTCGTACTGGGGGGCGATCACTCGATCGTGCTCGGAGAGCTCCGCGCGCAGGCCGCCGTCCACGGGCCGGTCGGACTTGTGCTCCTCGACGCCCACGCCGACACCTGGGATCAGTACTACGGTGAGAAGTACTTCCACGGCACGCCGTTTCGCCGCGCGGTGGAGGAGGGCGTGCTCGATCCCGCGCGGTCGCTGCTGGCCGGGATGCGAGGACCGCTGTACGCGGCGGCCGATGTGCAGCAGCCCAGCGAGATGGGCTTCGAGGTCATCTCGGGCGAGGCGCTGCTGGAGCTGACCCCAGCGCAGTACGGCGCGCGCGTCCGGGCCCGGATCGGGAGCGGGCCCGTGTACCTGTCGTTCGATATCGATGTGCTCGACCCCGCCTTCGCCCCCGCCACCGGCACGCCCGAGGTGAGCGGCCTACTCCCGCGCGAGGCGCTGGCCTTCCTGCGCTCGCTCGCCGGAATCGAGTTCTCCGGGTTTGATCTCGTCGAGGTCTCGCCACCCTACGATTCCCCGGGCCAGGTCACTGCGGTGCACGCCGCCGCTGTCGCGTTCGAGCTGCTGGCCCTGCTGGCGATCGCGCGCCGGTGAGCCGGGCTCGCCATCAATTGGGGCGCTGCGTGGCGGCGGTTCGCTACGCGACCGGACTGCGCGGCCTGCCCCCGCGCGTGGCTTGGTTTCATCTGCGGGCACGGCGGCTGGCGTGGCGCACGGGCGATCGGTTCAGCCTGACCTCGGCCACCCGCCCCGTCGATCTGGCCGTCCTGCTCCGCCTCGCCCGCCACCGGCGGCGGGTAGTGGAGCTCGGGACCGGCACGGCGTGGACGTCGCTCGCGTTCGCGCTGGCCGACCGAGGACGCGAGGTGATCACGTACGAGACCGTCCCCCTGGCCGAACGGGAGCGCTACCTGGACCTGGTCGCTCCCGCCGTCCGCAGCCGGATCCGGTTCATCACCGCGCCGGGCGCCTCGGGGCCGCAGGATGACCGTCCCGTCGACCTGCTCTACGTCGACAGCTCGCATTACCGCGACGAGACGATCGAGGAGTTCAAGGCTTGGCAGGCTGCGCTCACCCCCGGCGCCCTCGTCGTGTTCGACGACTACACCCATGCGGAGTTTCCCGGCGTGCGCGAAGCGGTGCGAGAGCTGCGGCTCAGCGGCGTGCAGCAGGGAACGCTATTCGTGCACGAGATCGCGCCCGACCAGGCGCAGCGCGGCGGCCGCGTCCCCCCGTCGCGCGGACCGGGATCCTGACCTCAGCCGAGTCGCCACTTGATCGGTCCCAGGCCAGGGAAGTGAAGCGCTTCCGCGGTAGCGCCGGTGAGGTCCCATTCGCGTCCCGCGATGTACGGCCCGCGGTCGATGACCGGAACGCGAACGGCCCGGCCGCCATAGACGAAGATCACCTCGGTGCCGCACGGCAGGGTCTTGTTGGCGACCCCCAGCTCAGGCACCTTGAGGACGCCGCCGCACGCCACCGGAAGGCCATAGTCGGTGTACACGGAAGCGATGCTCTGGTTGTACTGGCCGGGCGGTAGCTGCGATGGATTCAGCAGCGCGCCCGAGAGATTGAGCCGATCCAGGTGGTAGCGCGCCACCGCCAGGTCAAACCGGATGATGGCGGCGCGCACCTCGGCATCGGTGGGCGCCCCCCGGGCCGGGGCGCTCGTGTCGGTCGCCGGCGCGGTGGGGCGCGGATCGTGCGACGGGCGAGGGGGCCCCGGTGCCGCCTTTGCCGCGGTCGTCGCTGAGCCGGCGTTGCCGGCGATCGGCTCGACCGCCTGCGGATGCGCCTGCGGGATTGCCGCCGCCGTCGTGACCGACGTTGTGACGGATTGGCGGGGCGTCGTACTGGTGGCGCCGGCGGCGCAACCGGCCATGACCGTCGCCACCGCAGCCATGGCGCCTGTGGCGACCATGAGCGAACGGACGTGTCCCGGCGCGCACGGCACGGCTCGTTACCCGACCGGCTGGAGGTTCGGGATGACCACCTCGACCAGGTGCGGGCCCGGCTCGTCGATGGCACGGCGGAGGGCGTCGATCAGCTCTTCAGCGGTATCGACGCGGCGAGAGGGAACCCCGAAGCCGTTACCGAGCTTGACGAAATCGAGGTCAGGACCGCTGAGGTCGAGCTGGGCGCTGGCCCGGGGGCCGGCGGCTCCCGCGCCGACGCGGGCGAGCTCGATGTTCAAGATCGCATAGGAGCGGTTGTTGAAGATGACCACCGTGACGTCCAGCTGCTCGCGCGCCATCGTCCACAGCGATTGGATCGTGTAGAGGCCCGATCCCTCGGCCTGCAGGGCGAACACCGGGCGGTCCGGGCAGGCGACCGCGGCGCCGACCGCGACCGGAAGTCCCTGTCCGATCGCACCGCCGGTGAGGGCCAGCCAGTCATGCCGAGGAGCTCCGGCGGTGCTGGCAGGGAGGGTCAGTCCCGACGTCAGAGCTTCGTCGGAGACGATCGCGCCCGCGGGCAGGACCAGCCCGATCGCCGCGCAGGCCTTCGCCGCCGTGAGTGAGCCGGCGGGTGGTGCCGGCCGCGAGGGCGCTTGCACGACCGGTGTGGCGCGGTCGGCACCGAGCCCCTCGACCAGAGCTTGCAGGCTCCCGACCACGTCGGCGGTGGGGGCGGCCAGCTCGTGCACCTCGCAGCCGTCAGGTACCAGATCGCTCTTCTTCCCCGGGTAGGCGAAGAACGACGCCGGGGGCTTGGCGTCGACCAGGACCAGCTGCTCGAGCCCGTCCAGCTGCGCCGTAGCGCCCTCGGGGAAGTACGCCAGGCGTTCCAGCGCCGGCAGACCCGCTCCCCGTTGCAGGCGGGTCGGGAACACTTCGGCGAACAGCCTCGCGCCGGTGGCGGCGGCGATCCGCCCGGCGGCGATCAACCCCGCTTCGCGCAACGCACGCCCCCCGAGCAGCAGGCCCGTTCTCCCGCCCCCGCTCAGTGCCCGGGCGACCGCCTCGACGAGGTCGGCGCGGGGCAGCGCGGGGGCAGCGGGCCGGGGCGCCGTGGTGGGCTCGGCACCTTCGCTCCAGGACACGTCAGCCGGCACGATCAGCGTGGCGACCTGGCCGGGTGGCCCCGTGGCGGCGGCGATCGCCTCTAGCGCATCGCGGGGCAGGTCGGCGGCGCTTTGGCACGTGCGCACCCACCGCGACACGTTGCGCGCGACGGTCTCGATATCGGATTGCAGCGGAGCGTCGTAGCGCGTGTGGTACGTCGCGTGATCGCCCACGATGTTGACGATCGGGACCCTGGCCCGGCGGGCATTGTGAAGGTTCGCCAGCCCGTTGCCCAGACCGGGTCCGAGGTGCAGCAGAGTGGCCGCGGGCGCGTCGGACATCCGGGCGTAACCGTCGGCCGCACCAGTCGCGACGCCCTCAAATAGCCCCAGGACGGCTCGCATCTCGGGCACGGAATCCAGCGCTGCGACAAAATGCATCTCCGATGTGCCGGGATTGGTGAAGCATGCGTTCACGCCTGAGTCGACCAGCGTGCGGATCAAGGCCTGGGCGCCGTTGGGCATGAGGGCGATCATGTCGTATCCGGCTCGCCTCCAGCGGCAGGGGCGCAGCGGCAGAATGCGATATCCACCACCACGAAGGGATCTGACATGGAGACCTGGGACGCCATCCGGGCTCGGCGCAACGTCCGCGTGTACGCCGACCGGCCGATTGCCGACGAGGACCTCGACCGCATTCTCGAGGCGGGACGCCGGGCCCCATCGGCGTCCAACACGCAACCGTGGGATTTCGTCGTGGTCACCGACCGCGACGATCTCCAGGAACTGTCCCAGGTGTGGAAGGGCGCCGGCCACATCGCCGGATCCGCTGCCACGATTGTGCTGGTGGCGCCGATTGCCGACGAGCCCCGGCGGTCCGGACTGATCGAGTACGACCTGGGTCAGGCGACGATCCAGATGGCGGTGACCGCCGCCGACCTGGGGATCGGCTCAGGCCACGCGGCGATCGGGGACCAGGACCGCCTCCGCCGGCTGCTCGGCATCCCCGATGATCGGCGCGGGGGCTACCTGCTCGGACTCGGCTATCCGGCCGACCGCCCGCTGGCACCGCTGACGAAGATCAACCGCCGGCCGTTTGACGAAGTCGTCCATCGCGGCCGGTGGTAGCGCCCCGGTGACACGCCTCCGCTTTCAGGGCGCGTTGGCGCGTTGCTCACGGTAGAGCCGGTCGGCGAACACGCCGGCCGGATGGTCGCGCAGCCGCCGAACCTCACGGGCCAGCGCGTCCGGCATGGCCTCCAGTGGTGGAAGCGGCGATCCGTACTGAGCCGGCAGCAACATCGGCGCGGCCAGCGCGGCGAAGGTCAGGTCGGCCGCGGTGAAGCGGTCGCCGAGCAGAAACGGTCGCCCATCGGTCAACCGCGCTGCGATGTCGTCAAACACGCGATCGATCCGCTCGAGCGCCGCGGCCGCAGCGGCTGCGTCGACGCCGACGTAGCGCCGGATCGCCATGCTCACCAACGGGCCGGATGAGCTGAATACGAGGCGCTCCCAGCGCGGGACACCGGCCAGCGCCCACGGGCGCAGCTGCTGAACCACGGGCAACGTGCCGTGGTACATCCACAGCCGGCCGTCAGGGCCGAACTCGCTATCGAGCCGTGCCTCCAGCGCGGCTGCGTCTGCCCCCACCGTGCCTTCCGGATACAGGCGGCGCTCGGTCGTCACCTGGGTATCGGCCCACCGCAGGATGTCGGCTGACTCAGCCAGCACCTCGCCGCCGCCGGACACGAACACCGGCACGGTGGTACCTCCGCCGGCCAGCCGCGCGGCGAGTACGTGCACCAGCTGCAGGTGGGGCCGCTCGACGTAATCCGTCCCCGCGCGGTCAAGGGCCCAGCGGGCCTTCTCACAGAAGTGGCTGATCGGGATGGTGATCAGGCGACCGCGCAAGCCGCGAGTCTGGCAGAACCGAGGCGGCCGGCACGCGGTCCGTAGGTCAGGCCGTTGCGGCGGCGAGGAAGTCTCCGCCGCCGGCGCCGCGGGTCTACGCACCCCGGGTGACACCATGTCACGCGTGCCGCGCCAACGTGCCGTCCCGGAGATCATCGCCCGGCAGGGCGACCTCGTCGTCGAGCGCGACCCGCGGCGGCCGTCGGGCCGGCTCGTGCGTCAGGACGACATGGACGCCTCCTATGTCGATCTCGCCGACCCGTCCCACCTCGAGTTCGACTATCTGCGGTGGATGCGGATCGTGCTGCGCGCGGCTCGCGCCCGCCGGATCCTGCATGTGGGTGGGGGGGCGTGCGCGTTGCCGCGGGCGCTGGCCGCCGACGACCCCGCAGGACGCCAGGAGGTCAGCGAGGTGGATCCCGGCATGCTCGCGCTCGCCCGTGAGCATCTGGGTCTGCGACGCGCGCCCGGCCTGCGGGTGCGTGAAGCTGAGGGGCGAATGTTCGTCGCGGCACAGCGCGAGGCCAGCTGGGACGCCGTGGTGATCGACGCGTTTGTCGGGGCCACGATTCCGCGTCGCCTGATCACCACCGAGGCGCTAGCCGACGTGTCGCGCGTGGCGCCGCTCGCGCTCGTCAACATCGTCGATAACCGCTCGGCCCGCGACGTACGCCTCGTGGCGGCGGGACTGGCGACGGCCTATCCGCAGGTGTGGGCGCTCGGTGGCCGGACCGGCAACACGGTGCTGGGCGCCAGCGTGGCAAAGCTGAACCTCGACCTGATCGCTGCTCGGGCCGCTGCCGACCCCTCCCCCGCGCGCCTCACCCGACCGGCCGCGCTTTCACGCCTGGTCGCCACAACGCCTCCGCTGCGCGACGGCGCGGCTTGAACCGCCCACTCGTGGGGCTCTACGATCCGGCCGAGCACCGGCCGCTCGACACCACGCCGTGGAGCGAAATCGAGGCGCGTGCGGCGATCGAAGCTATCGCCGGCGACGCGATCGCCGCCTATCGAGGCCCCGAGCAGCTCTGGCCCAACCATGTCGAGGATCTCGAGGGTGATCCCGATGCGCCGTTTCGCAACGCCTATTTGGGCGCGGCGGGCGTCGCGTGGGCCCTCGATCTCCTCGCTCGAGAAGGCCTCGGGCCCGAGCTCCCCAACCTGGACGAACTGGCCGACAGCCTGCCGGAGGGGTTCCGCCGCGCGCCGGAGCTGGTCACGCTGGCCCCGCCGCCGGCTCCGTCGCTGCTGTTCGGCGAGAGCGGGATTCTGCTCGCGGTCGAGGCGATACGCCAGCACGGGGAGCACCTCGATGAGCTCGAGGCATGCATCCGGCGCAACGCTCACAACCCTGCGCTGGAGCTCTGCTGGGGCGCTCCGGGAACGATGCTGGCGGCGCTCGAGCTGTGGCGGCGCACGGGCGAGGCGCGCTGGCATGACGCCTGGCGTCAATCGGCGGACTGGCTGCTCGGGGAGTGGCACGAGAGCGTCTGGGTTCAGGATCTATACGGCGAGCAGCGCCGCTTCACGGGCGCCGGCCACGGCTTCGCCAGCAACTCGTTCGTGCTGCTGGCCGGGCGCGAGCTACTCGGTGACCGGGCCGCCGAGGTCATCCGCCGCATCGTCTCTGGGCTACACGAGCTCGCGGTCGCCGGGGACGGTGTCGCGCAGTGGCTTCCGCTGGCCGGCGTGGAGACGGGGCGACGGCCCTTGCAGTGGTGCCACGGCTCGCCGGGGATCGTGACCTCGTTGGCCGGACTCCCGGCTGACGAGGAGACCGATCGGCTCCTGGCGGCCGGGGGGGAACTGGTGTGGCGCGCCGGCCCGCTGACCAAGGGCGTCGGCCTCTGCCACGGCACGGCCGGGAACGCCTACGCGTTCCTCTCGTTGTACTCGCGTTCGGGCGACGAGCTATGGCTGCAGCGGGCCCGAGCGTTCGCGATGGACGCCGTCGCCGACGTCGGCCGTCGCCGAGCGGGCAACGGCCGCGGTCGCTACACGCTCTTCACGGGCGACATCGGCGTGGCCCTCCTGTTGCGCAGCTGTCTTGCCGCCGACCCTAGATTCCCGTTTCTCGGAGAGGTCTTTCTCGGTCGCCGGTGAGCCAGTCGAAACTTCCGAGCGGGCGGCTCGTTGTGGACCCTGTGAAGCGGCTCGTCCACTCACCTGCTCTTGCCCTGGTTCTGACGGCGATGGCGAGCGCGAGTGTGGGGCCGGCCGGAGCGGCGGTCCGCCCGAGCTCCGCGCGGGGGCGCGTTGCCACGCCGGGGTGGCGCTCGGTGGGGCAGTCAGAGCTCGGCTGGCGGGCGACCGGGGGCCTGTACGCCTGGCGAACCGCCACCGCGCCGCCGTCAGCGGTCACGGTGGTGCAGACCGATCCGGCCCTGTCACAGGCACTCACCCCGTTGCCGTACGTGCGGTTCGCCGGAACGTCGGTCCTGCCCGGCGTGCCGGTCATTCATGTCAACGACGCAGTGGTCTACCAGCGCTTCACCGGTGTGGGCGCGGCCATGACCGACAGCTCAGCGTGGCTGCTCTATGACCAGCTGCCGCTTGCCACCCGGCAGGCGGTGATGGAAGACCTGTTCGGCCCTGCCGGCATCCGCTTGAGTTTCCTGCGGCTCCCGATGGGGGCGTCTGACTACACCGCGACGGCCAGGCCATACACCTACGACGACCTCCCCCCTTCCCGTTCGGACCCGACACTGGCCGACTTCTCGATCTCGCACGACGCCGCAAACATCCTGCCCGCCCTACGCGACGCGTTCGCGCTCAACCCACGGCTGTTCATCGAAGCGCTCCCGTGGAGCCCGCCGGCGTGGATGAAGTCAAACCAGTCGCTCGACAACATCGACAACACCGGCACGCTGCTGCCTTCTTCCTACGGACCGCTGGCGCAGTACTTCGTGGACTTCATCGAGGCGTACGCGGCCCAGGGCATTCCCATCAGCGCCGTCGCCGCGGCCAACGAACCCAACGTGGCCAGCGCGTATCCGGGGTTGGCACTCTCAGAACAGGATGAGGCGAACTTCATCGCCAACTATCTACGGCCCGCCCTGACGGCCGCGGGCCTGAGCACAAGCATCTACGGATGGGATCTGAGCTGGGGACCCCTGGGAGCCGGCGACCCGCTTCTCGATCTGTCCGGTGGCGCTCTGTCCGGACTGGCTTGGCACTGTTACCTCGGGAGTCCCGACATGATGAGCGGAGTGCACCAGGCAGCGCCCGCCCTCACCCAGATCGTGGACGAGTGCACGACCGGCGGAGGCCACATCTTTCCCACCTCGGAAGCGCTGATCTCGTCATTTCGCAACTGGGCCACCGCGGTGTCGCTGTGGAACCTCGCGCTCGACCCGTCGGGCGGACCAGTCGAGTCGGCGGCCGGCTGCGGAGGTTGCACCGGATTGGTGACGGTCAACGAGGCGGACGGCAGCGCCTCTCTGGGCCTTGACTACTACGAGGCGGGTCAGCTCAGCGCTTTCATACAGCCGGGAGCGGTCAGGGTCGCCACCGAGAACTTCGTCAGTTACAACCTGTCGCTGCTGTATCAGACCACGATCACCGCGGGTCTGGACGATGTGGCGTTCCAAAACCCCGACGGGTCCCACGTCCTGGTCGCCTACAACAATTCGACCGGGCCGATCCCGTTCGCCGTCGAGTGGCGACAGCGGTATCTGAACTACACGATTCCGGGCCAGGCGACGACGACCTTCACCTGGGGCCGAGGCGGGGCGCAACCGGTTCAGGCTTCGGTGTCGTCTCCCGGCAGGAGCACGCTGCCGAGGATGCGCCGCTTGCGGCCCGGTTTCGGTGCGTTCGCCAGGCGGGGCTGAAGCACGGTGACCAGTTCGCGTCGGAGCTCGGCCATCTCAGCGTCATCGAGCCACATCCCGGCGAGGTTGTAGCTGACCCCGTCGCGCACCAGGTCGATGTCATCCCGGGCGAGATAGCGGTCGAAGTCTCCCAGGAGGGCCGCGACAAACGCCATGAATGCCTGGCGATGCTCGTCACGCGTCATCTTGGCCAGCTCGCCGAGTCCGATGCTGGCGGCGGCCAGTCGTAGCACGTAGGTGCGCTCCACCGTCCCCCGGACCCTACGCTCGGCCACCACGGCGAGCACCCCGGCGTCGACCAAGCGCGCCACCTGGCGGTAGAGACTGGCGGCGGGCACGTCGGGGAGCTCGGTGCGCAGCTCGGTGGTGGTGAGCGCGCGGTCACCGAGGAAGGCCTGCACGATCCGCAGACGGACGGGATGCAGGAGCAGGTCGGCGCTGGTCATGGCAACCACTCTAGCCGTCGAGTATCAAAACATGTATTATTCCTAGATATGAGAACGATCCTCGCGCGCAGACGCCGCGAAGGCCGCAGCAATCGCCGGCGGACGATCGGCATCGTCGTGGCGGCGATCGCTGGCTGAGACGATCGCGATGAGGCTGCGCGGGTACCGGATCGGCGGCAGCGTGGTGGTCCGGTGCCGCCAGGGTCACCTGTTCACCACGATCTGGCTCCCCGGTGTCTCCCTCAAATCACTCAAGCTGGGCTGGTGGAGGTTCCAATACTGTCCGGTCGGCCACCACTGGTCGCTCGTGACCCCGGTCAGGGAATCCGATCTGACCGAGGCAGACAAGCGCTTCGCCCGCGATCACAGGGACATTCCGCTCCCCTGACCGCTACGGCGCGAGGCGCTCGAGCTGCCAGCCGCCTGTGGCCTGTCGGGTGTAGCGCAGCCGGTCGTGGAGACGATCGTCGCGCTGCTGCCAGAACTCGAACACCTCGGGGATCAGGCGAAAGCCACCCCAGCCATCGGGGACCGGCAGCTCGTCGTCCTGGTGGCGGGCCGCGAGGTCAGCGACCCGCGACTCCAGCACGTCCCGACTCTCGATCGGACGGCTCTGTGGTGAGGCCAGGGCGCTGAGCTGGCTCCCGCGCGCCCGGCTGTGCACATACGCCGCCGACTCCTCGGGGCTGGTGCGCTGCACCGGGCCCTCGATCCGCACCTGGCGACCGAGCCGGTCCCAGTAGAACATCAGGGCGCCGTGGGGATTGGCCGCGAGCTCGCGCCCCTTACGGCTGTCGTAGTTCGTGTAGAACACGAACCCGGGCTCCTCGGTCCGTTTTACCAGCACCATTCGCACCGATGGCACGCCCTCGCTGGTGGCGGTCGCCACCGCGGCCGCCTCGGGCGCCCGGACCCCGGCGCTGGCCGCCTGCTCAAACCATCGCGTGAACTGGCGAAACGGATTTCGGTCGACGTCCTGCTCCCGCAAGGGCTGGGCGAGCTCCGACATCGTCGGCACGATATATGCCACCCAGCGCGTGCAGGCCGCTGACGAGCAGTCCCGGACGCGCTGCCAGCCTCGTTTCGGAGTGCGTCGCCCGGCGTGGAAGGTCGCGGCGATCGAGCCTGTGTCCGGCCGCTATCCCAGGTTGAACAGGCGCTCCAGCACTCGCGCCACACCGGCGTCGTCGTTGTCTGCGGTGATCTCGTCCGCGGCGGCCAGGACGTCGGGATGGGCGTTGGCCACGGCGACTCCGTGACCCGCCCATTGCAGCATCGGAAGGTCGTTGGGCATGTCGCCGAAGGCGATCACCTCCTCACGGGCCAGACCCCGCTCGCTGCACAGTCGGGCCAGCGCTGAGGCCTTGCTCACCCCCGCCGCGCTGATCTCCAGCAGCGCGTCGGCCGAGTTCGAGTGCGACAGCTCGGCGAGGTGCCCCACCACTTCTCGCGCTCGTTGCAGCAGGGCGTCGGCCGTGAGCTGCTCGTGGCGAAGCATCAGCTTCACCGCCGGCTCGGCGATCAGCATCTCCACGGCGTCGATGATGGTGTCATCCGGCACCGGCCAGCGCGGCGTGTAGGCGGGCTCGTGCCCAAACCCTCCGGCGCGCTCGACCGCCCACGCGCCGTCCGGTAGGGCGGCGGCCAGCAGCGCGACGATCTCACGCGCCACCGCCGGCTCCAGCGGCCATGACTCGAGGATCGACTCAGAGTGCAGGTCCCACACCACACCCCCGTTGGCGCAGATGGCCACGCCCCGATGTCCCGTGACCTGAGCCAGGGGGCGCATCCAGCGAGCTGGGCGCGCAGTGCAGAACACGAGCTGGGCGCCGGCTCGCTCGACCTCGGCGAGCACGCGCCGCGATCGCTCGTCGAGCGTCCCGTCGGATCGCAGCAGCGTTCCATCCAGGTCGCAGGCCACCACCCTCGGGTACACGCTCACATCCTCTCAGAGGTGCAGCCGGTCAGCGGCGAGCAGCCGGGCCAGAAACCGCCGTGTCTGCACTGACCGCGGCGCGGTCAAGATCTGCTCTGGAGAGCCCCGCTCGACGATGCGCCCGTCCTCAAGGTGGCACACCTGATCGGCCACCTCTCGAGCGAAGGCCATCTCGTGCGTGGCGATCAGCATCGTCATCCCCTGCTCCTTGAGCTCGCGGATGACCTGGAGCACGTCGCCCACCAGCTCGGGATCCAGCGCGCTGGTGACCTCGTCTAAGAGCAGCGCCCGCGGCCGGGTTACCAGCGCCCGCGCGATCGCCACCCGTTGCTGCTGTCCGCCGGAGAGCCGGTCGGGGTAATCCGCGGCGCGCGCACCCAGCCCGAAGCGCTCGAGCATCGCCTGGCCGGCCTCGAGCGCCTCCGCGCGGGGCATGCCCTGAGCTCGTACGGCGCCCAGGACCACGTTCTCGATCACGCTGCGATGCGGGAACAGGTTGTAGGCCTGAAACACCAATCCGAGGCGGCGGCGCACCGGCACCGGATCAAGGCCCGGCACGCTCACCGGTTCGCCGTCGAGATAGATGTCGCCGTCGTCGATGTCCTCGAGCAGATCGACGCACCGCAGCAGCGTCGACTTGCCCGACCCCGAGGCGCCGATCAGCGCCACAGCCTCATGCTCGCCGACCTCGAGGTCGATTCCGCGCAGCACCTCGTGGTCCCCGTAGGCCTTGGTGACGCCGCGCAGCTGTAGCACCGCGCTCACCGGGGACCAAGCGCCACGGCCGCGCCGCGCTCACGGACGCTGCGAGCCTGAAGGCGATCGACGATCCGGGTGAGCGGGATCGTGACACACAGGTAGAGCGCCGCCGCGGCCAGCAGCGGCGTGTAGTTGAACTGCGACGCGGCGAAGATCTGCGCCACCCGGAAGGCCTCCTGCGGCCCCAGGATCGATACCAGCGCCACGTCCTTCTGCAGTGAGATGAAATCGTTCAGCAACGGCGGCGCGACTCGGCGCACGGCCTGCGGCAGGATCACGTGGCGTAGCGCCTGCGCCCGGGTCAGCCCCAGGGCCAGAGCGGCGGCGCCCTGGCTGGGGTGAACCGATTCGATGCCCGCCCGATAGACCTCCGAGACGTAGGCTGAGTAGCACAGCGTGAGCGCCAGTCCCCCCAGCACCACCGCGTCGGTGGGAAGGCCGCTGAGCGCCAGGGCGGGAACGCCGAAACCGACCAGATAGACGACGAGGATCGTGGGCACGCCCCGCAGGACGTCGACGTAGACGATCGCCAGCAGGCGCAGCGGGAACAGCGCCGGAGCGCGAGCGGTGCGGCACAGAGCGATCAGCAGCCCGAGCCCGAGCACGATCGCCTCGACGATCAGGAACAAGCGCACGTCGAGCCAGAAGCCGCTGAGGATCTGGGGAAAGGAGGTGCGAAACGCGCTCCAGGAGAAGAAGGTGCGGTGCACGTTCGGCCATCCCGGACTGGTCAGCAGCACCGTCAGCAAGGCGCCGATCACGACGACCGTCGAGATCGTCGAGATCAGCACGGCCCGCCGCGTGCGCCGCCGGCGGGCCGCGGCTCGGTCCTGGCGAGAGGTGAATGCTGGCGGGAGGCTCACGCGGCCAACGCCCCGGGCGACACAGCCAGGGTTACTTCAGTACCGGCACATTGGCGGAGGAGGCGATCCAGCGACGGCTCAGCTCCGCCAGGGTCCCCTTGTCTCGCAACGCCAAGATCGCCCTGTCCACGCACGGGGTCAGGCCGGATCCCTTGCTCAACAGCACGCCCCAGTTGTCGCCGCCGGGCGCGCTGAACTGCCCGGCGATCGTGGTGTGCGAGAGTTGGGTGGCGGTCAGGCCGAACGCCGTGGCCAGGTCGACCACGATCGCTCGGACGGAACCGTTCTTGAACGCGGAGACGACGTCGTTGGAGTTGTTGAAGACCTGGGCCTGGGTGCCGGGCTTGATTTCGGTGTCGACCGCGTCAAGGCTGGTGCTCCCGATCTGCACGCCGATCTTGGCCGTCTTGAAGGCGGCCAGACTACGGGCGTGAGCCAGGGGCGAGGAGGCACGCACGATGATCCCCTGGGGATTGGTGTAGTAGGGAATGGAGAAATCGACTTGGCGCGCGCGGGCCGGGGTGATCGAGACCTCGTTGATGTCGAAGTCAAACGATTTCGGACCGGGCGCGTAAGACGAGTCAAACGGTTCGACGGTCCAGGTCACCTGGTGCGGGAGGAACCCGAGCTGGCGAGCGATGGCATAGGCCACCGCGCTCTCGAAGCCCTTGCCGTTGCCCGGCTTGTTGTCCTCGAAATAGGGCGGATAGGCGGGGGAGTCCGTGGCCACCGTGAGGTGGCCGCGGCTGTGCAGCGGGAGGGTCGCCGGGGTGCAGGATCGCGCCGAAGCGCTGGTCTTGGAGGCCGACTTCTGTGGGGTTCCGCACGCGCTGAGCAGGACACCGGCGAGGGCGACCAGGACCAGCGGCACGCCGCGGCGCAGTGCGAGCACGCGCACAATCTAGCCACGCGGTCGGAGTTTTGCTCGGCCGGTCGGTGCCGGTGATTTGCCAGACTCTCACGCGGGGGGCCCTGCGGCCAGCCCGGATGCCCGACAGCGACGAGGAACGGAGGCCGTCATGGCCCGCGCGGTGAGGTTTGACGACTACGGCGGGATCGACGTCCTGAAGGTCGTGGAGGTGGAGCGTCCCACCCCCGGACCCGGGCAGGTGCTCGTCCGGGTCAAGGCGGCGGGCATCAATCCCGGCGAAGCCGCGATCCGACAGGGCTTTCTGCACGAGCGTTGGCCGGCGACGTTCCCGTCGGGACAGGGCAGCGACCTGGCCGGCGTGGTCGCCGAGACCGGCGAAGGGGTCGAGGCATTCCAGGCCGGCGATGAGGTCATCGGTTACACCGACCGGCGCGCCAGCCACGCCGAGTTCGTGGTCGTCGACGCCGCCAACCTGACCAGTCGGCCCCCGAACGTTTCCTGGGAGGCCGCCGGGACGCTGAATGTCGCCGGCTCCACCGCCTACGCCGCGGTCCGGGCGGTCGGCGCCGGCCCCGGTGACACGGTGGTCGTCTCCGGCGCCGCGGGCGGAGTCGGCTCGCTCGCGGTGCAACTCGCCCGCAACGCCGGTGCAACGGTGATCGGCCTGGCCAGCGAGCCCAATCACCAGTGGCTCTCAGACCACGGCGTGATCCCGGTGACCTACGGCGATGGGGTGGCGGACCGGATCCGTGAGGCCGCGGGCGGTGACATCGATGCGTTCATCGACACCTTCGGCGGGGGATATGTCGAGCTCGCCGTGGAACTCGGCGTAAAACCCGATCGGATCGACACGATCATCGACTTCGCCGCCGGGGAGCGATACGGGGTCAAGATGGAGGGCAGCGCGGCGGCGGCCGGCGCCGACACACTGGCCACGCTCGCCAAGCTGATCGACGCGGGCCGGCTCGAGGTGCCGATCGCGGCCGTGTTCCCGCTGACCGACGTCCAGGCGGCGTTCACCGAGCTCGAGCAACGCCACACCCGCGGAAAGATCGTCCTGGTTCCCTGACCGACCCGGGCCACCCAATCGAACCCCGCCCCTGCCCGGACACCGGGCTCGGACGCGCCTTCTCAGGCGTCGATCGTCGCCGTCCTCCAGGCGCCCAGCCCGCATGCCGCGGTAAGCCACAACGCCATGACCAGGAGGGCGACCAACTGGGACTCGGGAACCACTGGCGCGCCGCCGGAGAGCGTCGGGGCAAGGTGAAGCACCGAGCTGTCGAGCAGTGCCTTGCGGGCCCCGCCCAGAGATGACTGCTGTAGCAGGAGCGGGCTGGCCACCAGCTCGAGGCCGATCAGCGCGGTGATCGTGGCCGGACGTGAGCTGGTCAGCGAGGCAAGCCCGACCGCCACCACGCACACGACCCCGTCGACGAGCAGCGTCCAGCCCAGGCCTTCGAGAATCGTCGTGGCGTCAGGATTCGGGGTGCCGGCCGCCAGCAAAAGGCTCGCCACAACGACGAGCGCATATCCGGCCGCGATCACCGGCAGACACAGCATCAGCGACCCGGGGACGCGCGCCGCGAACAACGCCCAACGCGAGCGTCCCGTCACCACCAGGTCACGGAACACGCCGCTGGCGCTGTCTCCCGCGCCCCCCTCAGCGCCGATCAGGACCGCGGCCAGCGGGCCGATGAAGATGCCCATCAGCTCGAGCCCGTGACGGAACCCGTGCAAGCCGCCCGCGGGGGAGCTCAACGGATTGGAGGCGTGGTGGATGGTGACCCACAGGAAGTAAACGGCGACGCTTCCCAGCGACAGCACCAGCGACCAGGCCAGCGTGCCTCGCTTCTTGCGCAGCTTCAGGAACTCCGCCGCGGTCATCTGACGGGCGATGACGCCGTTCCGGGTCATACCGCCACCTCCTCGGGTGTCGTGTCGAGTCTGGACGTGACCTGCAGAAAGCGCTCCTCGAGCGTGTGACGCACCGGCTCCAGCCTGAGCACGCCAACCCCGGCCCCGACCAGGCGCGCGTTGACCTCGCTCGCCGTCTCCGGGCCTCCGGCCAGGACCACCCGCAGCCCGTCGGCGACGACGGCGATATCGCGGACGAGGGCGTGACCGTCGAGCGTCAGCAGCGCCAGTGCCGGGTCGTCGACATCGATCGTCAGCTCGTGGCCACGGCCGGCGCCGGCCAGCTCGCCGATCGGTCCCTGGGTCACCACCCGGCCCCGGTCGACGATCGCCGCGGCGTCGCAGATCTTCTCCACCTCGTCGAGCAGATGCGACGAGATGAACACGGTCCTTCCCTCCTGCTCGACCATCGCTCGGATCATCTGGCGGAACTCCTGGATGCCGCCCGGATCAAGGCCGTTGGTCGGCTCGTCGAGGATCAGCAGCAGCGGATCGGCCAGCAGGCACCGCGCCACGCCCAGGCGCTGGCGCATCCCCAACGAGTAGCGCCGGACCTTCTCGCCGGCACGATCGGCCAGCCCGACCCGCGCCAGCGCCGGTTCGATCCGAGCGCGCACCTCGGGACCACGGACCGCCGCGACGATCTGCAGGTTCTCGCGGCCCGACAGGTGGGGATGAAACCGTGGCTCTTCGATGATCGCGCCGACCCGGGTCAGAGCCCGCGACCGCTGCTCGGGCACGGGCACGCCGAGCAGCTTCATCGATCCCGCCGTCGCCCCGGTGAGTCCGAGCAGCATCCGGATCATGGTCGTCTTTCCGGCTCCGTTGGGGCCCAGGAAGCCGTACGCGCAGCCGCTCGGAACGGCGAGGTCGACGGCATCGATCGCGAGGCGCACTCCGAAGCGCTTGGTCAAGCCCCGAGTTTCGATCACCGGCGCGTGTCGCGCGGGCGCCGGGTGATCGTGGAGCGCTGTTGCCATGGAGATCCTTTGCTGGTAGCGGTTCGACATCGTCGATCTGCCACCGCAGCCTGACCCCTGGTGCCCGCCCCCGCCAGTGGGAATTGCCCCTACGGAGCCTCCCGCGCATCGTCGAGGCTGACCAGCCGGCGCTGCATCGCCCAGCGGCTGAGCTGATGGCGGTTCGAGAGCTGCAACTTGCGCAGCACCGCCGACACGTGGGCTTCCACCGTCTTGACGGAGATCCCCAGGCGTAGGGCGATCTCCTTGTAGAGATAGCCGCGCGCGATATGCCGCAGCACCTCACGCTCGCGCGCCGTGAGCTGGTCGAGATCGGAGTCGCATGACGCCGGCGCCACATTCGTCGGCGTGGCAGTGTCGGTGAACGCGTCCAGCACGAAGCCCGCCAAACGGGGCGAGAACACGGCGTCACCGTCGGCGACCCGCAGGATCGCCTGCTCCAGCTCCTCGCCTGAGATGGTCTTCGTGACGTAGCCTCGGGCCCCCGCCCGGATGGCTTCGATCACATCCTGCGCCGCGTCCGATACCGACAGGGCCAGAAAGCGGACCGCCGGCCGGACCGGCGTCACGGCCCGTATCACCGCCACGCCGCCTCCGTCGGGCATGTGCACGTCGATCAGCACCACATCGGGCTCCACCGCCACGATGCAGTCGACCGCCTCGGCTACCGCACCGGCCTCCCCGACCACGGTGATCCGCTCGCCGAGCTCACCCCGCACCCCGGCCCGGAACAGGCGATGGTCGTCGACCAGGACCACGGACACGGCGTCGGCGCTCACCGCTCCCGGCGCCCCATGACCAGCTCCACCTCGGTCCCGTGACCAGGGGCGGATCGGATCTCGGCCCGTCCGCCGTGACGCGCCATTCGCTCCAGGATGGAATGACGCACCCCCTGGCGATCCACGGCCACCGCGGCGGGATCGAAGCCCCGGCCCCGATCGCGCACGTACACCTGAGCGTGCTCGGACCCCACCTCGGCGTAGAGGTCGATCTGCTCCTCCTCGGCGAACTTGGCGGCATTGGTGAGCGCTTCCCGAGTCGCCGCCGTCAACGCCTGAAGTCGCTCGTCGAGCCCGCAGTCGCCGACGATCACGGTCTCCACCCGAACCCCATGCACGGCCTCCACCTCGGCGGCGGCACGCTCCAGCTCCGCCGCGAGCGTGTCCCCGGATGGTTGGTCGCTTCGATGCTGCAACCAGTGACGCAACTCGCGTTCCTGGCGGCGGGCCAGCCCCGCCACCTGCCGCGGGTCGTCAGCGCGCCGCTGGATGAGCGCGAGTGTCTGCAGCACAGAGTCGTGCAGGTGGGCGGCGAGGTCGGCTCGCTCCTCGGAGCGGATCCGCTGGGAGCGCTCGGCCGCGAGGGAGCGGACCAGCCGCACCAGCCACGGTCCCAGCACCAGGCCGATGGCGGCCAGGATCACCACGATCGGACCGAGCGCGTGACCCGAGGCGCCGAGGGTCCCCGCGTTGCGCAGGAAGAGCACCCCCGCGGCGGCGATCAGCAGCGCGCCGAACACCCCTGCCGGCCACTGGGGCCACGGGATCCGGCGGACCTTGACCCGTCCCGGAACCCCGTCGGGGATCAGCATCGAGGCCGGGGCTCGCTGTGAATACGTGGCCTGACGCCCGATCAGCGCCACCCCACACGAGGCCAGCACCAGCGGCCAGACCACCGTGTCGCCCAACCACACTCCGGCGCGTCGCATCACGAACAGCACCACGAGCGCGAGCACGGCGATCCCGACCGCCTCCGCCCAGCCCGAGACCCGTTGCCGCCACGACCGCCTGCCGCGGGCGGCGAAATTGCCCTGCGGCGGGATCAGGGCCCAGGCCAGGGGATAGATGGCAAATCCGATCCCACTTGCGCCCGTGACGCCGACAAAGCATGCGCGAACGAGCAGCGGATCGACGCTCAGGTAGTCGGCTATGCCGACGCACACACCGCCTACAAGAGCGTGCTCCGGAAGCCGCCGCAGGTGGCGCACATCCCGGCCGTCGCCCGGATCGGCATCGGGGGGTCCAAGGGCTGTCGCCTCGGTGAAGCTGTCGGTGCTCACGCGCTGGGGATCATGGTGCCACGGACCGGCGCATCGTCCCGAGACGGCCGGGTGCTGTTCGCCGGCCCACATCCTCGCGCCTCGCGCCGCGATTGCCTATCGGGGATCCCCCTGCGAGTAGGGGATCTCCCCTACTCGCCGGCGAGAAGCGCCGCGGGCCAGAGCCACGGCTCGCTGACCGAAATCGTCAGTGACCGCCGCTCCGACCCGACCGGCGCCGGCGGCCGCCTCAGGCCGCCTTGGCCATGCCGTGCGGATCGATCACGAACTTCGTCGCCGCACCGGCGTCGAACTTCTCATAGCCCTCCGGGGCATCGTCAAGCCGGATCACCGTCGCGTTGACGGCCTTGGCGATCTGACAGCGGTCATTGAGGATCGCCATCATGAGCTCCCGGTGGTACTTCATCACCGGCGCCTGACCGGTCACGAAGCTGAGCGACTTCGCCCAGCCGGTGCCCAGGCTCAGCGACAGCGAACCCTGCTTGGCCTCTTCGGTCTGGGCGCCGGGGTCCGAAGTCACGTACAGACCGGGGATCCCAAGCCGGCCCGCTGCGCGCGTAACCTCCATCAGCGAGTTCAGCACCACCGCGGGCTGCTCCTCCCCACCGTGACCCTTGGCCTCGAAGCCCACGGCATCCACGCCGCAGTCGACCTCGGGCACGCCGAGGATCTGCTCGAGCTGATCGGCGATCGGGGTATCCGACGAGACGTCGACCGTCTCGCAACCGAACGATCGCGCCTGCTCGAGCCGCTCGGGGATCGAGTCACCGACGATCACCACCGCCGCTCCGAGCAGCTGTGCAGCGTGAGCCGCCGCGAGCCCGACCGGACCCGCGCCGGCGATGTAGACCGTCGAACCAGTCCCGACGCCCGCCGACACGCACCCGTGATAGCCCGTGGGGAAGATGTCGGACAGCATCGTCAGGTCCAGGATCTTCTCCATCGCCTGGTCACGATCGGGGAACTTGAGCAGGTTCCAATCCGCGTAGGGAACCATCACGTACTCAGCCTGACCCCCGACCCAGCCGCCCATGTCCACGTAGCCGTAAGCGCCGCCCGGCTGAGCCGGGTTGACGGTCAGACAGACCCCCGTATTTCTCTCCTTGCAGTTGCGACAGCGCCCGCAGGAGATGTTGAATGGCGCGGACACGAGGTCTCCGACCTGGATGAACTCCACGCCGGGACCGGTCTCCACCACCTCACCGGTGATCTCGTGACCGAGAATCAGCCCCTCAGGCGCAGCCGTGCGCCCCCGGACCATGTGCTGGTCAGAGCCACAGATGTTGGTCGTGACGAGCTTGAGGATGGCGCCGTGGGGCAGCTTGCGTCCGACGCTCTCGCTGGGGACGCCAGGCCCATCCTTGATCTCCCAGGCCGGGTAATCGATGTTCTGAACCTCGACCTTGCCCTTGCCCAGATACGCGACGCCGCGGTTGTCAGCCATGGGCCACGCTCCCGGCTTGGAACCTGCCTGTGTTGACAGTCGTGTCCGCCAATTCGGACCGCCTTTCGATTGGTGAGTTACTTCGGTAGTCGACAATCGAGCCCGATCCGAAACATGCGGGCGGACCGAAGCGCAGCTGCCCCGGGGGCGGTGGCTCCTCAGGCGTCGAGTCGGCGCTCGTAGGTCTGGCCGATCAGCTCGGCGCCGAAGCTGTGATGCGGCTCCTGCCCGGTCAGCGCAAACCCGCGCGAGAGATAGATCCGGCGGGCGGCCGTGAGTGGGTGGTTCGTCCAAAGCCGCATTCGCGTATAGCCGGCCGCGCACGCGAACTCGAGCGCGCGGTCCACGAGCTGCGCTCCCAGGCCGTGCCCCCGGGCCGGCGGGTCCACCAGCAGGATTCGCAGCTTCGCCGTGCCCCCGCGCCTATCAGCGC
Source organism: uncultured Solirubrobacterales bacterium (assembly GCA_963744195.1). Taxonomy (GTDB): domain Bacteria; phylum Actinomycetota; class Thermoleophilia; order Solirubrobacterales; family Solirubrobacteraceae; genus Palsa-465. The sequence continues at coordinate 36,187 of CAVUSY010000017.1, forward strand.
TGGAGCTGGTGTCCTCGTCCGCGACGCAGAACACGCAGCCGGCGCGAGCGCCGTCGAGCTCGGCGATCCACGCCGCCTGCCGCCCGCCGCCGCCCTCACGGGCAAAATCGGCCACGATCTGAGCCACCAGCGCTTCGAACGTCGTGTCCCAGCCGAACTCGGCCGCGTAGATCTCGCCGTGGGCCATCACCACCCATCCCAGGTCCCCGGGCCGGCCAAGCGGCCTGATCGTGACACGGGGCGAGCTCGGCGCTGTCGGTTCCACGGGACTCACTGAAACGCTCGTTTCAGTTTCAGTACGCTAGCAAACATGGCGTTCGAGGTCCCTCCGAGCTCCGCGCGGCGAGAGGAGTTGCTCGAGCGAGCGTATGGCTACACCCTTGACCGGGGTCTGGTGGATCTGTCCCTCCGCCCGCTGGCAGCGGCGGTCGGCTCCAGCCCGCGCGTGCTCCTGTTCCTGTTCGGGAGCAAGGACGAGCTCCTACGCGCTCTGCTCGCCCGGGCGCGGGACGACGAGCTGACGCTGCTCGAGCGGATCCGCGCGGAGGGGCAGGAGCGATCCGACCTGGCGGAAACCGCCAACGCGATCTGGCGCTGGTTGGCCGACGACGAGCACCGCAACCTGCTGCGGGTGTGGGTCGAGAGCTATGCGAAGTCCCTGATCGACCCCGACGGACCGTGGGCCGGCTTCGCGCTGAGCACAGTGGAGGATTGGCTGGGCCTCCTGGAGCAGGCTCAGCCCGCCGCCACGCGCCGGACCAAGGCGGCCAAGGCGCAGCGGACCTTGATCCTGGCGGGGCTGCGCGGTGCCCTGCTCGACCTGCTCGCCACCGGCGACACGGCCCGCACCACAGCGGCGGTACAGGCGCTGATCAGCGCGGCGACCTGATTTCAGCGTCGACGGAGCTGAGCGTCGCTGGGGTGCCGCCTGAGATGGTCCTCGCTGGCGTCAAAGCTGCGGTCGCGGCCCGCGTCCTTGGCCGCATACAGGCCTCGGTCGGCCGCGGCCATCAGCTCGCGCGCGTCGAGGAGCCCCGATGTTGAGACGGCCACGCCGGTCGAGACGGTGATGCCCTCGGGCACGAGGTCGCACATCCGGCTCGAGGTCTCCCGCCGCAGACGCTCGGCCGTCCTCACCGCTGCGCTGCGATCGGTGTTGGGCAGCACCACGCAGAACTCCTCGCCCCCGAGCCGCATCGGCACGTCGGTGTCTCGCGTCAGCTCCCGCAGGAGATCACCGAATCGCTGGAGCACGCGATCACCGACGTCGTGGCCGTAGCGATCGTTGACGCGCTTGAAGTGGTCAAGGTCGCACACGAGCAGCGCCACATTGGCGTGTTCGGTCAGCAGCTCGGACAGCCCTCGACGATTCCGCACTCCCGTGAGCGGATCGTGGCTGGCGAGATGGTTCAGTCGCTCGCGATGCTCGATCAGGATCAGCGCGCCCGAGGCCTGGTCGACGAGCAGGCGAACAGCGCGACGACGATCGTCGCTGGGCAGCAGCCGATCCACCGGATCTTCGACCACCACCAGGCCGCTGATCGAGTCCTCCTCGCCCCGGCACGGCACCACCAGACAGTCATCGCTCCATGCGGCGGGACCGCGTCCGTTGCGGCGCGACCGCAGGGCCCAGCCGTGCTTTGGGCCGAACAGCCGCTCGGCCGGCATCAGCCAGCAGCCGGCGTACTTGGCCTCAGGAGTGAGCAACCGTTCCACGTGACCAAGCGCCAGGGTGTCCGCCAGCGCTGCCGTCGCCTCCCATCCGCGCGTCAGCGACAGCTCCAGCGTCTGTGCGTCCACCGTCCGATACACGGCAACCCGCTCGAACCCGAGGTGGGGCACGATCGTGTCGCCCATCGCAGAGAACAGGTCGATGGCGGTGGAGGAGGCCGACAGCGCCGGCGAGACCTCGAGCAACTGCGAGAGCATCCGGTGATTCGCCGCCGCCCATTCGTTCTTGCGGGCGCTCTCCAGAGCCTGCTCGGCGTGTGAGCAGATCGCCCTCAGCAGACGCAGATCGGCGTCCCCGGGACGGCGGCCGCTCATCGGCTCATCCATCGACAGAAACCCGAGCGGCGCGCCCGACGCATCGGCGAGGTGGACCATCAGGCCGTCATCGGCCCGCCACGCGTCGGGGTCGTCGCTTTCGGGGATGTCGGGCGTGTGAGTGTGGTCCAGGTGCTCCCAGAAGTCCGAGTCCTGGGTGAGGAAGAACACGCCGGGGAGCCGCTGCTCGTGGTTGTCAAACAGGCGCTGCCAGACCTTGCTGGCCACTGCGGTGCCCTCCAACTCAGCCCGGCTGGCCTCCGATCCCAGCACCAGCACGACCTCGTAGTGGTCCCAGGCGGGCCGGTAGATATTGACCACCACCGTCGCGAAACCGGCGATCTCTCGCACCGTTTCGACCACCGTGGCGAGAACCACCAACGGTGGATCGTCACGAGCGCTGCGTGCCAATTGGGCCAGCGCCTCGAGCGGATTGATCCCGTCGTTGCGCTGCGAGTGGACGTCGACCACCATGATCTGAGCTTGTTATCGGCGTGAGCGCTCCACCTCAATAGGGGCCAGGTCCCGATCCCTCGACGACTGGCCCCCGCGGATCCCTCTCGCTCGACGACTGAGTCCGCGGATCGCCCGGGGTCAGCTCCTCAATCCTCTTCGCTCCAGTTGCGCCGGTTTGGCGCCGCTCCCGGGAGCAGATCCACGAAGTGCTTCCAACGGCTCATCACCAGGCCGTGAAAGATGTCCTCCCGGGGAGTCCGATGCTAAAATGCTTGCCAGCAAGCATGTAGTTTGACTCGACCTGACTTGACCTCTGTGGCCACATCACCCCCTTCGCTCGACGTCGATACCGCCGCCCGCCTGCGGGTGGCGACCGGACGGCTGAGCCGGCGTCTGCGTACCACCGCCGCCGGGTCCGCGGCCGGGCTCACGCCGACCCGCATTTCTGTGCTGTTGACGGTCGTGCGCGACGGTCCGGTCCGGCTCTCTGAGCTCGCCCGCGCCGAGAGCCTGAACCCGACCATGCTCTCGCGGGTGATCTCCGACCTCGTCGAAGCTGGGCTGCTGTCCCGGGCCAGCGACGACGGGGACCGGCGCGCCGCGTGGGTGCAGTGCACCCCGGCCGGCATGCAGCTGGCGGAGCGGATGCGCCGGGAGAGGACTGACGCGCTCAACAGCGCGCTCGAGGCGCTCTCAGCCGAGGACCGGAAGCTGATCGAGCAGGCGCTCCCCGCGCTCGAGGAGCTCGCCGAGCGGCTCAGGTATCGGCGCCCGTGACGCGTGTGGTCAAAGCCGGACGCGTCACCTTCGCCGCGCTCGTGGTCCCCAACTTCCGCCGGTACTACAGCGGCCAGTCGATCTCCCTGATCGGCACCTGGATGCAGATGACGGCGCAGTCGTGGCTGGTCCTGACGCTGACGCATTCGAGCACCGCGCTGGGCGTCATCGTCGCGCTGCAGACCCTCCCGGTGCTGCTGCTGGGCCCCTATGGCGGCGTGATCGCCGACCGGGTCGACAAGCGCAAGCTGATGATCGCCCTGCAGACCGCGATGGGCCTGCAGGCACTGGCGCTCGGACTGCTCACGGTGACCGGCGTGGTCCGGGTTTGGGAGATCGGCGCGCTGGCCGCGTTGCTCGGACTCAACAACGCGTTTGAGAATCCGGCGCGCCAGTCCTTCATGCTGGAACTGGTCGGTCCCGAGCACCTTCGCAATGCGGTCAGCCTCAACTCGGTGCTGGTGAACGTGGCGCGGGCGATCGGCCCGGCGATCGGCGGGATCCTGATCGCGACCGTCGGCGTCGGCGTGTGCTTCCTGGTCAACGCGGGCAGCTTCGTGGCCGTCGTGGCGTCACTGCTGACGATGGATCGGCGGGCCCTCTCCCCCAGCCGGCCGGAGCCGCGGGCGCGGGGGCAGTTGCGTGAGGGGTTGCGGTACGTTCGTGCCACGCCGGCGCTCGCGGTCCCCCTGCTGATGATGGGCGTCGCGGGGTGCCTGACCTACGAGTTCCAGGTGTCGCTTCCGGTGATGGCCAGCCGCGGCCTGAACGCCGGCGCCACCGGCTTTGGCTTCATGACCGCCTCGATGGGTGCCGGCGCCGTGGTCGGAGGTCTGTTCGTGGCCGCGCGCGGCAAGACCGGACTGCGGCCGCTCGTGCTGGCGTCGTCGGGCTTCGCGGTAGCGCTGGCGATGGCCACGCTGGCCCCCAGCCTGGCGGTCGAGCTCCTGGCCCTGGCCCTGGCCGGCGCGGCGAGCATCACGTTCATGTCGACGGGTAACTCCACGCTGCAGCTCAACGCCGCGCCGGGCATGCGCGGTCGGGTGATGTCGCTGTGGTTCGTCGCCTTTCAGGGCTCGACCCCGATCGGCGGCCCGATCGTCGGCTGGACCGTGGCCGTTCTCGGCCCTCGGGCGGGCCTGGGGCTGGGCGCCGTCACCGTGCTGGTGGTCGCGGTCGGCGGGCTGGTGGCGATGCGCCGGCTGCCCGGAGCGACGGCGCCCGACACCGGATCTGTGCTCGGCCGGAGGGCGCCGGGTGTGGCCAACGAGCTCGCCTGAGCGATCGCCGGCCGGTCCAAGCCACCGGCTCACGAGTGGTCAGCCACTAGCCTAAGGCGCTGCCGATGCGTGCCTCACTGCTCGACACCGCGCTTGACCGTACGTTCGTGGGCTACACGAACCTCGGCTATGGCCTGCGCAGCCGGTCCTGGGATTCCGCTGCGCTCCCGCGGATGGAGGGCAAGGCGGTCCTGGTCACCGGAGCCACCTCGGGACTCGGTCTCGCCGCCGCGGAGGGGTTCGCCGGGCTGGGCGCGGACGTCTGGCTGCTCGCGCGCGACCGCGAGCGAGGCGAGCGGGCACGGGCCGCCGTGGCCCAGCGCTCGGGCGCAGGCCAGGTTCGGCTCGAGCTGTGCGACCTGGCCGACCTCAGCTCGGTGCGGGACTTCGCCGGCCGGTATCAGGCGCAGACGCCGAGGCTCGATGTGCTGGTGAACAACGCGGGCGTACTCCCGCCCGAGCGCTCGGTGTCGGCCGACGGGATCGAGCTGACCTTCGCCGTCAACGTGCTCGCCCCGTTCCTGCTGACCAAACTCCTGCTCGGGTCGCTCCGCGCCGGCGCGCCGTCGCGAATCGTCACAGTGTCCTCGGGAGGCATGTACGCCCAGCGGCTGGCGGCCGACGATCTTCAGTACGAGCACGGCGAGTACAGCGGCAGTACCGCGTATGCGCGCACCAAGCGCGCCGAGGTGGTCCTGACCGAGATGTGGGCGCAGCGCCTGCGCGACAGCGGCGTCACCGTGCACGCGATGCACCCAGGTTGGGCCGATACGCCCGGGGTGCGCTCCTCCCTGCCGCGCTTCTACAAGACCATGGGGCCGCTGCTGCGGTCTCCCGAGCAGGGTGCCGACACGATCGTCTGGCTCGGCGCGGCGGCGCGGCCGGGCCAGAGCTCGGGCAAGTTCTGGCACGACCGCCGGCCGCGGCCGGTCCACCTGCTCCCCTGGACACGGGAGAGTGCCGCCGACCGCGAGCGACTGTGGCGAGAATGCGAGCGTCTCACCGCGGACACCAGCGGGCGGCTGAACTTGGTGAGATCGGCGTGTCGATCTGGCGCCCACTCGTTCGACGATTCGGGTGTAGGGCGGATGACAAGCAGATCGGAAGGGGATTGGCATGAGAAGGATCGTCGTTTCCGAGTTTCTGTCGTTGGACGGAGTGATGGAGGACCCCGGCGGCTCGGAGCACACCGAGCACGGGGGCTGGAGCTTTAAGTTCAACGACCCAGAGGGCATGAAGTACAAGCTCGACGAGGTGATGGAGCACGACGCCCAACTGCTCGGCCGCGTCACTTACGAAGGCTTCGCCGCCGCGTGGCCGGGCATGACGGACGACGTGGGCTTCGCCGACAGGATGAACTCGATGCCGAAGTACGTCGTCTCGAGAACCCTCTCGCACGCCGACTGGAACAACACGACGGTGCTCTCGGGAGACGTCGCCGACGCGGTCGGGGCACTCAAGCGCCAGGACGGCGGAGACATCCTCGTGGCGGGCAGCCAGACCCTGGTCCGGGAGCTGATCGCCCATGACCTGGTCGACGAGTTCCGGTTGATGGTGTTCCCGATCGTGCTCGGGAGCGGAAAGCGCCTGTTCGCCGACGCTCCCGGGACCCCGATCCTGAATCTCGTCGACCTCAAGCGACTTGACTCGGGAACCTTGATCCTGACCTACCGGCGCAGCCGATAGGCACCACCGCGGTACGTCGCGAGACTGACCTCAGCTAGTCTCGCGGGCTTGCCGGCGCCGACGTTCGACCTCCAGAGCCATTCGGTTCACTCCGATGGCGCCCTCTCCCCGCGCGAGGTGGTGCAAGCCGCCGCCGCGGCCGGCGTCGAGCTGCTCGCCCTGAGCGACCACGACACCGCCTCCGGCGTGTCCGAGGCCACTGACGCCGCCGCGGCAGCGGGAATCGCTCTGGTCCCCGCGACCGAGATCACCTCCATCTACCAGGGCCAGCAGGACCTGCACGTGCTCGGCTATCTCATCGACCCGTTGGATGCGACACTGGTGCGAACGCTGGAGCATTCGCGGTCAAGCCGCGAGCGGCGGGCTGACGCGATGGCCGCGGCGCTCAGGGAGCTCGGGTTCGAGCTCGACGACGACGCGCTCGCCGCGCGCGCCGAGCAGGGCAAGTCGATCGGCCGCCCCCACCTGGCCCAGGCCGTGGTGAGCCAGCCCGGTAACCGGGAGCGACTGGCCGCCGAGGGGCTGCTGGATCCGACCGCCTTCCTGGTGGCTTACCTGATCGAGGGACGCCCGGCGTTCAAGGACCGCGAGGCGCCGTCGGTGGAGGAGGCGATCGAGCTGATCCATGGCGCCGGCGGCGTGGCCGTCTGGGCCCACCCGTTCTGGGACATCAAGGCCCCGGCCGAGGTGCTGGAGGCGATCGATCGCTTTCGCTCGGCCGGGCTGGATGGAGTGGAGTCCTTCTACGTCACTCACACCGAGGAGCAGACCCAGCTGCTCGTGGACCGCTGTGCCGAGCTGGGGCTGCTCAGCACCGGCTCCTCGGACTATCACGGCCCTCACCACCACAGCTTCTCGAAGTTCCGTGCCTTTGAGACCTACGGGCTCGCGCCCGCGCTCGGCCCGCTCGCGGGTTGAGGGCCGCCGCAGCCGTGGCCGGACGACCCCGACGGCCTTCAACCAGCGAGCGACCCGCCTTACGGCGTCTTCGGCGTGTGGGCGATCACGTAGGTCTGCTTGGGAGCCTGGACCACAATCACGCGCTGGCCCGGCTTGAGGGCTGACAGCGTCGCGGTGTGCCGGTCGTCGCGCACCCGCGCATCCGCGGGGATGGTCAGCGTGACCGTCTTATAGGTGGCGCGCTTGGTCCCTTCGGCGATCGTCAGCTGCTGCCCGCTGACCGAGTCGACCTTGCCGCGGTCAAACGTGACGGTCTCAAACCCCTGGCTGGTCGCAACCACCACGTCGCCGTGGACGGCGCGCCGGGCCAGGCGCCGCAGGCCGAACCCGCGGCCTCCGGGGTGGTGAGCGGTCGGGGCGGTGCTGCTGGTGCTGGCTCCCGCGCTGGCGATCGCGCTGGCACCGGCGCCCATCACCACGCAGCTCACTGCGACGAGCAGGAGCCGGGAGTGTTTGCGGATTGATGACATAGCGGTGAAACCTCGCTTCGGTTGCCTGGGCTAGGGAAGGACACTGTGGCTCCGGCCTGATAGCAACCTGTCAGCGGAAGGTCAGCTCCGTGTAAAACCCGGGACCGGGGTCCCGGCGGCCCGCCTACGATGTTCGGAGATGGCGGCAACGATCATGGTGGTGGAGGACGAGCCGAACATCGGGGCCCTGGTTCGCACCTACCTCGAGCGAGCCGGCTACGGCGTGCTGTGGGTCCGCAGCGGCGAGGATGCCCTGACCGAGCTCCGGCGTCATCCCATCAAACTGGTCGTGCTCGACATCGGGCTGCCGGGGATCGACGGCTTCGAGGTGTGCCGGCGCATCGCAGGTCAGGTTCCGGTGATCATGCTCACCGCGCACGACGAGGAGCCCGATCGGGTCGCGGGACTCGAGATCGGCGCCGACGACTACGTTTCCAAGCCGTTCTCGCCGCGTGAGCTGACCGCCCGGGTCAAGGCGGTTCTGCGGCGCGCCGGGCGCGGGACGGACGGGGCTGTGCCCGGCGACGTGCTCGCCCTCGGTCCGGTGGTGCTGGCTTGCGGGGCCCGCGAGGTCCGTGTCGACGGCACCGAGGTGGAGCTGACCCAGCGCGAGTTCGACCTGCTCGAGTACCTGCTCAGACACTCCGGCCAGGTCGTCACCCGCGACCGACTGCTGGAGTCGGTGTGGGGCTTTCAGTCACCCGGAGAGACCAGGACCGTCGAGGTGCACGTGGCGACACTGCGCAAGAAGCTCCGCCACCCAGAGCTGATCACCACGGTCCGGGGGCTTGGGTACAAGGCGAGCGCCGCCACGTGACCCTGCAGCGGCGGGTACTTGGATACCTCGCGCTGGCCGCGATCGCCTCCTGCACCCTCACCTTCGGCGTAGCGGTCGTGCTGGTCCGCAACAAGATCGCCTCGCAGCGGATCTCCAACCTGATCACCGAGGCCAACGTGCTTTCGCTGGTGGGTGGCGCGCCGGGGGCACTATCAGCGGGCCAGCACGTGTACCGCGTGGGCAGCGGAAGGCCGAGGCGGGTACGCCCGCTGGCACGCGACGCGGTGCTCGCCGCCATCCCCGGCGTGGGGAACGGCGAAGGCACCATCACCGTCCACGGCCACCCGCTGCTCTATGCGGCTCGGACGACACCGGTCGGCCGGATCGTCCTGGTCCGACCGGCCCGGCTGGCATTCGCGGAGTGGCGGCCCTTCCTGTTCAGTCTGGCTCTGGCCGCCGTGGGCGGGGTCCTGCTGGCGGTGTTGCTCTCCTACCTGCTCGCCCGCCGGCTGACTCGCCCAATCGGCGTGATGGCCGCGGCCACCCAGCGCCTAGCCGCCGGCGAGACCGGGGTGGAGGTCCCGGTGGAGGGTCAGGACGAACTTGCCGGACTCGGACGGGCCTTCAACCACATGTCGATCGAGCTCTCGCGCGCCCGCGAGTCCCAGCGAGGCTTCTTGGAGTCCGTCAGCCATGAGCTCAAGACTCCGCTGACCTCGATCCGCGGTTACGCCGAGGCGCTGAACGAGGGGGCCGTGTCCCCGGGCGATGGAGGCCGCGTGATCGCCGCCGAGGCGGGGAGGCTCGAGCGGCTCGTGTTCGACCTGCTGGACCTGGCCCGCTTCGGACGCGCCGACTTCGCGGTTCGACACGAGCCGGTCGACCTCGCGTCGGTGGGAGCGAGCGCGGTCCGCCGCCATCTCCCCCGTGCCCGCGAGCTCGGCGTCTCGCTCACGAACCCGACCGCCGAGGACCGTGACGGCGCGTGGGGAACGGGAGATGAGGACCGCCTGCTGCAGGCGACCTCCAACCTGATCGAGAACGCGTTGCGGCTGACTCCGGCCGGCGGCTCGGTGACCGTGACGGCGGCTCCCGGGCGCATCACCGTGCGCGACAGCGGGCCCGGTCTGTCCGAGGAGGATCTCCCGCACGCCTTCGAGCGCTTCTATCTCTTCAACCGCTACCGCAGCGAGCGTGCCGTCGGCTCGGGCCTCGGGCTGGCCATCGTGCAGGAGCTGACCACCGCAATGGGCGGGGGCGTACGGGCCGCGAGCGCACCCGGGGGCGGTGCCCAGTTCACGCTGGAGCTGCCCGTCCCCGCCGCCGGCGCGATTCGCACGTCGGAGCTCCCGGTTGGCTAGATCGCGCCCCTAGGCTGCAACGCTGCGCTCGGAGAGGTGATGGCCGACCTTGCGCTTGACCCGTTGGAGGGCGTTGTCGACCGTCTTGCAGTCGCAGCTCAGGCGGCGTCCGACCTCCTCGTAGGAGTGGCCGTCGAGATACAGCGCCAGCACCCGTGATTCCAGCTCGGAGAGCACCGTCGAGATGCACGCCACCAGCGCCCGCAGCTCCTCGGAGGAGATCACCTGATTGACCGGGTCATGCACGGTGGAACCGGGCAGCATCTCATCGAGCGTCGGCTCGTTGTCGCCGCTGGACCCGGCCGGCGTGCTGGAGAAGGACACGTACTGGTTCAGCGGTGTGTGCTTGTTGCGAGTCGCGGTCTTGACCGCCGTGATGATCTGCCGGGTGATGCAGAGCTCGGCGAAGTTCCGAAAGCTCGATTCCCGGTCGGTGCGATAGTCGCGCACGGCCTTGTAGAGCCCCACCAGGCCCTCCTGGATCAGATCGTCGGCGTCCCCGCCGGCGAGGAAGTACGACGACGCCTTGAGACGGACGAATCCGTAGTAACGACGTACGATCTGGTCGTATGCATCAGCGCGGCCCTGCTTGGCCAACGCGATGAGATACCCATCCTCAACCTTAGGTTGAGACTGAGAGTAAGCAGAGAGTCGAGCCACGACACGAACCTTTCCAGCTCCCGCCAAGAGCGGCGAAAGATCGGATTTTCGTGGCGCGCTACCTCCCCTGGCGCCGCACCTATATAGCCTTCCCAGAAAGCAAGGCCTTGGGCCTCGCTCCCTCAACTCAAAGCCCTCAAGCTCGAGTTGATCCTTATTCAGCGGCGCGAGCTTGACATAGCAACGCTCGCGTGTCAAGCGTCTTGCAAGTTTCCTTGCCGTTCGCGGTGTGCGGCGGCGGCGAACATCAGCACCGCCGCGGCGGCGCTCACGGAGAGCGACTCGACGCGACCGTGCAATGGAATCGAGACCAGCGCGTCGCAGGCGCTCGCCACTCGCGGCCTGAGTCCCCGCCCTTCCGAGCCGACCACGATCACCGTCGCGCCGCCGAAGTCGAGCTCGGAATACCGCGCCGGCGCGTCGGCATCGGCGCCGTAGCACCAGAACCCCGAGCGCTTGGCGTCAGCCAGGAAGTCGGCGAGATTGCGGACTCTGGCGATCGGCAGGTGCTCGACCGCCCCCGCCGAGGCCTTGCACACGGCGGCGGTGACCTCGACCGAGCGCCGCTCGGGAAATACCAGGCCCGCCGCGCCCGCACCCTCGGCGCTGCGAGCGATCGCGCCGAAGTTCTGGGGATCCTGGACCTGATCGAGGGCGATGATCAGCGCTCGCGGCTGGGCCAGCAGCGTCTCGGCCTCCACGTAGCGAAACTGCGACACCTCAGCGCACACCCCCTGGTGCGAAGGCGATCCGCACCGCTGCTCCAGCTCCTCGGCCTCGGCCACCGTGATCAGCTTCGCCTGAGCCGACAGCCAGGGCTCCCGGCTGGCGTTGCGCGTGGCCCAGATCCTCTGCACCGTCCGCGGCCCGCGCAGCGCCTCTCGCACCGGATTGCGTCCGTAGACGATCATCGTTTCATCGATTCAGGGCTGGGCCGGCAGCAGCTCGGGTCCAGCGGGTCCGTCGCGGACCTCCCAGCCGAGCCCCGTGAGCTGATCGCGCAGGCGATCGGCCGCCTCGTAGTCACGCTCGGCCCGAGCACGCTCACGCGCGGCCAGCAGCTCGCGCGCCTGTTGCGGGGCCACCGCCTCGTTGCGATCGAGCAGGTTGGCGAGCCCGAGCACGTCGAGCATGGCGCGGAGATCTTCGCCCCCCACCGTGCCGGGGACCGCGCGGTTGGCTTCCCGGACCCACTCGAACGCGATCCCCAGAGCGCGCGGGGTGTTGAAGTCGGCGGCCAGCGCGTCGAAGAACTGCTCGCGCAGCGAAGATGACCAGGCTGGGCTCGGCCCGGAGGTCAGACTTCGCCCGGCCTCGGCGACCCTGGCGCAGCGGGCTCGCGCCTCGATCAGACGCTCATCGTCGAACTCCACCGGCTGGTGGTAGTGCGCGCCGCAGAAATACATCAGCAGCGCATCACGACCGTACTGCTCCAGCGCCTCGTGGAGCACGAAGACGTTGCCGACGGACTTCGACATCTTGTCGCTGCCCAGGCGCACCATGCCGTTATGCATCCAGAGCCGCGCCAACGGAGCGCCGCGCGCGGCGCGGGTCTGGGCGGCCTCGTTCTCATGGTGGGGGAACAACAGGTCGATACCACCCCCGTGGACCTCGAACCCCACTCCCAGCAGTTGCTCGGCCATCGCCGAGCACTCGATGTGCCACCCGGGCCGCCCCGGCCCCCAGGGGGAGTCCCACCAGGTGTCCTCGTCCACCTTGCGGCCTTTCCACAGGGCAAAGTCAAGCGGGTCGCGCTTACGGGCCGAACCCTCCGTCTCGCCCTGGTCCATTTGATCCACGATGCGATGCGATAGTTCTCCGTATTCCGGGTATGAACGAACCGCAAAGTAGACGTCTCCGTCGACCGCGTACGCATGCCCGCCCTCCACCAGCCGCTCGATGAGCTCCACAATCGGCCCGATGGTCTCGCTGGCCAGCGGCTCATGATCGGGTCGTCCAAGCGCCAGCGCGTCGGTGTCGGCGACGTAGGCGGCGGTCATCTCCCGGGCCAACTCGGCGCTGTTCGCGCCCGACTGCAGAGCGGCGGCATAGATCTTGTCGTTGATGTCGGTGATGTTCGCCACGAAGTCGACCTCGTAGCCCTCACCGACCAGGAAGCGCTTGAGCAGCGAGAAGACCACGAACGGCCGGGCGTTGCCGACGTGAATGCGGCCGTAAACGGTCGGGCCGCACGCATAGATCCGAACCCGGGCGTCGACCTCGGGCTCGAGCGGGAGAACCTCGCCCGTACGCGTGTCGTGCAGAGAAACTGTGCGCAAGCTGCGGCAACCCTAGCGCCCTGCACAGCGGGGATCCGGGCCGGCAGCTAGGTTGCCCGCGATGTCGGCCCTGTCGTCTCATGCCGCCCGGTTGGCCGCCGTCGAGGCCGCCTTTCGCACGCTGCCGGACCGCTACCTGGGCGCACACCAGGGCTTTGACGCCACCTACCACATAAAGCTCGGGGATCTCGGCCACACCTGGGAGGTCCGCTGTACCAGCGAGTCCGCGCGAGTGTGGAAGGGGTCCGGCCGCCGCGTCCCCGATGTGACGATCTCCACCGGGGCCGACACCTGGCTGGCCCTGCGCGAGGGTGCGTTCTCGGGCGTCGAGGCGTTCGGGCGACGCCTGCTGGCCGTGCGCGGCAACCTCGACTACGCGATCGCCTTCGAGGGCATGTTCAGACTGCCGGGGGGCCGTCCGCCGCTGCTCCAGATTCGCGACGTCCCGGTCGGGCGTAACCGCATCTCCACGCTCACCATGGGCCATGGCCCCGACATTCTGCTGCTGCACGGGCTGGGTGGGACGCGGGCTTCGTTGTTCGAGACCGCCGCCTCGCTCAGCCAGCGCTACCGGGTCCATGCGCCTGACCTCCCCGGTTTCGGCTCCTCCAGCAAGCCGGCCCGGGGTTCCTACAACGCCGCGTGGTACGCCGAGATCATGCTCGGTCTGATGGACCAGATCGGCATTGACCGCGCCCACCTCGTCGGCAACTCGATGGGTGGCCGGATCGCGATCGAGATGGCGATGGTGGCACCGCATCGGGTCCGAGGCCTAGGCCTCCTGTGTCCCGCCGTGGCATGGGTCAAGCGCGGCTTTCACCCGCTCGTGCGGCTCCTGCGGCCGGAGTTCGGATTGCTGCCGCACGCCTTCAGCCGCGGCGCCGTGGCGGCTCAGTTCTGGAGCATGTTCTACGACCGTGACCCGATCGACCCGGAAGTCGCCGACCTCATGGTCGACGAGTTTCGCCGCATCTACCATTCGGCCGGCGCTCGCTACGCCTTCCTCTCGTCGGCGCGCAACATCTACCTGGAGGCCCCGTACGGCCGCCACGGCTTCTATCCCAGGCTGGCGCAGCTGCCCACGCCGGCGCTGTTCGTGTGGGGCACCCATGACCGCCTGATCCCGCCGGCGTTCAGCCGCCACGTCCGCAAATGGCTGCCCAGCGCTGAGCAGGTCACCCTCGAGAACTGCGGGCATGTGCCGCAGGTGGAATGCCCCGAGGCCACCAACGCCTTGCTGACCAGCTTCTTCGGCCGGGTCGAGGCGGCCGAGAGCGAGCCGGGAACCCGTGCCCTGGACGCCGCCGCGTGAGCGCAGTGGCCTAATATTCGGGTCACCCTATGGCCGTTGCGGATAAAGCCAGTAGCAACGGACACGTCGTGCAGGACGGGGAGGAGGGATCCGGTCAGAACCCCGAGGCGCGACAGGGTTCGCGCGGGTCGCTCATAAGCCGAGTCCTACGCGAGGTCGCCGACCAGGCCACCCGCCGGATCCCACGCGCCGACCTGGACGAGCGCGACCCCGACTTCATCCGCGAGCGTCTGCCTCTGATGTGGCTGGCGGCGAGCCTGTGGTACCGGGGCGAGGTTCGGGGGCTGGGCAACATCCCCGACGAGGGTCCCGTGCTGCTGGTCGGAAACCACTCCGGCGGCAACATGACGCCGGACACGGTGGTGTTCACGCTCGCCTTCAACACCTACTTCGGCGTCGAGCGCGCCTTCTACCAGTTGGCCCACAATCTGGTGCTATCGATGCCCGGGCTGGGCATGCTGCGGAAGTTCGGCACCGTCGCCGCTTCGCCTGCCAACGCGCGCAAGGCGCTGCAATCGGGGGCCGCGCTGCTCGTCTACCCCGGCGGCGATTACGAGGTTCACCGCCCCAGCTGGGACGGCAACCGCGTGGATTTCGATGGCCGCAAGGGCTTCATCCGCCTCGCTCTGCAGGAGAACGTCCCGATCGTCCCGGTCGTGGCCATCGGCGGCCAGGAGACGGCGCTGTTCCTATCGCGGGGCGAGCGTCTCGCCAAGCTGCTGGCGCTCGACCGGCTGTTCCGCCTCAAGGTGCTGCCGATCTCGATCGGGCTGCCGTGGCTGCTGAACGTCGGGGACATGCTCGGGCACATTCCGCTGCCGGCCAAGATCACGGTCGAGACTCTGGCACCGATCGACCTGCGGGCCGAGTTCGGCCCCGATCCCGACCTTGACGAGGTCTACGATCACCTGATCCGGCTGATGCAGGACACGCTTGACGCGTTGGCCGCCGAACGGCGCTTCCCCGTCATCGGATGAGCCTCACTCCCGGATGGCACCATGAGGGGCCGCGGCGTGAGGATCGCGCGATGAGGGCGACCGCCGCGACGGTCGTCTCGGCCCCGATTGAGTCGGTGTGGGAGATCGTCTCCGACCCCGAGCGGGCGCTCAGCTTCATGTCCGGCGTGACCCGGTGGGAGGTGGCCAGTGAAGAACCGACCGGTCTCGGCGCCCGCTACCGGATGCTCCTTCGCGTCGGCTCGGCCGAAGTGGGCGGCCTGATCGAGATCGTCGAATGGGATCCCCCGCGGGAGCTGGCCTGGACATCGGTCACCGGCGTGGACCAGCGTGGACGCTGGCGCCTGCGAACCGCGCCCGGGGGCCGCACCCGGGTGGAGATTCGCCTGGCGTACGGAGTGGCCGGGTCCGGGATCGGCGGTTGGCTGGCGGAGCGGGTCGCCGCGCCCGTGGTCGGGTCGCATCTTCAGTCGAGCGTCAGACAGCTGGCGCGGCTGGTCGAGCACGAGCGCCTGCGCGACCTGGCGGCGCAGCGTCGCGCGGCCAGGGCGGGCTAGCCCCGGCTCGGGATAGCCCCGGCTCGGGATGGCCCCGCGGCTCGGGAAGGCCCCGGCTCGGGACGGCCCCGACCACCTGCAATTCGCGTCAAACCGCGCCCCGACCCGGCGGTTTGACACGGAATTGGGGTGGGACGTGCGTTTGGTGGCAGATCAGGCGGGCCGGGCCGGATTTGTCGCGCTCTGCACGTTCGCGGCGGCCGAGTCCGCGCCGCGGGCCCGGAAGACCGCAGGCTGAAAACCGCGGGCGAAACCGCCCGCGCCGCGGGCCCGGAAGACCAGCGGGCTGAAAACCGCAACCGCGCGCGGTCAGGCTGACCGCAGGCTGAACCGCACGCACGTCCCGCGAGGCGAGTCCGCCAGCCATATCTCGCCGCCATGGGCCTCCACGATCGCGCGGGAGACAGCGAGACCGAGTCCGGCCCCGTCCCCCGTGCGAGCGGCCTGGGTTCCCCCGCGGTAGAAGGCGGTGAACACGCGGTCGCGCTCCTCCGGGGCGATCCCGTCGCCGCTGTCGGAGATCTCCACCTCGATCCCCGCCGCGACGGGCTCGGCACGGACCACCACGCTGCCGTCGGCCGGCGTGTGCCGGATGGCGTTCTGGATCAGGTTGAACAGGACCCGCTGGAGCTTCTCGGGGTTGGCGTGGGCGGGGCTGAGCTCGTCCGGGATGTTCGCCATCACCGCGACGCCCTTGGCCTCGGCCTCCAGCCGCATCGCCTCCACGGTCTCTCCCACCAGTTCGGCCAGCGGCACCCGCTCCAGCGACCAGCTGATGTCGCCCGCCTCGAGCCGGGAGAGCTCGAACAGGTCATCGATCAGAGCACTCAGCGCATCGATGTGCGTGCGCATGCGAGCGATGTAGGCCCGCCGGGCGTCGCCGGTCACGATGTCATCGCCGACCGCCTCGGCGAGCAGCCGCAGGGAGGTGATGGGCGTGCGCAGATCGTGCGAGACGGCTGCCACGAGGTCACGCCGGGCCGAGTCCGACTGATCCCGCGCGGCCTCCTCGGCCTGCAGGTCGGCGATCATCGCGTTGGCGGCCAGCGCCAGCTCGGCCAGCTCATCCCGTGCCGCGGTGGTGATCTCCACGTCACGCTGACCGCGGCCGACCGCGCTCAGGCCGTCGCGGATGGCGTTGACATCGCGCAGGATCCCGTTCGACACCAGCTTGGCTCCGAGCACGGCCAGGACTCCGGCGGCCACCACGATCGCAGCGACCAGCACGGCCTGGTGCCCGGACACGAACATCAGCAGTGAGACGACGACCAGCGCCACCAGCACGGGGGCCACGCCGATCGCGACGACCAGCGCGAACTGGCGCGAGAGCGATCCCGTGCCCGAGCGGACCCATCCGACCGCCCGGCGGGTCAGGCCGGCCATGTCACGCCGCCGCGAAGCGATATCCGACGCCCCACACGGTCTCGATGTGGCAGGGCTGAGCCGGATCGGATTCGATCTTGGCCCGCAGTCGGCGGATGTGAACCGTGACCGTGGACGTGTCGGTGTAGAACGAGTACTGCCAGATCGCATCCATCAGCTGGTTGCGCGAGAACACCTGGCCCGGATGCCGCGCCAGGAACAGCAGCACGTCGAACTCGCGCTGGGTGAGCTGAGCCTCCTCGCCGCGCACGAACACCCGGCGTGAGCCCGGGTCGATCGTCAGGTCGCCGAGCTCGATCGGCGCCTCCTGGGTCGGGGTGGTGTCCACCCGCCGCAGCACGGCGTCGACCCGCGCCACCAGCTCGGCCGGCGAGAACGGCTTGACGACATAGTCGTCGGCGCCGAGGCGCAGGCCGATCACGCGGTCAGACTCCTCGCCCTTCGCGGTCAGCAGGATCAGGGCGATCCGCTCGCGATCCTGTTCGCGCAGGCGGCGCATCACCTCGAGGCCGTCGATGCCCGGGAGCATCAGATCGAGCACGACGAGATCGGGGCGCTGCTCGGCCACCAGCTCCAGGGCGCGCGCGCCGTCCCACGCTATCCGCGTCCGATAGCCCGCCCGCTCCAGATAGCGCGAGACGACCTCGGCGATCGTCGGCTCGTCGTCGACGACCAGCACTGAACCCCGGACGTGATCCTCCATGTCAGCGATTGTCGCAGCGTCCCGCGGTCCCGCCGCGGCGGCGAGCCAGAGTTCATCGGCTGTTCACCAGTGCCGCGGTGTCCAGCACCGCGCGCGCCAGCCCCGCGGTGCCAGCCCCGCGGCGCCAGACCGGGGCCGCGGCGCTAGCCGCGCTCGCGCACGGTGGCCACCGCGAGGGCGGCGATTCCCTCCCCGCGTCCTACGAACCCCATGCCCTCCCCGCGCGTCGCCTTGACGCTGACGTGCCGGATATCCAGTCCGAGCGCCTCGGCCAGCCTGGCGCGCATCTGGTCGCGGACCGGCGCCAGCTTGGGGCGCTCCAGCACCACGGTGGCGTCGACGTGGGCCACCGCGAAGCCGCCGTCCTCGATCAGTCCGAGCGTCGCGCGCAGCAGCTCGATCGAGTCGGCATCCCGGTAGCGGGGGTCGGTGTCGGGGAAGTGCTCGCCGATATCCCCCAGCGCGCAGGCGCCCAGCAGCGCGTCGATGATCGCGTGCGTGAGGACGTCCGCGTCGGAATGTCCGTCCAGGCCACGATCGTGGACGAGTTCGACCCCGCCCAGGACCAGGCGGCGTCCCTCCACCAAGCGGTGGCAGTCGTATCCGATTCCGGCGCTCACCGTGCCGGCTCCACTGCGGGCTCACGGAGCCCTCACGGTGCCGGTTCCCCTGCGGGCTCACGGAGCCCTCACCGTGCCGGCTCCCCCCGCGGGCTCACCGAGCCCTCACCACGCGCGCTCTGCCAGCAGGAACTCGGCGACACGCAGATCCTCGCGCGTGGTGATCTTCAGGTTGCCGGGATCGGCGCCGACGATCCTCACCGTCCCGCCCGCCCGCTCCACCAGCGACGCGTCGTCGGTGGCCACCGCCAGCTCGTCGTCGGACGCCGCCAGCGCGTGCAGCAACGCCGCGCGCCGGAACACCTGCGGCGTCTGCACCGCCCACAGCCGAGCCCGGTCGAGCGTCCGCGTGACGGTACGCCCGTCCGCGGAGACCTCCTTGATCGTGTCCGAGACGGGAGCCGCGGCGATCACCGCGTCCACCGGGTAGCGCTCGATCTCACGCAGCGCCTGCTCGAACAGCTGCGGGGTGGCGAGTGGCCGGGCCGCGTCATGGACGATCACCGGGTCTCCGTCAGCGCACGCGCTCAGCGCAGCCCGCACCGAATGCGAGCGCTGAACACCGCCGGCGACCGCGATCGTGCCCTCCGGCGCGGCGTCGAGCTGATCGGCCGGCAGTGCGATCACGATCTGCCGTACCGCCGCGACCGCCCGCAGCGCAGCCACGCTCCACTCGAGCATGGGTCGCCCACCTAAAGTGACGAGCGCCTTGGGCCGGCCGGACCCAAGGCGCTCGCCACGTCCTGCGGCCACGATCAGCGCGACCGCCATCTCGTCACTCGCCCTTATTTGGCGGCGACGGCCACCTTGCCGTTGCCATTGGCACTACTGGCGCGGTGACCGCTGTTGTTGCGGTTACCGTTGCCTCCGGAGTCGGTCAACAGGCCGTAGAGGTGCTCGTCGACCTCCTGCTCGTCCATCTCGAGCGCATACATCAGCTCGGAGGCCAGGATCTTCTTGGCCCGCGTGTACATCTGCTTCTCACCGGTCGAAAGGCCCTTCTCGGCCTCACGGATGGCGAGGTTACGGACGACTTCGGCGAGCTCGTAGATGTCGCCGGTCTTGATCTTGTCCCGGTTGTGCTTGAAGCGCCGATTCCAGTTCTTCGGCATTTCGGAACACTCGTCCTGAAGCACCGCGAGCACTTTCTTGACGGTCTCCTCGTCGATCACGCGACGAAGCCCCGCGAGCGCCGCGTTCTCGGTCGGGACCATCACGGTCATGTCGTTGTGGAGGATCTTGATGGTGAGGTACTCGCGGCTTTCGCCGAGGACTTCCTTCATCTCCTTGCGCAGTACCCGGCCGGCCCCATGGTGCGGGTATACGACGCTGTCGCCAATCTCGAATTCGATATTGACAGGTAGCTGGATTGCCTCAAGATCATCCAGGTGCTCTTCCGTTAGCTCTGTGATGGTGTCCTCCTCTGGAATGGCGGGGCAGGGCACGTCCCGCGGATTGCGCTACGTCTGCAGGTAGCGATCAACCATGTTGATCTCCTGCTGTCGGCGAAGGCCCTCGCGGATGTCCTTCGCCCGGATCTCGCCGACCCCGTCGACGGTCTCGAGCTCGCCGTCTGAAGCGGCGAGCAACTCCTCAAGTCCCCCGAATTCCGTCACGATCCGCTGGACAACGAGCCTGGGCAGCCTGGGTATGCGCCCCAATATGCGGAATCCGCGCGGTGACACGGGGTAATCGAGGGTGTTGAGCTTGCGGTCATAGCCGAGCAGCTCGGCCAGGCGACCGAAGTCAAGTAGGTCCTGATGGGGAAGTCTCACCAGCTGGTCGAACACCGTCGCAAAGCTGTCGTCGGTGTCCTCGACCAGGTAGTCGTGCACGAGCGCGGCCTTGTCGGCGGAGACGCCGACCATGGTCTCGTCGAGCTGCATCTCGATCAGCCGCCCCTCGGTCCCGAGCTCGACGATGTAGCGCTCGATCTCCACCGCCATCCTGGTTACGAGCTCTACCCGCTGGAGCACGGTCAGTACATCGTGCAGGGTGACGCCACCCTCGAACTCGAGCGCCGTCAACCGGGTGGAGACCTGGTCGAGGCGGCTGCGGTACTTGTCGAGCGTGGCCAGGGCCTGGTTGGCCTTGGCGAGCACGACCGGGATGTCCTCCAGGATGTACTTGACGCCGTCGACGTACAGTGAGACGACCTCGCGTCGCTCGGACACCGCGACGACGATCGCGTCGGTCTGCTTGGACACCCGCTCGGCGGTTCGGTGCCGCGTACCGGTCTCCAGGGTGAGGATCGTCGGATCCGGCGTCAGCTGGATGTTGACGTGGGCGATCTTCGTCGCGTTGGTGCTGAGCGCGATGGCCCCATCCATCTTGGCCAGCTCATAGAGGAAGGCCGGCGAGTAGTCGACGTCGAGCCTGATTCCGCCGGAGAACATGAACGCGAGCTCGTCGGCATCGCCGATCACGATCAGTCCCCCGGTGCGGGCATCGACGATGTTGTCGATCCCCTCGCGCAGCGACGTTCCGGGCGCCACCATCTCGAGCGCCCTCATGATCCGGGACTCCTGTCGAGACTCGAGCTCCTCTTTGAGCTCTTCCCCGGAACGCGACGGCATCAGGGCTGATTTTAGCCGGTATTCACCTATTCGACCCTGCCGGGCGGTGGGTTGTCCAGGTCATCGCATCTCCGGGCCGGGTGCGAGAAACCGGGCGCGCTGTTTCAGGCGGCCCGCACGGCGTCCTGGACGCCGTCCAGGGCCGTCCGGACCGCTACCCGAATCGTCTTCTGCGCGTCGGGTTCCAGGACCGGCAGCAGGCCGAACTTGTGCGCCTCGGCTCGGCGCCGATCAGCGTGCGCGACGGTGCGAAGCTCGCCGGTCAGCCCGAGTTCGCCGAAGCAGGCCAGCGGACGACCGTCGGCCGTCGTCAGTGCCGCGCGCCGAGCGGCGCTGGCCACCGCCAGCGCGACCGCAAGGTCGGCGCCGGGTTCATCCACCCGGATCCCACCCACGACGTTGACGAACACATCCGCCGTGCCGAGGCCGATCCCAGCGTGGCGGGCCAGCACCGCCAGCACCAGCGCCACCCGGTTGCGATCCAGTCCGGCGACCACGCGCCGCGGCGGGACCAGCTCCGACGCGGTCACCAGCGCCTGCACCTCGACCAGCAGCGGGCGCGAGCCCTCCATCGCGCACAGGACCACGCTACCCGGGGCGCGCGTGGCCTCGGCCAGGAAGCGAGCCGACGCGTCGAGGACCTCGACCAGACCGTCGTCGCGCATCTCGAACACGCCGGCCTCGTCGGTCGAGCCGAACCGGTTCTTGACGGCACGCACCGTGCGGTAGGTGCGCTCGCGCTCGCCCTCGAACTGCAGCACGCAGTCGACCAGGTGCTCGAGCACCCGGGGCCCGGCCAGAGCGCCCTCCTTGGTGACATGCCCGACCAGCAGAACCGCGATTCGCAGCTTCTTGGCCACGCGCATGATCTCGCCGGCGACCTCACGCACCTGGGCGACCGACCCGGCGGCGCTGGAGAGCTCCACGCTGTGGATCGTCTGCACGGAGTCGATCACGCACACCTCGGGCCGCTGCTGCTCGATCGTCGCCAGCACCGTATGCAGATCGGTCTCCGCGATCACCGGTATCGCCAGCGCGGAGCCACCGGGCAGTCGCTCGGCCCGCAGCCGGATCTGAGCCGCCGACTCCTCGGCCGATACGTACAGTGTTCGCCGCCCCGCCGCGCACAGGTTGGCCAGCGCCATCGTCGTCAGGGTCGACTTGCCGATCCCGGGGGCGCCCCCGATCAGCACCAGCGACCCCGGAACGATCCCGCCCCCGAGCACGTTGTCGAGCTCGCCGATCCCGGTGCTCAGACGCTCGTGGTCCGCCGCCTGGACCTGGCCGAGGAGGATCGGCTCGACGCCGAGTGAGGGCGGCGAGCCATTGCCCCCGCCACCCGAGCCGCGCCGAGCCGGAGGCCGCCGCGCGTGCTCGACCAGCGAGTTCCACTCCCCGCAGTCTGGGCAGCGACCGGCCCAGCGGGCCGCCTCGTGGCCGCACTGCGAGCAGATGTACACGGAGGCGGGCTTGGGCATCGCGTCGAGCGTACGGACTGGGTCCGACGACATCGAGCCGGCGGGGCGATTTGACACTGATTTGTTGCGCAACTCGGGTCCCGGCCGCGGGTTATCAGGGCCAACACAGGCGTGGCCGCTGCCACCACCGGAAGGTTTGAGTCATGCGCCGTTCGATCGTCCTATGGCCGTTGCTCGCGTTGGCGATGATGGCTGGTGCGGTGGCCCGCTTGACGGGCATCCCAGGGGCGCACGCGGCGTCCTCTCGAGAGCGGCTGACGATTCATGCCGGCCCGAACCCGGTCACCGACGGCGTCCCGGTGCGCGTTTTCGGCCGGCTGACCGGCCCGTCCTCGCGCGGGAGACGTATCGTGTTGTGGCACGAGCTTTCCGGCTGGCGGCGGTTTTACCCGCTGGCCCGGGCCACGACGGATGCCTCCGGCCGCTACGCCATCGCGCGCCGGGCCGGAGCCGTGCAGTTCAATCAGGCTTGGTACGTGACAGCCGGCCCTGTGCGCAGTGCGACGCTGACCGAGCACGTGTACGCACACGTGAAATTGAGCGTGTCGGACGCCGCGGTGGCTCCCGGCACTCCAGTCCGGTTCAGCGGGCACGTGACGCCGTCGCACCCGGGCCGCCCCATCCTGCTCAGGCAACAGTTCGGATCGCGCTGGGTGACGATCGCGCGACGACGGCTGAACCGGGAGTCCAACTTCAGCGCTACGCATACGTTCCGCAGCGATCGGGTCGCGCCCCTACGCGCGGTGCTGCTGGGAACTGAGCGCAACCTCCGCTCGCGCTCGTCCGTGCTGTCGATCTCGGTCAATGAGATCCACAACATCAAGCACGTGGTGGTCATCATGCAGGAGAACCGTTCCTTCGATCAGTACTTCGGGACGTTCCCCGGAGCCGACGGAATCCCGGCCGGAGTGTGCGTGCGCGACCCGGCCAACGGCGGCTGCGTCGCGCCATTTCACGATCCCAACGACAAGAACTTCGGCGGCCCGCACGGAGCCGCCGCTGTCGCCGACATCAACGGCGGCAAGATGGACGGCTTCGTCGCCCAGGCCGAGAAGGGCTTCGGTTGCACCGGGACCAACCCCAATTGCAGTCCATGCACCGTGGGCGGTCAGAGGCAGTGCATCGACGTCATGGGCTACCACGACGCGCGTGAGATCCCCAACTACTGGACCTATGCGCGCAATTTCGTGCTCCAGGACCACATGTTCGAGTCCAGCGCGTCGTGGAGCCTGCCCCAGCACCTGTTTCAGGTCTCGGAATGGTCGGCGTTCTGCTCCAATCCCTACGACCCGTTCTCGTGCAAGAACGCTCTCCTGACCCCCAACCCTCCTGGTCACCCCCTGGACCAGTCGCCACTCTACGCCTGGACCGACATGACGTACCTGCTGCACCGGTCCGGCGTCAGCTGGGGCTACTACGTGTTCAAGGGCACCGAGCCCGACTGCGAGTCCGACAGCGCCGTGACGTGCGCGCCGGTCGGGCAGGCCGCCAAGACCCCCGGGATCTGGAACCCGCTGCCCCATTTCGCCGATGTCCAGCAGGACGGCCAGCTCGGCAACATCCAGAGTTTGAGCAACTTCTACACCGCCGCGAAGGCGGGGACGCTACCCGCGGTGTCCTGGATCGATCCCAACGGAACGGTCTCAGAACATCCCCCGGCCCTGGTCAGCGCGGGGCAGACCTACGTCACCGGCCTGGTCAACGCGATCATGCAGAGCCCGGACTGGTCCAGCACCGCCATCTTCCTCTCCTGGGATGACTGGGGCGGCTTCTATGACCACATGGCTCCGCCCGTGGTGGACCAGAACGGATACGGGCTGAGAGTGCCCGGGATCGTCATCAGCCCCTTCGCGCGGACCGGGTATATCGACCACCAGACCCTCAGCCATGACGCCTACAACAAGTTCATCGAGGACGACTTCCTCAACGGGCAGCGACTCAATCCCGCCACGGACGGACGGCCTGATCCCCGCCCCGGCGTGCGCGAGGCCAATCCTCTCCTCGGCAACCTGACCGCGGACTTCGACTTCAGTCAACGGCCGAGGTCGCCGCTGATCCTGCCGGTCCACCCGGCACCGGGACCGGCCTCGACGCCGCCACCGGCGTAGGCCCAGAAAGAACAACCCTCCCACGCGCCTGTGTTGCGGTTGCGTTGCGTCCGTCTCGAACTCGCAACTCGGATCCCGGCGCGGGGTTCTTCAGCCTAGCCGCGGGACGTGCTCGATGCCACCCCTCGGCCGCTGCCTTCATGCGTCGTTCCCTCATCCCGTGGCCGTTTGTCACGCTGGCCGCCATTGCGGCCCTGGCCGTCTCGGGCTGCGGCGGCAACCAGGGCCCGCCCCTGCCGGCGGCCTCCGGGCGTCTCACGATCCATGCCACGCCGAGTCCTGCCGCGGCCGGTGGCAAGGTGCGCATCTTCGGCCGGTTGGCCGGCACGTCCCCGGGCGGCACGCGAGTCGTCCTGTGGCACAAGCGCGCCGGCTGGCACGCGTTTCACCCCGAAGCCCAGACCACCGCCGGTGCCACCGGTAGCTACACGATCGTGCGCCGGCCCCGGACCAACGAGGCCTGGTTCGTGGTGGCCGGCAGGGCACGCAGCTACACGCTCAACGAGCCCGTGTCTGCAGTGGTGACGCTGACTCCGTCCGAGGTCGCGGCAGCTCCAGGCGAGCGGGTGACGCTGCGGGGCCACGTGACACCGTCGCACTCCGGCGCGTCCATCTTGCTCAGACAGGAGTTCGGATCCCAGTGGGTGACGATCGCCGAGCCTCACCTGAACGGGGCTTCTGACTTCAGCGTCGCCCACTCATTCCGCAGCGATCGCCTCGCGCCGCTGCGCGCGGTCCTGATCGGAGACCAGCGCAATGTCCGCTCGCGCTCACCGGCGGTGTCGATTTCCGTTAGCGAGATCCACAGGATCAAGCATGTGGTGATCATCATGCAGGAGAACCGCTCCTTCGATCATTACTTCGGCACCTTCCCCGGGGCAGACGGGATTCCGGCCGGGGTATGCGTCCCGGATCCCGCGCACGGCGGCTGCGTAACACCGTTTCACGATCCCAGCGACGTCAATTTCGGCGGCCCGCACGTGGGCACCAGCTCGACCGTGGACATCAGCGGCGGCAAGATGAACGGCTTCATCGGCCCAGCTGAGAGGGGCGTGGGCTGTACCACCACCAACCCCAACTGCAGTCCCTGCACGTCGGGCAACCAGAGCACCTGCGTCGATGTGATGGGCTATCACGACGCGCGTGAGATCCCCAACTACTGGACTTATGCCCACCGCTTTGTGCTCCAGGATCACATGTTCGAGCCCGCTGCCACGTGGAGCCTGCCCGCACACCTTTTCCAGGTCTCGGAATGGTCGGCCCTGTGCACCAACCCGTACGACGCGTTCTCGTGTACCAACTCGGTGGGGAAACCCAACTGGCCCGGCTTGGCGTTGGACCAGACCCCGCTCTACGCCTGGACCGACCTGACGTACCTGCTGCACAAGTTCGGCGTGAGCTGGGCCTACTACGTCTACAAGGGCAACGAGCCAGACTGCGCCAACGGCGCCATGACCTGCGCCCCGGTGCCACAGAACGCCGTCACGCCCGGCATCTGGAACCCCCTGCCGCACTTCACCGACGTCCACCAGGACGGGCAGCTGGGCAACATCCAGAGCCTGACCAACTTCTACGCCGCCGCCAGGAACGGCACCCTACCCGCCGTCTCCTGGATCAGCCCCAACGCCAAGGTCTCCGAGCACCCGCCCGCACTGGTCAGCGCCGGGCAGGCCTATGTCACCAGCCTGGTCAATGCGATCATGAAGAGCCCCGACTGGAACAGCACCGCCATCTTCCTCTCGTGGGACGACTGGGGCGGTTTCTACGACCACGTCGTCCCGCCGGTCATAGACCAGAACGGCTATGGCATCCGGGTTCCCGGAATCGTCATCAGCCCCTACGCCCGCGCCGGCTACATCGACCACCAGACCCTCAGCCAGGACGCCTACAACAAGTTCATCGAAGACGACTTCCTCGGCGGCCAACGCCTCAACGCCGCCACCGACGGACGACCTGACCCCCGCCCCAACGTCCGCGAGAACAACCCCGCCCTCGGCAATCTGACCGCCGACTTCAACTTCAACCAGCCGCCCCGCAGCCCAGTGCTCCTACCGACGTACCCGGCCCCCGGGCCGGCGTCTACACCGCCGCCGCTAGCCGAGCGGCTGAGCGGACCAGCCAGCGACGGGACGCCGCCGTTGTCGGCGGCGTCCGCAATCGCCTCTACCTGTACTCGGAGTCAACGGATGTGTCGGGAGCGTCCGAGTCCGGCTCGGCGCTGTGGTCGCCCTCGTCATCGGAGCCGCCCTCGGCACCGACCCCCACCGGCGTCGGCTTCGGCGCGGGCTCGATCACGGAGAGCTTGACGTCCTCGTCATCTGTGTCCGGTACGCCGGGCTCGACCAGCACGGTCGATCCGGACGGGACCTGGGAGCGGAGCACGAAGTCCGCGAGCGGATCCTCGATGTAGCGCTGGATCGCGCGGCGCAGTGGCCGGGCGCCCATGGCCGGATCCCAACCCTTCTCGACGAGCAGGTCCTTGGCGGCCTCGGAGAGCTCGAGCTGGAGCTCGCGCTCGGCCATCGACTCCCGGATCCGCAGCAGCAACAGCTCGACGATCTCCTTGATCTCTTCCTTGGCCAGCTTGTGGAACACGATCACATCGTCGATCCGGTTCAGGAACTCGGGCCGGAAGACCTTCTTCAGCTCGCCCATGATCCGGTTCTTCATGTCCTCGTAGGTGATGCCGGTCTCATCATCGGAGACCGCGAAACCGAGCGGCGTGTTGCGCGCGATCTCGGCGGCGCCGATGTTCGAGGTCATGATCACGATGCAGTGACGGAAGTCCACCGTGCGCCCCTGGGCGTCGGTGAGCCGGCCGTCCTCGAGGATCTGCAGCAGGATGTTGAACACATCCGGATGCG
>CAVUSY010000018.1:0-166243 GCA_963744195.1 uncultured Solirubrobacterales bacterium
AGTGACGGACGCGGATCCCGGTGGCCATGAGGACCGCTGATGCTAGGCCCGGCGCGGACGTCTGAACACCGACTCGGCGCTCTCGTTCGCCCACCGCTCCAGCTCGGCGACGGGGACGAGGCGGAGCTTGCCCCGCCGAATCAGCCGCAGCTCGGGCTGAACGTGCCGCTCGAACGAATCCAACGACATGCCGAGCGACAACGCCGCCTCCTGACGACTGAGCGCAACACGCGGGACATTGCTTGACGCTGTACTCACGGCAACCTCCGTCTAAGATACTCTGATTGCTACTGGGATGGAAGTGCCGAGCGAAAGAAGCAGAGCTTTGACCGAGGAAGAGCGCGAAGCAGCAGACCCCTGGCTGACGCTGGCTGAGATCGCGGCGGAGCTCCGCGTCAACCCGGCGACGGTCCGGCAATGGGTGAGCAAAGGGCAGCTGAAGGCGTCGCGCGCCGGGCGTGCGCAAGTGGATCGTCCGGCGGTCCGATCTCGATCGCATGCTCGACGAGACCAATCTGACGGCCGACGAAGTCCTAGAGCAGCTTGAGAACAGTCTTGAACCCGCAAGGGAGGCCGCTCCCTCTGCCCGCCGCCCTGACCCCGCATCGGCGGAAGCAGCCGCGCGAGCGGACGAGCCTACGGCGGCGGCGCCGACGCGGACCCGAAAGTCACGGACACCTAAAGCACAGGGGGCGGTGGAGTTGTTGCAGCGCGCGATAGCCGGTTACGAGAAGGCGATCAACGCGAGCGCGTACGCGCCGCCGAGTCCGGGCTATGTGGATCGGATTCGTGCGATCGCGGAGTCGTGCGAGCACATGGCCGCGACGATGCTCAATGCGTCGGAGGCGGCGGGGGTCCGCTGGCGGTCGAAGACCGACATGGCCGAGTTCCTGCCGTATGAGCTAAAGCGCGGCGGCAACCGGCCGGGGCCGGCGGAGATGTGGGAGGAGTTCGACGCGGCGTTTGAGCGGCTGTCGATCACCGCTACCGGGACCGACATCGTGGCTGTCGCGCACGTGTTCCGCGAGGTATGGGCCGCGCTGCGGGTGGTCGCGGACGAGCTCGATAGTGGCGGGCGCTCGCAGGGTGATTCAGGCGGCGGTCGGGTCGTGTCCGACGGGCCGGAAGGTGTGTAGCGAAGTGTTTCGTGGTCTGTTGTTCTCGATTCCATACCTGAGCCCGCCTCCGCCCCCGAGGTTTGCTGGGGATCGGCCGCTTCGGTGCGCATGACTACCCGCCCTCCACGTATTTGACGAGAGGGGAGGAGTGCGGGTAGTCATGCGCATTCAGCTGGTCGGTGGTGTTCGGGGGCGGAGGCGGGCTGGTGCCGGGCACGGGCGGTTGCTGGGAGATGCTTGCTGGGGAGGGAAGGGGTAGGCGGTGACTCGGGTGTTGCGGCCTGGTCCTGGGTCGATGGCTGGCCTGAGGTGGCTGGCTCGGTGTGGGCCGTCGCCGTTGGATCCGTGGCGGTACGCGATGGGGTGGAGCGAGGTGGCGGCGAGGAGTCACGCTCGTCGGCTGGAACGTGAGGGCTGGCTGGAGCGCTCTCCGATGACCTGGGGTGAGGGTTCCCTGTTCCTGGCTACGCGGAAGGGTGTCCTGATGCTCGGGGTGCCGTTGATCCCGGCGTCGACGCCGGCGCCGACGTGGTGGGCACATGACTCCGCGTGCGCGTGGACGGCGGCGTGGCTGACCGTTCGTGGCCGGATGTTCCTTGGCCAGCGGGAGGTGCTCGGCCGTCCCGAGTGGTCGGGTCAGTTGCACTGGCAAGATCGCAACAGCTTCAAACGCTCGGGTCACCGACCGGACCTGGTGGCGTTGCGTGACTCGTCGAGGTTTGCAATCGAGGTGGAACTCGCCGGCAAATCCCGGCCTCGGTTGGACGCGATCCTGAAGCTGCACGACGACTGGATCCGCGGCGGCCAGATCGGCGGGGTGATCTATATCTGTGGCAATGAGGAGGGACAGCGGCGGGTTGAGCGCTCGGCTCAACGGGTCGCGCCGTTCGGGCGCAAGCTGCGGCTTGAGCTGCTGGACACGATCAAGGGGCAGACGATCGCCGCTCGCGAAGGCGTCCGGCGCGAACGCGCGGATCAGTCCTCCGCTGCCCCGGAGCCGATGGTTGGTGGCTATGGCGGCTGACAAGCGAAAGCAGAAGGCGAAGGGCAGGAGCCGGGTCACGAAAAAGACGCAGACCGCCGCAAAGGACCCGGGTCCTCCGTATCGCGCGCTGTGGCATCCGGCCGCTGACGCCGAGCGCGACGCCTCCTGGCCGCCGGAGGAGAAGGTCGCGATGCTCCACGCTGTTCAGAAGCTCGAGGCGGCAGGCCCGCGGCTAGGGAGCCCACACTCCAGCGCGGTTCAGGGCGAGGCGGGCCAAGGGCTGCGCGAGCTTCGACCGCGTGCCGGTCGCAGCCGGTGGCGCCCGATTTACCGCCGCGTCAGCCCGTCCACGTTCGTAATCCTCGCCGTCGCACCAGAGGCGCAGATCGACTCCCGAGGCTTCGACGCCGCTGTCAGGCGAGCAGTCGAGCGGTTCGGAAAGCTCGAACTCGATTGATGTCCGGCCTGGAAATGCCGATAACAGGGGTGTTATCATGAAGCCTATGAAGCTAAGCGAGATGAAGACCAACGACGAGCTGATCGCCGAGCAGCTCCGCACCGACCCGGAGTTCCGCGCTGAGTGGGAGCGGACGGCGCTGGCACGTGCGGTGGCGCTCGCCATCGTCCGATACCGCGGCGAGCACGACCTCTCGCAGCGTGAGCTTGCCGAGCGCCTCGGCATGAAGCAGCCCCAGGTGGCTCGCCTGGAGCTCGGCGAGGTCAATCCGAGCATGGAGACGCTCATGCGCGTCTCGGCACAGTTGGGCATCGAGTTCACGATCGACGTCCGCCCGGCCGGGACCACGGTCCACAACGTCACGAAGCGCGCGCAGGCCAACAACCTCGTCGGCTCGGTTCGCACTAGCGAAGCCGAGGTTCTCGTCGCCGCGCGATAGAAGCAGGCTTCACGCCTGCGGGGCCACGCCACTCCGTGACCGAGCCGCGTTGCAACCAGCGACGCCTTTTGACCTCGCGCGCGACGAAGTCGCGGGCCAGCGGCAACGCCACCGCAGCGTCTCCACACGCGAAGGGGGTCGTCAGACGAGTTATCTATCCGTGATTCCAACTCAGGGGGAGGGGCCTAGCACTCGCCACTCGAGGATCAACTGCTCTGGGCAGTCGGGCAGCTGCAAGAGATGCGCCGGTTGGTCGGCACAGTCCACGCGCGCGTCCGGGCACACCGCCGATCAGCGCATGGCATGACTCCTTTCACGCGATGACCGAAGGTCTTCTGCGCGTACTGCTAGAGCAAGCCGGAGCAAAAGACGCGAGCGTTGACGCGGAGGTCAAGATCGCCGTGTTCGCGATCGAGGGGATACTCACGCACGAACTCGACGCGGCCCAGCAGCAAGCGATCTGCCACCGCCTCGCGGAGCCGCCGATCTAACCTCAGCAAACACCAGGGCGGTCGTATAGCGCGCCGGAAGGAGTGACGTTTGGGCAACGCTGCTCTGCTCCCGACACGAGACGCGAGTGCAACGCTGCCTTCCCCCCTTGCGCGGACACGAGGGCGTGCATGCGGTAGTTGTCAGCCCTTCCGCGGCAGCGGCGGCTCGGCTCAAATAGCAGCCACCGTCAACCCATCCAAGGCAGGGTCCATGGAATCCGTGCTGCTGGACGCCGCTGGGCATCGCCGCTCGCCGGCGACGATGCCTGGCTAACACCGAGGTCGCCGCCGCGCAGCTTCGGCCGCACGCAAACACCTCCATCACGCGGTAGGGCATCGACAGCTCAGAGATCATCACCACCGTCCACGCACGGCCATCACCGACGATCTCCGCCAACGCCGGACTCCGGTTGAAGCGATAGGCCCAAGTGCGACCGGGGGCGGACCGGTATCTGCCGGCCGACCCGGCGGCCGCACGGCTGCCTGGCCCGACGAGCAGGTGCGCGCGGCCGTCAGTCGCGGTCCTACTTGCCCGGGTGGGCGGTACCGCTCCTCGGTGGGGCCCCCGTGCTCGCTACGGCGTTCCGCCACTCAACGGACCATTCTTCGAGCGGCCGGAGCCGTTCGAGGAGGTCTCGCCCCCTGGCGGTCAGCAGGTACCCGTCGGCTCCCCGGCCCACGACCTCAGCCTCGGCGAGCTCACGCAGACGGTCGGCGAGCACGCTCGATGAGATCCCCCGCACCGCCGCTGCAGGTCGCGGAAGTTTGGTGACGGCGTTTCACGCAGCTCCCAAATGATCCGCAGCGCCCACCGTCGCCCGAGCAGGTCGAGGAGGGCCATGATCGGGCGACCGGTGACGGACCCGCGGACCGGCCGACCTGGGAGCGGGGTTTGCTCGGACACCGGTCCATTATTGCCTCATATTCCGAAGCAGACCGTGGTAGGCTCTCGGCCATGCTTCGTAATCCAAAGCAACCTCGCGTCGAACCTCTCACTGCGCCCCATGACGACGCGACGGCTGCTGCGCTCGCCGAGCTCGGCCCGCCGATCGCCCTGTTCGGGGTCTTCGCACGCAGACCCGACCGCGCCCGCGCGATCGCTCAATGGGGGCGCTACTACCTGTCACGGAGAGTCGCGCTGACGCTTCGACAGCGCGAGATCATCATCGACCGGACGACCGCGCTGTGCGGCGCCGATTACGAGTGGGGAATCCACATCGCAGTCTTCGCCTCCAAAGCCGGACTGAGCGACGAGCAGGTCCGATCCCTCGCGATAGGCCAGCCGACCGATCCGTGCTGGAGCGATCCGGCCGACGCCGCCGTGCTGCGCGCTGTCGACGAGATCCACCTGACCGCTGATCTCGGCGACGAGACGTGGGAGGGACTGAGGGCTGCGGTGGGCGAAGAGGGCGCCATCGACCTGCTCCTAATTGCCGGCTGGTACCACGCGATCTCCTACGCGGCCCGTGCGCTCCGACTGACGCAGGAGCCCGGCACCCAACGGCTGGCCGGCTGATGCTCACCGTCGTCGTACCTATCGAACGCGAGTGCGGCTTCGCCGGTTATTCGACAACACCATGCGCGACGGCGAGGGCAGCTGTCGGTTAATCCCGGCCGCGGCGACCGACGGAGGAGCACGATGACGTTCACCCCCTGGGAGTCGATCCCGGCTGACCTGCGGGCCGAGTTCGACGAGGCCGGTCTCGATGGAGCCGAGGTGCATGCGGCGGTCCTGCGCGCGCTGGAGGAGGACCTGCCTGGTGGGTCGGTCGACGTCACGAGCGTCGCCACCATCGCGGCCGATGCTCGGACGACCGCGGACCTCGGCTCCCGAGACGAGGGCGTGGTGGCTGGGCTTCTTGTTGCTGCGTTGGTGTTCCACGTCGTAGTCGGCGATGAGGTGGAGGTGCACGATCGGATCGCTGAGGGCTCGCGGGTGCGGCCCGGGGACGTCGTGATGCGGGTCAGTGGCCCGACCCGCGGCCTGCTGACCGCCGAGCGTCCGGCGCTGAACTTCGCCAGCCATCTCTCCGGTGTCGCGACGTCGACCGCCAAGTGGGTCGATGCGCTCGAGGGCACGCGCGCGAAGGTGCTCGACATCCGCAAGACACTGCCTGGCTGGCGCGCGCTGCAGAAGTACGCCGTCCGCGTCGCGGGTGGTGTGAACCATCGGTTCTCGCTGGCGGACATGGCCCTGGTCAAGGACAACCACGTGGTTGCCGCCGGGGGCGTGGTGCCGGCATACGAGGCCGTGCGTGCGGCGTTCCCCGACGTGCCCGTCGAGGTCGAGGTCACCGATCTCGACGAGCTCAAGGCGCTGCTCGAGGCGGGTTGCGACCACGTGCTGCTGGACAACATGGACGACGCGACCATGCGTGAAGCCGTGGCGATGACTGCCGGCCGCGCCGTCCTCGAAGCGTCCGGTGGCGCTCACACTCGACCGTGCTCGCGCGGTTGCCGAGACCGGCGTCGACTTCATCTCCGTCGGTGCGCTCACCCATTCCGTAACCGCGTTCGACCTTGGCATGGACATGAAATGAACAGCGTGAACATCAGCTCAGCCGCCCGCCAGCACCATGCTCAACAAGCTTCCTGCGGCGCGTCGGGACGCTCTTTACCATCGCGCCGCCGAGTAAAGGAAACGACCACCACCGAGCCGATCCGGTGCTCGTTCGGCTTGTCCGGTTGTGGTTGGCTACTGCGACGCCGTCGAGGGGCGTGACTCAGGCGCTCGGAGTGTTCGCAGGCCGATGATATGGGCGGTCTCGCGTCAGAACTGGACGGTCGTGGGACCAAGTCATCGTCGATCGGTCGGCGTCAGACCGGCATCTGCGAGGACCGGCCGAATCACCAGCGCAGCCGTGTTGTCATGAACATCGGCTTTGACCGTCGGTCCGCACCGCACGTCCACCCTGGTTCGCGGTCCGGAGGCTCGGTGACGATGCGCGTCTCCGCGGCCCGACGGTGGTCTCCTCCAGACCGCGCGGAGCAGGTCGGCGGTCTCGGCGAGTGGTCGAACGAAACGCAGGGCGACGCTGGTGCTGCCGGATTCGGCCGTCTCGTGCAGCCGTCCAACGGCAGAGGAGACGACCCGTGGTTCGTGAAAGCAGGTCCGTCGCCCTGGGTATCAGTTCTACGGGCCGTCGAGCCGCGTGGAACCAGTTCACAGCCAGGTCGGCCACCGTGTCAGGGTGTTCGAGGTGCGGGAAGTGGCCGCACGCCGTCAGAACCTTCCGTTCGTACGGCCCGACGAAAGCGTCCTCGGCGCCAGCAGCCATGGTTGCGTCGATGCACCCGTCCCGATCACCTCCAATGAATAGCGTCGGCGGCTCGATCGGGCGCTTCGCGTGCGCGCGCAGGTCGGCCAGGGCGGGATCATGCAGGCGCATGTCGAACATCGCGCGGTAGTAGTTGAGCGGACCGGTGGTTCCGCCACGGCGCATTGACTCGATGACTGCCTCGAGATGATCTTCGGGAGGCGTCCATTCGGGTGACCATTCCTGCCACAGGCGCCGGAGGAACGCGAAGTCGTCCGCCGCGAGAACGTCGTCGGAGAACTCGGGCACCTGGAAGAGCCATTCATAGAACGATCGGCGCAGCTGGTCGAAGCTGTCCAGGCGGTTGGGACCGAGCGCGATGTCGTCCGGGGTGGCCATAGCGACGACCGCGGTGATCTCGCTGGGTCGTGCGGCCGCGAGGCCGTAGGCGACGTCGGCGCCCCAGTCGTGCCCACCACGAACGGTCGTTCAAGCTCAAGCTCCCGGATCAGCCCGAGTGCGTCGGCGACCAGCGATCCGATGTCGTAGTGTTCGGGAGCTGCGCTGGGCCAGTATCCGCGCGCCCACGGAAGCACGCAGCGATAACCACGGTCACGCAGACGTTTGGCGACCGGAACGAACGTGGTGGCGATGTCGGGGAACCCGTGCAGCATCAGGACGGGCGGCCCTGCGCCGATCTCGGTCCAGGCCAGATCAATCGCTCCAACTGTTGTGTGCCGCGTTACCGGATCACTCATGTCATGCCTCCTTCATGCCACCTTAGAGATCCCCCTGCTCGCAGCCGCCGCACAGTGGTGCGAGAACAAATCCACGGTCGTCGTCGCTGTCGATGACCACGCTCGCCGCCCCGCGAGGCCCGAGTTGCGGCGAGGCTGGTCGGCTTTCTAAGGCATCGGGCAGTAACTCGATCTCACAGCCTCGCCGATAACTCGGGTCGGTGAGGTCCCCGGTTCAAGTCCGGGCGCCCGATACTCGGAAAACCCCGCGCGGGGGCTTGCGAGGGCACGATCATGGCCTAGCACTGATGCCGAGTAACGGTCTGCAACGGAGGTAACCCATGATTCATCTCCTCATCGGAATCCTGGTCGTGGCCCTGGTGTGGGTGCTGACCGCGGCGCTCGGCCTTCCGTACATCGTCTCGGTGATCATCACGATCCTGGCCGCCCTGTATGTGCTCGGACCGGGCCTGGGCGTCTTCGGCGGACGCCGGAGCGGGCTCTTCTAGCCATGCCTGAACCTCGTCGTGACGTCCCGCGGAGGCCGCGAGTGGACCCACTGGTCGCGGCGGAGGAGGCCGCCGCGGCCGCTGAGGCCGCCCGCATCGGCGGCGTGGTGCCGCGAGTGGTCGATGACCCCGCGCTCGAGCCGCTGTACGAGGCGGGCGAGGGCGAACAGGACGGATGGGAGCTCGCTGAAGCGGAGCTGATCGAGAACGCGTCGCACGGCGACGGCCATGCCGAGCCGGGGCTCGACGCGTTCTCACCTGAACGCGAAGCCGATCGTTCAACCGCCGTCTACGGCGAGACCGACGCGATCCGCTCTACCGAGACGGACGAGGACTAGATCCCGTCGACCGGGACGGGACGAGGAATCAGTCCGGGTTCCGAGTCGGCCCGGTCCCGGAGCTCCTACGGCCTGACCTTGAGCGCGGAAGTGAACCGAGTTCCGTGCGACGCTTGAATCTCCATGTGCAACAGCGCCATGGCCTCGAGCTCGCGGGCGCGGGTGAGAGGGCCGGCATCGATCGGGCGCATGCCGCCGTCGGAGACGAGTTGCATGACCTTCGCCTTGTGATCGTCGTCGTCGCCGGCGACGAAGACGTCGAGCGCCTCGCCGTTGACCTGGCCGGCCAGCAGCGGTCCGGCGAAGTTCGTATTGAACGCCTTCACGAACCCTGCGCCGTCCGGAGCCTCGGCCGCGATGAGCTGGCCACCGGAGCCGAAGTCTCCGATCCACGCGTTGTCGAGCCGCTCGATGACGCTGAAGTCCACGGGGTTGGTCGGATCGACGATCGTCGTCCCCGCGAGCTGGTCGGAGTACTCGCGAACCACGTGCGGCGCCTCCGTGTAGGGAACCGCCAGCACGACGAGCTCGCCGACAGGCTTTTCCGCGGCGTCGACCGACCCCTCGCCGATGAGCTCGTCGGCGAGTTCCTGCGCCTTGCTCATATGGGTGCCGATGAGGTTCACCTCGTGGCCGCCGGCGAGGGCCCGCGTCGTGATCGCGCGCGCCATATTGCCGGTCCCGAAAATCGTGATCCTCATGCGAGCCGCGTATTAGGACGAGAACGAGCGCGTTCAAGCGCCGTGACGTGACCACCACGCCCCGTGCCCGTCGTTGCCTCCCGCCACGCGAGCGGCCAACGCCACCCGCCACGCGAGCGGCTAACGCCACCGCCACGCGAGCGGCTAGCACGCGCACCTCGTCACGCCGGCGGCTAGCCGAGCGGCGGCGCGCAGCATCTCCGAGGAGACCGCGAATGCCGTCAGCACGCCGTCGTCGGTACCTCGAAGTTCGCCCTGCCGTGGGGGCTCGCTGCCGCCGACGAGCTCGACCACGGGAGTATCGATACGCATCGTTCCGTTCGCGCGAGACAAAGTCTCGGTGCCGCGTCGGAACAGCCACACTCGCGCCTTGCTCGCCGCCTCGACGATCCTCGCCACGGCCTCGTGGCCGTGCAAGGATCCTCCGGACGGGTTCCGAGACTCTGTGTCCTCCGCCACCAGCATCACGAGGGCATCCACGTCGCGTGCGTCCAGCGCCTCGATGAACAGGCGCGTCAACACGAGCGCGCGCGTGGCCTCGGTGTCAGCCGCTTCGCTCATCCCGGGCTGCCGATAGGACCTTGCGGCTCCAGGTCAACCCGCCGCAGCCCGGGTTGCGCCTCGCCGGTTGTGGCCTAGCCGCAGATGTACGGATACCGCCGCGAGTCAAGTCACGGCGCCGTCTACCTCAGTGAACCGGGCCGAGCAGGCAACACCACGAACGAGGAGCTCACATTCACATGGCCACTCCCGAAGTAATTTCCCCACCCAATCAAGTACCTGCCGGCGCCCGGGCAAACGGCGACGGGATCGTGCTCGGCAGCGGCCCGGCTGTGGTCGACGCGTACATCGACTTCCTGTGCCCGTTCTGCCGGATGTTCGAGGAGCGAAGCGGGCCGATGATCGACGCGCTGGTCGATCGCGGCGTGATCACGCTCGTCTACCACCCGCTGGGTTTCCTCGATCGCCTCTCCACGACGCGCTACTCCACGCGCGCGGCAGCCGCCTCTGGTTGCGCGTCCGACGGCGAGACGGTTCCGCGAGTATCTGTACGCCCTCTACGAGAACCAGCCCCCGGAGGGGAGCGACGGTCTGAACGACGAGGAGCTGGTCCAGTTGGGGCTCCAATGTGGGCTCGACGAGGACTTTGGGTCGTGCGTCATGGCCGGGCGGTACATCCCGTGGGCCGAGTACGTGACGGCGATGGCGATCACGCGCGGCGTCAACGGGACGCCGAGCGTGTACGTCGACGGGCTGGGCGTGCCGGCGAGCGCCCAGGCGATCACGGCGACCGTGATGGCCGAGTGAGGTGAGGGCAATGCAGCAAGGTGATGAGCAGCGCTCGGACAACCTGGACAACGGCGACGAGGAGCGGCCGAGGCTGCTGGTGGTCTTGACTGGCGCCGATACGTGGACGCTCGCCGATGGGACGAGTCATCCGACGGGGTTCTGGGCCGAGGAGCTCGTCGAGCCGATGCGGGTGTTCCGCGACGCCGGCGTCGACATGACGGTCGCGACGCCCCGCGGCGTCGCGCCGACGGTGGACGAAGCCAGTCTCTCTGCGGACGGGGCCGGCGGAGAGGACCGTGCGGCGGAGCTACGCGCCGCGCTGGACGCTCTCGGGGACGTGCTCGCCGCTCCTGCGGCGCTGGAGGACATCTCCCCGGCGGATTACGAAGGCGTGTTCGTGCCGGGCGGTCACGGGCCGATGGAGGACCTCGCCGAGTCGCCCGAGCTCGGGCGACTGCTCATCGCGATGCTCGACGACGACAAGGTCATCGCGGCGGTATGCCATGGTCCCGCGGCGCTGCTGAGCGCCGAGCGCGACGACGGGTCGTGGGCCTTCAGCGGGCGCGAGCTGTCGGCGTTCACCAACGAGGAGGAAACCCAGGCCGGGCTCGCCGGGAGCGCGCCGTGGCTCCTCGAAGACAGGCTGCGTGAGGCCGGCGGCAACGTCGCCACCGCGCAGGCGTGGCAGCCGTTCTCGATCGTCGACGGAAACCTCGTCACCGGGCAGAACCCGCGCTCGAGCACCGAAGTCGCGCAGCGGACCGTCGAGCGCCTACGCGCCAGGGCGCACTTCGTCCACGTCGTGCCTCACCACGGGACATGGACCTACAAGCACGAGCACGGCGAGCCGCAGGGAGAGTTTCCGACCAAGAAGGCGGCCGCCGGCGCGGCCATGGAGCACGCCCGCGCCCACGGTGATTGGGAGATCATCCTTCACGATCGGCATGGCCGCATCCAGGACTCGCAGGCCGTCCGTCCGGGCGGCTGATCCGGCGGGCCGGCTCGTCTACGTCAGCGGCGGGGAGCTCGCGCTTCGCCGTGAGCGACGCGAGGGTCAGTTCGTCATCGTCGACGCCGATGGGGCGCCGGTAACCGACGGCGAGACGCTCGAGCGCGTCGGTGCGCTCCGCATCCCGCCGGCTTGGACCGACGTTTGGATCGCGACCGCACCGAACGCTCACCTCCAGGCGACCGGCCTCGATGCCAAGGGCCGGCGCCAGTACCTCTATCACCCGCTGTGGCGGCTACGGCGCGACGAGGAGAAGTTCGACGACATGCTGGAGTTCGCCGAACGCCTCGCTGACGTGAGGGCCGTCGCGCGCGGACTGCTGGCTTCGGGATCACGCGGATCGCGAGCGCACGCTCGCGCTCGCAGTGCGGCTGCTCGACATCGGCTTGTTTCGTGTCGGCTGGGACCGCTACGCGCGCGACAACGGACACGTCGGGCTGACCACGCTCCGTCGTGAGAACGTCACGCTGGAGGGTCTCGACGTCCGCTTCGACTTCATCGCCAAATCGGGAAAGCGGCGACGGATGAGGGTGAGAGACCCGCAGTCCGTGCGCGTCGTGGCCGGCCTCAGACGCCGCCGGGGCTCCCCGCATGAGCTCCTCGTGTATCCGTCGCAGGGGACCTGGCACCGGATTCGCGCGGCCGACGTGAACAACACTCTGCGCTGCTGGGGTGACGGCCCGTACTCGGCCAAGGAGTTCCGCACCTGGGCGGCCACGGTGCTCGCAGCGGTTGCCCTCGCCCATGAGCACGCGACCGGCAAGCGAGGCTCGAGGGCGGTGAACCGGGCAGTGCGGGCGGTGAGCATGGCCCTCGGCAACACGCCGGCGGTCGCCCGCAGTAGCTACATCGATCCCCGCGTGATCACTCTGTTCGAGAACGACGTGGTCATCGAGCTCCCCGATGCCTCATCGCCGCCGGCCGTGCCGATGCGGATCGATGGGGACGAAGTCGTCGTTGAGCTGCCCACGGACGTCGACGAGGACGCCATCCGCCTCGACATCGAACACCGCGTTCGTGAGCTCCTCGTGGGGGTGCGGGGGGCTCGCGCGCGAGCGGTTGACCGAGGAGGCATGCGACCTATCACCAACCCCGGAGGTCGATAAATGAAGCTGAACGAACGCGCATACGACTACGCCAAGAAGCTGATCGCCGAAGGTAGGTTCGTTCTCGACGATCGCGACGACTGGAGTGAGCACCAGCCGTCGGCGCAGGACGAGAACCGCTTCATCGAGGAGCACGGGATGGACGAGTACGCCCTCTGGCACCTGGGGATCAACGAGGACCAGCCCGCGGAGAACAAGGGCCGTTACCGGTTCCCGTACGGCGACTTCGAAGCCGTGCACCGCTGCGGGGTGCTGGCGGCGGAGTCGCGCGCGGGGCAGTACAAGCACCTCGACATCGAGCGCGCGGCCGCCCATCTGCACGGCATGCTCGACGCGCTGAGGGACGCGCCCACCGGCGCCTCGAGCCGCCGTCGCTAGTCGCGGTCTCCGACCGTGACGGCGACGACGTCGGGGTCTAACCCGCGGCTTGCCGCGGCGCGTCCAGGGCCTATGCGAACTGGTATGCGCATAGGAACGTTCCTCGAGATCATCGAACAGGCTGCCGGCATCACTCGGGAGGAGGCGGAAGGGGCGGCGCGTGCGACCCTCCAGACGCTCGCCGAGCGCATCACGCTCGGCGAGGCCGAAGACATAGCCGGCTTCCTTCCGAAGGAGCTGCGCGGTGTCATGACCTCCGTGCCCGAGCCGGCCGAGTCATTCGGGCTCGACGAGTTCGTACGCCGCGTGGCCGAACGCGAGCAGGTCGATCGAGACACCGCCTATGCCCATGTGCGGGCGGTGTTCGAGGCGCTGGCGCAGGCCGTCGCCCCGGGTGAGCTCAGCGACATGGCAGCGCAGCTCTCAAAGGATTACAAACCGTTGCTCCAGGACGCCGCCCTCAAGCGGGAAATGCAGTCGCCGAAGGATCCGCTCGTCGACCGGGTGGCGGAGCTGGCCGGACTGGACTCGCCCCACGCCCGGCGAGCCGTGGAAGCGGTGCTGGAGACGCTCGCCGTGCGCATCTCCGAGGGTGAGGTGAGGGATCTGATGAAGAAGCTGCCGTCCCACCTGAGAGAACCGCTCGAGCGCGGACTGGCGGAGAGCAGAAAGGCGACCCGGATGTCACTCGAGGAATTCCTCGGCCGCATAGCCGAGCGCGACGGCGTCGACCGCGACGACGCCGAGGTGCACGCGCGCGCCGTGTTCGCCGCCCTCCGCGACTACGTGTCCAGCAAGGAGATACACGACGTGGAGTCCGAGCTGCCCCGCGAATACGCGCCTCTGTTCTCCGGTGTCATCTGAGATCGCGCCGATGAGCACTGAGCTCGAGCGCGGCGACATCTTCTTCTTCTACCGGCCGCGGGTGGGAATCGACGAGGTGCGCTCACTGGAGGATGTGCAGCGGTTCTTCCTCGTCCTGCATCCCGACGGCGCGTCACGGCTCCGGGAGGTCATCGTCGGTACCAAGCGGCTTCCGGACGTGGAGCGACACGAGCGGGCGTGGGCGTTCGTCGCCCGGGTCACCGACAGCGCGGCCTACTTCCGCGCGGAGCTGAGCAGGCGGATCTACCAGACCAAGACGCGCGGCGAGCG
This sequence comes from uncultured Solirubrobacterales bacterium, assembly GCA_963744195.1. Taxonomy (GTDB): domain Bacteria; phylum Actinomycetota; class Thermoleophilia; order Solirubrobacterales; family Solirubrobacteraceae; genus Palsa-465. The sequence continues at coordinate 13,971 of CAVUSY010000018.1, forward strand.
CGTGCAGCGGGAACCGCGGCCGGCCGGGGAGGGCCGCTACGCGATCGTGGATCATGACGGCCACAGCCACCTCGTGTACGCGCTGGAGCTCCCGCGGGAGCCGGGAGAGGCCCAGCGCACGCTGCGAATAGAGTCGGAGGCGAGCTACATCGTGGCCGCTCGCAATCCCGACGCCCCGACGCCGCCCGGTGTCGCTCCGCCGGCGCGCGCTCCAGCGCTCCCGGAGCGCCTCCGCGCCCGGTTCGGCTCTCGGCGGTTCGCGGCGCTCGACACGCCCGATTGGCTCGACTACGAGGGGGTCGAGCTGGTGGTGATCGGCGCGGCGCGGGCAGCGGCACTCGAGCTCGGCATCGAGCTCGACACCGAGGAGGAGCGGATTCACGACGCGGACCTGTTCGCAGCGCTTCGAGTCGAGCCGGACGAGCTGCGTCTGGAGCCGTTGCGCAGCGGCAAGTTGAGCTAGAGATGGCGGTCGTGACGCTGCCGCAGGTGGAGCTCCCGTCCGGGGAGACCATGCCGGTGCTCGGGCAGGGGACCTGGCATCTCGGCCAGGGCCGCCACCCCCGCTCCGTGGAGATCGAGGCGCTGCGGGAGGGGCTCGAGCTCGGAATGACCCTGGTCGACACAGCCGAGATGTACGGCGACGGGGCGGCCGAGGAGCTCGTGGGCGAGGCGATCGCCGGGCGCCGGGAAGAGGTCTTCCTGGTCAGCAAGGTGCTGCCGTCCCATGCTTCGCGGCCGGGAACCGTCGCCGCGTGCCAGGCCAGCCTGCGCCGGCTCGGCACCGATCACCTCGACCTCTACCTGCTCCACTGGCGCGGCATGATCCCGCTCCAGGAGACGGTGGCGGGCTTCGAGGAGCTCCGCGCCGCCGGACTGGTCCACCACTGGGGGGTGAGCAACTTCGACGTCGTCGATCTCGAGCGGTTGCTGCGCGTGGAGGGCGGCAGCGCGGTCGAGGCCGACCAGGTGCTCTACAACCTGGCCAGGCGCTCGGCCGAGACGCGGCTGTTGCCCTGGTGCCGGCAACGAGGGATGCCGATGATGGCCTACTCGCCGCTCGATCAGGGCCGGCTGCTCAGGGACCCGGTGCTCCGCGGGATCGCCCTTCACTATCGCGTCAATCCCGCGGAGATAGCGCTGGCGTGGGTGCTTGCGCATCCCGGGGTATGCGCGATCCCCGAAGCCGGCACTGTCGAGCACGTGCGCCGCAATCGCGCGGCGCTCGACCTGCGGTTGCGCGAGATCGACATGATCAAGCTCGAGGAGGCGTTCCCGCCGCCGGTCACGCCGCAGCCGCTCGAGGTGTACTAGACAGAGCGTTGTTTCCACGCCGACGACGGCGGGCAACGTATAGCCCCATCAGCGAGTCGCGCTCAAGCAATGGTCGGATGTCTGCGGAGGCCACGGTGGCGCGGGTGATGCTGCGGCCTATCGGCTCCCCGCTGCCGCTGGGCGTGTTCACGCTGGTGCCGTCGGGTCTCCTGCTCGCCGGGCTTCAGCTGCAGTGGTTCGCCGTGACCGACATCAGGACAGTCGGCTACTTGCTACTCGGATTCGCGGTCCCGCTGCAGTTCGCTTCGAGCATTCTCGCTTTTCTCGGCCGCGACTCGCTGGTGGGAACGGCGTTTGGGATCTTCACCGGCACGTGGCTCGCATTCGGGCTGACCGCCTTGACCAGCCCTCCCGGTAAGGCCAGTCCGGTCCTGGGGGTGTTCTTCCTGGGAGTGGCCGGGATCTTTGCGATGCTCATGGGCGGCGGACTGGCGGGCGGCAAAGCTGCCGCTGGAGTGGTGGTTCTCCTCGGCTCGGTCCGCTTTGTGTTGTCCGGGCTCTACGAGCTCACCGCTTCCGTTGGCTTTGAGCACGCTGCCGGAATCATCGGTCTGGTGTTCGTCGGCGTCGCGTGCTATGTGGGGACAGCCGTCCTGCTGGAGGACAACGCGCGCAGATCCATCCTTCCGATCGGCCGTCGTGGCGCTGCCCGGGCTGCGTTTGCCGAGGGACTCGGTGCTCAACTCGACGGGCTCGAGCATGAAGCTGGCGTGCGGGAGCAGCTGTAGCGCGAACTCGATTTGACGCGGTCGGGCCCAGCTTGGTCGTCGTCGGCCACCTGATGTTTGCCGGGCCCCTCGACGGGTATCGACCACAACATGTGGCTTTCTGTAGTCCTCATCTTCGCGGTCGTGTTCATGGTCGCTGCCGGGGTCCTTTCCGGCGGGATCTTCACCATCATTCTGGTACCCCTTGCGTTCATCGTGGCGGTGACTGGCTTTCTATTCTCGGCATGGGCACGCGCCACCGGTGCCGGATCGGGACAGCAGGCAGAGACGACAGGCGAGGCGATGCCCCAGTCGTATCCGCATTCGACACATCAGAATCTGGCGCCCGCGCCTAGCAGTCCCGAGCAGCTCGTCGACGCCCGACGCCAGCAGCAGTAGCCGACTGGGGAGGGCGCCTCGGCGGTGTTCACGCGCCGGGTGGAAGCGTGCCAAACATCAGCGTGCGGCGCTCGATGTCGTAGTAGACGGTGCCGGCGCGGCCGAGCAGCCCCTGAAGCACCTCGGCGTCCTCCGCGCTCACCGACACGACCTCCTCCCACGCGCCCTCGTCAAGCACGAGTTGCAAGGTGAACGTTCCGGAGGCCTGCGGTTCGCCGGCGACCCAACTGAACTGATAGTGCGACAGCTGCCGGACCTTGATGGTCTTGTTATCTTCCCGCTCGCTGACGGAGACCATGACCTCGACCGCCGGCCCATCCAGTGATGTCCTCCTATGAGGGCGGTTCTCTCCCCGCGGGCGGCCCCGAGGTCGGGTTCGTGGCGTGGTTTCACTTCGGCGACGAGATGGCCGTGCGTCGAACGCTGGAGATGGTCGACGAGCTCGGGGTGCGGCGGTTGCGTACCGGATTCTCGTGGGCGGACTACGAGCGGTTGGACTCCGACGGGCCAGCGTGGTTCGACTGGCTCCTGCGCGACATGCTGGCGGAGCGGATCCGCTCGGGCCAGCTTGACGTGCTGTTTAACTTCCTCTACACGCCGTGGGCCCAGGCGCGCGAGAAGGCAGACGGGGAGCGCGATACCGCTTCGCCGCCCCGCCGCCTGCACAGCTACGGGCGGTTCGTTGCGCAGATGATCGCGCGCTATGACGATCTGATCGGCGATGTCGAGCTGCTCAACGAGATGGACATCTTCCAGGAATGGGACCGCGAGTTCGACTGGCACTGGCGACTGCTGGCGCGCACGCTGCGTCACGCCGCCGCCGTGGTGCGCCGCCGGGGCCGGCGCGTGATCCTCGGGGGCACAACGCGCGCGGAGCCGGTGCTGCTCGAGTGCCTCAGCGGGCCTCGCTGGCTGGGTCGCGACGCGCTGCGGCACGTGGACGTGGTGGGGCTGCACGGTTTCCCCGGCACGTGGGACACCTCGGTCACCCATGCGGCGACCTGGAGCTGGAGGGGTTGGGAGACCGAGTTGGGGCTGATCCGTGAGACGTGCCGGCGTCGGCACCGTGAGCTGCCGACGTGGGTGACCGAGACCGGCAGCTCCACTTACGGCGATCCCAGCGGCACAAGCCAGCTCGATATGTTCCGCCGCACCCACGCGGCGCTCGCGGCGCTCGGCGTCCCGCGCATGTACTGGTACGGGTTCACGAACCTTGACGATGAGCAGGTGACCATCAACAACGTGATCAGCGGCGAGAGCCGCGACGCCAACCCTCATTCGCACCATCTGGGCCTCGCCGACCCGCTGCGGGCCTACATGAAGTCGGAGGCGGCGCGGCTGTTCGAGCCCGGCCCGCAGCGTCGCATCTGTCAAGAGGATGACCCGCGGCGAGGCGCCCTCGCAGTCCGGACGCCGGACCAAACCTCCCGCCGTTAGGTGAAGAAGAAGCTGGGTAGTGCAGCTGCAGGCGGGGCCGGCGAAATTAGGCCAGCCGCCCGGCAAGTGATGGAGGTAGCGAGATGAGCACCGAACGCGTGTTGGTTACCGGTGGAGCGGGCTTCATCGGCTCGCATGTCGCCCATGGACTGCTGGAGCGCGGCTACCACGTCCGGGCGCTCGACAACCTCACCCCCCAGGTGCACACCGACGGCCGGCGTCCGGGCTACCTGGACGACGACGTCGAGCTGGTCGTGGGCGACGTGCGCGACGAGCGCGCCGTGCGCCGCGCGCTGATCGATGTCGACAGCGTGATCCATCTCGCCGCCCGCGTCGGGGTTGGACAGAGCATGTACGAGATCGGCGAGTACGTCTCGGTCAACTCCTACGGCACCGCGGTGCTGCTGCAGGCGATGCTCGACCAGCCTGTGCGCCGCCTGATCGTCGCCTCGAGCATGAGCATCTACGGCGAGGGCTTGTACGCCGATCCGGCTGGCCACCCGGTGGCGGTCCGCGAGCGCACCCGCGAGGACCTCGCCGCCCGGCGGTGGGAGCCGCGCGGCGCCGAGGCGAGGATCCGCTCACGCCGGTGCCGACCCCGGAGGACAAGCCGCCGACGCTGTCCTCGATCTACGCGCTGAACAAGTACGAGCAGGAACGGAGCACGCTGCTGTTCGGCCGCGCCTACGGGATCCCCACCGTCGGCGCTGCGCTTCTTCAACGTCTACGGGCCCGATCAGGCGCTGTCCAATCCCTATACGGGCGTTCTGGCGATCTTCGCCTCACGGCTGCTCAACGACAAGCCGCCGCTGATCTTCGAGGACGGTGGGCAGCGCCGGGACTTCGTCTCGGTCCGCGACATCGTCCAGGCCTGTCTGCTGGCGCTCGAGCACGCCGGAGCTGGAGTCCGAGGTGCTCAACGTGGGCAGCGGTGAGAGCGTTACCGTCGACCAGGTCGCCGCCCGGCTGGCCCGGCAGCTCGGCAAGGACGACATCCCCCGGAGGTCACCGGCGAGTACCGCGTGGGCGACATCCGCCACTGCTTCGCCGACATCACCCGCGCGCGCGGAGCTGATCGGCTACCGGCCGCAGGTCGCGCTGGACGACGGGATGGCCGAGCTGGCCGCGTGGCTGGAGGGCCAGGCGGCCGATGACCGGGTCGAGCAGGCGCGTCAGGAGCTGAGCCGCCGGGGTCTGACGGTATGAGCCGCTTCCCGGGTGCGCTCATCACCGGGGGCGCCGGGTTCGTGGGCACAAACCTCGCCGATCGCCTGGCCTCCGGCGGCACGAAGGTCACCGTGCTGGACAACCTGCGCCGGCCGGGTGTGGAGGAGAATCTGCGCTGGCTGACGCGCCGCCACCGGGACGCGGTGCGCTTCGTGCAGGGCGACGTCCGTGACCCCGAGGCGGTCGCCGGGGCCATGCGGGGCGCCGAATGCGTCTTTCATCTGGCGGCGCAGGTGGCGGTCACCACGAGCCTCGTTGACCCGATTGACGACATGGAGATCAACGTGCGGGGGATGCTCAACGTGCTGGAGGCGGCGCGGTCGCAGCGCCGTCCGCCCGCTGTCGTCTTCACCTCCACCAACAAGGTGTACGGCCGCCTCGAGGAGGTGGCACTCGAGCTCGGTCCCCAGCGCTATGAGCCCTGCGATCAGATGCTTCGCCGCCACGGGATCTCCGAGCGCCAGCCGCTGGCCTTCTGCAGCCCCTACGGGTGCTCGAAGGGCGCGGCTGACCAGTACGTGCTGGACTACGCTCACAGCTACGGCCTGCCCGCCTGCGTGCTGCGCATGAGCTGCATCTACGGACCGCACCAGTGCGGCAACGAGGATCAGGGCTGGGTCGCACACTTCCTCATCAGTGCCCTGCACGGCCGCCCGATCACCATCTTCGGCGACGGCCGTCAGGCGCGCGATCTGCTGTTCGTGCAGGACCTCCTCGACGCGCTCCTCGCGGCCTCGTCGAACGAGCAGGCGCTGGCTGGGCGGGCCTTCAACGTCGGCGGCGGCCCGGGCAACGCGGTCAGCCTCCAGGAGGTGGTGGCGCTGATCACCGAACTTCTCGGCGAGGCGCCTCACGATCGATTGGGACGAGTGGCGAGCTGGCCGACCAGCGCTGGTACGTCTCCGACACCCGGGCCTTCGGTGAGCTGACCGGCTGGCGTCCGCGCGTCGAGGTGGCGGAGGGCCTGGCGCGCCTGCACGCCTGGCTGATCGGCGCGCCGGACGCGCGGCACGCGGCCCTGGCGTCCTAAGCGACGGCCATGCGCGCCGCCGTCCTGAAGGCGCCCGGCCACGTCTCGCTGCACACGCTGCCCGACCCCGAGCCCGCCGCGAACGAGGTGCTGCGTGCGCGTGGAGGGCAGCGGCGTCTGCGCCTCTGAGCTCCCGCTGTGGGCGGGCCGCGAGTGGTTCACCTATCCCCGGCCGGCCGGCGAGCCCGGACACGAGGGATGGGGGGTGGTGCAGGCGCTCGGCGAAGAGGTGGTGGGGCTGGCGCTGGGCGAGCGTGTGACCTTCGTCGGCTCGCGCGCCCACGCGGAGTTGGCCGCCGTGCCCGCCGGTGAATGCGTGCGCCCACGAAGTCGACGGACCGTTTCCCGGCGAGCCACTGGCCTGCGCGATGAACGCCTTCGCCCGCTCTGGGGTGCGCAGCGGTGACCGTGTGGCGGTCGTGGGAGCGGGCTTCTTCGGGCTGCTGCTCGTGCAGCTCTGCCGCGGCGTGGCGGGGGAGATCGTGGTCTTCTCTCGCCGCGGCTCGGCGCTCGAGCAGGCGCGCGCACATGGGGCCACCGAGACCCACGACTCCTACGCGCAGGCCGCCGGCGAGGAATCCTTCGACGTCGTCTTCGAGGCTACCGGCCACCAGGAACCGCTTGACCTCGCCGCGCGGCTGTGCCGTGTCCGCGGGCGGCTGGTGATTGTCGGCTATCACCAGGACGGACTGAGGACGGTCAACCTGCAGCTCTGGAACTGGCGCGGACTGGATGTCATCAACGCGCATGAGCGTGAGCCGGCGCGCTACGTGGAGGGGCTGCGGGCGGCGGTCCACGCGGTGGCGACGCGGCGCCTGCAGCCAGCGAGGCTGCTCACGCACCGCTTCGGGCTGGATGAGCTCGCCGCGGCGTATGAGGTCTCGAGCCGTCGTCCGGAGGGATTCGTCAAGGCGGTGTGGGTTGCCTGAGGGCAGCGTCGACCACCCGGCCACGGCTCGGCTTTCTCGGCACGGGCTGGATCGGCCGGCAGCGGATGGAGGCGGTCGCGGGCGTCGGCGCGGCCGAGGTGGTTGCGGTCGCCGACGCTTGCGAAACGACAGCGCGGGCCGCCGCGGACGCCGTCGGCTGCCGCTCAGTGCACCGCGAGCTCGACGCGCTGCTCGAGCTGCCCGTCGACGGGATCGTCATCGCCACGCCCACCGCTCTGCATGCGGCCCAGGCCGCCCGCGCGCTGGAGGCGGGACGGCACGTGTTCTGTCAGAAGCCGCTGGGGCGGACCGAGCGCGAGTGCCGCGAGCTGATTGAGCTCGCCCGCGGCCGCGACCTGACGCTCGGCGTCGACATGTCCTACCGCCATCTGGCGGCCACCGCCGCTGTGCGCGCGCAGCTGCCCGAATTCGGACGCGTCCATGCGCTGGAGCTGACCTTCCACAACGCCTACGGACCGGACAAGCCCTGGGCCCGCGACTTCGCGCTGGCCGGTGGGGGCGCGTTGATCGATCTCGGCTGCCACCTGCTCGACCTGGCCGACGAACTGACCGGACCGCTCGAGCCGGTGTCACTGCAGGCGGACCTGCTGCGGCAGGGCCGGCTGCTCGCGGCCCCGCTGCAGGAGGTGGAGGACCTCGCGCTCGCCCAGCTGCGCACGCGCGACGGACGGGTCGTCCGGCTGGGCTGCTCGTGGTGGCTGGCCGCCGGCCGCGACGCCGTGATCGAGGTGACGCTGTTCGGCGCCGGCCGTGCCCTGCGCATCACCAACGTCGACGGATCCTTCTACGACTTCCGCGCCGAGCGTCTGGACGGGCGCCAGACGCAAGTGCTCAGCCGGCCCCGGAGACGACTGGGGCGCCCGGGGCGATCATCGCGTGGGCGCGCCGGGTCGGCGCGGGCACCGGGTTCGACCCCGAGGTCGAACGCGTGGCGCGTGTCGCCGGCCTTATCGACCGCATCTACGGGAGGCCGCTGTGCGGATCCTGATCGTGGCCGACATCGTCGGCGGGGTTCGGACGTTCGTGACCGAGCTGGCGCGCGAACTGGCGGGCGACGCGCACGAGGTTCACCTGGCTCTGATCGGACCCCGTTCGGCGGCCCCCGCGCTTCCCGTGGCCTCCTGCCAGGTCACCGACCTGCGCCTGGAGTGGATGCCGGACTCCGACGCCGACGTGGCCGCCACCGCCGCATGGGTGGCGGAGCTGTGCGAGCGCGTGCGGCCCGACGTCCTGCACATGAACACCTTCGCCCCCGTGGTCGACTCCGCCGTCCCCGTGCTGCTCACCGCGCACTCGTGCGTGCTCACCTGGTGGCGGGCGGTGCACGGCGTGCGACGCGCCGCTCGAGTGGGCGGCCTACCGGCGGCGGGTGGAGTCCGCGATGGCCCGCGCCGCCGCGATCGTGACGCCCAGCCGGGCGCTGGCGCGCGAGCTGGCGGCAGCCTACGGGCAGGACGGGGTGTGGGTGATCCACCCCGGCCGGCCGTGACGGCGCCGCCCCGAGCGCGCGAGCGACTGGTGGTGACGGCGGGGCGCCTGTGGGATCCGGCCAAGAACCTGGCCCTGGTCGCGGCCGCGGCGCCCGAGATCGGGGGCGCGCGTCGTCGCGATCGGCCCGGGGGACGCCGGTGGGCTCGAGCGCACCGGCGAGCTCGGGGAGCACTGGCGTGCTCGACTGGCTCGCGCGCGCTTCGGTGTTCGCCGAGCCCGCGCGCTACGAGCCCTTCGGGCTGGCGGCGCTGGAGGCCGCGCTATGCGGTTGCGCGCTCGTGCTCGGCGACATCCCCAGCCTGCGTGAGGTCTGTGGGGAAGCCGCGCGCGTACGTCCCCGCCGACGATCCCGAGCCGCTGGCGGCAACTGTCTGCGGGCTGCTCGGCGGATCTCCCGGCGGGCCGCGCCGCTCGGGCGGCGTGCTCAGCGCGCGCGCGGCGCAATACCGTCCTGAGCCACCGCCCGCGATACCGGCGCCCTACGCCTCGCGCCGTGGCAGCCGGCAGGTGGCGGCGTGATGAAGGTCATGCTCTTCTGCCACTCCCTCGTCTCGGACTGGAACCACGGAAACGCCCACTTCCTGCGCGGGATGGCGCGCGAGCTGTGCGTCGCGGGCACGAGGTGAATGTCTACGAGCCCGCGCGGCAGATGGAGCCGGACGAACCTGCTCGCAGACCCCGAGGGCGGCGTGGGGGCCGCGGCCGGCTTCGCCGACCGGTTCCCGGAGCTCTCGAGCAGCCGAGACTACGATCCGGCGCAGCTCGATCTCGATGCCGGTTCCGGCCATCCGACCTGGTCGCTCGTGCACGAGTGGAACGAGCCCGCGCTGGCGGCGCGCATCGGGGGCCGCCGCGCCGGCGCGACGATTACACGCTGCTGTTCCACGACACCCATCATCGCGCTGCGAGCGCGCCTGCCGAGATGGCGCGGTTCGACCTGTCCGGCCTATGACGCGGTGCTCGCCTTCGGCGAGGTCATCACGCAGACTCTACCTGAACCGCCGATGGCGGCATGGGCGTGGACCTGGCACGAGGCGGCGGACACGCCGCGTTTCACACCCGCGCCCGTGCTGGCCTCCTGAGCAGGATCTGGTGTGGATGGGCAACTGGGGCGATGACGAGCGAAGCCGAGGAGCTGCGCGAGTTCCTGCTCGGGCCCGCCGGCGTCTGCGGCTGTCCGGCATCGTCCATGGGGTGCGCTATCCGTCGGCGCGCGCGGCTGCGATCCGACCGCCGGCCTGCGCTATCGCGGCTGGCTGGCCAACGCCCGCGTGCCGGAGACATTCGCCCAACACCGCCTGACGGTCCACGTGCCGCGGCGGCGCCTACGTCGAGGCGCTGCCGGGCATTCCGACGATCCGCGTGTTCGAGGCGCTGGCCTGCGGGATCCCGCTGATCTGCGCGCCGTGGGAGGACGCCGAAGGACTGTTCACTCCCGGCGAGGATTACCTGACGGCAGCAGCGGCGCCGAGATGACGACCGCCATCGCGTCGCTGCTCAGCGACCACGCGCGGGCGCAGCGCTCGCCCAGCGCGGGCTGGCGACGATCCGCGCGCGGCACACGTGCGCCCACCGCGTCGACGAGCTGCTGCGATCCACGCCTCGCTGGACAACGGCGCCCTCCCGCAACCCCGAACGGCCCGCGCATGAGCGAGCCCGGTCAGCTTCGCGTTCTTCGGCTCGAGCCTCGTCTCGGCCTACTGGAACGGAGCGTGCACGTACTACCGCGGCATGATCAGGGCGCTGCGCGACCGCGGCCACGCCGTGACCTTCTACGAGCCCGACGCGCTATGAGCGCCAGGAGCATCGCGACATCGCCGATCCCGACTGGGCGCGGGTCGTCATCTATGAGTCCCGCGACCCGGCCGCCGTGCGCGCGGTCGTGACCGGGCGGCCGCGACTGCGATGTGATCGTCAAGACGAGCGGGGTCGGGGGTGTACGACGACGTGCTGGAGGCGGCGGTCCTGCCGCCCGCTGGCGAGCGCTGCGGATCTTCTGGGATGTCGACGCGCCGGCCACCCTGCGGGCCATGGAGAGCGCGAGGAGGGACCGCGCTGCGAGAGCTCGTACCGAGCTACGACATGGTGCTCACCTACGGTGGCGGCGAGCCGGTGGTGCGGCGATATCGCGCGCTCGGCGCCCGCCATTGCGAGCCGGTCTACAACGCGCTGGATCCCGCGACCCATCATCCCGTCGCGCCGCACCGGAGCTGGCCGCCGACCTCGCGTCTCTCGGCAACCGCCTCCCCGACCGGGAGAGCCGCGTGGAGGAGCTGTTCTTCGGCGCGGTCGCCGCGCGCCGCGACAGCAGCTTCGTGCTCGGCGGCGACGGGTGGGACGACCAGGTCGCCCACGCCAACCTGCGCTACCTCGGTCACGTCCCGCCCGGCGAGCACAACGCGTTCAACTGCACGCCCGCTGCCGTCCTCAACGTCACCCGTGACAGGATGGTCGGCCAACGGCTTCTCGCCCGCCACCCGGGTGTTCGAGGCCGCCGGGCGCCGGTGCGTGCCTGATCAGCGACGAATGGGAGGGCCTGGCGGAGTTCCTGAGCCCGGTGCGGAGGTGCTCGCCTGCGGCGACGGCGCGGAGGTGGTGGCGGCCCTCGAAGGGCTGACGACGCAGCGTGCCGCGGGAGATCGGCGCGGCGGCGCGGCGGCGCATTCTGGCCGAGCACACCTACGCCCATCGCGCGGCGCGAGGTCGAGGCCGTGCTGGTGTCCGAGGGCGCGCCCGTGGGAGCTCCGCGATGAAGGTCGTCATTCTCGGCCTCTCGATCACGTCCTCGTGGGGCAACGGGCACGCCACCGGCTTCCGCGGTCTGGTCCGCGAGCTGACCGCCGCGGCGACGAGGTGCTGTTCCTGGAGCGCGACGTTCCGTGGTACGCGCAGCACCGCGACCTGCCGGAGCCTCCGTGGGGACAGACGCGCCTGTACGGAGTCGCTCGAGGAGCTCGACCAGCACCGCGGCGCCGTACGAGGCGCCGACCTGGTGGTGGTCGGGTCCTTCGTACCCGAGGGTGTGGAGGTGGCGCGACTGGGTGCTGGAGCACGCCGGCGGCGCGAGCGCCTTCTACGACATCGACACGCCGGTGACGATCGGCAAGCTCCGTGCGGGTGAGCGCGAGTACCTGGCCGCCGAGGCAGATCCCGCGCTTTGACCTCTACCTCTCCTTTACCGGCGGTCCGGCGCTAGAGATCCTGCGCGAGGAGTTCGGCGCCCGGCACCCGGTGTTCTTCCCGTGCTTCGTCGACCCGGACGCGTACGCTCCGCCCGATGTCGAGCGCGTGTGGAGCATGAACTACCTGGGCACGTACGCGCTCGCCCGCCAGCCCGCGCTCGATGAGATGCTCTTCACGGTGGCGCGGCGGCGCCCGCGCGAGTGCTTCTCCGTCGCCGGGCCGATGTACCCGGACGACACCGCATGGCCGGAGAACGTGGAGCACATCGAGCACCTGCCTCCCGCCGGACACCCCCGCTACTACGCCGTCCGCGCGGTTCACGCTGAACCTCACTCGTCCCGAGATGAAGGAGCTCGGCTACTCGCCGTCGGTGCGGCTGTTCGAGGCCGCCGCCTGCGGCGCGGCGATCGTGTCCGACCGCTGGACGGGGCTGGAGGAGGTGCTCGAGCCGGTAGACGAGATCCTGCTGGCCGATAGCGCCGACGAGGTCGAGGCGCATCCTGGAGGCGTTGGACGAGCCAGCCCGCGCGGCGCTGGCCGGGGCCGCACGGGAGCGGGTGCTGCGCGACCACACAGCCGCGCGCCGAGCCGAGCAGCTCCACAGGCTGGTGGGCGAGATGGCAGCAGCGCCCGGGGGCCGCACGTGACGCTCCAGTCGCATGGCGCCATGCTCGGCGACGATGAGCTGGCGCAGGAGATCCGCTCGCTTGCGCCCTGGTTTCACAACCTGCACCTGCCCGGCGGCCGTCAGACGGCGCCCGACCATCCGCTCGGAGACTTCCCCGCCTTCAAGTGGGAGCAGCTTCGCCCCCCACCTACCCGAGGACATGAGCGGGCTGAGCGTGCTCGACATCGGCTGCAACGCGGGCTTCTACGCGCTCCGGTTGGCCGCCCGGGGCGCTCGCGTGCTGGGAGTGGACGTCGATGAGCACTACCTGCGCCAGGCGCGCTGGGCGCGGGAGCGCTTCGGTTTCAGCGCGGACCAGATCGACCTGCGGCGGATGCAGGTCTACGAGCTGGCCCAGCTGGAGGAAGCCTTCGACATCGTGCTGTTCATGGGCGTGCTCTACCACCTGCGCTATCCGCTGCTGGCGCTCGACATCGTGGCCGGCAAGGTACGCGGGCGGCTGGTCCTGCAGACGCTCACCATGCCAGGAGATGACGTACTCGAGGCTCCGGAGGATCTTCCCATCCACGCGCGCGCGGCGATGACAGATCCGGGGTGGCCGGTCATGGCCTTCATCGAGCACGCGCTGGCCGGCGACCCGACGAACTGGTGGGCGCCCAATCAGGCGTGCGTTGAGGCGATGCTGCGCAGCGCCGGGCTCGAGCCGCGGGAGCGCCCCGGACACGAGATCGTTGTCGCCCACCGCACGAGCCCGCCGCGAATGCCGGACGAGCTGCAAGCGATCTTGAGAAAACACTGGGTAGTTGCGGTCGCCGATGCGGTAGGCGGGCAGTGCCCCAGCCCGCGGCCTGTCGTCCTGGTCGTCTGTGTGGCCCTGGGCTCGGCTCGCGCAGCTAGTCATCGGTGGTTCCCAACATTGACCTCGTATAGGGGCGGAACCCCAGCCGCTCGTAGAGAGCGATCGCGTGATGGTTGGCGTCAAGCACGCCGATGGACCAATAGCGGATGCCACGTCGGCGAAGCTCTTCTCGGCAGGCATTGAGAAGCGAGGTTCCAATGCCCGACCCGCGCGCAGTCCCCTGAACCACGAGCGAATCGACCTCAGCTCTCGTCGCCCCCAAGTCGAAGGTTGGCCCTGAGGGACCAAGCAGACAGAACGCATAGCCGACGGCCGTCTCAGCATCGCCGTCGCGTGCGACGAAGAGAAGTCCCGTGCCGTCCTCCAGCCATCGCAGGTACTGGGCTTGGCGAAGGCTCCAAGCCTGCTCCGCGGGACGCACCGGCCACTCGTCCCCGACGAGATCGCGGTGGTACTCGACCATGGACACCCACAGAGCCTGCAGCGACGCAACGTCAGCCTCCCCACCCGCGGTGACCTTGATGTTCATCGGGTGATCGTGTGTGACATGTGCCCAGGGATCTCAGCGCAGCAGCCAGAAGACTTCGGTCTCGGCCTGGCTCGGGTCCGGCCCCGCATGGCCGTAAATCTCCCAGCACGGTCCGGCGAGTTCGCGTCCATGGGCTGCGGCGTGGCCGCGCACGGCCTCATGAGTGACCCCGAGCTTCGCGTAATCGCCGCGGTGGGTCGCGGTCGCGACCTCTCCGGCGGGGAGCGCCGACAGCACCACTTGTCCTTCGGCCTGAAATGGCCCCGATACCAATACACCGACCTCGACGTCCGGCCGCTGGTCCTTGTAGAGCATCACGTTCTGCCACAGCTCCTCGCCGTCGCCGGTAGCGAGCTCCGGACGGGGGCGAACGAACTCGTAGACCTGGCCCAAGAACGTCCCCCAGAGTTGCGGGAACTCCTGCCAGGTGGTCGTCTGGGCGACCACCGCGGTGGGCCGTGCCTCAACGGTTGCGAACCGCATCACCTCGGCCGCCATACCCGGGACAAGTTCACCGGCGCGAGCCGAGGCGGCCGGAACGTTGCAAGAGAGCGAATCAGGGATACGCCGCAGCTCGCCTCGCCGCGGTCCCACTTGCACGCCCCATCGGCCGATCCTAACGTAGGTCGCACCCCCGGGCCGATCATCCAGCCTCCCAGACGCGCTATATGATGTCACTTCAAGGGGTCAGCTTGAAGTGGAGCAGCCCGCGCTGGTAGTCGGCGATCCACAGATCGTGGCCTGACACGGCGAGGGCGACCGGCTGGGGTGCCTGCAGCTGGGTTGGTGTGCCGAGAACGCGGTTTGTCTGCGGGTCGATCTGGGTGAGGGCCGCCGTACCGCCGCTTGGGTCGGACGTGTTCACTGACCCCGAAACTGCCCAGACACGGCCGTCGCCGAACGCGATCGCCATCACGTGCGGAACGTGGATTCGGGCGATCGGGCGGTTCGTCGATGGGTCGTATCGCGTGATCGTGTCGTCGTGGCGGATCCACAGCGACCCGAAACCGGCTGACGGTGCGCCTGCGAACGGCTCGGTCGTCACCTCGCGGGTGCGCGGATCGATTCGTGCGACGGACGCAGGCAGCGCCGGCGAGTGTTTGATGCCGACGGTCTGTCCCGTGTTGTCGACCCATAGGGATCCGAACGCGGCGAGGAGCGTTTCTGGTCCGGTGCCGAGGGTGACGGGAGCGGCGTCGACTCGGTTTGTCGCCGGATTGACCGCGACGACATCTCCGTGGGAGGCCGTCGAGTCGCGGCTGAGCCAGACCCGACCAGCGGCGAACGCGATGCCGCCACCGAGAACGCGCAGGTGTCCCGGACTGCTTTCGGTGACGTCGATCGTCGCGAGGATCCGGCTGCTCGCCGGATCAATCCGCACAAGCGTGGGAGCGCTACCCGTGTTGGCGCCCCCGGAGGCGACCCAGGCGCTGCCCGCTCCGAACGCGACGCCCGCGGCCAGGCCTTGCACCGGGAGCCGGATCGTCGCTTGGACGCCACCAGTCACCGGGTTGAGCCGCTGGAGCGAGTGAACTCCGGCAATCCACAGGGACCCCTCGTGAGCGAGCAGTACCTCCGTCCCGGCTGCGACGCGCACCGATCCCAAGGCAACGACCGAGACCGGGAGCGTGCGGCGGGGGGCCGAGCTAGAGAGGCGACGCTTATGTCCCAGCAACCCAATCGCCGCGAACGGCGACCGCGACGCTGACCAGGGCGGCGGCGGCCGGCGCCGCGACCCGCCCAAGCCGGCGGCGCACAGGGACGCCAGCCGGCGGTGGGTCGGTGCCGTCGATCTCGTGCAGCAGCCGAGCCAGCAGCTCGTTGGCCGTGTCTGATCGGCAACCGACCGCTGGATCCTCGCGCGCGATCCGCTCGATCACACGATCGTTCATGTCAGCTGCTCCTTGGTCGCGTTCACGCTGGCTGCTTCTTGTACCCCCAACCGGTCCATGACCCGCCGGCGGGCCCGGTGCAGGCGGACGCGGAACGCCGCGGCGCTGCATCCGGCAACCCGCGCGGCGTCGGCAGCGGACAGCTCATCCCAGGCGACGAGCAGCAGCGCTTCACGCTCGTGTTCGGTCAGCGCGGCGAGCGCGGAAGCGAGCTCCGGCGTCAGGCCGGCGGGTGGCTCCCAGTCACGGGCCACGCCATCCGCCCAGGCGCCGACGTGCAGCCGCTCGCTCAGCGATCGCCGGCGACGGACGGCCCGGCGCTGGTCGGCGAGGACCCGTCGAGCGACTCCGAGCAGCCATGGCAGCGTCCGGTCGGGGATCTCGTCCAGGCGCCGCCAGGCGACGAGGAACGTGTCAGCGATCGCGTCATCGACCAGGGCACCCGCTTGTCGGCGAACGACGTAACGGCGAACCGCGTCGTGATGCGCGGCAAACATTGCCTCGAACTGCGCCCGCCGATCGGAGTCACCGCGCATCCGCAACCGTTGTGGCCAGCACCCCCTAAAACATTACGGCTGGTCTTCGCCGGTCAGCTCTCGCTGAGGATCTTGGCCTTCGCTGCCGCGAACTCCGCCTCGCTGAGGAGACCCTGCTGCTTCAGGGCAGCGAGCTTCGCCAGGCGATCGACCGGATCACGGCTTGACCCCGGGTTTTGGGCGGCGGCCTGAGCGATCTGGGCCTTCAGCGCACCCAGATCGCCGAGGCCGGTGACCATCCGGATGGGCGCGCCGCCGAACGCCGGCGAACCTGGCTCGCCAAGCTGCGCCACCTCGGCATTGAGCCCAGCCTGCTTAGCGGCCTCGGACTGCTGGTAGCGCTCCTTCATCGCCGGGATGTCGAGCACGATCTTGGAGTGGTCAGACGGGTCATAGCGGACAGGCACGACAGTTCCCACATAGATGACGCCGACGTCGTTCCAGTCCAGCATGTGTTTCTTGAACTCGACCGTCGAGCCATCCGGCAACTTCGCTTGGACGGTGACAAGCTGGTTCGTGTAGTTGCCCGGCGTCCCAACGCGGCTGCTCATCACCACGCCCTCGGTCTGTGCGCCTTCGCTGTACAGCTTCTTGTGGTTGCCGAACACGATGCTCCCCCTCGGTCTCCGTCGGTTGCAGTCGCGACGCGGAGTCGCGTGCGCACATTCTGCCTCCGGCGACCAAACGCCGACCAAAACGGCCCCTAAGGAGCGGCTCCCGGCGCCGAAACCTGAGCATCGCGTACGGTACGGCCGTCGATCCGAGCGAGAGGAATCACTTGGCCGCGTACATCATCTATTCCCGGACGGAGATCACTGACGAGGAAGTCTCCAAGGAGTATGGCCGGCGAGTCATCCCGCAGATCCGGGAGTTCGGCGGTGAGGTGCTCGTGGCGCGGGGCGCCGTGACGCCGCTGGAAGGTGATTGGGATCCGCTCGCGATCACTATCTTGAAGTTCGACGACCGCGACGCGCTCATGCGTTGGTATGACTCGGTGGAGTACGCGCCGCTCAAGCAGATGCGACTCGAGAGCAACCTCGGGGACCTGATCATGGTCGAGGGAGCGTGATCGTAAAGCCGCGCCGCACGTGACGCAAAGATCGCCTGTATGGGGGATGGCGGTCCAGCGGCGATTCATCGACACTGCTCGGCCATGTCCGCGCTCGCGCCCAAGCGACGCCCGCACTGCCTGCGCGTTGTATGAGTCCCGGCGTGCCGGGTCCGCCCGACCGTCAGGACGGACACACGCGTGTGCTGGTCGTCGAAGATCAGGCGCTGGTCCGTGAAGCCATCGTGGCGACGTTTCATCACGAGCCGGGCTTCACCGTCGTCCACGGAGGATCACTGACAGAGGCACGCCGACTGCTCGAGGGCGTCGATATCGCGATCCTCGATCTCTCGCTTCCCGACGGCAACGGGACCGACCTCATCCCCGAGCTCCACGCCGCCAACCCGCACGCCACAGCGGTCGTCCTCACCTCATCGATCGACCCCGACGGGGTGGCCCAGGCGCTCCAACGCGGCGCGGCGGCCGCGCTGAACAAGCTCGATCACCTCGACCAACTCCTCACCACGGTCAAAAACCTCCAGCGAAGCCCAACCATCTGAACCGGGCGTCCCGGCTTCCTCCCCTCGCATCGGGTACCGGGAGGGTGGATACTGGGTGCATGCGGTGCCTCCGCGTGGTTCCCGTGTTGCGGGCGGCTGATGCCCTCGGCGGCCCCCGAGGAAATCGCGGGGCTCGGTTTCGAGGAGTTGGTCCGGCAGGCTCCAGTGGCAATCAGCGTCATCACCGCCTCCGGCCAGGTGATCTACGCCAATCCCCGAGCGCGGGACCTCACCAGCCGGCAGCTCGGCTACGACATGCCGGCGGACCTCGACGGCGCGATCGAGATCTTCCACGCTGACGGTCGGCGCTATGAGCGACGCGACTGGCCGGCGGTCCGCTCGATCACATCCGGCGAGGAGATCGCCGAGGAGGAGTTCTTCTACGCCCTGCCGGATCGCCCGCGCGTGTTCATCTGCTGCAATTCCTCCCCGGTGCGCGACGAGCACGGCAAGATCGTCGCGGCGGTCCTGACGATGACCGACATCACTGAGCGCAAGCGCCAAGAGGAGCGACTCACCAACCTGGCCGGGCTGCTCGACAACACCGACGACGGCGTTGTTGCGATGGACGAGCGCTATTTCCTCACGGTCTGGAACAAGGGGGCCGAACGGCTCTACGGGTGGAAGGCGGCGGAGGTCCTCGGCCGGCACGTCAACGACGTGGCTGTGACCAGCCTGAGCGAAGAGGGGCGAGACGAGATGCGTGGAGAGCTCGCCGAGAACGGACGCTGGCGTGGCGAGGTGGCCGTCACGCGCAAGGACGGGACCACGGTCGACGTCGAGCTCGTCAGCGCCGCGCTGCGAGGACAGCAGGACGAGATCACCGGCTACCTCACGATCCACCGAGACATCAGCGAGCGCAAGCGGGCCGAGGAGGCCCTCCGAGAGGCACAAGGGCAACGTGCGGCTGCGGATACTCGTCTCGAGGATGTCCGCGAAGCTGAGCGCAAGCGCATCGCCCGCGACCTTCATGACGGAGCGCTCCAAAGTCTGACGACCGCCGTCATCGTCAACGCCAGAGACACCCGGGCCGGCGCCGGTGAAGTCCAGGCGATCCTGCAGCAGGCTGGCCTGCAGCTCCGCGCCGCCATCTACGACCTGAGCCTGGATCACGATGACGAACGGCGCTTCTCCGAGGCCCTCCGCGAGCTCGTCGAGCTCAAACGCGAGACGGCGCCCAACTGCGACATGGTCCTCGAGACCGACGATGATCTGCCCACCGGATCGTTCGGACGCCGAGGAACCGAGGTGCTGCGCATCATCAGCGAGGCGCTGACCAACGCCTGCCGCCACGCCGACGGCCAACGCATCATCGTCAGGGTCACCGGCGCCGAGACCCGCCTGTCGGTTGAGGTCACCGACGACGGGCACGGCTTCAAGCCCGATCCATCCTCATCAGCGCTCCGCGGCCACGGTCTGCGGGGGATGCGCGAGCGTGCCGAGAGCCTGGGTGCCGACCTCGACATTCGCAGCGACCAAACCGGCACGACCGTCTCGCTGCAGGTCGCACTCAGCCCACCGTAGGCCAGAGCCGGCCTGATGTGGCTCGGGGTGCTCACAATTACCAGTCGCTTGCATTAGGGCGAGACTCGCCATAGGTTCTCGCTCTCGGTGATCCGCCCGATGGGCTGCCGCGTATCAATCGTCATCAGCGGTGGCCTGCTCGAGGCGGCCGGATCCTGAGAGGGGACTCGTGATGGGGACTGCGTCTGTGCCGGTGTCGCCAGCCTCGCGGTGGAAGCGCGTGAGGGGTTCGATGACCCCGAGGGAGTGGCGCCAGGCGGGGGGGATGGCGGCGGTGATCGCGGGGCTGCACGTGGTCGGGTTCGGGATCCTGATCCTGGTCGTGGCGCCCCACAAGTACAGCCTCGGATCCTCGGGCACGTTCGCGATCGGAACCGGAGTGACCGCCTACACGCTGGGTCTGCGCCACGCGTTCGACGCCGATCACATCTCGGCGATCGACAACACGACACGGAAGTTCATGAGCGAGGGCAAGCGCCCGTTGAGCGTCGGGTTCTTCTTCTCACTCGGGCATTCGACGATCGTGTTCGGGCTCGCGTTTCTGATCGCGGTCGGCGTCAAGGCGCTCGCTGATCCGGTGCGCAACACCGGGTCGCTGTTTCACAAGACGACCAGCGTCATCGGCACGACCGTGTCGGGAACGTTTCTCTACGTGATCGCGATCCTGAACATCATCATCCTCATCAGCATCGTGAAGATCTTCTTCGAGATGCGACGCGGTGCCTACAGCGAGGAGCAGCTCGAGAAGGAGCTCAACTCGCGCGGGCTGATGAGCCGCCTGTTCGGAAAGCGCCTGAACAAGATCAAGGAGCCGCGGCAGATGTACCCGGTCGGGGTGCTCTTCGGCCTGGGGTTCGACACCGCGAGCGAGGTCGCGCTGCTGGTGATCGCCGGGAGCGCCGGCGCGGCGGGACTGCCGTTCTACGCGATCATCTGCCTGCCGGTCCTGTTCGCCGCCGGGATGTCGCTGCTGGACACGATCGACGGGTCATTCATGAACTTCGCCTACGGCTGGGCGTTCTCAAAGCCGGTGCGCAAGGTGTATTACAACATCACGATCACCGGCCTGTCGGTCGCGGTCGCGCTGTTCATCGGCACGATCGAGCTGGTCGGCTTGATCACGCAGAAGCTCGGGATGACCGGGTCGGTCGTCGATTGGTTTCAGAACTTCAACATCAACACCGCCGGATTCATCATCGTCGCCATGTTCGTCGCGACCTGGGTCATCTCGCTCGCGATCTGGCGCTTCGCGCGGATCGAGGAGAGGTGGACCGCCGGAATGCAGCAGGCCGAAGCCCGATCAGCTGCAGCCAGGGCCGACGCCTGATCTCGTGACCGTCGCTGCACAAACACCGCCGCTCGCGTTCGACACGATCGAGGAGGCGATCCGTGCGGTCCGCCAGGGCGGCATGCGCCTCTCCACCCCCCGGCGCCTCGTGCTCGAAGCGTTCTTCGCCGCCGACGGCCCGGTCTCGGCGGTGCACCTCGCCGACATCCTGTCGATCGACGAATCATCGATCTATCGAAACCTCGAGGTGCTCGAGCGTTACGGCCTGATCCGCCACGTCCACCTCGGACACGGACCCGGCCTCTACGCACTCGTCGGGCGCCACGAAGTCGAATACCTCTACTGCGAGCGGTGCGCGAAGGTCACCGCGGTCACGCCCGACCAACTCGAACCTGTGCGCAGGAGCATCAAGAAACGATTCGGCTACGCCGCGCGATTCACCCACTTCGCGATCGTCGGCCTCTGCGAACGCTGCCAAGCGACGCCGCCCCCGGTCGCAAACCCGAATCACGAACACACCTCGAGCGGTCGGCCCCCCGGCGGTGATCTGCACGCCCACGGCAACTACGTCCACTCCCACCCCCTCGCTCACGTCTCAACCGAAGACGGTGTGGACCACCACGCCCGCTCGGGGGGCGAGGGCTAGACGGGCTCCTCCCCGAGGAAGGTCTGGACGAGCGTCGGGGATTCGTGGACTGCCACCACCAGCAACGGCCCGTCACCGGTGTTGCGAAAGCCGTGCGGCGTGTCGGCAGGCACCGAGATAATGCGCTCCGCCTCGGCTTCGATGACCTGGTCGCCCGCTGTCCACCGGCCGGTGCCCGCGAGCAGGACAAACGTCTCCGGGTAGGGGTGCGTGTGCAGCTCGACGAACCTGCCCGGAGGCGTTCGCACGATGAACATGGTGATACCGGCGCCGGCGCGCGGGCCGCCCTCGAAGAGCGCCGCTGTGGGTCCGATACGAAGCTCCTCGAGGTCGATTGAGGTGACGTCTGTGATGCGGGTAGCCGACATCGCTTGATCCTTTCGATCGGGGCGCAGGGCCTTGGCACACAGTTAAGACCGATGTCGTCGCGCGTCCTCATCGGTGGGTTCACCGACCGGATCGCTCCCTCCGGGCCTCCCGGCGCTGGCTGCGGCGGACTTCACGCGGGGGCCGCAGCGTGAGGGGCTGGCCCCGCGTGCGCCGCAGGATCAGGAACGCGATCGTCCCCCACAGCGCCGGGATCCAGAGGGCGATGGCGTGGTAGACCACGGTGGCCGCGGTGGCGAGCGTGGCCGGAACCCCGTACAGGACGAGCATCCCGACCAGGCTGCCGTCGAGAATGCCGATGTTGCCGGGGACGGGGATCAGATTCGAGATGTAGCCGATCTGGTAGGCGAGCACCAGGACGGCCAGCGGGGGCACGACGCCGGCCGCGGCGAAGCAGGCGGCCAGGACACCGATGTCGCACCACAGGAACGCGACCGCCCCGAGGATCCGCCAGTCCGGGGTGAACAGCACCTGCTCGGTCTGGCGAATGCTGCTCGCGACCTCGGTCAAGAGGGTGCGGATTCGTCCCGGCGACCGAGCGGCCGCCAGCCGCTCACTGAAGCGAGGCAGCGCCAGGAAGAACACCAGCGCGGCGGCGCCCACGCCGGCGGGCACGACGCTCAGCAACGGATTGCTGGGGCCGGGCAGGATGCCGAGGAACAGCCCGAGTCCCGCCAGGATGAGCGTGACCACGTTGATCGCGCTGGTGAGCAGGAACAGGACCGCCGAGCGTTCGGCGATCCGGGTGGGCTCGCCCCCGCGCTCCACTAGCAGCCACGCTCCGACCGCGATGCTGCCCGCCCCGCCGAGTGACACCGCCGCCCCGAACGCGAGCTCGCTCAGCGCGACGCGCGCGCCGAACCGCACCGGCGCTCGATCGAACACCTGCAGGAACGCGACCACGTAGCCAAGGCAGGACAGGATCTCGAGCACCACGGCCACGACCAGCCAGCCGGCCTTCATGTCGGCCACCTGGTCGGCGACGCCGTGCAGGCCGGGGACGGCCAGCAGCAGGCCGACGACGACCAGGACCAGGAGCGAAAGCGAGATCAGCCCGCGCCACAAGCTACGACCGGGCTCGGTGACCTCCAGGCTCTCAGGCTCCCCTCGGTCGGGAGCGGATTGTTCGCCGCTGGGGGGCGGGTCGTCCGCGGCGGCCGCCATGGTTGACTATTCAAGCAGTGACCCGGGTCGAGATCCCTGACCATGACATCGTCGGAATCCGGGCGGACAATCCCGGGCCCTTCACGCTGAGCGGCACCAACTCGTGGATCGTCGGCCGGGCCCCGGCTTGGCTCGTTGACCCCGGTCCCGACCTGGAGGCGCACGTGCGCGAGGTCGAGGCCGAAATCAGCCGTCGGGGCGGACTGGGGGGTATCGCGCTGACGCACGACCACGCCGATCACGCCGCGGCGGTGCCGGCCATCCGCGAGCGCCTTCCCGGGGCGCCGCTGGCCGCCGCCCGTGGTGATGTTGACGTCAGGCTCGCCGAGGGCACGCGCTTCGGGCCGCTCGAGGCAGTCCTCACGCCAGGCCACGCCCCGGACCACGTCGCCTTCGTGATCGATGACCTCGGGCTCAGCGGAGACGCGGTGCTGGGGGAGGGGAGCGTGTTCATCGCGCCCGACCCTCATGCCCTGGCCGGCTACCTGGGGGGACTGCAGCGGCTGCGCCGGCGCGAGCTTGCGATCCTCTGCCCCGGCCACGGCCCGCCGGTCAAGGACCCAGACGCCAAGCTCGCCGAGTACATCGACCATCGCCTGGACCGTGAGCGCCGGTTGCTGGCGGGACTGCGCGCCGGGGCCCGGTCGGTGGACGAGATGCTCGATGCCGCCTGGGGCGACGTGCCGGAGCTGCTGCGTCCGGCCGCCGCGGTGACCCTCGCCGCACACCTGGACAAGCTCGCCGACGAGGGACGGCTGCCGAGTGGCGTGCAGCGACCCGTCTCGGTTGCGCTCACCGAGCCGTCAGGCGGCGCCGGGCCAGCTCCAACGCAGCAGTGAGCGGAGTCGTCCGGTCGTCGGCGGCCTGTTGGAAGATCGTCTTCAGGGTGTCCCCGATGGCCCGGACTCGCGCTCGCGCCACGACCGGGTCATAGCCGCCCAACCCCTCCGCGATGTTGATCAGGCCACCAGCGTTGACGACGAAGTCCGGCGCCCACAGGATCCCCCGCCGGCTCAACAGCGCGGCGATGCCGTCGTCAGCCAGCTGGTTGTTGGCCGCGCCGGCGATGACCCGGCAGCGCAACCGCGGGACCGTCACGTG
The DNA here is from genome assembly GCA_963744195.1 of uncultured Solirubrobacterales bacterium. Taxonomy (GTDB): domain Bacteria; phylum Actinomycetota; class Thermoleophilia; order Solirubrobacterales; family Solirubrobacteraceae; genus Palsa-465. The sequence continues at coordinate 37,892 of CAVUSY010000018.1, forward strand.
GTCCAATAGGCCACCGAGGGCGCACGGGACGAGTACGTCGGCATCGCTCTCGAGCGCCTCCTCAGGAGTGCACCAGTGGGCTCCGAGCTGCTCGGCCAGACTCCGCTTGCCCTCGTCGACGTCGGCCAGGGTCAGCCGGGCGCCCGCGCGCGCACACCGCTTGGCCACCCGCGAGCCGACGTGACCGAGGCCGACCACGGCGATCGATCGATCGCGCAGCGTTCGATCGGAGAAGGCGAGCTCGCAGGACGCCTGAATCGCCGCCTCCACGCCCAGTGCGGTCATCGGGCTGGGATCTCCGGATCCGCCACGGCGTCGTGCCAGGCCGGCCACGTGCGGCGTCCGCTCTGAGATCACGCTCATGTCTCGGCTGGAGGTGCCCACATCCTCGGCGGTGATGTAGCGGCCGGCCAGGGCCTGCACCGCGTCGGCGAAGTCCAGGAGCGCAGCGCGGCGCCGATCGCCCGTCAAGCGCTGGTCCGGCGGCGCCATCACCACACCCTTGCCGCCACCGAGGCCCAGATCGGCCACCGCCGCCTTCAGCGTCATCGCTCGCGACAGGCGCAGGGCGTCGCGCACGGCCGCTCGCGCGTCACTGTAGGACCACATCCGGCAGCCACCCAGGGAGGGGCCGCGCGCGGTGGAATGCACAGCGATGATCGCGTAGAGGCCGGAACGCCGCCCCCGTGAGACGTGCAGCTCCTCGTGATCGAGCGTCTCGAGGTAGTGCTCCCCCAGGCCCGCTGGTTCGCGATCGAGCTGCTCGGAGTAGGGCTCGATCGGGCTTACAGGTCTGACTGCGGTCGCGCCGTGGTGGCGCAGCTCAATTGTGCGAGGTCACGGTCGAGCTCGCCGAGCCGCCCGTCACCGACGCCGCCACCGCGCCGGTACCCGTGCTGCCCCCGCCGAGGATGCCGATCACGCCGACCTCCTTGTGGCTGGACGAGCCCGCGCCGCGCTTGCCGGCTGCGTCGCCCCGGGAGGTGCTGGTGCGGTGGCCGGCACTGCGGCTGGGGGCGCTTGCGCCCAACTTTCCGCGGAGCTTCGAGCCGCGGGTGCTCGCACCTCCGCTGCTCCTGCCGTAGCCACTGGTGCGCACCGTGCTGGAGCTACCGGAGCCGGTGGCGCCCGAGCCGCCCGTGCCAGTGGCGCCCTTAGCGGTCGTGCCCGACCCGGTGCTGCTGCCCGACCCGGTGCTGCTGCCCGACCCGGTGCTGCTGCCCGACCCGGTCGTGCTGCCGGAACCGGTCGTGGACCCCGACCCGCTGCCGGCGGTGGAGCCTGACCCGGTGGTCGTCCCCGAACCTGTGGACCCCGACCCACCCCCGGTGGCGGTGCCCGGGCCGGTGGTCGTCCCCGAACCGCTGGGGCTACCCGGCCCCGCGGGGCTCGTGGTGCCGCCGGGCCCCGTTGTCCCCCCGGCACCAGTCGTGGTGCCGGGCGTGCCGCCCGTGGAGACCGGGCCGGTGCCGGAGCCGCTCGTCGTGGGGGAGTTGTTCGGCCCGTACATCATCCTGTCCGGATCGAGCGTTTCGGTTATGGGCAGCGACCTGGTCGCAGCGGGGTTGCTGAGGCTCGAGCCGGCCGTCGTCAACGACGAGGACGAGAACGAAGCGGGGGTCTTGGTCGCACCCGGGCCGCTTATCTGACCCGCCGCAGCAGGGCTGGCCGCGGTCGCGGTCGCGGCGGCAGCGGCAGCGGGTGCCGCCGGCGCCGAGGCAGGAAGGGCGGCGGATGGAATTGACGCCGGGTCCGGGCGGTCGGCCGCGAGACGGTGCTGGGCGGCGTGGTGGTGTACGGGCGCCGCCAGCGTGCGCTGGATCTCCACGGCTCCGCCAGCCGTGACGACGGCCGCGGCGAGCAACGTGACGACATGACCGGCCCCCCCGGCGAGCACGCCCGCTGAGGCCACAGCACCACCGCCCGCCGAGGCGGCGGCACCGCCACCCGCGGCTCCGGCCGCCCCACCCGCCGCGCCGCTTCCGGCCGCAGCCCCGCCACCGCCACCGCCCAAGCCGAGCAGGTGGGCGATCACACCGATCGGTCCCAGCGTCGGCGTCAGAGCGGCGAACTGGCGGCTCACGCCGCGCACGTCGGACCGGAACTGGCGGCAGCTTGAGCAGTCGCGCATGTGGCGGCGGGCCAGACCGCTGGTGCGCACGCCCCGGTCGTGGGCCTGGATGACGTCGTCGCGAATGGCCGAGCAGGAGGTGTCACGGGCTTCGCTGGCCTGCGCCAGCCCGACCCGGGCTCGGACCAGCAGCGATTTGACGGCCGGAACCGATACGCCCAGCGCTCCCGACATGTCGGTGTACGCCATCCCCGCCAGCTCGCGCATCAGCAGCGCCGAGCGTTGCTGTTCGGGCAGGCGCTGGACGTCGGCGATCAGGCGCCGCAGCGCGTCGCGCTGCTCGACCTTGACGAAGGGATCATGAGCCGCGGTCGCGGTCGCGTCGATCTCCTCGCACAACATCGGCCGGGGCCGGCGCAGCTCGTCGATGCAGCGGTTGTGGGCGATGCGATAGAGCCAGGCCCGGAGAGCCAGGTCCCGGTTGGTGGCGCGCAGACCGCCGTAGGCGCGGACGAAAACCTCCTGCACCGCATCCTCGGGGTCCTGGCGTGAGCCGTGGAGCATCTGCCGCGTGTAGGCCAGCATTCGCGGCCGGTAGCGGTCGTGGATGATCCGGAAGGCGTCCTCGTTGCCAGATCTGAACAGCGATACCAGTTGCTCGTCGGAGCGGATTCGGAGAAGCGACGCACCGATCGCGATCCGGGGTCGAACCAAGCCTACCGATGCTGGGAGGGCTGAAGCTTCCACTTTTGAATCTGCCCCACTCTAACGCGTGGTGGTGGTGAAGGTTGCGAACTTCGTCCCCGGGGAGACTATCCCGCATCGCGGATCGGGACTCCGGCATCACGGATCGGGACCCCGCATCGCGGATCCCGGGGGGCCTGAGCTCAGGCCAGCGAGACCATCACGTGCTTGACCTCGGTGTAGTCCTCGAGCGCGTACATGCTCAGATCCTTGCCGTAGCCGGACTGCTTGAAGCCGCCGTGGGGCATCTCCGAGGCCAGCGGGATGTGGTCGTTGATCCACACGCAGCCGAACCGCAGCGCGTTCGAGACGCGCATGGCCCGGCCGACGTCGCGCGTCCACACCGAGGAGGCGAGACCGTACGGCGTGCCGTTGGCCCAGGCGATTGCCTCGGCCTCGTCGGAGAACTGCTGCACGGTGATGACCGGGCCAAAGATCTCCTGCTGAATCATCTCGTCGTCCTGGTGAAGCCCGGCGACGACGGTCGGCTCGAGGAAGAAGCCGGGGCCGGACGGCTCGTGGCCTCCGGTCGCGATCTCGGCGTGACCCGGCTTGCGGCTGAGGAACCCCTCGACGCGCTCGCGCTGACGCGCTGAGTTCAGCGGTCCCAGTGTCGTGTCCGCTGAGCGAGTGTCACCGAGGACGAGCCCCCGGGCCTGCTCCACCAGGCCGGCGACGACGTCGTCGTGGACCTTGGGGCCGGCCAGCACCCGCGTGGCCGCGGTGCAGTCCTGGCCCGCGTTGTAATAACCGGTTCCCGCGATCGTCTCGAGCGCGGTGTCGAGGTCGACGTCGTCGAAGATGACCACCGGAGCCTTGCCGCCGAGCTCGAGGTGGACTCGCTTCAGCGTGTCGGCGGCGGCCCGAGCGATCCACTTGCCGGTGCCGACCGAACCGGTCAGCGAGACCATGTCGACGTCGGGGTGGGTGACCATGGCCTGTCCGGTCGGGTCCCCGTGTCCGGTGACCACGTTGAGCACACCCTTGGGGAAGATCTCCGCCGCGTACTCGGCCACCTTGAGCAGCGACATGGGAGTCGTCTCGGCGGGCTTGATGATCACCGTGTTGCCGGCGGCGAGCGCCGGGCCGATCTTCCACACCGCCATCATCAGGGGGTAGTTCCAGGGCGCGATCTGTGCGATCACCCCGACCGGCTCGCGACGGATGATCGAGGTGTAACCGCTGGCGTACTCGCCGGCGGCTCGCCCCTCCAGGCACCTGGCGGCGCCGGCGAAGAACCGCAGGTTGTCGACCATGAACGGGATCTCGTCGCCGCGAAAGGCATTGATCGGCTTGCCCGCGTTGTCGGACTCGATCTCGGAGATCTCGTCGGCGTGCTCCTCGATCGCATCCGCGAGCTTGAGCATGGCGGACGCGCGCTCGCCGGGCGTGGTCGTGGCCCACCCGTCAAACGCGCGCTTGGCGGCGGCGACGGCACGGTCGACATCCTCCGGGCTCGACAGCGGAGCTTTAGCGATCACCTCGCCGTTGGCGGGATTCAGAATCGGCTCGGTCTGGCCCTCGGCGGAGTCGACGAACTCGCCGTCGATGAAGTTCTTGAGTGCGGTGGCGGTAGCAGTCATCTGCGCCCAAGCTACCACCCGAGGCAACCGCCGGCGGGGGCAACCGAAGGTCTGATCTTCAACGCCCGGGCCGGGCGGGGTCCCGAGCGCCGCTACTCTCCGGTCACATGGTGGACGCGGCTTCGGGCATCGGAATTCCGGTGGCTTTCGGCGCGGGGTTGATCTCGTTTCTGTCCCCGTGCGTGCTGCCGCTGGTGCCCGGCTACATCTCGGCGGTGGCGGGCGTGGAGCCCTCGCAGATCCGCACGCGGCGGGTGATCGGGCCGAGCCTGGCCTTCGTGGGCAGCTTCTCGTTCATCTTCATCGCCCTGGGCCTGCTCGGACAGAGGGCCCTGCGGGGCGCCCTGACGGGCCCGGCCGCGCTCAAGATCTCCGGCGCCGTGATCATCGCGATGGGAGTGCTGTTCCTGCTCGCGCCGCTGGTCCCGGCGTTCGGTCGCGAGTGGCACGTCGATCGGCTCATGCAGCGCGCCGGTCGCGGCGGGCCGGTGCTCACCGGCGCCGCGTTCGCGCTCGCCTGGACGCCGTGCACGGGGCCCACGCTCGGGGCGATCGTCACGGCGGCGGGAACCTCCAACTCAGCCTCCCACGGCGCCATCCTGCTCGCGGTGTACTGCGCCGGGCTGGGCGTGCCTTTCCTGATCACAGGGTTGGCGTTCGGTACCGCGACCGCGGCTTTCGCCGTGGTCAAGCGGCACTATCCGCTGATCATCGGCGTGGGCGGCGCCGTCCTGATATCGATGGGCGTCCTGATCTGGACCGGGGAGTTCACGCAGTTGAACATCACGGTCAGTCACTGGCTTCAGACGGTGGGCCTGCCGGACCTCAACGCCGACACCTAGCACCGCAACTAAAAGCACCGCCGTCGGCACGGCGCTGTGCGATCGCTTACCCACGTGGCGCGGTCACGCCGTAGCCATGGTAGTCTCGCCGCTCGGGAATTAGGGTCACCTAAGATGCGATCATGTCCTTTGCCCAGACAGTCCTTCTCGGAGCGCTAGCCGGATTCACCATCTTTCTGGGGCTCCCGGTCGGCCGGATGACCCTGCTGAGCACCCGCGCCCGCGTGGCGCTGGCGATGTTCGCGGTCGGCGTGCTGGCCTTCATCTTCGTCGATGTCCTCTCGCACGGGCTCGGGATCGTCAACGAAGCCGTGCAGCGGCTCAAGGATGACCGCGAGTCACTGGCCTACACCGTCTGGCTGGTGGTGCTGCTGGGGGCCGGCTTCGGGCTCGGTAGCGCCGGGCTGGCCATGCTGCAGCGCCGCCTGCGCCGTCTCGGCTCGCGTCGCCCGCCGATCGCCGGCGGCGCCGACGTGGCGACCGTGACGGCAGTGGAGCCCGACCTGGTGGCCCGAGAGCTCGAGGCCGCGCGCAGCAGCGCGCTGCGCACGGGGCTCACCATTGCCGCCGCGATCGGAGTCCACAACTTCGCGGAGGGCCTTGCGATCGGAGTCGCGGCCCGGGCGGGCGCGATCAGCCTCGCCACGGTGCTGATCATCGGCTTCGCGCTGCACAACGCCACCGAGGGCTTTGGCATCGTCGGGCCGCTGGGCGACGTGCGCCCGTCCTGGCGCTGGCTTGGGCTGGCCGGCCTGATCGGCGGCGGTCCCACCTTCGTGGGCTCGCTCGTCGGCTATGAGGTCACCAGCCACGCCCTCGAGCTGGCCTTCTATGCGATCGCCGGCGGCGCGATCCTGTTCGTCATCGGTGAGGTGTGGAACGGGATGCGGCGATTCGGCTATCGCGAGCTGGAGCTGTTCATGCTGACCGGGGGCTTTGTCGTCGGAGTGCTGACCGACCTGGTGGTCGCCTACGGCGGAGGCTGACTCAGTTGTGGGCCACCGACTGGACTTCCGTCCCCCGCCGCCTATCTGATCAGACGCTCTGAGCGTGCCGTGGCGACCATCTCGCGCAGCGTCTCGCGCGCGTCGTGGCGCGGACGCCAGCCGAGCTCCTTGCGGGCCTTGCGGGTGTCCATCAGCACCGGCCGGCGGAGACTCTCGATCCACTGCGCCTCGGCCGGGACGAACGGGAGCCGGGCCACCAGCTCGGCGGCGGCGCCCATCGCCAGGTCCGGCACCGGAACGCTGTACCAGCCGAGCGCATCGGCCAGGTCGGCCATCGTCAGCGTGCCGGGGCCGGCGAGGTTGTAGACACCGGGTGCGCCCCGCCCCAGCACGGCCGCTCGAAAGGCGCTGGCGACATCGTCGTGGTGGACGAGCTGGAACGGGACGCCGGGATCGGGAATCACCGGCTTGAGCGCGGGCATGAACTCGAGCGCCCGGAGCAACGGCTGTGGCATTCGCTCCGACAGCTGGATGTAGGGGATGCTCTGCACCATCGTCAGCGCGTCGGGTCCCGCGACGATGCAGGGTCTGAACACGTAGGCGTCGATGTTCGTGCCCTCGAGGAGCTCGCGCAGGGCGTGCTCCAGCTCGGCCTTCTGGGCCGAGTAGTAGTGGCGGTCGGTCCCGCGCGTCTCGACGTCCTCGGTCAGCAGCGGCGGGTTGTCGGCGTGGAAGCCGTAGGCGGCCACCGACGAGGCGTAGACGAGCCGCGTGGCGCCGGCCTGCAGCGCCGCCTCGAACACGTTGCGCGACCCCTGGAGGTTGACCGCGGTGGTCTCCTCCAGATCGCCGATGATCACGAAGGCCAGGTGCACCACCACATCGGCTCCGGCCAACACCTCCGCCACGGCGTCTGGATCGAGGACGTCGCCCTGGCGGTACTCGGTCTTGCGCAGCCCCTCGGCGGCCGGGATCAAACCGGCGCCGGGCCATCGCCGTGATCCGCCCGACCTCGCTGCGGCGCTCGAGCGCACGCAGCAGCGAGCGCCCGATGTCGCCGGTGGGGCCGGTTACTGCCACGGTCAGCTTCGATGCGGACATCGCCTCGCCTTCAGTCGTCGTAGCCGGGCTCGCCGGGCAACACGACCCGGGCCGTCTCGCCGGTGCGAACCACCCGCGGCTGGACCGGACGGATGGTCTGTGAGCCGGCGTGTTCCAGCAACTGGTTCGCCGACTCGAACCCGGTGAGCTGTTGCAGATGCTTGATGGTCGGGAACACCAGCAGGATCTCGCCCGCGTCTGCCGCCTGGAGTGCGGCGGCGGGAGCGAACCACCGCGCATCCACCACCTCTTCGCCATCGATCCGCGGTTCGGCGCCGGCGGGCAGGGTGGCCAGAAAGAACCAGGTGTCGTAGCGGATCTTGACCTCGGCGGGGGTGATCCAGCGAGAGAACGGAACCAGCTCGCTCGGTTGCGCCAGCTCGACCCCGGCCTCCTCGCGCAGCTCCCGGACCGCCGCCGCCCGCAGCGCCTGCTCGCCTTCGCCGTCCTCGGCGCTGACCGCGCCGCCGGGGAACACCCACGCGCCGCCCATGAACCGGGCCGCCGGATTGCGCTGGGCCAGCAGCACCTCGAGGCCGCCGTCGCCGCCGCGGAGCAGGATCACCGTGGCCGCCAGCCGCGGCACGGTCTCCGCGCCGGGGTTGAGCTCCTCGCCAGGTCCGGGCCGGTCGATGGTCACGGCAGCGACCCTACACAGACTGGCCGGTCGCCAGTGCAGAGAGATTTCCGCGACCCTGCACTACGCTTCCGAGCGTGAAATACATGTGTGAATCTTGCGGCTTCATCTACGACCCCGCGGAAGGCGACCCGGACGGTGGAATTCCGCCGGACACCGAGTTCGAGGACATTCCCGACACCTGGTTCTGTCCGGTGTGCGGGGCGCGCAAGCGCGACTTCGCCCCTTACGAGGACTGATCGTCCGCACCGGGCTGCGCTCACCCTAGTTCAGCCACCGCTGCAGAGGGAGCGATGACGCGGCCGCCGCCAGGGACTCGCGATCGGCCCGCGCCACGTATCCGAGCGTCCCGACCTCGACGCGGCCGCGGTTCGCAATCGTCTCCAGGTTGGAGCGCTCCACCACCCCCGGCTCGTCGGGCCACGGGGTGAGAACCACTGCCGCCACCGGCAGCCCAGCCGCGCGGGCGGCCTCGAGCGTGAGCAGCGTGTGGTTGATCGTTCCCAGACCGGGGCGCGCCGCGACGATCAGCGCCAGCCCCAGCTCACGCGCGAGGTCGCGCACGTCGCAGTGCGCGTCGAGTGGCACCAGCAGTCCCCCCACGCCCTCCACGACCAGGACCTCGCCGGCGCCGGCCGCGCCGCGCACGCCGGCGCACAGCTCGGCGAGCGACAGTGCTCGTCCCGCCAGCTGCGCCGCCAGGTGCGGAGATACGGCCGGCCCGTAGGTGGACAGCACCACCTCGTCAGGCCGGCACCCCGCGACTGCCGCCAGCAGTTCGTGATCAGGCGGCCAGGCAGTTGACGACGGCGCGTCGAGACCGGTCATGACCGGCTTCAGCGCCCGGACGGCCACCCCGCTGGTGCGCAGGGCGGCGACGATCGCCGCCGCGAGCACGGTCTTGCCGGCGCCGGTGTCGGTGCCGGTGACAAAGCAGCCCTGCACGCGGGGTTCACGGCGCCGCGTGATCCGGGGCCCGGTTGGGCGCGCCGTCCGGCCGCGGGGGCACGGACCGCTTGCCCGCGAACCGCAGCTGCGTGGAGGGGTCCCACAGCCGCACGTTCAGCGTGGCCGCCGCGGGCTCCGGGGCCGCGAGCACCGGCTCAATGAGATCAGGCGTCTCGCCCGCCAGCCAGCCCGATCGATTGTCCGGCCTCGGATTGGAGCCGTTGTCGGCCTGCGGCGCCACGTTCAGCCCGAGCTCCTGGAACATCTCCCGGTCCTGGTCGGGCGTGTTGCCCAGCGTGGTGAGGAAGTTGCCCATCATGACGCCGTTGAGGCCGGCCCGGACCGCGGTGGACTGGAGCTCCCCCAGGTTCTCGACCCGTCCCCCGCAGAGCCTGAACAGCGCCTCGGGCAGGATCAGCCGGAAGATCGCGATCCACTTGACCACGTCCCACGGATCCATCGGCTCGCGGTCACCGAACTTGGTCCCCGGCCGCGGGTTGAGCAGGTTGATCGGGACGCTGGTGGGATTGATCCCCGCCAGCTCGAACGCCATCTCCACCCGCTGCTCGCGGGTCTCGCCCAGGTTCAGGATCCCGCCCACGCAGGTCTCCAACCCGGCCTCGCGGACGGCGTCGATCGTGCGCAGGCGGCCCTCGTAGCGGACCGTGGTCGAAACCTCGGGGTAGTAGGACTCGGCCGTCTCGACGTTGTGGTGGACGCGCTGGATGCCGGCGTCGCGCAGCGCCGTGGCGCGGGCCACCGAGATGTGGCCGATCGAGGCGCAGCGCTTGAGGTTGGTGTGCTCCGCCACCAGTCGCGCGCCCGCCAGCACCTTCTCGAAATCGCGCCTGGAGAGTCCCTGGCCCTGGGTGACCATGCAGAAGCGGTGCGCCCCCGCCGCCTCGGCCGCGCGGGCGTGTTCCAGGATCTGCTCCGGCTCCATCATCGCATGCAGCGGCGTCTCGGCCTCGGCGTACTTGGACTGCGCGCAGAAGCCGCAGTCCTCCGCGCAGCCGCCGGACTTGGCATTGACCAGCGAGCACATGTCGGTCGAGTCGGCGAACCGGCTCACGCGCGCCTCCCAGGCGCGCTGCACCAGCGCTTCGATCTCGGCGCGATCCTCCAGCTCGCCGAGGCGCAGGGCCTCCTCGCGGGAAATCAGCGGTGGCATCGGACCGGGATCGTCAGGCGTGGCATCGGCCCGCCATCGTATTGATCTCGCGGGATGGGACCATCGCCGAGGGGTCAGGCCGACGCCAGGGCTTGCAGCCGGCTGCGGATGAGCGGCCAGGCCGGCCCGTCCGGTTCGATCACCGCGAAGTGGTCTACCCCCTTGAGCTCGTGCAGTTCGCAGCGATCGCCGGCGCGGCTCGCCGCCTCCGCGTAAGCGCGACTCTGCTGCACCGGGACGCGATCGTCGGCGTCGCCGTGGATCAGCACCGTCGGTGTCCCCAGCGGCAGTCGCCGGATCGGGCTCGCCTGGGCGTAGAGCTCGGGAGCGGCGCCCGGATCGGCTCCGAGCAGTTGCACCGTCGCCCCCTGCCCGAGTCCCGCCTCGGCCGCTGCCTCCAGGTCGGCCACGCCGGCCAACGAGATCACCAACGCCGGCGCGCGCTCCGGCGCCGAGCTTTCCCCGGCGGCCCACAGTGCCAGGTGCCCGCCGGCTGAATGACCGACCAGCACCACCGGCCGGCCCGCGGCGTCGCGGACAGCCGACTCGACGCCGCCGGCGACCGCGTTGGCGGTTCCGGGCCAGCCGCCGCCGGGCATCCCGATCCGCGGGTACTCGAGATTGAAGACCCGGTGCCCGTCCCGGGCGCAGAGCTCAGCCAGCGGAGCGAGCGTCTCGGCGCCGAACCGGGCGCGCCAGAAGCCGCCGTGGACGAACACCACCACGACCGCGGCCGCGGGATCGCCGAGGCGGTCGGCGCTCCAGCTCGGTTGCGGCCCCGGAGTCTCGACGCCAGGCAGCTAGCGGCCCTTCCACTGGGGCGGTCGCTTCTCGGCAAACGCGCGCACGCCCTCCCGGAAATCCTCCGATGAGAAGCAGCGGCGCCGCAGCTCCAGCAGCTCCTGCTCGACGACCGGCGGCAACGCGGCCTGAGCGTCGAGCACGGCGCGGATCACCCGCTTGTTGCCGAGCTGCGCCAGCGGGGCGTTGGCGGCGATCTGGCGGGCCAGCTCCAGGGCGGCCGTCTCGATCTGCTCCGCAGCGACCACGGCGTTGACCAGACCCCAGTCGAGAGCGGTGGCGGCGTCGATCCGCCCGCCGACGAGGAACAGCTCGCGAGTCCGCGCGGCGCCGATCACATCGATGAACTTGCGGATTCCGGTGTGGGAGTAGACCAGCCCGAGCTTGGCCGGCGGCATCGCGAACTTGATCTGAGCCGCGGCGATCCGCAGGTCGCAGGACAGGGCCAGCTCGAGCCCGCCTCCGATGGTGTGGCCGCCCATCGCCGCCACGGTCGGGTGCGGGTAGGCGTCGATCGCGTCGATCGCCGCCGCGAACGGATGCGCGACGAGCTTCTCGGCCTCGTCGGCGAGGACCCGGTCGGGCAGGTCGCCGATGTCGTAGCCGGCCGAGAAGATGTTCGGCTCGCCGGTGATGATCACGCAGCGAGCCTCGAGCCGGGGCATCGTCGTCGCGAACGCATCGAGGATGGCCTGGTCCAGCGCGCCGCGGCGGCCCGGATTGGAGATCGTCAGCCGGACCACGTGCGGCGCCGGCTCGTCGACCAGCAACCGCCCCCCAGGGCTGCCACCGGCCTCGGGGCCTGCACCGGCCTCGGAGCTACTCGAGGACAACGAGCGTGTCGCCCTCGGAGACGGACTGCCCTTCGCTGCACAGGATCTCCGTGACCACGCCGGGATCTTCGGCCTCGACGGGCATCTCCATCTTCATCGACTCCAGGATCACGACCGCGTCACCCTCATCCACGCTGTCGCCGACCTGCACCTCGATCTTCCACACCGTGCCGGTGATGTGCGCTTGCACTTCGGGCAACGCCAACAGCTCCTTAGGTCGTCGCGGGACGGCCCGGAGGATAGTGACGGGCGCCGACGCGGGCTACTCGCGGTTTCAATCCGCTGCGCGCCGCGAACGCCGGGCGCGCCGTCGCAGCTCCGAGGTGACCAGGGCGCCCAGGGGCCGGCTGGTCGTGATCTCATACCGCCGCGCTGCCCCCGACCCCTTCTGGGCCCAGCCGTACCAGGCGTCCTCGCGCACGAAGCGGGTGAACGACGGATGTTGCTTGACGATCAGCTCGAACACCGCGAGCAGGTGCGGCTGGGTGCGCTCGCTCTCCGACAGCGGCCCCAGGGGCTTCCCGTCGCCGTCGGGGAGGATCCATGGGTTGTGCTCGTAGGTCCATTCGAGGTCGTCCATCAGCAGCCAGCCGTCAGGTCGCAGCAGCTTCTCGATCAACACCACCGCCAGACCGTCGATGTTGAAGTTCTTGGATCCGTCGAGGTAGCAGAAGTCATAGTGCGGGCGGCAGTTGCCGGCGGCGTCGCTGGCGGTCTCGATCTGCTCCTTGAGAAACCAGTTGTAGGAGCTGTGCCGGCGCACGATCGTGACCCGGTCAGACAGACCGGCCTGCTCGAGGACCTGCTCCGGAGACGGATCGTACGCGGCGCCCGCGTGGTCGACGGTGACCAGGTGCCCGCCCCCGTTGGCCTCCAGCGCGGCGGCCATGTAGGCCGCCGACACGCCGTGCGCGGTGCCGAGCTCGAGCACGTCCGCGGGCCGGCTGGAGCGGATGTGCTCATAGACCCGGGCTCCCAGCTCCGGGCTCATGAACGGGATCCCTTGGACCGACCGGGCGACCGCGTCGAACTCCATGGCCTGATCTTGCCAGGGCTCGCCGCGGCGCTGTCGCCCGCTGTCGGGGGCGCCCGAAAAACCCCCACATTCCGCAGTCCGTCCGCCGCCCGCGCTTGACTGACAGCGCCCGCAGAAGCTTTGATCGTGGAGCCGAGCCGATGCCTCAGTCAACCCTGTTCATGAGTTCGTGTTCCCGGCGCCAATTGGCGCGACGACGTTTGGGACGTACCGCCATCTGGGTGCAGCTGGGTCTGGTCCTGATCTTGATCGCCGCCGGTGTGACGGCGTTCCTGGTCGGCCAGGGCACGCTGTAACCCGCGCCACGCCGTCCGGGCCGCGCGGGGCCTGTCGTGGCGGCGGCCAAACGCTCCCGGGCTGACTTCGCGCCGCGCGGATCGGCGGTGGCGTAGGCTGATCTCTGTTCTATGACCCCAGAAGAAGCAGCGCTCGACATCGACCTGCTCGCCGCGTCGCTGCGGGCCGATCTGAGCGACCTGGGGGCGTTCGTGGAGGCGCTGGCGGTCAAGCTCGAACAGGCCGTACCAGGCGCCACGCAGGTGGAGCGCCGCCGCGAGGGGATGTTCGGCCCGAAACTGGTGCGGCGGATCGCGCTCGACGCCGGTGAGCAGAGGCTCGAATTGCGCGTCCTCGCCGGGCACCGGCTGGAGACACGCTGCTCGCGCGTGTCGGGCGGGATCGTCCTCAAGACCGAGGCGGTCGATACCGACGCGTGGCTCGCTGCGCTCGGCAGCGCGCTGGCGACCGAGGCGCGGCGCAGCGAGACAACCAGGCGGGCGCTCGAGCGCTTGCTCAACGAATAGGAGAGGCCATGGGATTTCTCAAGCGCGACGACGGCGGTTCGCAAGCGCAATCGCCGCAGCAGGCACCGGACGCGGCAGCTTCGCAGGCCCCCCACGCGGCCACCTACGAAGCGGGCTCGCTCGCCGGCATCCCGGAGTCCGGGGTGGAGCGGATCGAGCGCATGAAGCAGGAGGTGGCGCGCGGCTTCTTCACGAGCGACCTGTCCGTGAACGAATTCCTGCTGGTCAAGCAGTCCGGCTTCGAGCCGCTGGGGCTGGTGCTCGGCAGCTCGATCTACCACATCGGCTTCCAGCAGGCCTCCTGGAATCAGAACCAGGAGATGGGCGTGCTCACGCAGGCCATGTACCACGCCCGCGAGCTGGCGATGACCCGCATGGAGGAGGAGGCCGATCAGCTCGGGGCCGACGGCGTGGTCGGCGTGCGGCTTGACATCGGCCGCTACGAGTGGGGGGCCGACCTGGCCGAGTTCATCGCGGTGGGCACGGCGGTCAAGCACGCCGGCGGCGAGCTGCACCGCGCTCCCAACGGGCGCCCGTTCACATCGGACATGAGCGGCCAGGACTTCGCCACGCTGCTGCGGGCGGGCTACCGCCCCGCCGGCCTGGTGATGGGCAACTGCGTGTACCACGTGGCGCGCCAGGGGATGCTGGCCTCGCTGCGGCAGGTCGGGCGCAACGTCGAGATGCCGAACTTCACCCAGGCGCTGTACGAGGCCCGGGAGCTCTCGATGGAGCGGATGCAGAAGGAGGCCGACGAGCTGCAGTCAGAGGGCATCGTCGGGGCGCGGATCATCGAGCGCAGCCACGGCTGGGGATCTCACGTGATCGAGTTCTTCGCGATCGGCACCGCGGTGGTCTCGACCAGTGCCGAGCATCAGATCGAGAAGCCGGCGCTGGTGCTGCCGCTGCAGGGCTGAATCCGTCCCCCGTCCGCCCGCGCGTAGGGCCGGCGACGTCACCGACTCGAGCGCGGGGGGTATCACGTGCAGATGCCCGACGTCGAGATCAAGCCCCAGCGCTACCGGGACGACCGGCCCAAGGAGCACTTCGACCAGTACCACGCGCGGGTACGGGCCGGCGAGCCGGAAGCCAGGGTCTACGAGGTGGTGCGCGTGCTCACCGTGCTGCACGCGCTGATCAGCTTCCGGGCCCGCGGCATCGGCTCGGAGAACGTGCCCGGCGGCCCGCTGATCCTGGCCCCCAACCACGCGTCGTTCATGGATCATTTCTTCGCCGGGGCGTTCGTGCGCCGGCGGATCCAGTTCATGGCCAAGTCGCAGCTGTTCGCGCCGGGTCCGGCGCAGTGGATCTTCAGTCACGGCGGCGTGTTCCCGGTGCGCCGGGGCAGCCAGGACGACGAGGCGTTCATCAGCGCGTTCGAGATCCTCAAGCGCGGCGGCGCGATCGGCATGTACTGCGAGGGCGGGCGCTCGCGCAACGGCCAGCTCGCCCCGGAGGCCCGGCCCGGAATCGGGCGCCTGGCGCTCGAATCCGGCGCTCCGGTGGTACCGGTGGCGATCCTCGGCTCCTACCAGGTGCGCAACTGGAAACGCCTGCAGTTCCCTCGGGTCACGGTCAGCTACGGCGAGCCGTTTCGCTTTGCCCCCGAGGCGGAGCCCACGCGTGAGCGCCAGCAGGAGGCGGCGGACTACATTCTCGAGCGGATTCGCGAGCTGCACTCCGAGCTGCAGCGGCTCGGCCACCGCGGCGCCCTGCGGGCGGCGCGAGAGCGCCGCCGGCCGCACGCCATCTCGCCGTGATGTTTCGCGATGACCTCCTGAGCGGCCGCCGGATTGCGTCGGCGGGTGGGGGTGGCGTGGCGATCCTTGCTCAGCTCCGGGCGCTCGGGGCGTGGGTGGACTCGGCCGGTGACGTGGCGTGGCCCGACGCGGCGCAGGCGTCGGCGTGGGTCGCTGATCGTCTGCCTCTGCACGGGCTGATGTTCGACGCTCGAGACGGCTTTGGCACCGGCGGCGAGGCGGGATTGGGCCAATCGCTGCAGGCGGCGTGGCTGGCCACGCGAGCGGTCGCCACGGGGGCGCTGGTCCCGGGCGGCGGTGGCAAGCTGTTGCTGCTGGCGCCGCCGCCGGACGCCGGCCTCCACGCCGAGGCAGCGCGGGCCGCGCTGGAGAATCTCGCCCGCACCCTGTCGGTGGAGTGGGCCCGGTTCGCGGTCACCGCCGTGGCGATATGCCCGGGCCGGGGCACGACTGAGGCGGAGCTGGCCGAGCTCGCCGCATTTCTGCTCTCGCCCGCCGCTGAGTACTTCAGCGGCTGCCGGTTTGACCTCGGCGCCGTGCCGACGTCACCCGCTGTCTGACTCATACGCGGTTCTTAGCGCCATCACACGCCGCTGCTATGCCCCCGGCGGATGCTGAACGCACGCTGATTCTGAACCCTAGTTAGAGAACGAGGATGGCTGACATGACCCCCCAGCAGGCCGCCTACGGAGCCTCTCTGCGGCAAGCGCGCTCCCAGCGCGTGCGAATGATCCGCCGTCGCGTGATCGCCGGTGCGCTGGCGCTTTTCGTCGCGGTATGGCTGTTCATCACCCTGATGCTGGTCACCGGTCACGATCCGGCGCTGGCGAAGCAGACCGCCAGCACCGCCACGACCGCCGCCAAGACCACGTCGACCACCACCCCCGCCACCACGTCGAGCACGGCCAGCAGCCCGTCGACCACGTCGAGCACCACCGCCAGCGGGTCCAGCAGCTCCGGTAGCTCGGGCACGACGTCCTCGGTGACCTCGAGTCAGTCATGAGCGCGAGCCCGTCTGCGGTGCCGGCGGCGGCCGCGCCCGCCGCCTCCGAGCACCGCCACGCGTTTGCCTGCTTTGGCGGTCACTGCACGGTGATCGTCGCGGACGCCCGGCGCCCGGCGGACGCGGCGGCCGCCGCCGCGATGGCCAAACGCGCGCTCCTGCAATGGCACCAGCGGTTCTCACGCTTCGAGCCCGACAGCGAGCTGACCCAGCTCAACCGCGACCCCCGTGAGCAGGTTCCGATCAGCCCGCTGATGCGCCGGGTGATCGAGGCGGCGCTGACCGCGGCGCGCGATACCGGTGGGCTCGTCGACGCCACGCTCGGCGCCGAGATCGAGCGGGCGGGCTACGCGACGCACTTCGAGGGCGGGGGAATCGGGCTGGCGCCGGCGCTGTCGCTGGCGCCGAGCCGGGCCCCCGCGAGTGCGGATCCGCAGCAGCGCTGGCGCCGGATCTCGGTCGATCGCCGCCTCGGCGCGGTGACTAGGCCTGCCGGCACGAGCATCGACCCGGGCGGAATCGCCAAGGGGGTGTTCGCCGACGAGCTCGCCGCGCTCCTGGCGGGCTTCGACGCCTACGCGCTCGACTGCGCCGGCGACGTGCGCCTCGGGGGTAGCGCCGGGTTACTGCGCGACGTTCACGTCGCCAGCCCGTTTGACCAGTCGACGCTGCACACCTTCGCTCTGCGCTCGGGCGCGGTCGCCACCAGCGGCATCGGCAAGCGCAGCTGGCTGGGGCCCGACGGACGCCCGGCCCATCACCTCCTGGACCCGCGGACCGGGGAGCCGGCGTTCACCGGGATCGTCCAGGCCACCGCGCTGGCTCGGACCACGACCGAGGCCGAGGCGCTGGCCAAGGCGGCGGTGCTGAGCGGGCCCGAGGGCGCTGAGGCGTGGCTCAGATACGGGGGCGTGGTGGTCGCCGAGGACGGCGGCTGTACGGTCCTCGAGCCGGTGTCCGTTTAAGCCTGCGCCTCGGCCCAGGGGACCACGACCGCGTCCTCGTGCGGAGAATCGCGCGCGACCACGTACTCGGCGGGCTCGCTGTCGGACGTGTTCTCGAGCACGTGGGTCTCACGCGGCGGCACGTAGACCAGGTCGCCTGGCTCCAGCATGAACTCCTTCTCCAGATGGTCGCCCCAGCGGACCCGTAGACCGCCCGAGAGCATGTAGACGGCGCTCTCGCACCCCTCGTGGTAGTGCGGCATCGATTGCGCACTGGGGGGGACCCGGAATCGGCCCATGTAGATGCTCTGCGCGCCGGCCGTGGCCTGCGAGATCTCGGCTCCGGCCACGACCCCGCGCGGGACATCGCGGTCGGCTCCCGGCTTGACCACCCTCATGTGGCGCGAGTCTACTCGCGGTCCGGTACCTCGATCTGCAGGGGCGGCTGGGCCGCCGCCTCGTGGTCCACCTGCAGCGTGGTGTGACTCACGCCGAAGCGCTCCTGGACCACTCGCTGAAGCTCGCGCCGGAGCTGGTGGCAGTCCTGGCCGGCCCCGACCCGGACGTGTGCCGACAGTGCCGGGAAGCCCGAGGTGACCTCCCACACATGCAGGTCGTGCACCTCGACGACGCCGGGCTGCGCCGCCAGCACGGTGCCGATCTGCTCGGGGTCCAACCCGGCCGGGGCCGCTTCCATGAACACCCGCCCCGACGCCTTCAGTAGCGCGTAGGCGGCGTGGAGCAGCAGCGCGGCGATGACCAGTGAGGCGATCGCGTCGGCCCGGGCAAAGCCCGTGGCGAGGATCACGACCGCCGCCACCGCGGTGGCGATGAAGCCGTAGAGGTCGGTGATGATGTGGCGGTAGGAGCCCTCCACGTTGAGGCTTCGCTGCCGCTCCGAATCCCCGGCCAGGATGCGAGCCGCCACCAGGTTCACCACCACCCCCGCCAGTGCCACGATCAGCACCGGGCCGCCGTTGACGTGCGGCGGTGACACCAGGCGCTGGATCGCGTCGATCACGATCAGGATCGAGAGCACCAGCAGCGTGATGCCGTTGCCCTGCGCGCTGAGGATCTCGGCTCGCCCCAGTCCATAGGTCATGGCGCCGCTGGCGGGGCGGGAGGCCAGCCGGGCCGCTCCCAGCGACATGCCCAGCGCGACCGCGTCGGTGAGCATGTGGGCCGCATCGGAGAGCAGGGCCAGCGAGGAGGCGATCACGCCGACCGCGACCTCCACGACCATGAACGCGACGATCAGGACCAGTGCGGCCTTGAGCGCGCCCTGGTCGGCGTCGCGGCTGTGCACGTGGGAATGGGCGTGGTCGGGCGGCACTAGTTCACCGAGGGGTCCGGTGGCATCCTGGCCACCAGCGCGTAGCTCCCCCCTTTGCGCGTCAGCACCGTCTCCCACAGTTCGGCCGGAGCGGCCGTGAACGCATCCTCGCTGCGGGCGGGCTCGCGAATCCAGTCGCCCCGTTCGAGCTCGGCGTCGAGCTGGCCCGGCCCCCAACCGGCGTGTCCGACAAAGGCCCGGCCCCGCCGCAACCCGATGGTCGGATCGTCCGAGGCGCCGGTCGCCAGCACGCCGATGTCGTCGAAGGCGATCAGCGCCGCGTCGTCGGGCTCCTCGAACTCGCCCAGCACGATCAACGCCGAAGGCTGCACCGGACCGCCGATGAACAGCGGGTCGTCGAGGTCCAGCCAGCGCTCGAGCTCCGCCACCGCCTCGCCCACGGTGGTCTCCGAAGACCGGTTGAGCACCAGGCCGAGCGCGCCCTCCTCGCTGTGCTCCACCATCAGCACCACCGTTCGCCAGAAGTTCGGATCGACCAGGCCGGGCCCGGCGATCAGGAGCTGCCCACGGGTCGAGTCCATGTTCGCGAGCGTAGCTAACGGTGGGTGCGAGCTGGCCCCGCTGGTCGCCCCGCTTACCCGATCTGAGTCACAGGCCCAGTGACCGGCCGAGGATCTCCTTCATGATCTCGTCGGTACCTCCTCCGATGGGCCCCAGACGGGCGTCGCGCAGCGCGCGCTCCAGTTCCGGTGGCGCGTCGAGGCCGTAGATCTGCAGGCAGGCGTCGATCACGTCGACGGCGGCGCGCTGGGTTCTCAGCTTGGCAATCGTCACCTCCCGCACGGCGTCCTCACCGGCGGCGTAGCGCCGCAACGCCGCGTAGGTCACGTCGCGGCCGGCTTCGATCTCCACGGCGATCTCGGCCAGTTGGTGGCGGATGGCCTGGCGGTCGCCGCTGCCTCCCGGCCGGACCGCTGCCCGCGACCGGACGCGGTCCAGGGTCCACTCGAAGCAGATCTGCATCGCCCCGACCGCACCGAGCGCCATCAGCAGCCGCTCCCACTGGAAGTTGGCCATGATCAGATAGAAGCCGTCGTGCTCGCCGCCGAGCAGGTTCTCCTCCGGCACGAACACGTCGTCGAAGGCGATCTCGGCGGTGTCCGAGGCGTGCCAGCCGAGCTTCCGGAGTGGTCGCGCGCTGACTCCCGGTCCCCGGTCGACGATCAGAAACGACATCCCGTGGTGGCCGCCCTCGGCCGTGGTCCGCACCGCCGTGACCAATACGTCGGCGCGCACGCCTCCGGTGATGTACGTCTTGGCACCGTTGACGACGTAGCCGCCCACGACCCGGCGAGCCTGGGTGCGGATCGAGGCCACATCCGAGCCGGCGTCAGGCTCGGTGATCGCCAGCGCCGCGATCAGCTCTCCACGCAGGCCAGGGATCAGATAGCGCCGCTTCTGCTCCTCGGTGCCGAAGGTCAGGATCGGCGGTAGCGCGATGCCGGCGTGGGCCCCCAGCCCCGCCGCCACGCCGCCCGATCCGCAGCGGGCGAGCTCTTCCACGAACACGGCGGCGGCGATCGCGTCCCCGGCCCCGCCGTACTCGGGCGGGAACTTGAGTCCCAGGTAGCCGGCCTCGGCGAGCCACCGGAACGTCTCGTTGGGGAACCAGGCGGCCTGCTCCCACTCGTCGGCGTGGGGGCGCAGGCGGGTTGCGACGAACTCGCGAACCTCGGTACGCAGCCGTTCGTGGGCCGCTGTGAAGGGCGGGATCGGCCGGCGTAGCGCTGTCTCGCCCGCTCCCGCCTTGGAGGCGAGATCCACGCGCGGAACCGTACCGCGCCCGTCAGAGCCCGTAGGAGCGGCCGATGACGTCGAGCATGATCTCGTCGGTCCCCGCGCCGATCCGGTTCAGGCGCAGGTCACGCCAGGATCGCTCGATCCCGTACTCCTGCATGTACCCGGCACCGCCGTGGATCTGGATGCACTCGTCGGCGACCTCGACCGCGATCCTGGCGCTGTAGAGCTTCGCCATCGTGATCTCGCGGACCGGATACTCGCCGTTCTGAAACCGCCAGGCGGTCGTGTACACCATCTGCCGCGCGGTCTCGATCTTGGTCGCCATCTCCGCGAACTTGTGCCTGATCACCTGGAAGTGGCCGATCGCGCGGCCGAAGGCGTGGCGCTCCTTGGCGTAGGCGAGCGTGCGGTCGAACACCTGCTGGGCTCCCGCCACCGCCCCGGCGGCGCCGATCAGGCGCTCGCCCTGGAGCTCCCACATGATGTGGTAGAAGCCCTTGCCGAGTTGGCCGAGCACGGCTGACTCCGGTACCCGCACGTCCTGGAAGGCCAGCAGCGCGGTGTCGGAGGCGTGCATCCCCAGCTTTTTGAGCCGTTTCTCGCGGATCACGCCGGGGGAGTCCATCGGCACCAGGAACAGGGTGAACCCGTCGTGGCTGCCCGCGTCGGTCTGATCGTCGGTCTTGGTCACCAGGACGATGGCGTGGGCGCGGTGGCCGTTGGTGATGTATGTCTTGGCGCCGTTGATCACGTACTCGTCGCCGTCCTTGACCGCGCGGGTCTTGATCCCGGCCACATCGGAGCCGGCGTCGGGCTCGGTGATGCCGATGCAGAGAATCTTGGTTCCGCGGATCGCGGGAGCGGCCCAGCGCTGCTTCTGCTCCTCGCTGCCGAACGCCAGGATCGGCGGCATCGCCATATCGGTCTGGACCGCCACGCCCATCGCCAGCCCGCCGCTATGGGCATGGGCGATCTCCTCGGCCAGCACCAGGCTGGTGTAGTAATCGCCCCCCTGACCGCCGTACTGCTCGGGCTTGTCCAGCCCCAGAAAGCCGAGCTCGCCCATACGCTCGAACACCCAGTCGGGGAACGTCGTCTCCTCCCACTCCTCGGCATGGGGTTGGAGCTCCTTGATCACGAACCGGCGAATCGACTCCCGCAACTGCTGGTGCACGTCGGTGAAGATGAAGTGCTTGCGCTGGGTGTCGAAGTCGGGCTTGAGGACGTCGGCAGTCGCCATCGGGTGCTCCTCCTGATCTCGGGTCTGGCCCGGGAAGCTAGCGACGGCGGGTTGAGAAGTAAACAGTAGAGCTTCCTACTTCCCACCATCTCTCCCGCGGAGCGATCGGCCGTAGGGCCTCTCGAGCATCCCTACACTCGGGTCCGACCGCCGCTCACCACGGTCGGTTGCTCTCATCGGATCGCCTGATGCACCTCGGACCGCCCGCCCACGTTGTCGCTCGCCGGGCCGCCCAGCGGCGGCTTCGGCGCCGGCGCCGGCGGGCCATCGCGGGCGTCGCGTTAGGGCTCGTCGTGGCCGTGGTGGTGATTGCCATGACCTCGTCGGGGGGCCGTGCCGTCTCCGGCGCCCGAGGGGCTCGACGCGCCGCGCTCGCACCTCAAACCCGGGGCGGCGCCGGCTCCAGCCGCGCTGGCCACGGCGCCCTGGCCAGGCTCGACGCCGTCGGCAACGCCAGAATCCGCCGGCTCGCCCGGCTCGGCCTGCCGGTGTTCTGCGGCGGCCACCACGGTGACGCGGTCGCCTTCACCTTCGACGACGGACCCGGCCCATACACCTATCTCGCACTCCGCAAGCTGCGCCAAGCTCACCAGCGAGCGACCTTCTTCGTCGTCGGTAAGAGCGCGAACGCTTACCCCGGCTATCTCCCGCGGGAGCTCAAGGTCGCCGCGCTCGCCGACCACACCTACACGCATCCCGATCTGGTGGTGCTCCCGGCTTCGACGGTCTATTCCGAGCTTCAGAGCGCCCAGCAGCTGATCCAGCGGGAGTCAGGCCAGCCCGTCGACCTGTTCCGGCCGCCCTACGGGGCGATCGATTCGACCGTCACGCAGACCGCCAAGCGCCTCGGCATGCTGCCGATCCTATGGACCGCGGACTCCCGCGACTCGCTCGGCGCCAACTACGCCGGCATCACCCAGAACGTCGAGGCCGCCCTGCGCCCCGGCGCG
Source organism: uncultured Solirubrobacterales bacterium (assembly GCA_963744195.1). Classification (GTDB taxonomy): domain Bacteria; phylum Actinomycetota; class Thermoleophilia; order Solirubrobacterales; family Solirubrobacteraceae; genus Palsa-465. Next base: position 60,400 of record CAVUSY010000018.1, read on the forward strand.
ATCATCCTCATGCACGAGAACCACGGACAGACCATCCGCGCGCTGACCGCGATCCTGCCCTACCTGCACCGGCGTCACCTGCGTTCGGTGACCCTGCCCGAGCTGTTCGCCACCGATCCGCCGTCCGTCGCCCAGCTTCGCAGGGGCAGCAGCGGTTGCAGTCACGGCGCCGGCTTCGGGGCCGGCCCCGGTGCCGGGTAGATCAGCCGTAGGCTTCGCGAACGAGATGCCCTACGCCACCCTCCGCTATGACGTCGCCGCGACCGGGGTCGCCACGATCGCCCTGGATCAGCCCGAGACCCGCAACGCCCTATCGGACGAGCTGCTCGGCGACCTGATCGAAGCGCTGGAGTCCGCGCGCGATGACGACGCCGTTCGAAGTGTGGTGCTGACCTCCACGCATGAGACGGTGTTCTCCAGCGGCGGCAACCTCGGGGGGTTCGCCGCCGATGTCGCGCTCGTGCGCAAGCACTTCGAGACGGAGCGTTTCCCGCGCGCGTTTGAACTGTTGGGCCAGCTCGGCAAGCCCTCGATCTGCGCTGCCAACGGCCACGTCCTGGCCGGGGCGCTCGGGCTCGCCCTGGCCTGCGATCTGATCGTGGCCAAGGAGGGCGCGCGGTTTGGAACGCCCGAGATCAATGTGGGGTTGTTCCCGTTCATGATCATGGCGCTGATCTACCGCAACGTGGGCCGCAAGAAGACCACCGAGATGATGCTGCTCGGCGAGCAGATGTCCGCCCAGGAGGCCGAGCGGATCGGGATCGTCAACCGAGTCGTGCCGGCCGGCGACTTCGATGCCGCGGTCGCGGAGTGGGCCGAGAAGCTCGCCCGCAAGTCGCCGGTTCTGATGAAGCTGGGCAAGGACGCGATGTTTCGCCAGCAGGACATGGCGTACGCCGACGCGGTCGACTTCCTGCGCTCGCAGCTCACCATTGCCTTTTCCACCGAGGACATCCAGGAGGGCGTACGCGCGTTCTTCGAGAAGCGCCAGCCCGAGTGGCGGGCGCGCTGAGGCGTCAGGGGCCGGCCACGGCGCGCCCGAGGAGGCCGATCAGTCGCAACGGCCGCATGAACCCATGCGGCTCAGCGTGATCCGGCGCTCACCTCGGCCAGTAGAGGGGACGCCATTTCCGCCTGGCGCGCCTGAGCGAACGTGACCATTCGCCCACGGTCCTCGTCCCAAAGCTTCAGCCTCACCGCCCGCAGGCCGTCCCACAGCGACAGGGTCGGCACGCCGTGGAAGACGGGATTCTCGTCATGCGCGCGCTGGAGGTTGTAATTGGGGATCCGCGCGTTGAGGTGATGGACGTGGTGCAGGCCGATGTTGCCGGTGAAGAACTGCAGCACGCGCGGCAGTTTGAGGTACGAGCTGCCGTACAGCGCGGCGTCGGCGTAGTTCCACTCCTCGCGTCGCTCCCAGTAGGCGTCCTCGAACTGGTGCTGCACGTAGAACAACCAGATTCCCACCGACCCCGCCAGCAGCGCGGCCGGAGCCCACACCAGCAGGAACGTGCCGATCCCCATCAGCCAGCACAGGCTCCCCGCCAACACCGCGAGCGCGACGTTGGTCGCCAGCACGCTGTTGCGCATCCGCGGCCGGGCTCCCCGCGCAACGATTCGCGGCCCCACCACCATTGCGAAGATTGGCCCGATCCCGAACATCACCAGGGGATTGCGCTGAAGGCGGTAGCCGAGCCGGCCGCGCGGCGAGCGAGCCTCGTATTCGGCCACCGTGAGCGTCAGCACGTCTCCCACTCCGCGCCGCTCGAGGTCGCCCGACGATGCGTGGTGAACCGCGTGATCGTGGCGCCAGCGCGTGAACGGCGCCAGGACGAACAGGCCCAGGAAGGCGCCGGCATAGGAATTGGCGCGCCGGGAGCTGAACAGCGAACCGTGCGTGCAGTCGTGAAACAGGATGAACGTGCGCACCAGGAAGCCGGCCGCGGGGATCGCGAGCGCCAGGACCAGCAGGTCGGAGACCGTTTCGACCCGGTACATCACGTACGACAGCGCCAGATAAGGCAGGACGGACGTCACGAGCGCCAGCATGGTCCGGTCCAGACGAGGCTCAGCGTAGGGAGCCAGCGCGAGTCTGTGGGCGGTTGGGTCGGTTCGTGGTGACATGGCTGAAAACTCCGATGCGGGATGAACGTTGCCGGTGCAACGCCCCCGCATGCCACCGCTGAGGCCGCTGCGAGCGCGGACTGACCGTCTGGTCGAAAACCGCCTGGGCGCCGCCTCAGCGACGTCGCCCTGGTGCTTTGACGATGTCTCACCCTACCCGAAAAAGGTCCACTTAGGGCCGGTTTACAAACCGACATGGCTTGACGTTGCGGCCGAGGCCGTGGCACAGTGGGAAGTAGCACGTCTCACTTCCAGCCATCCCGTCCGCACGCCGTGGCCACCGACGCTCCCAGCACCAGCCTTCTCCGCCCCCTCGCCGAGGATCTTCGCGCCCGCCGTGAGCAGATCAGGCTGGGCGGAGGGGAGGACAAGATCGCCGCCCAGCACGCGCGGGAGAAGCTGACCGCCCGCGAGCGCCTGGCCCTGCTCATCGACGAAGGCACGTTCGTGGAGCTCGGCCTGCACGGGCGGCCGCACTTCTCCCAACGCGCGATGGACGGCCGGGAAGCCCCCGCCGACGGTGTGATCACCGGCTACGGGAAGGTCGACGGGAGGCTGACGGCAGTCGCCGCCTACGACTTCACGGTGATGGCCGGTTCGATGGGCATGACCGGCGAGCTCAAGGTCACACGCCTGCGCGAGCTGGCGCTGAGCAAGCGGATCCCGTTCGTGTGGCTGCTCGATAGCGCCGGCGCGCGCATCCAGGAGGCGGTGGGCTCTCTGTTCGCCGGCAGCGGCCACCTGTTCCGCGAGGAGGTGGTGATGAGCGGCGTGATCCCCCAGGTGGCGGCGCTGATGGGCCCGTGCGCGGCCGGCACCGCCTACATCCCCGGTCTGGCCGACTTCGTGCCGATGGTCAGGGGGCGCGGTTCGATGGCGCTGGCCGGCCCGCATCTGGTCCGCGCGGCAATCGGTGAGGACGTCAGCCAGGAGGAGCTCGGCGGCTCCCGCGTGCACTGCCGCAGGTCCGGGCGTGGGCGACCTCGAGGTGGCCGACGACCCCGAGTGCATCGGGGCGATCAAGCGCTATCTGAGCTTCTTCCCGCCGAACTGCGAGCAGCCCCCGCCGGTGCTGGCCAGCACCGATCCGGTCGATCGCAGCGACGAGGACCTGCTGGACGTCCTCCCGGAGTCAAACCGCAAGCCCTACGACATGTACGAGGTGATCCGGCGGATCGTCGACGACGGGGACTACTTCGATCTCAAGCCCCAGTTCGCCAAGACGATCATCACCTGCCTGGCCCGCTTCGGCGGGCGCCCCGCCGGCATCGTGGCCAACCAGCCCAAGCAGCTCGGGGGCATCCTCGACAACGACTCCGCCGACAAGGCGGCGCGATTCATCAATCTCTGCAACGCCTACGGAATCCCGCTGGTCTACCTCATGGACGTGCCCGGGTTCATGGTCGGGACCAAGGTCGAGCAGGCCGGGATCATCCGTCACGGGGCCAAGATGCTCTACGCCACCGCCAACGCGACCGTGCCCAAGATCACCGTGGTGCTGCGCAAGGCCTATGGCGCCGGCTACTACGTGATGTGCGGGCGAGCGTACGAGCCCGACCTGATCGTGGCCTGGCCGTCGGCTGAGATCAGCGTGATGGGCGCCGAGGGAGCGGTGGAGATCATCTTCCGCAAGCAGGTGCAGGAGGCCGAGGACCCGGAGGCCAAGCGCCGCGAGCTGATCGAGAACTTCCGCCGGATCATCGACGTCTACGTGGCCGCCGGCAACGACATGATCGACGACGTCATCGACCCGCGTGAGACCCGCGCGACGATCTGCCGCGCCCTGGAGATGTCGGCGACCAAGCGCGTGGAGCGACCGTGGAAGCGGTCCGGCGTGGTGCCGGTGTGACCGCCCCATGAGCGTCGAGGATCCCGCCATCATCACCGGCTCGATCTCCGGCGCGATCGCCAACCGAGAGCAGTGCCCGGCGATCCCCTACACGCCTGAGGAGTACGCGGCGGAGGCGCGGCGGATCGTCGACGAGGGCGGGGTCCACATCCACATACACGCCCGGAGGCCGGACGGGACCCCCAGCTACGAGGTGGAGGACTTCCGGGCCATCCGTGACGCCATCCTCGGGGAGATCGGTGACGCGGCGATCATCAACTTCTCCACCGGGACCGTGGGCGTGACGGTGCAGAAGCGGATCGCCTACCTGGAGGCGTGCCGGCCGGAGGTGGCGGCGCTCAACATGGGCTCGCTCAACTACGCCAAGTACTCGCGCTCGCGCCGGGACTTCGTGTTCAAGTTCGTGTTCGCCAACCCGTTCGACGAGATCATCGAACTGCTCGAGGCGATGCGCCGGCTGCACATCAAGCCCGAGCACGAGTGCTTCGACCTCGGCCACGTCGGCTCGCTGGCGCCGCTGGTCGACATGGGCCTGCTCGACGCCCCGCTGCACGCCGACTTCGTGATGGGCGTCGTCGGCGGGGTGCCGGCCACAGCGCGAAACCTGGCGGCCATGGCTGACAACCTGGCTGAGATTCCGCGCCGGGCGGCCGAGGCGCAGCTTCGCCCCCCGGCGGGCCCGCCGGGCCAGGCCCACCACTGGGGCGTGATCGGGATCGGGCGCGAGCAGTGGATGCTGGTCGCCGCCGCCCTGACCCTCGGCGGCTCGGTCAGGGTAGGGCTCGAGGACAACTTCTATCTGCCTGACGGCCGGATGGCCGCCTCCAACGGCGAGCTGATCGCCCAGGCGCGCCGGATGACCGAGGACTGCGGACGACGCCCCGCCACTGTCGAGGAAGCCCGCGCGCTCCTGGGCATCGTGCCGCGGGTCACCGAGGTCGGCGCGGGGTGAGCGACCTGCCCTTGGCCGGGCTGACGGTGCTCGATCTCACCCGGCTGCTGCCCGGCGGCTTCTGCTCGCTGCTGCTGTCGGACTTCGGCGCCGACGTGATCAAGGTCGAGGACACCGGGATGGGGGATTACATCCGCTGGTCGCCGCCTTATTACGAAGGGGCCGAGCCGACCGCGCGCAGCGCCCTCTTTCTGTCGCTGAACCGCGGCAAGCGCTCGCTGCGTCTGGACCTCAAGTCCGAGCCCGGCAAGGAGGTACTGCTGCGCCTGGCGGCAGATGCCGACGTGCTGCTGGAGTCCTTTCGTCCCGGCGTGCTCGACCGCCTCGGCGTCGGCTACGAACGGCTGCGAGAGCGCAACCCCGGGTTGGTCTACTGCGCCATCTCCGGCTACGGCCAGAACGGTCCCAACCGCAACCGCTCCGGCCATGACATGAACTACCTCGGCCTGAACGGCATCCTCGGCCTGACCGGAGACGCGGAGGGCCCACCCGTCCAAGCGGCGGCGCAGATCGCCGATCTGGGGGGCGGCGCGCTGATGGCAGTGGCCGGGATCCTGATCGCGTTGCGAGAGCGCGAGCGCTCCGGCCAGGGTCAGCTTGTCGACTGCTCGATGTTCGACGGCGCGCTGTCGTGGCTGGCGATGCTCGCCGCCGAGACGTTCGCCACCGGGCGGGCGCCGCAGCGGGGCGATCTCGGCCTGGCCGGCCGCTACAACTGCTACCGGCCGTATCAGTGCGCCGATGGCCACGTCACGCTGGGAGCTCTGGAACCCAAGTTCTGGCAGGCGTGGTGCGACGGGGTCGGGCGCCCCGACCTGGCCGGCCACGCGTTCGACGGGCCGGGATCGGAATCCCATCAGGCGGTCAGCGAGGTGTTCCGGCAGCGCACCCGGGAGCAGTGGCGCAGGTTCGCCTCCGAGCACGACTGCTGCCTGGAGCCCGTGCTGGGGCTCGACGAGGCGCTCGCCTCAGAGCTGGTGGCGGCTCGGGAGATGGTGGTGGAGCTGGCCCAGCCCGGCGCCGAGCGACCGGTGAAGCTGCTGGGGGTGCCGATCAAGCTCAGCCGCACGCCGGGCGACGCCGCCCGCGCGCCCGGCCCGGCCCTGGGGGAACACACCGATGAGGTGCTGGCGGCGGCCGGCTTCGCCCCCGAGGAGATCGCCGCGCTGCACGAGGCGGGGGCGATCGCCGGCACCGCCGAGGGCGTGCGGGGCTCGTTCCTCAGCAGCTGAGATGTCGGTAAGCGGGAAGCTCAAGATGTCCGAGCTGGCCGAGCGCTCGGGCGTCAGCACCGGCACCATCAAGCATTACCTGCGTGAGGGCCTGCTCGGGTCAGAGGACGATGTCCTGCGGACCAGCCGCAACATGGCCTACTACCCAGAGGAGTTCGTCGAGAGGATCCGGCTGATCAAGCGCCTGCAGGAGGAGCGCTTCATGCCGCTGCGGGTGATCCGGGGGCTGGTGGCCGACGATCCCGAGCGAGCGGCGCGCGTGATCGAGCTGGAGGACCGGATCCTCGAGCGCGCGACCGAGGTGGGGGAGCGCGGCCGGGTGTCGCGCAGCGTGGTGCTGAGCACCTACGACGTGCCGCCCAACGTGCTCGACCGTCTCGAGGAGCTCGAGGTGCTGACGCCCGGCCACCGTGGCTACGACGTCGATGACGTGGCGATCATCGAGGCGATCTCCCGGTTTCGCGCCGGCGGCTACGAGGCGGCGATCGGCTTCACCGTCTACGACACCCTGCGCTACCGCGAGGCGCTGGCGCCGCTGGTGCAGGAGGAGGTCAGGGTCCTGCTCGACCGCCTGGCCGGCGAGGTCGATGTGGAGCGCGCGGTGCAGATCATCGCGTCGGGGGCCGACCCGCTCCGGGAGCTGATCGGAGCGATGCACTCCAAGCTGCTGCTGGCCGAGATCCGGCGCCAGCGCGAGGCCCGCGGTTGACTCGGAGCTCCCTCACCACCAGGCGTCGTGACCCTCCATCACGCCGTAGCCGTCGGCGAGCTCGAGCCCCGCTCCGAGCCTGCCCGAAAACGTGCCGAACGGCTGGCGGTAGGAGCTGCGCACCACCACCAGGTTCTGACTGCGCTCTCGCGTCGCCTCGGCCCTGAAGCTGAGCCCACCGACGCGCGCCAGGTCGGCCGCGAAATCCGCCGGCGGCGCCTCGCGCGGCTCGCCGTCGACCCAGATGGTCCGCTCGCTGCTGACGGGGGGATCGTTGACCCCCTGCACCAGGTTCCAGGCCAGCTCCCGCCCGTCCCGGGCCCGCCCCACGCCGGCGCTCCAGCGCCACCTGGTGTGGCGCTCGTAGTAGGCGGCGGTGTCATCGATCACCGCCCGGGCCGCCAGTGGCCGTGACACGCCGTCGATCGCGATCGTGCCCTGAGCGAGGATGCCGCCCTGCTTGCGGGTCCAGGCGTAGGCCCGTCCGCTCCGGCACACGGTCTCGATCCCGTCGGTCTCCTCGAGCTCCAGATCGAGCTCGATCGCGCCGTCACGCAGACACACCCGGCCACCAGCCAGCGAGGCCGGTCCGCGCCCCATCCGGGTGCGCTCGTACAGTCGGCCCGCGGCGCGGTCCCACACGGCCCAGAACGACTGACGGGCCGGACCGACCCGGGCCGAAGCGACGCACAGCATCACCTGGGGACCGAACACGCCGACGTACCGCCACGCTTTCAGCGGCCGCAGCGCCCAGCGCGCCGGCATCGGTCCCGGCGGGAGCGCTAACCCGTCCAGCCCGCCCGGGCGCGGGGCGCCGAAGCGGCCGCGATAGGGGAGGGGAAGCTGGTCGGGGCTGGGAGTCGACATCGCGGCGGCCGGATCGTATGGGCCGGGCTCGGGCGCGGGAGCCGGATCGTATGCCGGGCTCGGGCGCGGCGGTATCCTGAAGCTGACTGACCAGTCAATCGGGAGAGGACCCGTGCGTGCAGCGGCGATCCAACTGAATGCGAACGAGAAGACCCCGGAGCTGGCGTGAGCACCGCCGCCGCCGCCGAAAAGCGAAGAGTGATCCTCGATGCCGCCGTCCGCGTGTTCGCCCGCCAGGGCTTTCACACCTGTCGCGTCTCGGACATCGCCGACGAGGCCGGCGTCGCCTACGGGCTGGTCTACCACTACTTCTCGGCCAAGGAGGAGATCCTCGACACGTTGTTCTTGGAGCGCTGGGACGTGATGCTCGCTGCGATCGCCGACGCCGACTCGTCCCGGCGGTCACCGAAGGACAAGCTCTACTCGATCGCTGCGTTCATCATCGACTCCTATCGCCACGATCCCGAGCTGATGAAGGTGATCATCGTGGAGGTCACGCGCGCCGCCAACACGTTCGGGCTGACTCACCTGGCCAAGATCCGCGAGGCGTACTCGGGGATCGCGGCGATCGTCGCGCGAGCACAGGCCGACGGCCGGTTTCGCACCGATGTCACGCCGGAGTTCGCGGCGCAGGCGTTCTATGGCTCGGTCGAGCAGGTGCTGACGGGCTGGATCTTCGACAGCGTGCCGGTCCGCGAGTCCGAGCTCGACCGCGCCAAGTCGCTGATTGTCGAGACCATCTGCAACGGCCTCGTGCGCCAGCCCGGCATCTCGGGCGACGAGTCTGATTGAATGCGCAGCGGATGACGGAGAGCCCTTTGGTAAAGCGCCTGCTGTGGTCGGGCCTGCTGGCTGGAACCGGCGCGCTCGCGACCGTAGCGTCGACGCGCGTGGCCGCACTGATCTGGACTCGCGTATTCGGCGAAGAGCCGCCTGAGTGAGCGAGCAGTCGCAGACCCCAGAGCCGCCGGACTCCGAGCCGGTGACGACCGAGTTCGCGGCCGCCGGCGGGCCGCCGGCTGACCCGGCCGGAGTCAGCACCGAACCCGAGACCGAGCCGGCCGGGGCCCCTGATGTCCCGGCAGCGCCGGAGACCACGCCGGCCGTGCCGGAAACCTCCTCAGCGATGCCGGAAATGGCCCCGGCGGCGCCGGAAACTGGCCCGGCGGCGTCGGAAACCGCCCCGGCGGCGCCGGAAACCGCCCCGGCGGCACCGGAAACCGCTCCGGCGGCACCCTCAACCTATGTGCCGCCCCCTCCGCCTTTCCCGGATCCGCCGTCGGCGTCCGGGCCCTCCGGCCTGGCCGCGACATTCCAAGAGCGCCCCGAGCTGGCGGTCGGCGCCGCCTTCGCCGCCGGCCTGGTCCTGGCCCTGATCCTCAAGCGCCTTGGCCGCTGACAACGACAGTCTCGCGAAGGCCCTGACCGAGGTCACCGACCGGATGTCGGTCCTCGTCCGCGAGGAGATAGAGCTCGCCAAGGTCGAGGTGACCGAGAAGGTCTCGAGCATTGCGCGTGGCGCTGTCGCAATCGCGGTCGGAGCAGTGTTCGGAGTGTTCGCGCTGATCTTCGTGCTGCTGACCATCGCTTGGTCCATCAACGACGCCACCGGCCATCTCTGGCTGGGCTTCGCCATCGTCATGGTCCTGCTGCTGGTGCTGACGGGCGGCGCATTCCTGTTCGCGTGGCGCAAGCTCAAGGTCGGGGCACCGACGCCCAAGCTGGCGATCGAAGAGGCCAAGAAGATCCGTGCCACGGTCAAGCCCGGCGGTGGCAGCTGATGGCCACGCGCACGCCGGAGGAGATTCGCGCGTCGATCGAAGCCAATCGCCAGGAGCTCGGAACCGCGGTGCAGCGGCTCCGGGTCGAGGTGGTCAAGCTGACCGACTGGCGGTCTCAGATCCGCAGCTACGAGCCGCAGGTCCTGGTCGGCGCGGGCGTGGCCGGCTTCGTTATCGGCGGCGGCATCGCCGCGATCGGCGCGCTGACGTTCGGGCGCCGCCGTCGTAAGCGCCAGAACCTGCTCGGCCGCTGACTCAGTACCGGTAGGGGCCCGCTCCGAGTCAGGCCAGGTAGGAGCTCGGCAGCCCGCCGGCCCCGAGAAGCCCGGGTCCCACGTGAGTCCCGATCACGGGACCGATCTCCGAGATCACCCGCGGCGGCACTCCGAACAGTTCGGTGCCTCGTCTGGCCAGCTCCTCAGCCTCCCGCGGGGCTTGGATGTGCTGGACCATCCAGGCGTCGGCGCCGTCCTCGCTGCGGCTGCGCAGCAGGTCGACCATCCGCTCGAACGCCCGGCGCGAGGTGCGCACCCGCTCGACCGGAGTGATCTCCGCCTCCACCGTCAGGATCGGCTTGATCCTCAGAGCCGAGCCGAGCCACGCCTGCGCGCCGGCGATGCGCCCGCCGCGACGCAGGTACTCGAGCGTGTCGATGGCGAACCACATCTTCAGGTCCGAGCGGGCCTGCTGCGCGTGTTCCGCCACGGCGGCGCCGTCCCGGCCGGCCCGGGCCGCCGCAGCGGCGGCGAGCACCACCAGTCCCTCGCCCCCACAGGCCGTGGCCGAGTCGATCACGTGTACGCGCGCGGCGCGCTCGCCGAGCTGCTCGCGGGCCTGCTCGGCGGCGCGAACGGTGCCGGACATGCCGCCGGCGAGATGGATCGACACCACCTCCTGGCCCGCATCGAGCAGGGGCTTGTACACGGCCAGGAAATCGCCGATCGACGGCTGGGACGTGGTGGGCAGGTCCCGCGCGGAGCCGAGGCGGCGGTAGTAGGCGTCGTAGTCACGGATGTCGCTCTCGCGCTCGGCGCCCTCGGGCCAGTGCACGTACAGGCTGACCTGATGGATCCCCTGCTCGGCGACCAGCTCGGGGGGGAGGTAATGGCAGGTGTCGGTGACGATCGCGACGCTCATGACCGCGGCCACCCTACCAGCGGTGGCCCGCGTGAGGCGGTCTACAATCAAGCCGCCGAAAGATGCCGCGCACGCTCGTCACCGGCGCGACCGGATTCATCGGCTCGCACGTCGCGCGCCTGCTCGTAGAGCGCGGCGATGAGGTGTACGCGACCGCACGGAAAAGCTCGCAGTTCGATTTTCTCCGGGCCCTCGGCGTCAAGCCGATGCGCGCCGACATCCTCGATCGTCGCTCGATCCGGCGGTCGATGGTGGGGATCGAGCGGGTGTTTCATCTGGCGGGGCTCACGGACCTAAACGCGCCGCGCGGGCTGGCCTTCTCGGTCGGGGTGGAGGGGGTGCTGATCGTGCTCGAGGAGGCCCTGCGGGCGGGGGTCCAACGCGTCGTCTACACCTCTTCGGTGGCGGCGATCGGGCCGGCCCGGCCCGGAAGGACGGCGAACGAGGCCAGCGTCTGGGAGGCGGGCCGGTTCGCGATCCCGTATCTGGATTCCAAGCACGAGGGCGAGACCGCAGCGTTGCGCCTGGTCGCGCGCGGCCTGCCGCTGGTCATCGTCAATCCGGCCCACGTGCTCGGACCGGGAATCGGTCCTCACCCGCACCACTCCTCCACCACGCTGGTGCGGCGGTTCATGCGCCGCCAGATCCCCGCCTACGTGAACGGCACGCTGAACATCGTCGGGGTGCAGGATGTGGCGCGCGGCCATCTGCTCGCTGACGAGCGCGGAGCGGTGGGGGAGCGCTACATCCTCGGCAACCGCAACTTCACCATGGATCGCCTGTTCGCCGACCTCGGACGCCTTTCGGGGGTGGAGCCACCGGCGATCAAGCTCCCCCTGACGGTTGCGCTGGCGCTGGCGCGGGCCGGCCAGCAGGTTCCCGGCACCCAGTTTCCCACCCCGGTCGAGGTGCGCGCCACGTCGCTGAACTGGGCCTTCACCAGCCGTCGCGCCAAGCGTGAGCTGGGGTGGACGCCGTCGCCGCACGAGGACTGCCTGGAGGAGACGGTCGCCTGGTACCGCGAGCGCGAGAACGAGGTGCTGGCGCCGCCGGGGTCGCGCCAGCCGCTGGCGCTGCGCCTGGCCGCGGGCGTGATCCGGCGTGCCGGGCTCTAACGCCCAACCCGTATCGTCTGGCGCCGATGGCCACCCTGTATCGATGCAACACCCCGACCAACTGGCTGTGCCCGTGCGGCAAGGCGGCTCGGGCGCTGCGTCGCGCCGGGATCGCCTACGAGGCGGTGGTGGTCCCGCAGCGACGCTCGCGCCGCCCGGAGGTGGAGGCGCTGAGCGGCCAGCGGCGGGTGCCGATGCTGGTCCTGGAGGGCGAGGTCATCTGCGACTCGCGGCGGATCCTGGAGCATCTCGAGTACCGGCGCGGCGACGTCGCCGCCTCGGGCTGAGCCCGGTCCCGCGGTCCTCGCCGCCGCTGACCGAGCTCAGTGAAGTAACGCGAGGACGGAGGCCTCGGTCACCGGCTCGGCGACGCCTCGCTCGGTGACCAGAGCCGTCACCAGCGAGGCGGGGGTCACATCGAACGCCGGATTACGGCACGGCGTGCCGGGCATGGTCACCTCGTAGGCGCTGCCGTCCGCCCCCGATCGCACGGTCCGGACCTCCTCAGCGGCGCGCTGCTCGATCTCGATCTCCGCGCCGCTGGGGCAATGGGGGTCGATGGTCGAGGTCGGCCCGACCACAACGAACGGGATTGCGCCTGCCGCGGCGGCGAGGGCGTGCCCGTAGGTTCCGACCTTATTGGCCACGTCCCCATTGGCGGCGACCCGGTCGCAGCCGACGATCACCGCGTCGACGGCCCCTGCCGCGATCAGACCCGCTGCCGCCCCGTCGACGATCAGCTCGTGCTCGATCCCGAGGCGCCGCAGCTCGTAGACGGTCAGGCGGGCGCCCTGGAGCAGAGGGCGCGACTCGGTCGCGAGCACGAGCTCGAGGCCGTTGCGCCGCGACAGCTCGGCGACCACCGCCAGCGCCGTTCCATGCCCGGGCGCCGCCAGGGCTCCGGCGTTGCAATGGGTGAGGATCCGCCGAATCCCCGCCAGCCGGTTGGCGCCATGACGGGCCAGCTCACCGCTGGCGGCTTCCTCCTCGGCGTGGATGGCGCGGGCCTCGGCCAGCGCCACGGCGGCCGCCTGCCCGGGTGCTTCGGCCATCACCGCCGCGCTGACCCGGTCCACGGCGTAGGCCAGGTTCACGGCGGTGGGGCGAGCGCTCACCAGCGTCTCGGCGGCGCGGCCCAGCGCACCGGGATCGCGCGCCAGCTCAAGCGCCACTCCGTAGGCGGCGGCCACTCCGATCAACGGCGCACCGCGGATCGAGAGTCGCTTGATCGCGCCCGCCACGTCGTCGGCGCTGCGCAACGGAAGCTCGGTCTCCTGCCACGGGAGCCGGGTCTGGTCAATCGCCCACAGCACCCCGGCTTCGAAGCGGAGCGCCACGACCGGGCCGGGGGCGCCCGCGGTCCGCGCATCGATGTCGGGTGCGGTCCGGGCGGTCACCTGGTCGGGGTGATCGGCGGGTACACATAGACGCCCTGCAGCGCCGCCGCCTGAGGCCCGTACAGCCGCAGGGTCACCTCGAACTGCCCGGTCGGGGCCGGCAGCCAGTTCGATTCGTGCCCGGCCGGCACGGCGTGCTGCACATAGATGTCGAGTGAGCCGTCGGGGTTTCGCCGCAGACCGGCGGTGTGGCTGGCCAGCTCGTAGCGGTGGATCGAGTTCGGCACCAGGAAGAACTTCTGGTCGTACATCGTCAGCGACCAGAAGTAGCGGGCCGGCGGCAGCTGGCCGGGGGCGAAGTGGATCACGTAGTCGTGGGCGCCGTTGAGAAAGCCAAAACCGGGATCGGTGACTCCGATGATGTAAAGCGCCTCCTGGGGCCGGTTGGCGGCCAGGCCATACAGCGCCACGACGGCGCGGTAGGTGTAGTTCGTACCGAAGGCGCCGTTGATCAGCGGCGGCACGAACCAGCCGTGATGGGCGATCACGGCCTGCTGCGCAATCGCCGTGCGCAGCTTGAACACCTGGCCTGGGCCCGCGTCGGCGGCGGCGATCAGACCGGCCAGCACCGGTGCGCTCAGGTGCTCCTGGGAGGGGTGCAGCCCGGGGCCGATCCCGACGGCCCGCAGACGGCGCAGGATCGGGGCGTCGCGCCGCGGCGGCGGGTTCTGGGCCAGCGCCGTGCCGAGCTGATCGAAGTACGTAATTCCACGGGGCTCGTGGACGGAGCGGTGGCGGGTGACGATCCGGCTCGGCCGCGGCGGGTGCCAGGCCAGTCCGTGTGCCAGGTAGCGCGCGAGCGGGATCAGCCGGTAGCCGTTCTGGATGCGGTGCGCGGCGGCGAGATCTCCGGGGCCGTAGACAAGGGTCCGGCCCGCCAGCCACACCCGCTGGTAGGCGGAGCGGATCCGCTTCAGGCCCTTGGCGACAGGGCCGCTGAACCGGGGGCCGGTGATCAGGAAGTTCCCGGCCCCGTCGCCGGTCGTCCGCGTGCCCACGTAATGGAACACGTTGGTGTACGGGTCCAGGAACTCGAACGAGTAGTAGCGATGGTGCGAGACCGCCGGTACGTGCAGGACCAGGGGGCCGGCACTCAGGTCGAGATGGCCCATCGTGTACAGCGTGTCGTTGTTGGGCTGAACGATGACCTGATTGCGCGGGGTGGCGAGCTGGCGCGCGCTCCCGAGCTGGTTCAGCGGAGCGTCGGACTGCGCGTTGGGCACCGTGACGCTGGTCTGCTGGCGCGCCTGGCGCAGGAACTCCATCAGCGGAATCCCGTAGTTGTAGGCCGCGGTTCCGAGCTGAACCGCGGCCGCCTCAGTGAGGTTCGGCTGGATGCCGCCTGGCGCGGCCCGGCTCGGCTGTAGTGCTCCGTACGCGGAGCCGGAGCTCAGCGACAGCGCGACCAGGGCGCCGGCCGCGGCGACGCGCGCCACCGCCGACCTCCACCTCCCGGCTCGCACGCTGGCGGCTAGCGGCGATTCTCGATCGTCAGCGGCGCCGGCTCGACAGCCTCAGGCTCTGGCGCCTCGTCGATCGAGGAGCCCTCCAGCCCGAGCGCCTCCTGGAGCTCGCCTGACTGGTACATCTCGCTCACGATGTCGCAACCGCCGACCAGGTCACCGTTGACGAACAGCTGCGGAATCGTCGGCCAGTCCGAGATCGCCGACAGCTCCTGGCGGATCCGCGGATCGGGCAGAACGTCGACCGCGGCGAACTGCGTGCCGAGCGACTGCAGGATCGCCACGGTGCGCGCCGAGAAGCCGCACGCGGGAGCGTCCGGGTTGCCCTTCATGAACAGGATCACGGGGTTCTCGGCGATCGCCTCGTTGATCGCGTCCCGCATCGGGTTGGTGGCTTGGTCGCTCATCAGGAGTCCTCCGTTTCCGAAGTTTGCGTTTGAATGGAGAGTGCGTGGATGCGGTCACCCAGCTCGGAGCCGAACACGTCGTAGACGAGCCGGTGCTGGGCGATGCGGGTGATACCGCGGAACGCCGGGGCGCTGACGATCGCGTTGAAGTGATGGCCGTCTCCGGTTACGCTGGCCGTCGCACCGGGGATCCCGGCCTCGATGCGCGCTTTCAGCTCTTCAGGACTTACGGGCACGCTGCACAGGCTAGCGATGCGGCACCGGGTGCACCCATCGCTATACTGAATGAAGCATGATCACTCTCACTGACAAGGGAGCCGAGAAGGTCCGCGAGTTCCTCACGTCCCAGAGCGCGGTCGACGAGACCTCGGGTCTGCGGGTGGGCGTGCGGGGCGGTGGATGCTCGGGCTTTCAATACGCGCTCGCGTTCGACGAGCAGCGCGCCGGCGACGAGGTGTTCGAAGACAAGGGGATCCGTCTCCTGGTCGACACTCCGAGCCTGCCGTACGTGCGCGGGTCGGTAATCGATTTCGTCGACGGCCTCCAGGGGGCCGGGTTCAAGGTCGAGAATCCGAACGTGACGGCGGCGTGCGGCTGCGGCTCCTCGTTCCGCGTCGCCGACGAGCAAGAAGTCTCAGCGGTCTAAACCGGCGTCGCCTCCAGCGACCGCCACAGGAACAGGCACGCGAGCGTCCGATGAGGACGCCATGGCTCGGCGATCCGCTCCATCTCAGCCGGCGTAGGCAGCGCCGGGAGGTCGTAGGCGATCATCATCGCGCGACGGATCGCGAGATCGCCCACCGCCAGGACATCCGGCCGCCTGAGGTGGAACATGAGGAACATGTGCGCGGTCCACAGCCCCAGTCCCTTGACCGCCACCAGCTCGCTGATCACCCGCTCGTCCGACAGCCGGGCCAGCTTGTGCAGCTCGAGCGATCCGTCGAGTATGTGCTCGGCCAGCGAGCGCAGGTAGACCACCTTGGCCCGGGACAGGCCGGCGGCGGCGCGAAGCTCCTCGGGGTCCTCGGCCAGGACCTCCTCGGGGGTCGGAGGCCGCCCACCGAACCGGTTGATCAGCCGCCCGTAGATGGCGGACGCGGCCTTGGTGGACAGCTGCTGGCCGACGATTGCCCGCACCAGCGTGCCGTAGTGATCACGCGGGCGGCCCGGGCGCGGACCGCCGATCCCGTCGGTGCCCACCCGGTCGATCAGCTCGCGGAGCACAGGGTCGGAGTCCCGCAATGCAGTCACCGACTGCTCCAGCGCGCTCGGAGTCGTGGCCTCCCTACGGGGTGCCGGCAAGCGTCATCGCGGCGCCGTCGAGCGCCCCCAGCGCGCGCGGTACCGAGCACGAGATGCAGGTGAAGGTGGGGGTGTCACGGAGGGTGTAGGCACTGGACTCGGTGGTCCGCAGCCGCTGGACGAGGTCCAGAAAATCGGCCGGGTTGTCGGTCTCGAACGCGACCACGAACTCCTGGTCGTCCAGCCCGAAGGAGTAACTCGTGTTCAGGTCGACCGAGGGGTATTCGCGCCCGATCCTGATGTGCTCCTGCATGATCCGCCAGCGCTCGTCGGCGGGGAGCAGGTACCAGGCCCTGGTCTTGACGAACGGATACACGAACAGGTACTTGCCGTGGGCGGGTCGAACTTCCAGACGCGACTCCTCCGAGTACTCGGAGGGCTTGGTCATCGCGAGCAGCGAATACGGCACCGTGCACCACTTCATCAACCCACTCTGCGCCAGCACCACGTGGAACTCGTGAATGCGCTCCAGGTTCTGCGCCTGGCTGAGCAGCAGCATGTCGGCGTCCCCGCGTGTCCCCACCAGCGAGAAGCTGCGCAGCAGGTGCCCGTCCGCAAAGTCCTCACAGGCCGCCTTGAACTCCTGCTTGTCCGCGATCCGCTGCTCTTCGTCCAGTCGCCGCCAGGCAGGATCGACCTTCAGGAAGGTGTATTTGACGAAGTGGCGGACGGGCATGCGATGACGATGATAGGCGACCAAACCCCCGTTCCGAGCAGGGGCAGGGGCTAGAATGCGGACGATGCGGATCGCCCTGGTGTCGCCGTACTCCTGGAGTTATCCGGGGGGGGTCACCAGGCACATCGAGGCGCTGGCGGAACGCTTCATCGCCGACGGTCATCACGTCAGGGTGCTCGCTCCGTACGACCCGCCCGACACGTTCGCCGCGGTTCTGCATCGGGGCGCTCGCCCGCAGGCCATACCGGCGCCTGACTATCTCGTCTCGCTCGGCCGCACGGTGGGCTTCAAGGCCAACGGCGCCGTCTCGAACCTCTCGATCACGCCGTACGGCGTCGCCACGATGCACCAGGAGCTTCGGTCCGGCCGGTACGACGTCGTCCATGTGCACGAGCCGGTGGCGCCCCTGATCGGCTGGGTGGCGACTGACTGGACCCGCCTGCCCCTGGTCGGAACCTTCCACTCGTACTCCGAGAGCCGGGTTGCGAACGGAATCGCGACCCTGATCGGCGCGCGGCGGATGCTGAACCGGCTCCACGTCCGGATCGCCGTCTCCGAGGCGGCCGCGTGGACGGGGAGGCGGTACTTCGGCGGGCACTATCGCGTGATTCCCAACGGCGTCCAGGTCGACCCGGCGGTGCTCGAGCGCGTGGCCCGCCAGCCACCCGGTGACCGGTTGCGGATCGTGTTCGTGGGCCAGGCCGTCGAGCGCAAGGGGCTGCCACTGCTGCTGCGCTCGTTCGAGGCGCTGCGCGAGCACATCCCCACCGAGCTGGTCGTGATCGGCCCGACGCCCGAGGAGCTCGCGCCGATGATGCTCGACGACCGCGGGGTGACGGTCCTCGGCAAGGTCGACGATGGACGCAAGCGAGCCGAGCTGGAGGCCGCCGACGTGCTCTGCGCGCCGTCGCTGCGGGGCGAGAGCTTTGGCATGGTCCTGACCGAGGCGTTCGCGGCCGGCACCCCCGTGATCGCGTCCGACATCGCCGGCTACCGGGATGTCGTTCGTGATGGGGTCGACGGTCTGCTCGTCCCGCCGGCCGATCCGCAGGCGCTGGCCGAGACGCTGCGTGACTTCTGGGAGGAGCCTGCCCGCCGGTTCGAGATGGCTCGCGCGGCCGCCCGCGACGTAGAGCGCTTCGCGTGGCCCCACGTGGCCGCCGAGGTGTTGGAGGCCTACAAGGATGCCGTCGCCACCCCCAAGCCGCAGAGGATCGCCGCCCGCGCGGCCGTCGGCGTGGGTCTGCGAGCGGCGGACCTCAAGCCCCACGTCGGCGCCCGCCGTCTGCCCAGCCTGGAGCCGCCGGTGACCGGGCGCCACAGCCCGCTGGTGACGGTGGCGCGGCGAGCCGCGCTGATCGCCGTGTCGCTCGGCGCCATCCTCCTGGCCGTGCTGGCCTTGCAGCAGATCGGGCTCAGCAACATCGCCAACGCGCTCATCAACTCCAGCCCGTCGTATGTGCTGCTGGGACTGGCGATCATGTGTGGCGCGATGGTGCTGCGCGCCTTCTCGTGGCACGCCATCCTGCGGGCGGCGATTCCCGGCGGCCGCGTCACGCTGGCCGACGCGATGCAGGGCACATTCATAGGCGTCCTCATGTCCTCGACCCTCCCGGCGCGGCTGGGCGAGCCATCCCGAGCGCTGGTGGTGGCGCGGAGGACCGGGAGACCCCGGGAGAACCTGCCCGTCGTGCTCGGCACGCTGGTCTCCCAAACCCTGCTCAACATCGTCGCGCTGGCGGTGCTCGGGGCGGTCATGTTCTCCTCGGTAGACCTGTTCAGCGGCCATCAGGATGCGCTGGTGATCGCGGCGGTCGCGCCGCTGGGGCTGCTCGTGCTGGTGCTGCTCGCGCCGATCCTGCTGCGCCACGGCGTCCGCGGTTCGCGCTTCAAGCGCCTGCACACCGCGCTCGCTCAATCCCGGCAGGCGATGACCCGCGTGCGAGCCGGCCTGGCCGTGTTCCGCCTGCCGCGACTGGGCGCGGTCGCCGCGCTGGGTCAGTTCGGCGCCTGGGCCCTGCAGTGGCTGTCGTGCTATTTCCTGCTGTTGGCGCTGGGGCTCAACCACCAGGCCGGCCCCGCCGCCGCCGCGGCGGTCCTGTTCGCGGTCAACATCACCGCGGTGCTGCCGGCCACCCCGGCCAACCTCGGTGTGTTCCAGGCGGCCTGCGCGGCCGTCCTGCACACCGGCTGGCACGTGGGCTTCGGCACCGGCGTCGCCTACGGCGTGATTCTGCAGGCGGTGGAGGTCTCGACCGCGATCCTGATGGGCACCCCGGCCCTGCTCAAGGAGGGCATGTCCTGGCGCGAGGTGCGACTGCGCGCGATGCACGCCGCTCCCGTGCGGCTTCCCGCGCGTCGCCCGCGTTCCTCGCAGAGCCGGCGGGGATCGTCGATCGAAGCCGAGGGCTAGCGGAGGGCGACTGCGTTGCCCGCGCCGGAGCGCTAGGCCCCGGCCATCGCCGGCTCGCCCTCGGACGACCCGTCGGCGGGGTCCTGGTCGGGGAGCACGGCCTGGAGCGTGGGATCCTTCTCGGTTCCGGCGATGAGCTCGTCGCTGGCCTGCTTGGCCGTTCTCGGCAGCGTGCCCGACCTCATTCCGAAGTACACCGCTTCCGGATGATGGGCGACGATCGCCAGCGTCGACTGCTCGGGCTCGACGGCGTACCCGCCGGACAAGCTCAGGCCGATCGAGGGCGCGTCGAGGAGCGTGAAGACCTTGGTCAGCTCGGACTGCTCGGGGCAGGAGGGGTAGCCCCAGGAGTAGCGCCGCCCCTGGGTGGGCGCGATCCCCAGGTCGCTGCGGACGCGTGCATGCATCCACTCGGCCATCCCCTCGGCCGTCTGCACCCCGAGGCCGTGCACGAACAACTGCTCGGCGAACTCGCCGTCGGCCTCGAGCTTGGCCATCAGGTCGGTGACCTCGGCGCCGGCGGTGACCGCCTGCAGCGCGACCACGTCGATGGCCGGGTTGGCGGGATCCCATTCCCGGTAGTAATCGGCCAGGCAGATACGGTCGTGACGCGGCTGGCGCGGGAACACCAGGCGCTCGAGCTCCCGGGGGTGGGCGGGGTCGAATCCGTCCGGATCCCACACGATCAGCTCGTTGCCCTGCGAGTTGCAGGGGAAGTAGCCGAGCACCGCCCGGGGCCGCAGGTAGGTCTGCTCGCGCCACATCCGCTCGAGGCGAGGCTGGAAGTCATCACGCAGCAGACGGGTCCAATCATCGCCCTTGACGCCCCGTCCGCCCCAGTGCAGCTTGAACAGCACGTGCGTGTCGAGGTGCGGGTAGACCTCGTCGAGCGGGACCTCGATCTCACGTGCGCCCCAGAACGGCGGCTCGGGCACCGGGTTATCGGTGCGGGCGGCGCTCCGGACCGAGGCGTCGGTCACGTCCGGGCCGTCGTCGGCCGGCGCGTCGGGCTGGTCACGCAGACGCTGCGCGGCTTGGCGCGTCTTGGCCATCAGGCCGGCCCGGGCCTCGGGGTCGATCAGCTCGTCCATCCTGGCGAGCCCTTCGAACGCGTCCTTGCAGTAGAACACGCCCGGCTCGTAGAGCTCGTCGGACTCGCTGCCCTTCGGATACAGGATCCGCAGCCCGAAGTTGCGATTGATCGCGGCGCCGCCGATCAGCACCGGGAACGGGAGGCTGCGCTCGTGTAGCTCCTGCACGCACGCGGGCATCTGCTTGGAGGTCGACACCAGCAGCGCCGAAAGCCCGATCGCGGTGGCGTCGTGCTCGACCGCGGCGTCCAGGATGGTGGAGATCGGGACCTGCTTGCCCAGGTCGATCACCGTGTAGCCGTTGTTGGTGAGGATCGTATTGACCAGCGACTTGCCGATGTCATGCACGTCGCCGAATACGGTCGCGATCACCACCGTGCCCTTGGTGTAGCCCTCGAGCTTGTCGAGGTAGAGCTCGAGCCGGGCGACGGCGCGCTTCATCACCTCGGCCGACTGCAGGACGAACGGGAGGATCAGCTCGCCCGCGCCGAACTTGTCGCCGACCTCCTTCATCGCCGGCAGCAGCACGGTGTTGAGCGTCGGGACGGCGCCGATCTTCTCGTTGCAGCGGTCGATCCAGTCCTCGACGCCCTCTTTCTTGCGGCGCAGGATGTGGTAGTGCAACGCCTCCTCGGGCTCCATCCCCTCGGTCGGATTGGCCTTCTCGGCGGCCTCCTGCGGGCCCTTGGACTCGAAGTGGGCGATGAACCGCTCCAGCGCATCCTCGCGCCGGTCGAACACGAGGTCGTCGGCGAGCTCACGCTCGAGGTCGGGAATCTCGCTGTAGGGCGTGATGTGGTTGGGGTTGACCATGGCGAGGTCAAGTCCGGCCTCGACGCAGTGGTGCAGGAACACGCTGTTGAGCACCGAGCGGGCGGGCACTCCCACGCCGAAGCTGACATTGCTGACCCCGAGTGACGTCTTGACCCCGGGGATCTCGGTCTTGACCCGCCGGATCCCCTCGATCGTCGCCACCGCACTGGGGCGCCACTCCGGGTCGCCGGTGGTCAGCGTGAAGGTCAGGCAGTCGAAGATCAGCGCCTCCGGATCGAGCCCGTGCTCCTCGCAGCAGAGCTGGGTGATCCGCTGAGCCACCTCGAGCTTGCGCTCGGCCGTCTTGGCCATCCCCACCTCATCGATGGTGAGAGCGATCAGCGCCGCGCCATGGGCCTTGGCCAACGGGACGACGCGGTCCAGCTTGGCGCGGCCCGCCTCGAGGTTGACCGAGTTGACGATCGCGCGGCCGGGGATCTGCTGCAGGGCCGCGTCGATCACCTCGGGCTCGGTGGAGTCGATCTGGATCGGGGCGGGCTGGCTCAGCGAGATCCGCTTGACCAGTTCGCGCATCTGCACGTCCTCGTCCTGGCGCTCGGTCAGCGCGACGCATACGTCGAGCACGTGCGCCCCGCCCGTGACCTGGTCCTCGGCGACCACCATCAAGCCGTCGTAGTCGTCGGCCAGGAGCAGTTCCTTGGCCTTGCGCGAGCCCTGGGAGTTGACTCGCTCACCGATCAGCGTCGGGCTGGGGTCCTGGGCCAGCGGAGTGGCGGCGATCATCGAGCTCACATGGGGGGCGCGGCGGGCCGGGCGGGGGCCGGGCGTGTGGTCCTTGACCCGATCGGCCAGGACGCGAATGTGCTCCGGGGTGGTGCCGCAGCACCCGCCGACGATCGAGACGCCATAGCGCTCGACGAACTCGCCCAGCACATCGGCCAGCGGCTCGGGTTGCTCAGGGAAGATCGTCTCGCCGTTGGGACCCTGGAGGGGCAGCCCGGCGTTGGGGATGCAGTGAACGGGCACCGGGCTGAATTCGCCCAGGAACCGGATCGCGTCCCGCATGTCCTCCGGACCCGTGGAGCAGTTCAGCCCGATCGCGTCGACATCAAGCGCCTCCAGCGTCGCCAGCACCGCGCTGATATCGGTACCCAGCAGCATCTTGCCGCCCTGGGGCAGAAGCGAGACGCTGCACTGGATGGGGACCGGGCGGCCGAGCTGGGCGCCGGCCTGGCGGACCCCGAACACCGCCGCCTTGAGCTCCAGGATGTCCTGCGCGGTCTCGATGATGACCAGGTCGACGCCGCCCTCGATCAGGCCAATGGCCTGGTCGGCGAACACCTCCACCAGTTCGGCGAAGGTGATCGCGCCAAGGGTGGGGTCGTCGCTGGCGGGCAAGAACCCGGTGGGGCCGATCGCCCCGGCCACGAAGCGGTGCTCGCCGGCGACGCGCCGCGCGATCTGGGCCGCCTTCAGGTTGATCTCGTGCGTATGGGCCTCGAGGCCCCACTCGGCGAGCTTCAGACGCGAGGCCTGGAAGGTGTCGGTCTCGAGCACGTCGGCGCCGGCATCGAGCATCGAGGCGTGGACGCCTTCGATCACGTCGGGGCGATTGAGGATCAGCGCCTCGTGGCAGCGGCCCGGCAGCCGGTAGTCCCGCTCCAGGCTGAGGTCGAACTGCTCCAGCGTCGCGCCCATACCGCCGTCGTAGACGATCGTGCGCTGGCGGGCAGCGGCAATCAGATCTCGCATGCGGGGGATCCTACTAAACCTTGACAAGGTCGTGGCAAGGTTTGCCGGAACCCTCGCGAGCCGCGACGGGATCCGCCGAGGAGGAGGCGGCGAAACGCTTGCGTGTTTGCTGAGGACCTGCTAATCTGCTAGCAGCAAGCACGTAGTCAGAACCCGAAATTGAGGAGCCCACCATGGCAACCACGCAAACCAGGAACAGCGTCCCCACGATCGACTCGGCGTTCGAGCGCGCCAGCGAGGCCAGCGAGCAGTTCGTCGCCGCCGCCCGCAAGGCCGGCAACCTGTACCTCGATTCCTACGAGAAGGCCGTCGACCGCGCCATCGACCTCGAGCTGAAGGTGGCCCGGTCCAGCCAGCAGGAGTGGCTGAAGAACATCGTCGAGGCCCAGGCCGACTTCGCCCGCGAGGTCGCCAGCACGTACACCAGCACCGCTCGTACGCTGCTGAAGTAGGTCCGACCCAGCGATACGCCAGAATCCATGGCACCGGCGGGACCACCGCCGGTGCCATTGTCGTTTAAGGAGCGTCGATGACCAGCACCGCACATCGTTCGTGGCAGAACTCGCCGGCTTACGGCGGGCTCATGACTACGTGGCTGGAGGGCTGGACGGCGCTGAGCACGGGTATGACCGACTGTTTCGCGGCCAGCCTGCGAGAGGCGCCCCGTCCGCTGGATGTGACGCGCTGGATGTCGCTGGCGACCCGCCGCGACCGGCCCGGCTGGTCCACGCCGCACCAGATCGTGTTCGACGCCCCGCTGGCGCGGCTGCGTGACTTCTCAAGCTCATCCCCCCGCGGCCTGGTGCCGACGCTGGTGCTGCCGCCCCAGGCGGGACACGACTCCTGCATCGTCGACTACGCGCCGGACCAGAGCCAGATGCGGACGATCGTCGAGGCGGGGTTGCGCCGCGCCTACACGCTCGACTGGGTGGGCGCCACGCCCGACACCGCTGACGCTTCGATCGAGGACTATCTCGACGTGATCGACCGCGCCGTGGAGCATTGCGGCGGGCGCGTGAACCTGGTCGGAGACTGCCAGGGAGGCTGGTTGGCCACCATCTACGCCGCGCTGGCGCCGGAACGGGTCAACACGCTGACGATCGCGGGCGCCCCGATCGACTTCCACGCCGGTGAGCCGGTGATCGGCGAGGTCTTGCGCTGGCTGGCCCCGGGCGGCGATCTGAGCTTCTACGAGGCGATGGTGGCGGCCGGCGGGGGGGTGCTCAAGGGCGAGAACATGCTGGGCGGCTTTGTCCTGATCCAGCCCGGTGCAGAGATCTCGCGTCAGCTGGAGCTCCTGTGCAACCTGGACGATGCGGGGTATGTCGAGCGCTACCGCGAGTTCGAGGACTGGTTCAAGTTCACGCAGGACATCCCCGGGGGTCTCTACCTGTGGATCGTCCGCCATCTCTTCATCGAGAACCAGCTGATCGAAGGGACGCTCGAGGTCCGCGGGCAGCTGGCCGACCTGGGCCGGCTCGACATGCCGCTGAACCTGCTGGGGGGCGCCAACGACCACATCACGCCGCCCGACCAGGTGTTCGCGCTCGCGGACTACGCCTCGACTCCGGCCGACGCGGTGCTGCGTCGCGTGAGCTCGGGCGGTCACCTCGGCCTGTTCATGGGCCACGAGGCGCTGCGCCAGCAATGGCCGCCGCTGCTGGCCGAGGTGCTGTCGCACTCCAAGCCGGCGCGCCCGCGCCGGTTGAAGGCAGTGGAGGCGGCAACCGGCTGAACGCGGCTGGCGGCGTACCGGGCGGATGCCGCGCCGGGGGCCGGCTCGAACGCGGCTGGCGGGCGTGTGGCGTTGGATGCCCCGCCGGGGACCTGCAGAACGCGACAAATCGCGCTCGCGCCCGGCCTGATCTGCCACCAGACGCACCTCCCACCCCCATTTTGCGCCAAACCGCCGGGCCGCACCGCGGTTTGGCGCGAATTGCAGGTCGAAGCGGCTCCGCAAGCCGGCTAGCGCGCGGTCCAGCCCTGATCCATCGTCACCGGCGCCCCGGTGAACGACCGCCCGGCCGGACCAGCGAGAAAGGCCACCACCTCGGCCACCTCGGCCGGCTCTATCAGCGCCTTGACCGCGTGCGGGGCCAGGATCACCTGCTCGAGCACCTGGTCCTCGGAGAGCCCGTGCGCGCGGGCCTGATCGGCGATCTGCTTCTCGACCAGCGGCGTGCGGACGTAGCCGGGGCAGACCGCGGTGGCGGTGATGCCGACCTCGGCGCCTTCCAGAGCCAGCGTCTTGACCAGGCCGAGCACGCCGTGCTTGGCCGAGACGTAGGCGGCCTTGAACGGCGAGGCCACGAGCCCGTGAACCGAGGCGATGACGATGAAGCGTCCCGAGCCGGAGTCGCGCAGGGCTTCCCAGGCGTGTTTGGCCAGCACGAACGGGCTGGTCAACAGCAGCGAGACGATCGTCTCCCAGCGCTCCAGCGGGAACTCCTCGATCGGCGACACGTGCTGGATGCCGGCGTTCGCCACCACCACGTCGAGGCGGCCGAAGCGCTCACGCGCCGCCGTCACCGCCGCTTCATTGGCCTCCGCGCTGGTCAGGTCGGCCTGGTGGGGGACACCGGGGCCGTTCGCATCGGGATGCAGATCGACGGCCAGCACGTCCATCCCGGCTTCGGTGAACCGGGTGGCCACGGCGCGACCGATGCCGCTGGCGGCGCCGGTGACCAGCGCAGCCTTGCGCCCCTGCTCCGCCGCGCTCATTTGGCTCCGTTCCCGCCGGCTCGCCCGCTCTCGCTGCGTCGCCTGCCCTGGCGCGGCGAGGTCGCCACGAACGCCTCGTAGACCTCCTTGAGGGCGCCTCGCTGGCGCGCGGTGAGGCGCGGATCGGCAGCGATGGCTTCGAGCACGGCGTTCGCCTCGGGCGTGTCGCCGGGGGCCGGGTACGCCGGCCTGCTTGTAGAGCGCGTCGGCTGAGACCTTCAGCGCCCCCGCGATCCCTTCGAGCACGTTCTCCGACGGCGCCCGCAGACCCCTTTCTATCTGCGATAGATAGGGATTGGAGATCCCCGCCAGCTCGGCGAACTGGCGCATCGAGAGCTCGGCCAGCTCCCGCTGCTGACGGATGATCTCACCGAGCGCGGCCGCCGAGCGATTCGCCATAGCGGCTGAATATAGTCGCGGGCCGGAGGTGGACTACATGTCCTGGCCGCCGTTGACGCCCCAGATCGCGCCGGTGATGTAGGAGGACTGATCGGCAGCGAGGAAGTGGACCACGCGGGCGATCTCGTCGGGCCGGCCGAGCCGTCCCAGGGGGATCTGAGCCTTGATCTTGTCCAGCACCTTCTCGGGGATGTTCTCGAGCATCTCGGTGGCGACGAACCCCGGCGCCACCGTGTTGACGGTGACGCCGATCGCGTCATCGGACAATTTCCCCGCCCGCGCCAGCTGCTGCGCGGCCTCGCGCGCGAGCGTCTTGGTGAGGCCGAACAGCCCCGACTTGGAGGCGGCGTAGTTGGCCTGCCCGATGTTGCCCGTCTCCCCGATGATCGAGGAGATGTTGATGATCCGGCCCGAGCCACGATCGATCATGTGCGGCAGGACTGCCTGGGACATGAAGAACGCGCCCGACAGGTTGACCGCGATCACCCGGTACCAGTCCTCGTCGGACATCTTCAGCACGGTCTTGTCGATCGTGATGCCGGCGTTGTTGACCAGCACGTCCAACCGGCCGTGGCGCTCGATCACCTCGGCGACGGTGCGCCGGCAGTCGTCGGCCGAGCCGATGTTGCCCTGGTGGACGCTGGCCTGCACGCCCTCGGCTTCGAGCTCGGAGCGGAGCTGCTCGGCGTGCTCGGCGTCACGCCCGTACCCGGCGGCCACGGTCGCTCCCTGTTCGCCGAAGCTGCGGGAGATGGCGGCGCCGATGCCGCGGGTGCCGCCGGTCACGAACACCACGCGCCCGTGCATCCGCGGGCGGCGCTGGCCCCCGGTCGACTCACGGATCTTCGGTGTCGTCTCGTTGGAGGTCTCGGTGCTCATCGTCTCTCCTCTCGTGTGGTGTCAGCGCTCGGAGCGCTCGCGCAGCCAATCGGCCATCTCGGGCCAGATCTCCTTGCGCGCCGCCGAGCCGGCGATCAGGCCGATGTGGCCTCCCGGGCGCGCGATGTGCGTCACGTCCTCGCTGGAGACGAGGTCGAAGATCGGCTCCGTGCCGGCGCGCGGAGCGATGTGATCGGAGCCCGCCGTGACCACCAGCAGGTTCTGATCGACGCGGTCAAGCTCCACCCGACGGCCCCGCAGGCGCGCCTCGCCGGCGACCAGCGTTCCGTCCCGGTACATCATCCGTATCCATTGGGCCCAGGCGCGGCCGGGGAAGTTCGGGTTGTCGGCGACCCATCTCGCCATCGGCTGATAGGCGTCTCGCCGCGCGTCGCCGTCCTGGATGCCATTCCACAGCCGGCGGTAATTGGTGAAGAAGTTCGTCACCGGCTTGAGCATCTTGTTGGCGAAGTCGACCGCTCCGCCGGGCACCACCCGCCACTGCTCGGCGACGGCGTCGACGTCGAACTCCGGATCCCCGATCCACTTCGCGTAGGTCGAATCGCGCCCGTCGACCGGCATCGTCAGCAGCGCCAGGTTCCGCACCGGAGTCTGCTCCTCACCGCGGTCCAGCCCGCAGTACATCGCACACAGGGTCGCGCCGATGCACCAGCCCAGCAGGCTCAGCTCGTCGGCCCCGCTGGCGCGCAATGTCTCCCGGATCGCCCAGTGCAGCTCATCGCAGACGAACTCGTCGAGGCCCATATCGGCGTCCTCCTCGCCGGGAGACCCCCAGTCGACCAGGAACACGTCAAAGCCCTCAGACAGCAGGAACTCGATGAACGACCCTCCCGGGCGCAGATCGAAGATCTCCGGGCGGTTGATCAGCGCGAACACCAGCAGCAGCGGCACCGGGTAATTCCGCTCGGCGCTGCGGTAGCGATACAGCGTGGTTTGGCGATGAGTCCAGATGACGTCGCGCTCGGTCGCGCCGACCACGGCATCGTCGGTGGTCAGCACCACATTGGCGAACTCCAGCGCGTCCAGCGGCGAGCGAACGATGCGCTCGAAGGCGTTCACTGCTCAGCGGATGCTCGCTCGCGGGCCTTCGGATCACGGCCGTTGGCCTGAGGGCCGTCGCCTCCGCGCCGCCCCAGCTCGTCGCGCAGGTGCTCGACCTCCTGCAGGACGCGTTCGAGCTTGTCCTCGGTGCGGTGAAGCTGCCGGGCCAGCCGCGTTATGTCAGCCCGTCCGGCGACGCGGAGGTTGCGCAGCACCATGTCCGCCAGATCGGCGCCGATGCGCGTCATCGCGGCGACGTTCTCGGCGCTGCGGGCCATGAGGACGCCGAAGCTCGGCTTGGCGACGAGTTGCTCGAACGCCTGGGCCGTGCGGGACTCCGCATCCTCGTAGAGCGCGCGAACCTGCGCCTCGGGTGAGGGGCTGTCCGCCTGCTTACGGTCCGCCATCTCGCCTGCTCCTCGCCTCGCCTGCTCCTCGGTCGGCCGCGTGGACGCGCCGGCCGTCACCGTCGCGCCCTACCGTACCCATCATCGTTCGAGGCTACGCCTCTGTGCGAGCTGGTGCAACCGCGTCGGCCCCGAGATCTCACCCGCGCCGCCTCGGATTTCGTGACCAAACCGGGTGCGGCCCAGCCGGCCTCCGACCGACCCTGCGTAGCCTGAGCGGCGAAGGGGTAAAAGAACCCCATGCAGGGTGTCACTCCATGCCTCAGCGAGACCTACGCCGCCGAGCCCGCGTCGGTCCCGATCGCCCGTGGGCGGCTGGCTGAGTTCGCGACCGCGTCAGGCGCCGCCCGGGACCTGGTGGAGTCGGTCCGGCTGGGCAGCTCGGAGGCGCTGACCAACGCGGCGCTGCACGCCTACCGAGGCGACCGCGGCCAGATCTACGTCACCGCTGCGGTGGTCTCGGACGAGCTGTGGGTGCTGATCGGCGACGACGGCTGCGGCCTGGAGCCTCGGGCCGATCGCCCCGGGCTGGGCCTGGGCCTGGGTCTGATCGCGCAGGTGAGCGATGACCTGGCGATAGTGACGCGCGCCGGGGGCGGGGTCGAGGTGCGGATGAGCTTCGCGCTAAACCGGGCCGAGCACGCCGACGATCACACCGGGACCGAGCCGGCGGCGCAGATCCCGCAGCCATCGGGCAGCCGAGGTCCTCAATCGGTGGCCCGCGGGGCGCAGACGGCTCATGATCGCGGGTCCTCGCCATCGGCCTGTCGGCCCGCCTCATCGAGCTTCTCGACCACGACGTAGCCGGGCTTCACCTCCACCACCGTCTCGAGCTCGGGCAGCTCGTGTCCAGGGACGGCGAGAAACCAGCGTGAGTTGGCGCGGACGTGCTCGTATTCGGCTCGGGTGAGCCGCAACAGTTGATTGCAGCCGAGCCTGGCGCATTCGCAGCGAAAGCCGACCGGGGTGTCGTCCTCGCCCGGCCACTGACCCCGCTGGATGCCCTCGTTGACCTCGCGGAATACCGCCTCGTTGGAGGCCAGACGGCGCTGGAGCTCGTCATTCATGTTCGAGCACCCCCGTGCCCTGATGGCCGTCATCGACCACCGCCACGACGCCGCTGCCGGCGGCCGCGTACAGAGCCTCGATCGCGCGCGCTTGGCCCACGGCGTCCTCGCGGCCGAGCAGTAGCGGCGCCTGGCCACGGATGGCGGCCGACAGATTCTCGGCCTCCAGCCGGTAGGGGTTCACCGGCGCGAACTCGAGCCGCTCGCGGTCGTCGCCGCGCCTGAGCTCGATCACCGGCTCGTGGCAGTGCCATGGATCACCGAGGAACAGCGTGCCCCGGTCGCCCACCACCTCCAGCTCGTCACGGGCGGCCAGCACGAAACCGGCGTCGAAATGCGCCAGCACGCCGCCGGCGAAGGCCATGGTCCCGACGAACGCGACGTCCACGCCATCGCCGCCGAGGACCTGCTGGCCGGTCACTCGCTCGGGCTCGCCGGCGAGCAGCCGAGCCATGCTGACGCAGTAGCACCCGACGTCCATCAGGGCCCCGCCATCAAGATCGCTGAGGAGCCGGACGTTGCTGTCGTCGTCGATCGCGAAGCTGAACGCGGCCCGGATCATCCTCAGGGTCCCGACGGCTCCCGAGCGCACCAGCTCGGTGAGCCGGTGAGTCTGGGGATGGTGGCGGTACATGAACGCCTCGCTCAGGAGCAGGCCCTCGCGTTCGGCGAGATCGAACACGGCCTGCACGTCGGTGGCTCGGCGGCCGAGCGGCTTCTCGCACAGCACGTGCTTGCCGGCTCGCAGGGCCCGCTCGCTCCACGGCAGGTGCAGAGCGTTGGGAAGCGAGATGTAGACCGCCTCCAGCTCGGGATCGGCCAGAAGCTCCTCGTAGCTGCCATAGGCGCGCGCGATGCCGTGCTCGTCGGCGTACCGGCGAGCGCGGCTGAGATCCCGGCTCGCGACGGCCGCCACCACGACGGTCGGTGACGGCGCCACGCCGGCCAGGAACTCGTCGTTGATCCGCGCGGTGGACAGGATTCCCCACTGCACGGTCATCGCGCCGCTCGACTCCCCGCCGCGAGCGCTCAGGCTACGTGGTCGGCCGGCTCGCCGGCCGGCTTACGCGCCTCGGCACCCACCATCTCGCGCGGCTCGTCCTGGTGTTCGCCGTTGATGGCGCGCTTGAAGTCGTGGATGCCGCGGCCCACCGCGCGCCCTGCCTCCGGCAGTCGCTTCGGTCCCAGCACCAACAGCGCGACGACGAGAATCAGCAAAAGGTGCGTGGGCTGGAGAATGTCACCGATCATGCCGAGGAGACTACACCGTGCCTGACACCGCGATCGCGTTCGGACCGGGGCGCGTGAACCTGATCGGGGAGCACACCGATTACAACGACGGCCTGGCTCTCCCGTTCGCAGTCAGCGAGGGCGTCACCGTGCGCGCTGACCGATTGGACGGGCGCCGAGTCGAGGTGGTGGCCTCAGACCTGCACGCCCGCGATCGCTTCGAGCTGGCCGGTCCGCGCCGGGTCTCGGGCTGGCGCGCCTTCGCGCGCGGCGCCGTGGTGGAGCTTCAGCGCGCGGGGGCGTCACTGTCGGCGGCGCGGCTGCACATCAGCGGCACGGTCCCGCGTGGCTCGGGTCTGTCCTCCTCAGCCGCGATGGAGGTGGCGCTGTGCCTGGCGCTGCTCGCGGTCTCGGACGCCGAGGTTCCGGAGCCGATCGAGCTGGCGCGTATCTGCTCGACGGTCGAGAATGACTGGGTCGGGGCCAACACCGGCCTGCTGGACCAGATCGCGTCGCTCCGCGGCGAGCCCGGCCGCGCGTTGCGGATCGATTTCCGCTCCCTGGAGGTGACACCCGTTCCGCTGGAGCTGGGCGGCTATTCGCTCGTCACCCTCGACTCGGGCCAGCGTCACGCCAACGCCGGGCGGGGTGGGCGCGATCGGGGCTCAGACGCCGAGCCCGGCTACAACCAGCGCCGGGCGGAGTGCGCGCGGGCGTGTGAGTTGCTCGGTATCCAGAGCCTGCGCGACGCGACGCTGACGATGGCCGACGAGCTGCCCGAGCCCCTGGCGGCGCGTGTCCGCCACGTGATCACCGAGAACGATCGCGTCGAAGCGACCGTCCAAGCGTTGTCGAACGGCGACCTGGAGCGCGTGGGCGAGCTGCTCGACGCCTCCCACGCCAGCTTGCGCGACTGCTATGAGGTCTCCACCCCCGCGGTCGAGGCCACGGTGAAGCGGCTGCGCGATGCCGGAGCGGTGGGGGCGCGGATCATGGGGGGCGGCTTCGGCGGCCACGTGCTCGGATTGTTGGCTCCCGGCGTGACGCCGCCGGACGGGGCGGTCACGGTGCAGCCAGGCCCCGGGGCGCACCTGCTCTGAGCGCCCGCGGTCGTTTGCCGGCAGCGCTAGCCGCCGGCGGCTCCGGCCGGCACGGCTTTGAGCGCGGGGTACAGGGCTCGGAAGCGCTCCCGCTGCTCCCGGTAGGGCTCGATCCACTCCGACACGGGCTGCACCCGGCCGCGCGGCTTGATCGTCGCGTCGAGTGCCGACGGCACGTCGTCGAACACCTCCCCGGCCACACCTCCCAGGATCGCCGCCCCGAACGCCGCACCCTCCTCCACCGCGACGTGCTCGAGCTCCAGCTCCAGCACCGAGGCGACGATCCGCAGCCACAGCTCGCTGCGCGCGCCGCCGCCGGAGATTCGCCCCAAGGAGGCCGGCAGACCGAGCCCGGTGACCAGATCCAGCGAATCGCGCAGTCCGAACGCGACTCCCTCCAGCACCGAGCGCACCAGCGCGCCGCGGTCGTGGCGCAGGCCCAACCCGACAAACGCTCCGCGTGCGTCGGGATCGGCATGCGGGGTGCGCTCGCCGGCGAGATACGGCAGGAACGTAAGTCCCTCGGCCCCCGGCGGCCAAGCGGCGGCGCCGTGCAGCAGCTCGTCGAAGGTCGTCCCCGGCGCCAGCACGTCCCGGGCCCAGCCGAGCGAGCCGGCGGCCGACAGCATCACCCCCATCACGTGCCATGTCTGCGGGCTGGCATGACAGAAGGCGTGCAGCCGTGCCTGCCGGTCGGCCACGAACTGCTCGCAGGCAGCGAACACCACGCCCGAAGTACCGAGCACGACCGAGAGCGGTCCCGGCCGCAAGACGCCCACGCCGAGCGCTCCGGACGCCTGGTCCCCGGCTCCGGCCGCCACCGGAACGCCGGCGAGGCGGCCATCATCGGCGCCGTCTGCCGATCCGCTCGACACGACACCCGACACGACGGGACTCTCGAGGACCGGCGGCAGCATGGTCTCGTCGAGCTCCAGCGCCTCGAGCATCTGCTCGCTCCAGCGGCGCCCGGCGACGTCGAGCAGAAGCGTCCCCGAGGCGTCGGTGGCGTCGGTGGCGCGTTCGCCGCACAGCCGCAGGCGCACGTAATCCTTGGGGAGCATCACGGTTTTCACGCGCCGCCACAGATCCGGCTCGTGGCGGCGCATCCACAGCAGCTTCGGCGCCGTGAATCCGGGCAGCGCGCGGTTGCCGGTCAACTCGATAAGTCGTTCCGCGCCGACCGTCCGCTCGATCTCCTCGCACTCCGCGGCGGTGCGCTGGTCATTCCACAGAATCGCGGGGCGCACCACGCGGTCGGCCGAGTCCAGCGCCACCAGTCCGTGCATCTGGCCCGAGAGCCCGATTCCGGCGGGGCGCCCCGCCCCCGCCAGCAGCTGCGTGAACACGGCCTGGCTGGCTCGCCACCACTGTTCGGGGTCCTGCTCCGCCCAGCCCGGCCGGGGGGTCGCGAACGGATACTCGGCCTGCGCGCGGGCCAGCACCGCGCCGCCATCGCTGATCGCGATTCCCTTGACCGCGGTGGTTCCGACGTCAAGCCCGAAGAGGACGGTATTCACGCACCGAGAGCGGCGTAGACGAGCTCGTAAGCGCGCACCGCGTCCTTACGCTGCTGGGCCTCGCGCAGCGCCGCGTCATCGATCTTGGCCGCGACCGAGTCGATGAAGCGCCACTGCAGCACCGATCGCCGGACGGCTCCGACCTGGTCCTCGGTATAGGGGTAGAGGTCGAATCCGAGTCGCTCGCCGTTGTCGCCGTAGCCGCAACGCCGCAGCTCCAGCGCCAGCTCGAGCGTCTCCATGAACGCCGTGGTGCCGACCATGTTGTCGTCATCGAACGTGCCCCAGCCGGAGTTGGCGTGATGATGGCCCAGCAGCCCCTCGGACGCCAGCAGCGCGGCGTACTCGGGAAGATGCTCGCCGTTCATCAGCAGGTGCTGCCAGTCCATGTTGATCTGAACGTTGTGGTGGCCCTGCGCCTGGAGCTTGTGCACCACGTGCAGGCACATGCCGATGTTGCGCATCAGGATCTTCATCGCCGGCTCGGAGTTCTTGTGCTCCAGCAGCAGCTTCACCCCGTGGGCGGCGCACTCCTCGGCAGCCTGCGCCATGCCGTCGATGAGCCAGCCCCAGGCGTCCACATAGGCCGACTGGAAGGGATAGTTGTAGCCCTCGCCGCCAGGCCAGATGATCAGGTTGGCGCCGAGTGAGCCGGCGAAGGCGGCCGCATCGCGGACGATCTGGCGGGCCTCCGCGCGCAGCGCCGGGTCGGGGTTGACCAGACCCCCGCGACCGAAGCGGGGATTGAGGTGCAGACCGCCGGCGATGCAGTAGATGTCATGGGCGCCCAGCGCCGCCTGGACGGCGTCCAGATTCTCTTCCGAGAGCTCGTCGGGATAGTGAAACTCGTAGCCGTCGATGAGGTCTCCGAGACCCTCCACGGCCCGGTGCACCTTGTCCGCAACGGGCTCGTCGACGTAGTTGTGCTCCGGCTGATAACCGGCGGGAACGAAGCGCGTCACCATCGGCCCGAAGGCCCAGATACCCAGGCTGGTCTTTAGCATTCGCCTACGTTAGCGCTAACATCGCCGCGAGTTCAAGGGTGTGGAGAGGAGCCGGCAATGGATGGGCAGAACGAGGACAGCGTTCCTGTCCGCAGGCGGCGACCGCCCGTGATGTCGGACGTGGGGCGCCTGGCCGGAGTCTCGCACCAGACCGTGTCACGGGTCATCAACGGCAGCCGGCACGTGGCGCCCCCGACCCGCGAGCGCGTTCTCGCCGCGATGCGGGAGCTCGGCTACCGGCCCAACTCATTCGCCCGCGCGCTGGCCACCGGCCGCTCCCGAACCCTCGGGGTGGTCAGCTTCGACACCACTCTCTATGGCCCGGCGTCGACGCTGTTCGGGATCGAGCGAGCGGCCCATGCGGCCGGCTACTTCATGATCGTCGCCAGTCTCAAGGCCCTGGATCGCGCCTCGGTCGCCGAGGCGATCGAGCGATTGCAGATGCATGGAGTCGACGGGATCCTGGTGATCGTGTCCGACGATCAGTCGGCCGACGCCCTGCTGCATGCCTCGGCGGAGGTGCCGCTGGTCGCCGTCGAGGCCGGCCCCGAGCGCGGCGTTCCCGTGGTGGCCGTCGACCAGCTGGCGGGTGCGGACATGGCCACCCGCCATCTCCTGGACCTCGGTCACGAGACCGTTTGGCACATCACCGGCCCCGCGGACTCGCTGGAGTCCCAGAGCCGCGTCGACGGCTGGCGCGCCGCGGTGCAGTCGGCCGGCGCGGTCGCCCCGCCGCCGTTGATCGGAGACTGGAGTCCGCGCTCGGGCTACGACCTGGGCCGTCGCCTCAGCCGTGACGGGGACGTAACGGCCGTGTTCGTCGGGAACGATCAGATGGCGCTCGGCGTTCTGCGGGCGATGCACGAGCAGGGGCGCCGCATCCCGCTCGACGTGAGCGTGATCGGATTCGACGACATCCCCGAAGCCCCCTACTTCACGCCGCCGCTGACGACCGTGCGACAGGATTTCGGTGAGGTGGGGAGCCGCAGCCTGCGCGTGCTCGTGGAGACCATGGAGACGTTCAAAGCGGGAGGTCAGGCGGCTGCCGGGTCGCTGGTGACGCCGGAGTTGATAGTCCGAGCGAGCACCGCGGCGGCCGGGCTCAGCGGCGGCGGCTCGGGCGTCGACGGCGCGCGGCGGCTTACGGCCCGCGGGATGGGCAAGCCTCCACCCCGTGATTGACACGGACTCCATGTGATCGCTAACATCGCGCCGCGACGTCCCCCGAGTGGAGAGGAGAACAGGGACCGGAGCAGAAACCTTTGCCCCATGGCGTTCTCGAAGCGAGACGGATCGGCCGGCAGCGGACGCGATCAGAGCTCGCAGCGACGGGGATGAACTTCGGACGCCACCCGGCCGACCTCACAGGTAAGCCGATTGGACACAAAGCGCCCGGTCTGGGAATGTAGGGACCGGCTCACAGGCCACTTCCGAGGAGGAGCCAGAAACATGTCTTCAGAAGATCTCGTCCACGATGCCGTCGAGCGGCTCGAGTGGGACGAGCGCAAGCAGGACGACACACCGCAGAAGACCTGGACGCAGGTGACTCGCCGCACCGCTCTCACGGGTGGAGCCGCCGGGCTCGCGGCGCTCGCACTCGAGGCCTGCGGCGGCGGCTCGAGCTCCAGCTCGACCGCCTCGGCCGCAAGTGGAGGTGGCTCTGGCGCCGCCGCGATCTTCGGAGGTGGCGGCGGGTACAAGTTCACGCTGGTCAACCACGTGACCACCAACCCGTTCTTCACTCCAACCCAGAACGGTGCCGCTGACGCCTGCAAGCTGCTCGGCTGCAGCTACCAGTGGACCGGCTCGCAGAACAGCAACGTCGGCGAGATGGTCAACGCCTTCAACAGCGCCGTCAGTGCCGGCGTCGATGGCATCGGTGTCGCGCTGGTCAGCCTGACCGCGTTCAACGCGCCGGTCGAAAAGGCGCTGGCCGCCAAGATCCCCGTCGTCGCCTACAACGCCGACGCCGCCAGCAACCCGCGCCTGGCCTACATCGGTCAGGACCTGTTCGTCTCCGGCCAGCAGATGGGGCAGCACATTGCAGCGCTGGTCCCATCCGGTGATGTGGCGCTGTTCATCGCGACGCCCGGCTCGCTCAACATCCAGCCACGGATCGACGGCGCCCAGGCGGCGCTGAAGGCCCACCCGGGCATCAAGACGCACGTCGTCGCGACCGGGGCGGCGCTGCCGCAGGAACAGTCGACGGTCGAGTCCTACATCACGTCGCATCCCAGCTACAAGGGGTTCTTCGCCGTCGACGGCGGGAGCACCCAGTACGTCGGGCAATCGATTCAGAAGCACGGCTTGGCGGCCAAGGGCATCAAGGGCGGGGGTTATGACCTCACCCCGGTCACTCAGCAGACCCTCGCCGCGGGCGCGCTGGAGTTCACGATCGACCAGCAGCCCTACCTGCAGGGGTTCCTGCCGATCCTGGAGATGTACATGTACAAGGTGTCGCAGACCCTCACCGGTATCGCCGATGTCAACACCGGGCTGAAGTTCCTCGACAAGACAACCGTCGTCCCGTACAACAGCACCAAGAGCCGCTACGAGGGGACCAGTACCGCCCCCGGCGTGGCCAAGGCCTAGCCAGCAGCCCGAAAGCCCATGTCGGTCACCCCCGACACCACCCCGTCGGCGAACGTCCCGCCGCAGGCCCCAGCCAAGCGCTGGGCTGCCGGCGGTGGGGCGCTCAGCCTCGGGAAGCGCCTCCTGACGCTTCGCGAGGGCAGCATCATCGTCGTCACGCTGATCGCTTTCATCTACTTCGCGAGCAGCACCAACCGCTTCGTCACGGGGGACAGCCTCAAGTCGCTGCTGCCGTACTTCGCCCCGTTCGCGATCATGGCGGCGGGCGAGGTGTTCGTGATGATCAACGGTGAGATCGATCTCTCGATCGGTGCCGTCTACCTGTTCACGCCGTTCGTGTTCTACAAGCTGAACTCCAGTGTCGGTTTGCCGCTCGTCCCGGCGATGGTCGTAGCGCTGCTGGTGGCGATGCTGATCGGCCTGTTCAACGGGCTGATCGTTTCCGTCGTGGGCATCTCCTCGTTCGTCACCACGCTCGGCACCTTGTTCACGCTCGACGGCCTGACCCTGATCATCTCCCACGCGACGCAGGTCACCACCCCCGGCACGTCAGTCGTCAAGGTGGGTACGTTCGCGCAGATCTTCGGCGGCGGCACCTACTCCGAGCTGTTCTGGGCGGTGGGGATCGTGGTCGTTCTGCAGATCATCCTGTCGTTCACTCGCTGGGGCATCTACACGATCGCCGTCGGCGGCAACCGGCTGGGCGCGGCCGAGGCCGGCATCCGTACCCGGTTGGTGATGTCGCGCAACTTCGTGATGTGCGCGGGCCTCGCCGGGTTCGTCGGAATCCTCGAAGCCGTCCGCTCTGTGACCACCACCCCCGACCCGTCCGGCTCCAACGCGATCCTGTTCCAGGCGATCTCGGCGGCGGTGATCGGCGGCACGCTCCTGCAGGGCGGTTCCGGCACCGTGGTGGGCGCGTTCATCGGTGCCATCTTCCTCGGGATCCTCCAGGAGGGGCTGAACATCAAGGGCGTCAGCGCGAACTACTTCCTCTTCTACCTCGGCCTCGCCGTCCTGATCGCGATGGCCTTCAACACATACGTCTCGCGCGTCCGGACGGGGTCGGGCCGTGGCTGACCCGGCTGCCCCCGAGGAGCGGATCGTCGCCCCGACGAGCGCCGCCGACGACGTCCTGCGCGTCGAGCACGTCGCCAAGCGCTTC
Source organism: uncultured Solirubrobacterales bacterium (assembly GCA_963744195.1). Lineage (GTDB taxonomy): Bacteria > Actinomycetota > Thermoleophilia > Solirubrobacterales > Solirubrobacteraceae > Palsa-465. Next base: position 98,584 of record CAVUSY010000018.1, read on the forward strand.
GGTGCCACGGTTGCCCTGCGTGACATCAACCTGCACCTGCGCAAGGGCGAGGTGCTCGGGCTGCTGGGCGACAACGGGGCCGGAAAGTCCACCCTGATCAAGATCCTGAGCGGATTTCAGAAGCAGGACTCCGGCGAGATGTGGGTCAAGGGCGACCCCTACACACCCAAGAGCGTCGACGACGCACGGGCTCACGGAATCGACACCGTGTTCCAGGATCTGGCCCTCATCGATCAGCTCTCGGTATTCCACAACCTGTTCCTGCGGCGCGAGCGCGTGCGTACGCCGATCCCGTTCCTGTCCAACGCGATCATGCGGCGGGACGCCCGCAAGGCGCTGGATGAGATCGGCATCAACATTCCGAGCATCGATGTCCCGGTCGCCCGCCTCTCGGGGGGTCAGCGCCAGGCGATCGCGGTGGCCCGGACGATCAGCGGCGACGCCGACATCATCCTGCTCGATGAGCCGCTGGCGGCGATGGGCGCCAAGGAGGGCGCCATGATCCTCGATCTGATCCAGCGCCTTCGCAAGGAGGGCAACGTCTCGATCATCATGATCCTGCACAACTACGTGCATGTGTTCGCCGCCTGTGACCGTGTGAGCCTGATTCAGGACGGCGTGATCGCGCTCGACAAGCCGACGGCGGAGACATCGGTCGAGGAGCTGACGGAGATCGTCGTCGAGGAGTACCGGCGCGCTCGGATGGCCGCGCACGTGGGTCAGTGAGCCGCCGCGGCAGCCCGGAGCGCGAGTAGCGGGTCGTCGGCCGTGCTGACCGAGCTCCGCGAGCGGGTCCTCGCTGCCAACCTGGCCCTGCCCGCCCATGGCCTGGTGAAGTTGACCTGGGGCAACGTCAGCGGCCTCGACCGCGACCGTGGGACGATGGCGATCAAGGCCAGCGGGGTGGCCTACGAACAGATGACGATCGAGGACATCGTGCTGGTCGACCTCGGCAGCGGCGAGGCGGTGCACGGCGAGCGCCGGCCCTCGAGCGATACCCCGACCCACCTGGCGCTGTATCGGGCGTGGCCGGGGATCGGCGGCATCGTGCACACCCACTCCACCTGGGCCACTGCCTGGGCGCAGGCCGAACGCGCGATCCCAGTGCTGGGTAGCACCCACGCCGACCTGTGCGCGGAGCCGATCCCGCTGACCCGGGCCCTCACCGGCGAGGAGGTGCAGCAGCGCCTACGAGCACGAGACGGGGACCGTCCTGATCGAGGCCATCGGCGGCCGGCCGCGAGAGCTGCCCTGCGCCCTGGTTCGTGGTCATGCGCCGTTCTGCTGGGGCTCCGATCCCGAGGCGGCGGTGGAGATTGCGGTCACGCTCGAGGAGGTGGCACGGATGGCGCTGCTCACCACGATGCTCGCGCCCGACGCTGGTCCGCTGGACGCCGCCGTGCGCAGCAAGCACTACGAGCGCAAGCACGGACCGGACGCCTACTACGGCCAGAGCTGACCGCCACCGCGGTGCGGCGGTGGCGCTACCAGCGGTCGTGCACGTGGCGGCGGATCAGCCGGTCATAGACGTCCGTCACCCCCTGCAGCTGGTCTGGTCGCAGCGGCGCCAGCTGTGCGCTGGCGACGTTCTGGGCCACCTGGCCGGGATTTCGGGCGCCGGGGATGACCGTGCTCACGCCAGGCTGATCGATCACCCAGCGCAGCGCGAACTGGGCCAGCGTGGTCCCGGGGTCGACCAGCTCCGACAGCTCGCGTGCGGCCGCCACGCCCACCTCGAACGGAACTCCGGCGAATGTCTCGCCGACATCGAACGCCTCCCCTGAGCGGTTATAGCTGCGGTGGTCGTCGGCCGCGAAGGTGGTGTTCTCGTCATAGCGGCCCGACAGCAGCCCCGAGGCCAGCGGCACCCGCACGATGATGCCGACGCCGGCCTCCCGGGCGGCCGGGAGCACCTCCTCGAGCGGCTTGCGGCGAAAGCAGTTCAGGATGATCTGCACTGTCGCCACGTTCGGGCGGGCGATCGCGGCGAGCGCCTGCCGGCAGGTCTCGACCGATACACCGTAGGCGCGGATGCGTCCATCGGCGACCATCTCGTCGAGCGCGGCGAACGCCTTGTCGTCGGCGTAGACGTCGTCGGGTGGGCAGTGCAGCTGGACCAGATCGAGCTCGGACACACCGAGATTGGCGCGGGAGCGGTCGTTCCAGGCCAGGAAGTTCTCCCGGTTGTAGTTCTCCGGTCGCTGATCCAGCCGGCGGCCCATCTTGGTGGCCACGAACACCTCGGGGTGGCGCTCGCGCAGCTCGCCGCAGTACTGCTCGCTGCGCCCGTCCCCATATACGTCGGCGGTGTCGAAGAACGTGACGCCACTGCGCACGCCGGCCTCGAGCGTCTCGCGCGCGGCGTCGGCGCTGACATCGCCCCAGTCGGCGCCGAGCTGCCAGGTGCCGAGACCCACCACGCTGAGATCGCGGTCGAGACGGTCGATCTTGCGCTGCTCCATGGTTCTCATCCTTTCAAGTCCGTGCGGGTCCGGTCCGCGGGCCGGCGCGCGAGTCTCCCGGCGGTCACAATGCCCAGGGTATGAGCGAAGACGGAAAGCGGGCGGCGGCGGAGAAGATGCGCGCGGCGGGCGCCCACGAGGAGGCTATCCGGGCGTTTGAGAACGCGTATGAGCGACTCGTGTCCGGGGAGGAGGCGATGCTGCCGAGCTCGGAGCTGGAGCCGGTCGGGGACGTTCCCTCGCTCGAGGAGCTTCCCGACGCCGACGGCGCCGAGGCGCTGGCTGACGTCGCGCTGATCAAGCTCAACGGCGGCCTGGCGACCACGATGGGGCTACAGCAGCCCAAGTCCCTGGTGGAGGCGCGCGACGGCCGCACCTTCCTGGACATCATCGTCGGCCAGACGCTGGCGCTGCGTCATCGCTTCGGCGTCCGCCTGCCGCTGGTGCTGATGAACAGCGATGCGACCCGGGAGCAGACCGAGCGTGCGCTGGCCGAGCACCCCGAGATCGTGCTGGAGGGAGTGGAGCCGTATTTCCGGCAGAGCATGATCCCCAAGCTCGATGCCGATGACCTGACGCCCGTCAGCTGGCCCAAGGACCCGGTGCTGGAATGGTGCCCCCCCGGTCACGGTGACGTCTACGGGGCGCTGCGCCGTTCGGGCATGCTGGCGGCGTTGCTGGAGCACGGGTTCCGCTACGCCATGATCTCCAACTCCGACAACCTCGGGGCCAAGCTCGACGCCCGGATCGCCGCCCGCATGGCGGCGGAGCGGATCCCGTTCCTGATGGAGGTCGTGCAGGGGACCGAGGCGGACCGCAAGGGCGGGCACATCGCGCGGCGCCTGTCCGACGGCAACCTGGTTCTCCGCGAGACCGCTCAGACTCCCGACGAGGACGAGGAGTCGTTCCGTGACTTCAAGCGCTGGCGCTACTACAACACCAACAACCTGTGGGTCGATCTCCAGGCGCTGCACGACACGCTGGAGCAAGCCGGCGGTGTGCTGGAGCTGCCGCTGATCGTGAACCGCAAGACCGTCGATCCGCGCGACCCCGACTCGACGCCGGTGGTGCAGCTGGAGAGTGCGATGGGGGCGGCGATCGAGAGTTTCCCCGGCGCCAGCCTGCTGCTCGTGCCGCGCACCAGGTTCGTGCCGGTCAAGACCACCGACGACCTGCTCGTGCTCCGCTCCGACGTCTACCAGGTCACCGATGAGCTCGACGTGGAGCCGGTGCCCGAGCGCGGCTCGAGCCTTCCCTTCGTCGAGCTCGACAAGCGCTACTACCGCCTCCTGGACGAGTTCGAGCGCCGTTTCCCCGACGGCGCGCCGTCGCTGGTGGCGGCGGAGCGCTTCGTCGTCCACGGGGATGTGACGTTCGGCGCCGGAGTGGTCGTGCGCGGGTCCGTGGAGCTGACCGAGGATGAGCCGAGCACCGTCCCGCCGGGCACCGTGCTGGAATCCTGAGGGTGACCGACCCGGGAGCGGCCAAGAGCGGCGAGAACGCGACAGAGCCACCGCCGGTCACGATCGTGATCGTCGACGACCACCAGGTCGTGCGCGCGGGCCTGCGCATGCTGCTCGACGCCGAAGCGGACTTCGAGGTGGTCGCCGAGGCGAGCGACGTCCCGCTGGCCGAGCGCCGTGTGGCTGCCTATCACCCCAAGGTGCTGGTCCTCGACGTCAACCTGGCCTCCGGCTCGAGCATCCCGGTGATCCCGCGGATCCGGGCCAGCTCGCCCGAGACCCACATCGTCGTGCTGACGATGCAGAACGATCCCGAGCTGGCGCGCGTGGCGCTCCGAGCCGGCGCCACCGGCTACGTGCTCAAGGAGGCGGCGGAGTCAGAGCTGATCCAGGCGGTCAGGCTCGCCGCCGAGGGCAGGACCTACCTGAATCCCGAGCTCGGCGCCCGGCTCGCCGCCGAGCTGCCCACCACGGCCGGTCCGCCGGACGAGCTCAGCGCCCGGGAGGTCGAGGTGCTCAAGCTGATCGCGCTCGGGCACACCAACGGGGAGATCGCCGCCAAGCTGTTCTTGAGCATCCGCACCGTCGAATCGCATCGGGCGCACATCCAGCAGAAGACGCAGCGGACGTCACGGGCGCAGTTGGTCGCATACGTGCGTGACCACGGATGGCTGTAGCGGACGCCGGTCCGCTCGCTGAAAGCAAGTCAGTGATGCAGAGCGTGGCCGGCCCCACCGGCGCCCGCGATCTCGTTGCGCCTGGCCGGCCGGGACGCGGACTTCGGCACCGGGGCCACCCGGGCCGCGCCGGAGCCTGACGTGCGGGCGATCGCGGCGCGGCGTGCCTGCCTCGTGGCACCGGTCGCCCCCCAGACGATCGGGACGGGCGCGTAGCGCAGCAGCGCCTGCCAGGTCTGGGTGCCGATGACGCCGTCCGCGGTCAGGCCGTGGGCGGTCTGGAAGGCCTGCACGGCGGCCAGGGTGGTGGGCCCGAAGCCCCCGTCGACGCCCACCTTGTAACCGGCCGCGATCAGGTGCTCCTGCGCCCAGACGACGAGGTCACCCTGCGCGCCGCTGGCCAGGCTCGCCATCGGCGCGTACGGGGCATAGCCGAGGAGCGTCCCGACGGGGCGGGAGACTGCGGTGAACTCCGAGGCGGTCGACTCCTGCCAGTCCCACCAGCTGAGACCGGCGGCGCCGTAGATTCGTGACAGCTGGCGGAAGCGCACCACCTGGTGGGGGGGAGGCTGGCTGTAGACCTGGCCGAGCGGGAAGATGGGCCGCCCGTAGATCCGGTTGTAGGCGTAGGTGTGGGCGAATACCGCATCGACGGTGGTGCCGATGTCACGCCAGTACATCTGCGGCGCGTTGTACTGAGCGCCGCCGGGGCCGAGGAACACCGAGAAGGGAAACCCGGGGTGGAAATCCACGTAGGGGAAACTGGCCAGCGCCAGCGGGTAGCGCGGCCCGATCAGGTTTCGCAGTCGCTGGACGTACGTCTGCGCCGAGATGTACTTGCCCTCGTACTCACTCTCGGCGTCGATGAGCAGGCAGTCGGCCCCGTCCCTGACCGCGGCGGCCCCGAGATAGGCCTCGGTCACCGGGTGATTGCCGTACACGTACTGCCACGCACACACCCGCAGCCCGGCGGCGTGCAGGGTCGTGACCAGCTGGGGCGTGAACTGTGACCACAGGCTGGTGCCGTCGCTGCTCTTGATCATCAGCGTGCCGATCCCGTACTGATGGGCCAGGGAGACGATCGAGGTGAGGTCGCCGCCCTGGGTGTAGGGCAGCTCCCAGATCCACATCGCCCGCCCCGCCAGCGGATTGGTGGCGGACGCGCGCCGGCCGGGCGGGGGCCGGTGGCGCTGAGGGCGCGTGGCGGGCCGGTGGCGCTGAGGGCGCGTCACGGGCTTGGGCTGGGCGCCGAGCGACCCGCCGCCGGAGGCGCCGAGCGCCGGCGCCACGGGCGCGAGCGCCAGCGCGCACGTGATGATCAGAAAGCAGCGCAGCCGGCGACGCCCCACCGTCCGACAACCGCGCGCCACGCGGTCTTTCACCATACGACGCGTCACCGTAGCGGAAACCCCCGCGCTCGCCCGCAAGTTGCGGTGCGTGGGAAATCGCCCGGGGGGGCACGGCTATTTGATGAACAGGATCTCGGAATACTTCGGCAGTGGCCACAGATCGTCGGCCACCACCTTCTCGAGCTTGTCCGCCGCTTCGCGCACGGCCGTCATCGCCGGAATCGTCGCGTCGCGCATGTACTCGGCGTGCTTCATCAGGTCGTCGTGGGGCTGGTTCTCCTCCAGGTTGGCGGTCTCCAGCCCACGAAGCGCCTCCACCAGCGTGGCGATCAGGGCCTCGGTCTCGCTCGCCAGCTCTGGAAGCTGGGCGCTGAGCAGCGTCGCCAGGTGTCGGGCCGACGCCGGCAGCAGCATCGTCCGGGCGATGGCCGCGGCCGTCTCCGCTTCGATGTTGAGCTTGGTCACGTACTGCTCCAGGAACACCTCGTAGCGTGACTCCAGTTCGCGCTGTGACAGGACGCCGTAGTTGGAGAACACGGCCTCGGTGTCATCGGCGATCAGGTACGGCAGCGCGTCCGGCGTCGCGCGGAGGTTGAGCAGGCCACGCTGCTGCGCCTCGGCGTGCCACTCCTCGGAGTAGTTGTCCCCGCTGAACACGATCTGCTTGTTATCCGCGTAGGTGCGCTGCAGGATCGGCCGCAGGGCCGCCTCGATCTCGGCCCCGCCCTGCAGGGCATCCTCGAGCTCCTCGGCGAGGTAGTCGACCGCCTCGGCCACGATCGTGTTCAGAACCGTGTTCGGGAGCGACAGCGACATGCTCGAACCGAGCGCGCGGAACTCGAACTTGTTCCCGGTGAACGCGAATGGGCTGGTGCGGTTGCGGTCGCCTCCGTGCATCGGGAGCGGTGGCAGCACCGGGGTCCCCAGACCGAGGAACGACTCCGGAGTCGACTCGCCCACCTCGCCGCGCTCGATCGCCTCGAAGACCCGCTCCAGCTCGGCCCCCAGGAAGATCGAGATGATCGCCGGCGGGGCCTCGTTGGCGCCGAGGCGATGGTCCTGGCCCGGCGACGCGATCGACGCGCGGAGCAGCCCCTGGTGCTTGTTGACAGCCTGGATGACCGCCGCGCAGAAGAACAGGAACTGCAGGTTCTGGTGCGGGGTATCGCCCGGTTCCAGCAGGTTCTCGCCGTCGTCGGTCCCCATCGACCAGTTGTTGTGCTTGCCTGATCCGTTGACGCCGGAGAACGGCTTCTCGTGCAGGAGGCACACCAGCCCATAGCGCCGGGCCACGTTCTGCATCACCTGCATGGTCAGCTGCTGGTGGTCTGCGCCCACATTGGAGTTCTCGAAGATCGGCGCCAGCTCGTACTGGTTGGGCGCCACTTCGTTATGGCGCGTCTTGACCGGCACCCCGAGCTTGGCCAGCTCCTTCTCGGTGTCGAGCATGTAGGCGAGAACGCGCTCGGGGATCGAGCCGAAATAGTGATCGTCGAGCTCGTGGCCCTTGGGCGGCTTTGCCCCGAACAGGGTGCGCCCGGTGGTCACCAGATCCGGGCGCTCGAAGTAGTACTGCTCATCGATCAGGAAATACTCCTGCTCCGGTCCGACGGTGGTGAAGACCCGGGCCGCGCTGCCGTTGCCGAACAGCTTCAGCGCGCGCATCGCGGACTTGGAGAGGGCATCCATCGAGCGCAGCAACGGAATCTTGTGGTCCAGCGCCTCGCCCGTCCAGGAGACGAACGCGGTCGGGATGCAGAGCAGCGCGCCGTTGGGATTCTCCAGGATGAACGCCGGGCTGGTCGGATCCCAGGCCGTGTAGCCACGGGCCTCAAAGGTCGAACGGATGCCGCCGGTCGGGAACGACGAAGCGTCGGGCTCGGCCTGGATCAGCTCCTTGCCGGAGAACTCGGCCAGCGCGGTGCCCTCGCCGGTCGGGGCGTAGAAGCTGTCGTGCTTCTCGGCGGTCAGGCCCGTCAGCGGCTGGAACACGTGGCTGTAGTGGGTGGCGCCCTTCTCCAGCGCCCACTCCTTCATCGCAATCGCCACCGCGTCGGCCAGCGAAGTGTCGAGCGCCTCACCCCGGGCGAGCGTCTTCGACAGCCGCTTGTAGACGTCCTTGGGCAGACGCTGGCGCTGGACCGTGGGGCTGAACACGTTGGCCCCGAAGATCTGGTTGTCGGGCGAGGTCAGGTCCGGGGCTCCAATGGCCGAGCCGTTGGGAGCCCACTGGGCGGCAAGGACGTTCTGCTGGCGGATAGGCATGCGTTCTCGGTGTTCCTTCCTGTGCGCGCCCTCGGCGGCGGGGGCGCGCGCGTAAGTGGTCGGTCTCGTTGAGACGATCAGCGCAGAAAGAGTAGGCCAGTCCATGTCGCTGGTCATTATCCCGATGGCCAAAGCGACGAAGACCTGAGTTCGCCGGACGGCCCTAGCGGAGGCGACGCTTTCGGGACTGCGCGAGCCGTGGAATACTCGCACGTCATGAGCTCCCCCATCGAGCGCGGCCCGATGTCGGTCTACACGCCCGCCACGGACCGCTATGACCAGATCCCTTACCGCCGCTGCGGCCGCAGCGGCTTGAAGCTGCCGGCGATCTCGCTCGGGCTGTGGCAGAACTTCGGCGACGACCGGCCGCTGGGCATCAGCCGCGCGATCCTGCGCCGCGCGTTTGACCTCGGGATCACCCACTTCGACCTCGCCAACAACTACGGGCCGCCGTATGGCAGCGCGGAGACCAACTTCGGGCGGATCTTCGCCGAGGACTTCACGCGGTGGCGTGACGAGCTGGTGATCTCGACCAAGGCCGGCTACGACATGTGGCCCGGCCCCTACGGGGAGTGGGGCTCACGCAAGTACGTGCTCGCGAGCCTCGACCAGAGCCTGCGACGGATGCGCCTGGACCACGTCGACATCTTCTACTCGCACCGCTTCGACCCCGAGACGCCGCTCGAGGAGACGATGGGCGCGCTCGACACCGCCGTCAAGCAGGGCAAGGCGCGCTACGTCGGCATCTCCTCCTACGGCCCCCGCCGGACCGAGGAGGCCAATCAGATCCTGCGTGAGCTCGGCACGCCGCTGCTGATCCACCAGCCCTCCTACTCGATGTTCAATCGCTGGATCGAGCCGGAGCTGCTCGACGTGCTCGGCCGCGAGGGCATCGGCTGCATCGCCTTTTCCCCGCTGGCCCAGGGGCTGCTCACCGACAAGTACCTCGGTGGCATCCCCGAGGACTCCCGGGTGCGGCGTGGGGACAAGTTCTCCGAGGACATGATCACGGCCGAGAACATCGAGCGAGCCAAGCAGCTCAACGAGATCGCCCGCAGCCGGGGCCAGACCCTCGCGCAGCTCGCGCTCGCCTGGGTTCTGCGCGACGACCGCGTCACGTCGGCACTGATCGGCGCCAGCAGCGTCGGGCAGCTCGAGCAGAACATCGCCGCACTGCAGCGGCTCGACTTCGACGACGCGGAGCTGGCGCGGATCGACCAGTACGCGGTCGACGGGCAGCTGAACATCTGGGCGCAATCCAGCGAGGCGTAGACGCCGGCGGAGCCGGTCGCGGCGATCGGGGCTACTGGTTGACGATCTGGCCGTTGTTGTTGACGTAGCTCTGCTGCGGCGCGGAGTTGATGTCGACCGTGAACGTGCCGTGCGGCTTGGCGCCGCCGGACAGGATCGCCTTGGCCCGGCCGTTCAGCCCGGCGGCGACCTGCCAGGCGACCACGTGGTGCCCCGGGGTGACCGCGGTCACCACCCAATCGAACCGCACCGACTTTCCGGGCTTCAGCCGGCCCGCCGCCCAGGTGTTGGCGTACGCGGTGACGTAGGCGCCCCGGCCTCCGTTGTGGCAGCTGTAGCCGCACGGACCCGGCCCGCGGTCGACGATCCAGATCGGCCGGGACGAGTTGGCGAGGTAGGGCTGGTTATCGCTCTGCGCGAAGGCCTGGACGCTGGTCCCATTGCCGTTGGCGCCCGGATACGCGCAGGTGACGTTGCAGAGCGTGACCGCCAGGTCCGGGATCGTCTTGCTGCCGCTGTTGCGAACCTCTATCACCAGATCGCTCTTCTGGGCGATCTTCTGCGCGGTGGGGAAGGTCGCGGTGTTGACCGCGACCTGGAATTTGCCGTGGGGCTCGGCGGCGTTCTGCGGGGTGCCCTGCCCGCACGCCGCCAGCACCAGCGTCGCCGCGACGCCGGCGATGATCCCGCAGCTCCTCATTCTCCAGGCGCTCAACGCGCGCGCAACATACCACGGGTGCGGCGCCTCGGACGCCGGTAGGCCGCTCCCCAGCGCCGCCGGCGCGGCGAGACCCAGACCCGATCTGGCGGCGTGCCGCCGGTTGCCAGTTGGTCTTTACTCGGCCCGTATCGTAGGCTTACGCCCGCTGGGGTCGTGCGAGCGGCCCGAAGAGTCTGGGAGGAAAGAGACCAGTTGATCAGAGCAGTCGCCGACCGAGGGTTCCTGCCCATCAAGGGCATGCTCGAAGAGGTCGGCAACATGATGATCCTGACCGGCAAGACGCTGGTTTCGGCGGTGCGGCCCCCGTACCCGTACGGCAGCGAGTTCGTGGGCCAGTTCCTGTTCGCGATCAAGCTGTGCTGGTTCCCGCTGCTGGTCTCGACGATCGCGTTCGGCTACGAGGCGCCGGGTTTGCAGGCGGCCAACTTCCTGGTGCTGTTCGGCGCGCTGGATCGCCTGGGCGGATTCTTCGTGCTCGCCTCGATCCGCGAGTTCGCGCCCTTCGTCGACGCGATCGTGCTGGCCGGGGTCGCGGGTACGGCCATCACCGCCGACCTCGGGGCGCGCAAGATCCGTGAGGAGCTCGACGCCCTCCAGGTGCTGGGCGTCGACCCGATCAAGAACCTGGTCGTGCCGCGCTTCCTGGCGCTGATGCTGCTGACCGGCCTGTTCGACATCTACGCGCTGATCTTCGGTGTGTTCGGCGGCATCCTCGCCACGCTCGTCAACAACGCTCCGCTCGGGCCGTTCTTCTCCACCTTCTTCAACAACGCCGAGACCACCGACCTGTGGGGCTCGGTGGTCAAGACGACCCTGTTCGGGGCGATCATCGCGATCGTGTGCTGTTACAAGGGGATGACCGCCTCGGGCGGTGCCGAGGGGGTGGGCCGGGCCGTGAACCAGGCCGTGGTGATCGCGTTCCTCGGGGTGTTCGCCTTCAACTACGCGTTCACGCAGACCCTGCTGGCGACCCATCCCGAAGTGACCACGATCATCCGGTGAGCCGATGAACGATCTGATCACCACCCCACGGGGCTGGATCGAGTCGTTCGGCGAGATCGTCAAGTTCGGCGCCCAGGTCGTGCGTGAAGTCGCCACGCTGCGGGTGCTGCGGTTCTTCGGCGAGGCCCTTCGCCAGGCCGGAATCCTGATCGTCTCATCGACGCTGGTCATCTGGGGCCTGGTGTTCATCATCGGACTGGAGTGCGGCATCGAGGGCGCCTACTTCACCTACGGCGAGGGCACGCCCGCCTACTCGGGCGTGTTCGCGGCGTGGTGCGATCTGCGCGAGCTGGTGCCGCTGGTGTTCGGCTACATGATGGCCGCCAAGGTGGGGACCGGGATCGTCGCCGAGCTGGGGTCGATGCGGATCTCCGACGAGATCGACGCGCTCGAGGTGATGGGCATCTCCGGCATGACCTTCCTCTGTGCGACGCGGCTGCTGGCCGCGCTGCTGGTCTTGCCGTTCGTCTATCTGTGCTCGATCGGCGCCGGGTTCTTTGCCAGCTACCTGGCGGTCGTGCAGCAGATCGGTTACGTCACCTCGGGCGGGTTCTTTCTCATCTTCTGGCAGTTCCAGAACCCGCCTGACCTCTTATTCAGCTTGATAAAGGCCATGAGCATGGCCGTGGTGATCGTGCTCGTAGGCTGTTATTACGGATACAACGCGAGCGGAGGCCCGGTCGGAGTCGGAACCGCGACGGCCAAATCGATGGTGCTTAATATCGTGTCTGTTCATCTCATCGGAATGATCGGAACGCAGCTCTTCTGGGGCGCGAATCCGAGAGCACCAATCGGAGGGTAAATGGGTCTGTTCAGGTCAGGCAAAGGCGGCGAGCGCCAACAGCAGCAGCAACAGCAGCAGCGCCAGGAGCCGCAAGGGTCCGCGAGCGCTCAGGACGAACCGGACCGTCGCGACGCCCAGACCGGGGAGGAGAACGCCCAGGACCGTGACGACTCCCAGCGCGACGACCCGCGCAACATCTCCGATCAGGACGAGGAGTACAGCGCCTCGGCCCGTGGCGCCGAGGTAGATCTCTCGCCCGAGGAGCGCGAGGAGCAGATCAAGAGCGCCGCGCCCGATGGCGGCGAGATCCAGGAGACCCCGGACTGGCCGGCGGACGAGAGCGAGAAGGATGCCGCCCGTGCGCAGTCGGACGCCGATCAGCCCGGGTCCCGGGGCTCCGAGGACGCCGAGCGCGAGTCGTCACGCCGGGTGTCGGTGGTCGACGAGGCTCCGCCGCGTCCGGAGCCCCCGGACGGGGTCTCCGACGACGAGTACAAGTGGCATACCTACAAGGTGTATCCGTCGGGCCGCCCCGACGCCGTCGAGTTCATCGACACCTACAAGTCGTTCGGGCGCTCCCACATCCTGCAGGGCCTGAACATGGGGCTGCCGGAGGGGATGGTGTCGATGATCCTCGGGCCGTCCGGTACCGGCAAGTCGGTGTGCATCAAGCACATGGTGGGGCTGCTCTATCCCGACCAGGGCGACTGTCTGGTGCACGGCCAGTCGGTTCCCAACATGCCGGACGACGATCTGTTCGACATGCGCAAGAAGTTCGGACTGCTGTTCCAGGACGGGGCGCTGTTCGGCTCCATGGACCTGTTCGACAACGTGGCCTTCCCCCTGCGTCAGCACACCGAGAAGGGCGAGGACGAGGTCGAGGACATCGTCATGCGCCGACTCAACGAGGTCGGGCTCGGCTCGGCCAAGGGCAAGATGCCGAACGAGCTGTCAGGCGGTATGCGCAAACGTGCCGGATTCGCCCGCGCGCTGGTGCTCGAGCCCGACATCGTCCTGTTCGATGAGCCCGACTCCGGCCTGGATCCGGTTCGGACGGCGCTGCTGGGGGAGCTGATCCTGGAGATCCACCGCGACATGATGGACGAGGCCAAGGAGAAGCAGAAGGAGCATCTGCCCACCTTCTGCGTGATCACCCACGACATCATGAGCGCGCGTCGCGTCGCTGACTACATCAACGTCCTGTGGAAGGGCCGGATCGTCGAGGCCGGCCCGGCCGAGGACATGCTGAACTCCGAGAACCCGTTCATCCGCCAGTTCCTCTCCGGCGAGTCACAGGGCCCGCTGGCGATGGACTGAGTCGTCGCGGCGGCGCCAGGGCGGCCCGGCGGGCGCGTTGCGCCGGGTGAGGCTGCCGGCGCCTGCGGGGGGGCGACGGGAAGATCGGCGCGCCGTCCGCGGAGCGCCGCTAGCCTGGGGCCCGGATGACGGTTAGGGAGAGGTTCGAGCGGCTCGCTGGTGCCGCTGCCCGCAGGCCGGTTCTGACTGTCGGGATCGTGCTCGCGCTCGCGCTCGGCGGCGCGGTGCTGTCGCTCGGTCTCAAGCCCTCCGCCGGGACCGACACCTTCGTCAGCCGCTCTTCGCCGAGCTTTCGCGCCACCGCCGACGATCAGCGCCATTTCGGCAACGACGCCGTGATCATCCTGATCCACGAGTCGCTGCCCAATCTCGTCCAGACCAAGGATCTGGCCACCGTCACCGAGCTGGAGGCCTGCCTGGCCGGCCAGTACGTGGTGGCCAACTCGACGCTGCGCGCGTTCACGCCCGCCACCGTCGCGTCGCACGTTCCCTACGGCGGCTGGGGGAGCCCCTGCGGCAAGTTGACCCGCCTGGAGCCGGCCCAGGTGGTCTACGGCCCCGGCACATTCCTCAACCGCGCCGTCTCCGCGGTCAATACCCAGATTCAGCAGATGATCAAGGGGGTGCAGCAGTCCGTCCATAGCATCGAGCGCACCGCCTATGAGCTGGCCATCGGCCGCGGGTTGAGCACCACCAAGGCCGTGGCGGCCGCCAACGCAGCCGGCCAGCTCGAGTATCAGCAGCAGATCCAGAACCTCGAGCGCCTCGCCCTGACCACGGGCATCACGTCGCTGCCGTCGATCGACTCGCCTCAGTTCATCCCGCAGGTCGTGTACGACCAGACGCGCGGGGTCAACCAGCCCAAGGCCCGCTTCGCGTACCTGTTCCCGACCAAGAACTCGGCCCTGATCCAGGTCCGCCTCAAGGCCTCGCTCAGCGACGCCCAGCAGGCGCAGGCGATCTCCTTGATCCGCCAGGCCATCGCCATGCCGATGTTCCGTTCCGCCTACGGCGGCACCTACACCGTGACCGGCGTGCCGGTGGTCCTGGGGGATCTCACCTCCCAGATCACGAGCTCGATCGCCGGCCTGCTGATCGCGGCGGTGCTGGTGATGGCGGCCACGCTGCTGATCGTCTTCCGCAACAAACTACGGCTGCTGCCGCTCGCCATCGCGCTGGCGGCGGCCGGCATCACCTTCGGCCTGCTGGCGGTGCTGGGCGCGGCTCTGACCATGGCTTCGATCGCCGTGCTCCCGATTCTGATCGGTCTGGCCGTCGACTATGGGGTCCAGTTCCAGGCCCGGGCTCAGGAGGCGCGCCGGGCCGCGGAGCTGGAGGGGGGTGACCCACTCACGGCGGCGCAGGCGGTGGCGCAGGCGGCCGGTCGCGCGGCGCCCACCATCGCCACCGCCGCGCTGGCCACGGCCACCGGCTTCCTGGTCCTGCTGCTGTCGCCGGTTCCGATGGTCCAGGGCTTCGGCCTGCTGCTGGTGGTGGGGATCGCCGTGGCCCTGCTGTGTGCCCTCACGGCCGGGTCCGCCGTGCTGGTCCTCGCCGACCGTGACCTGGGGATCGTCGGCGCCTCGCTGAGGGGCGCGGGCGAGCTCCTCGGCAGTGCGCGCGGCCGCTTCCTGCGCCCGCTCGCCCGCCGCTCGGCCGACCGCAAGCCCTTCTCGGCGAGCCCACCCGGGCGCCTGGTCCGCGGTGGGCGGGCCGCGGTGGCGGCGGTCGTGCGCCGACCCGGCCGGCTCCTCGCAGTGGCCGCGGTGCTGGCGGTCGGCGGCTGGATCGCCGACACCCAGACGACGGTGCAGTCTGACGTGACCAAGCTCGTACCATCCGGGATGCCGGCTCTGCGCAACCTGCGCACCCTGGAGAAGGTCACCGGGGTCTCGGGCGAGATCGACATCCTGGTGCGCGGCGGCAACGTGGCGACGCCGCGCACGGTCGGTTGGATGATCACCTATGAGAACTCGCTGCTGAAGCATTACGGCTACATCGAGACGCACGGGTGCGCCAGCTCCACGCTGTGCCCGGCGCTGTCGCTGCCCGACCTGTTCTCGACGGCAAGCCAGGCCGGCGCGACGCCGACGCTCACCAGCGCGCAGATCGATCAGCTCCTCGCCGCCGTCCCGGCCTACTTCTCCCAGGCGGTGATCTCCCGCGATCACCGTGAGGCGACGCTGGCCTTCGGGATCCGTCTGATGCCACTATCGCGGCAGCAGAACGTGATCAGCTACATGCGCTCGCACCTGCACCCGCCGGGCGGGGTGACCGCGCAGCTGACCGGGCTGCCCGTGCTCGCGGCGCAGGCCAACGCCTCGCTCTCGTCCTCGGGACGCCGGCTGCTGACTCTGCTGGCGGCTCTGGTCGCGGTCGGACTGGTGCTGCTGCTGGTGTTCCGAACCCTCGAGCGGGTGCTCGTGCCGTTGATCCCGATCGCGCTCGCCACCGGGTGGTCGGCGCTGATCCTGTTCCTGATCGGGATCCCGCTGAACCCCATGTCGGCGACTCTGGGCACGCTGGTGATCGCGATCTCGACCGAGTTCAGCGTGCTGCTGTCCGAGCGCTTCCGCCAAGAGCGCGCCTCCGGTCTGGATCTACCGGCGGCGCTCGCGCGGACCTACCGCTCCACCGGCACCGCGGTGCTGGCGTCGGGGATCACCGCGATCGCCGGCTTCGGAGTCCTGGTCTTCTCCAACATCACGATGCTCCGGGATTTCGGCTTTGTCACCCTGGTCGATCTCTCGGTGTCGCTCGGCGGCGTGCTGGTGGTGCTGCCGGCGGTGCTGGCGCTGTTCGAGCGAGGAGACGCCCTTGAGTGGGCGCGACCACTCCTGGGCGGCGCGGCCGCCGGTATCGCTCGCCTCAGGCGCCGACCGCGAGTCGCGTGAGCCAGCGCCAGGGCGACCCGCCGGCGGACCAGGAGCCGGCGCCGGCACCGCCCGACCCGCCGGCGGATGACGATCCGGCTCCGCCCGGCCTCGCGCCGCTTCACCGTCTCGATCCCGACCTCGCCACCCCGGCCCCGGCCCCGGCCTCACCGCTCCCCGAACGGGCCGGGCAGGAGCCCAAGTCCTCGATCTCATCGGCTCCGGCGATCGATACCCGGCCCTACCGGTGGATGATCGGGATCTTCGGGCTGGTGCTGGTGGTGGCGATCTCGATCTACCAGTTCGCGACCC
The DNA here is from genome assembly GCA_963744195.1 of uncultured Solirubrobacterales bacterium. Lineage (GTDB taxonomy): Bacteria > Actinomycetota > Thermoleophilia > Solirubrobacterales > Solirubrobacteraceae > Palsa-465. Next base: position 115,060 of record CAVUSY010000018.1, read on the forward strand.
ACGGCGTCGGCACCACCGGCGTGCCGCCGGGCCAGCGCCTGCACTTCTTCGCCGCGCCGCTGGCCGACACCAACCTGGTCGGCGATCCCAACCTCAACCCTCCCTGCACGCTCGCCCGTCATGATCCCCGCGCGCTGAATCTGTGCCTGGTGGCGCAGCGCACGCCACTGGTGCTGGCGTTCTTCGTCACCGGTTCAGACCAGTGCCTGCGCCAGGTCGATGCGCTGCAGACGCTGTCGCGCCAGTTCTCGGCCCGGTCGGTGCAGTTCGCCGCTGTGGCGGTCAGCGCGACGCGGGCCAGCACCGCCGCGCTGGTCCGTTCGCACCGCTGGACCATTCCGGTGGCCTATGACCGTGGCGGCGCGATCGGCTCGCTCTATGGGATCGCCCTCTGTCCGATCGTCGAGTTGGCCTACCGTGGCGGGATCGTGAAGGACCGCCTGATCGGTGACCATTGGGAGCGCAGCGCCGCGCTGGCCCCGAGGGTTCGCGCGCTGCTGCAGGGGCACCTCCCGACGCCGTGAACGAGCCCGCCCCGCTCGGTCCCGCCGCCGGGTTCGTGGAGCCCGCGGTGGGCGATGAGTTTCCCGGTCTGCGGCTTGACTGGATCACCGCGCCGGCACGGCCGCGGGCCAGCCCGCCGGCGCTGGTCGGTCGCCTGCGGGAGCTCTCCAACCGCTATCGGGGCGCCAGCGTGGTGACGATGCGGACCAAGCCGATCCCGCAGTCATTCAGAGCCTTCTTTCGCCACATCGGCCTCGACCCCGACATCACCCGGATCCCCAGTGAGGCGGCCGCGGTGGCGCGGCTGCTGCACGGCGGTTTCCGCTCGGCGGGGCTGATCGCCGATGCCTGCCTGGTGGCGCTGATCGAGACGGGGGTGCCGGTTTGGGCGCTTGACGCGGACATCGTCGACGAGGGCGGCCTGGGAATCCGCACGGCCACGGCGGCGGACCTGGCGCAAGTCGGCGGTGTCGATCTCGGAGTCTCCACCGGCAGCCTCGTGGTGGCCGATCACAGCTCCGTGCACGCGCCGCTGTTCAGTCCCCCGGCCCCCGGCCACGGGGTCGGTCCGCGGACCGCAAGGGTGGCGCTCTTCTCGATCGGCGTCGATGGGGTGCCCGCAATCCACGTCGAGGAAGCGCTGTGGTTGGTCGTGGAATGGCTGCGCTGATCACGACCGGAACCGGCGTCGCCCGCGCGTCGAGTTGCTAACGTCCCGTCCAGGAATGGAGCTTTCCCTGCAGGCGCATCCCGCTCCAAGGGTCCCGGCCATGCCAGCCGCGATGCGGCTGCCGGGAGCCGTCACCGAGCGGAGCGCGACCGGGCCGGACGAGCGGCCGGCGCGACGTACGCTCCGGGCTCAGATCGCGCGCCTGGAGCGCGAGCTCTCTGACGCCTTCGTCACGGCGTATCCGATGGGCGGCCTGGCCCAACCCGAGCCGATCGCCGCCGAGCCGCGAATCCTCGGCCTGGGAGAGCTGGAGGTGGTTCGCGATCAGCTGGCAGAACGACTGCACGCCGCGCGAGTGACGATCTCCGAGCGCGCCGACGAGCAGGCCCGTAAGCGCCTGGAGCTGGAGCGCATGCTGCTGGATCCGGGCACCTACCGCCGGACGCGGATCGCGGCCCGCGAGCTGGGCGATCCCGGCTGCGGCGTTTGGCAGGTCAGGCCACGAATGGGCTTGATCGGCATGCTGATGGGCTGGTGGCAGGTGAAGCTCTCCTCGGGCTGTCCGTTACCCCGGGGTCGCGGCCGACCCGCAACGGCCTGTCGACCCTGATTCAAACGCCACCGCGGGGATAACCTGAGGCAGGATGCGCGCGCTGCTGAAGAACGGCGCCGGAGCTGTCCTGGTCGTGATGATCATGTTCATCGGCAGCCTGGTCCTCTGGGTCGGTACGCCGTTGCTGTGGCTCTGGGTCGGCTCCCAGATCCAGGGCGCCACCGCGTCGCTCGGCGCTGCGCTCGGTGCCATGTTCGTCGGCGTGATCGTCACGATCACGTTGCTCGCATCGCTGCTGGCCAAGCTGAGTGACGTCTACCGCGCCAACCGGGTCGCCCGGGGATCAGCGGATCCGGGTCATGGTGTGCTGGAGAACGTGCTCGTGGTGAGCGCCGGGCTGACCCTGGCGGTGTTCGTGTTCTGGTTCTTCTTCCTGGCCGGTGCGAGCCCGGTGCCGCTCGGAATCCATCTGTGACGTGCTCGCGTCCAGGCACAGGCCCAGCGAGCCACCACCGCGTCGCCAGAACAGAACGTGCCCCGCGATCCCGCGAGGCACGTTCCAGCCATAGTCAGACCCGCGGCCCGGGTCTCGGGCCTATGCGCCGACGAGCGCGATCTCCCGCGTTTCGAGGACTTCGGGCGAGGTCGTCATCGCCTCCAGGAGGGCGTTGGCCAGCAGCCGCCGCTGGCGCTCCGTGAGGGCTCCGATCTGCTTCGTCTCAGCGATCTGGTTGCGGGAGAGGAACTTACGGCACCTGGTGCTGCCCCAACGTCGCTGGCTGACCAGAAGGTCGCCGATCGGCCAGCTCCGTACTTCCGGGGGGCAATTGAGCAGGACCTCCGCCGCGGAGACCTTCCCAACTGCGATGCGTCGCTTGAGTCCGGCTCGCGCAAGCCGGATTTCGTTGGCCCGCTCGAGCGCCTGGAGCCGTTGCGGCTCAGGGGTCCTCATTGCGGCTAGCGTCATGGTGGGAACTCGCTCCCTGGGGGTTGAATCCACACGAGTGTGGACGTTGTCGGGTGTCGGCATCCACGCGCGCCGGTGCGCTCGTGAGAAGCCGTTCCTGCATATTTCGAGCTTGCGGCTCTGGATGTCGGTCTCTATTCGGGGCTGTGGCCCCGCCCGGCGGCAACTCCTGCTGCCCGGCAACCACCACCGTTCGACCGCTACAGAACCTAGAACAACTTCTCGGTCACAGCAACGTCACAACTGCCGTTGATGCGCTTAGAGCGCGAATTTTGTGCCGTCGGAGCGCTTGTGCGGTACCGGACAAGCAGGACGGTGCGATTCGCCCTTCGGTGTCTGGACGGCGCTGGACGAAATCGTCCAGATCAGCTGGACGGCTTGGGGCCGATCAACCGGCCGGCAGCGGGCCGTGCTCGGTCTCGAACTTGCGCTTGACCGTCGCGAAGATGTCCAGGGCGCGGTCCAGCGTCGGCCGGTCATGGGTCGCCATCACGCTGGTGCGAAGCAGCGCGCCGGCCGGCGGCACGGCGGGGTGCAGCGCGACGTTGACGAACACCCCGGCCTCGTAGAGCGCCTTCCACAGGAATGCGGCCTTCCAGTCGTCGGCCACCACCACCGGCACCACGGTGGTCACGATCTCGGTCCCGTCGGCCAGCCGGGTCGGCTTGACGACCTGGAATCCCAGCTCGCTGAGGCCCGAGTGCAGGTAGCGCGCGTTGTCCAGGGCTCGCGTGAACAGCGTGCGGCCCTCCTCGGAGCGGCAGATCCGCACCGCCGCGAGAGTTGCCCCCACGGCGGCCGGTACGGCCGCGGCGGTGAACATGAACGGCCGCGACGAGATCCGGAGGAAGTCGATGACGTCGGCCGGCCCGGCGATCACCCCGCCGCAGGCGGCCAGCGACTTGGAGAAGGTGGCCATGCGAAGGTCGACGCGGTCCTCGACCCCGAGCAGCTCGCAGGTTCCGGCGCCGCGATCGCCGAGCACGCCGAGCGCATGCGCCTCGTCGACCATCAGGCGCGCGCCGAAGCGCTCGCACAGATCGGCGATCTCCGGCAGCGGCGCGACGTCCCCCTCCATCGAGAACACCCCGTCGACCACCACGAGGATCCCGCCGCCGTCAGCGGTCGCCTTGCCGAGCGCCTTCTCGAGCAGATCCATCCGGTTGTGGCGAAACGCCCGGAGCTTGGCTCGCGAGAGGATGCAGCCGTCCAGGATCGAGGCGTGGTCGCCCGAGTCGGCGATCACGGTGTCGCCGGGCGCGAGGATCGTGCCCAGCGCGCCCAGGTTGGCCTGATGCCCGGTGGTGAACACCAGCGCGGCCTCGGTCCCGATCCACTCGGCCAGCTCCTGCTCGAGCTCCAGATGCAGGTCGATCGTCCCGTTCAGGAAGCGCGAGCCGGTCAGTCCGGTCCCGTACTTGTTGATCGCGTCCAGCGCGCCCTGCCTGACCCGCTCGTCCCCCGTCAGCCCCAGGTAGTTGTTGGACCCGAGCATGATCCGCCGCTTGCCCTCCATCATCACCACGGGCAGGGTGGGGCCTTCGAGCACGCGGAAGTAGGGCAGTGCATCGAGCTCCCGCGCCGCCTGCAGCTGCTCGAGCCGCTCGTGCGCCCGAGCCTTGGCGAAGACGTCGATCGAAGTCGGCATACTCGTGGGCCATGCTACTGGCGCTTTGCTCCTGACCGGATTCGCTGTCACCATGTGCGATCGATGACCGACCAGGAACGCATGCGAGGGGACAGGGGATCCGAGACCGCTGCGGCTGACCGTGAAGCGGTGGTCGCTCCCGTCGTCTCGGACGAGATCGTCGCCCCGATCGTCTCGGATGAGATCGTCGACCCGGTCGACCCGGACGACTTCGTCGCTCTGGTCGACCCCGAGGAGGAGATCGTCGATGCCTTCCCGGTCCTCGCCGAGGTTCGTCCGCTTCCGGCCTCGGCCCCGGCGACCGCCCCGGTGGCGCTGCCGGCCGTCCGGGCCGCGGCGGTGGCGGCGACGGGCTTCGTGGCCGGTGCCGCCACGCTGGCGCTGTGCCGGCGACTCGGAGCCCGCCGCCTGCAGCGCGCCCGTGTCGCCACCGGACGCGGACTGGATCTGCCCATCGTCGGTAGCCGCACCTTCCTCGTCGACGTCCACCTGATCGCAAAGCCGGAGGAGTGAGGTCGGGCTACCGGCTCGAGGTCCGGATCGAGGTCCGGCCGCGCTGGCCGTTTCGCCTTTCCCGCCGGGGCGGCCTGGACGGTGTCGCCCGGGTCCGCGGCGGAGTGCTGCACCGACTGCTCCATGCCGGTGACGAGCCGGTCCTGCTCCGGGTCGCCCAGCTCTCGTCCGACCGGGTGCTGTTCGGGGCGCAGGCCGAGCACCGGGAGACGGCCGAGTGGGGCATCGAGCGGATGCGCGCCGCGCTCGGCGTGGATCAGGATCTGGCCGCGTTCTACGAGCGATTTCGCTTCGATCCGCTGATCGGAGCGGCGGTCAGGGCCAATCCGGGGCTGCGCGTGGCGGGCCGTCCGGAGCCGTTCGAGGCGCTGATGTGGGCGATCTGCGAGCAGTTGATCGAGTACGAGCGCGCGGCGAGCATTCAACGGCGGCTGGTCACGCGGCTGGGGCGTCGCTGTGACTCCAGCGGTCTGCGCGATTCGCCGCCGGCGGGCGTGCTGGCCGGACAGGCGCCCGCGCTGCTTGAGTCCCTCGATCTCTCAGCCGGCCGGGCGATGACGCTGATCCGCGTGGCGCGCGAGGTCGCCTCCGGCCGCGTCGATCTCAGCGGCCCTGACCACGAAGCGGGCTGGCGCCGGCTGCGGCGGATCCATGGGATCGGCAGCTGGACGGTGCAGATGCTGGCCCTCACCGGCCAGGGGCGACTGGATCAGCTGCCGGCGGGGGACCTCGGGTACCTGAAGCTGGTCGGCCGCCGGCGGGGGCGCGACCCGCGCGAGCGGGCCACCGAGGAGGAGGTGGAGCGCTTCTTCGCGCCGTATGAGCCCTGGCGCGGGCTGGCCGGACTGCACGCCCTGCGCGGGGCGGGTAGCCCGGCCGCTCTCCGGCTCGCCTCCTGAGCGAGCGCTCAGCTGTACACGGGGGAGACCACGACCCGGTCGCCACACGGGACCACGCGCGGGCGCCCCGCCCCCGCCAGTGAGATCCGCTGCCACCGTGACGTGTCAGGTGCCAGCGACATCATGGTCGCCGCCGGGCGGCAGGTCCGCGCTCCCGCGTACTCGTTGTTGACGACGAAGCTGAGACCGAAGCGCGCCACTGCGCCGGGCCGCAGCGACACCGTGTGGGGCCGGCCCTGGCTGTCGGGGAAGAAGCCACCCCCACGGTGCACCCGCAGCGGAAGGGTGTGCCCGGCGGCGTCTAGCAGTCGCGCGCGGGGATAGCCGCGCAGGATGCAGCCGCGCCCGGACGCATTGCGAAGCGACAGGGTGATCTCCAGGTGCCCGGTGGCTCCCTGGGTGCCGGTCCACGCCAGCTCCAGCCGCGCGCATGGGCTCCGACTCGGGCCCGCCGTCGCCGCGTTCGTCCCCGGCGCCTTCGCTCCCGAGGTCGTTGGCACCGACGCGGTCTGCGAACTCCCGCAGGCGGCGAGCGCCAGCGCCGCCAGCACCGCTGAGACGGCGGCGAGCCGGCTCATGGCCCCTGACCGGCCAGCAGCTGGTTGGTCGACGCATCCGGGACGGCAGCCGGATTGGAGATCAGGTGCTGGTTGAGCATCCACTCACCGTAGGTCGTCCATTGCTTGGGATCCTGCCAGCCCCACGGATCGTTGGGGGCCGAGGGGAAGAACGAGGACAGCGTGGCCCGCACACTGGCCAGCTGAAGCTTGGGTGAAAGCGACGGATTGGCTGCCACCAGCGCGTCCACCCCGGCCTGCGGATCGGCGCGGACCGACTCATAGCCGTGCCCCAATGCCTGCACGAAGCGACGCAGCAGGTTGGTGTGGTTGGCGACCTCGCTCTCCCGCGTGACCAGCACCAGCTCGTCGTAGCTGGGGACCCCGGCGTTGTCGACGCGGATCACGTTGGTGCGCCGACCCAGCTGCTGGAGTTGGATCGCCTCGTAGTTCCAGTACGCCCCCAGGGTCGCGTTGACGCGGCCCGACAGCATCGCCGGCACCAGGTTCGCGCCGACGTTGATCTCTCGGACCGAGCTGAGGGGGACTCCGGCGTGGTTGAGAATCGTCGTCAGGTAGGCGTGCTGATACGGGATGCCGGCGTCGCCCACGCGCTTGCCCCGCAGTTGGGCCGGGGTGGTGATGTGCTGTTTGCCGAGCGACACGATCGAGGTCAGGGGTCGCTGCACCATCGCTCCGATCGCGACCAGCGGCTCGCCGCGGTCGCGCGCGAGCAGCAACTCGGGCTCATAGGAGACCGCGACGTCGATCTTTCCCGCCGCCAGCAGCTGCAGCGGCGTCGCCGGATCGCTGGGCACCTGCACGTGGACGTTGAGTCCGGCCTTGGCGAAGTCCCCCTCCGCCAGGGCGCGGTACAGGCCCACGTGATCGGCGTTGGGGAACCAGTCGAGCATCATCGTCAGCGACTGTGCGGGCGCGGCGGCCGCGGTCAGGGTGTCCTTCTTCTCCCCACATCCGGCGAGCGCGAGGGCCGCCGCGACCAAGGCCGTGACCAGCATCAGGTGCAGCTTCATCGAGGGGTGTCTCCAGTCGTTTCGTGGGCCCACGGCAGCGCGAGCCGCTCGGCCAGGGTCAGGGCAGAGAACAGCGCGATCGCGAACAGCGACAGGATCACGATTGCCGCCCACGCGCGCGCCATCAGCAGTTGGGGCTCGGAGATCGTGAACAGGTAGCCGAGGCCGGCGTTGGCCCCTGCCTGCTCGGCGAACACCGCGCCGATCACCGCGAACACCACCGCCACCTTGATCCCGGTGAGCAGCCCCGGCAGTGCGGCGGGAAGCTCGACGTGCCGGAAGCGCCGCAGCGGCGTGGCATCGAAGGTCCGCATCAGCTTCGTCAGCCCCGGATCGACCGCGGCCAGCCCGGCCAGCGTCGTGACCACGATTGCGAAGAACGACACCAGGGCGACCACGATCAGCTTGGGCAGGATGCCGAAGCCCAGCCACAGGATCAGCAGCGGAGCGACCATCGGGATCGGAACCGTCTGCGAGGCGACCAGCAGCGGGTAGATGGCGCGACGCAGCGTGGGGGAGAGATGGATCGCGATCGCGGCCACCAGCCCGGTGATGGCGGCCAGCGCGATCCCGAGCAGCACCTCCTCGGCGGTGACCAGGAAGTTGCTCCACAGGAGGCCACGATCGTGGTAGAGCGAACTGGCGATCGCGTGAGGGGCCGGGAGGATCAGCGGGTCGGCGCCACCCAGGTCCACGTAGAGCTCCCAGATGCCGAGGATCGCCACCAGGAGCGCGAGCGCGCGCCAACCGCTGAGTGCCCGTCTCATTGCACCACCCCCAGCGCCACGTACACCCGCTCGCGCAGATCGCCGATCTCAGGATCCGTCCGCCGCCGTGGTCTGGCCATGCGCACATCGATCTCGGCCACGGCGCGACCCGGGCGCGGCGACATCACCACCACCCGGTCGGCCAGCACCACCGCCTCTTCGACGTCGTGGGTCACGAGCACCACGGTGCGGGGCTCGTCGGACAGCACCCGTCCCAGCCAGCCCTGCATCTCGGCGCGGGTGATCGCGTCAAGCGACTGAAACGGCTCGTCGAGCGCCAGCACCGGCTTGCCGGCCAGCAGCGAGCGCAGGAACGAGATCCGCTGTCGCATCCCACCGGACAGCTGGGCGGGCCGAGCGTGCTCGAACCCGCCCAGGCCGAAGCGCTCCAGCCACGGCGCCGCGATGCTGCGGGCGGCTTGGCGCCCCATCCCGGCCGCGCGCAGGGCCAGCGCCGCGTTGTCGACGGCGTTTGCCCACGGCAGCAGGAGGTCACGCTGGGGCATCAGCGCGGCGGGGGCCGATCTGACCGTGCCGGTGTCAGGCCGTTGCAGGCCGCAGATCAGCTCGAGCAGGGTGGTCTTGCCGCAGCCGCTGGGCCCCACCACGGCGACGATCTCACCGGGCCCGGCGCGCAGGGACATGCCCTGCAGCGCCGTCACCGGGCTCCGCTTGGCGGCGAAGGTGCGGCTCACGTGCTCCACCAGCACCCCGTCGGTGCTGTCAAGCTCGCGAGGCCCCTGAGTCGGAGCCTCGATCATTTGATAGTCGCTCCCTCCGCGGGCATTACCCCATGTCCGATCCCATTCACACCCTCAGCGGCTGCGCCAGCGCTTTGACGAACTCCTCGAGCTGATCGGTGCGCCAGCACTCGAACGCCGTGCAGTGGCTCTCATAGGCGGCGATGACCGAGTCGCCGTAGTTCCAGTACAGCCGCGGCTCAGGGTTGAGCCAGAAGGTCCGCCCGGCGCGGGCGGTGATCGCCGCGAACACGTCGTCGCGCGGGGGCCGGCCGTTGGTCCGCGCGTCGCCCAGGACGATCACGGTGGCCCGCGGGTGCAGCTCGTCCTCGATCAGGGCCAGGAACTCGGTCCATACGCGCCCGTAGTCGGTATAGCCAGAGATGTCGGCCACGCCGGCGTCACGGGAGACAGCCTCGCTGGCGGCGCGGAAATCGCGCTCGCGCTCAAACACCTCGGTCACCTCCGAAATCCGCTCGATGAACACGAACGAACGCAGCTTGCGAAACGAGTCGTGCAGCGCGTGCAGCACCGACAGGAAGAAGGTGCTCGCGCTGGTCACGCTGGTCGAGACGTCGCAGAGGACGAAGATCTCCGGTCGCCGCGGCCGCCGCGGCCGGTACTTGAGCTCGATCGGCACGCCGCCGGTTTGCAGCGATGCCCGCATGGTGCGCCGGACGTCCACGTGGGCGTGGCGCTGGCGCCCCTTGAGCTCGTGGCCCTGGGTGGCCAGCCGGCGCTTGAGCTGCGCCACCACGCGGTGCACCGCCGCCAGGTCCTGGATCGGTCCGGTCGGCAACGCGCGGTCGAGCTCGGTCAGCGGCCGTTTGGGGGGCAGGCTCGCGGTCCGCTCGATCAGGTTGCGCTCCAGCTCGCGGCGCAGATGCTGCTCAAAGCGCCGCAGCTGCTCGCGGGGGACCCCGTCGCGGCGGGGGTCGTCCTCGGGCAGATCGGGCTGGGGCTCGGTCCGCAGACCCAGCGCGCGGCGGATCCGCTGCACGTCGACCCCCAGCACCCCGGAACCCTCCCCCCGCCCGAAGGCCGCGATCGCCAGCCGGGCCAGATCGCGCAGCGACTGCTCGGAGCCCTCCCGTAGAGCCGCCGCGATCTGCTGGCGCAGCGCATCGAGGTCCACGTCGAACTGCCCCGCCCGGGACGGTGCTTCGCTGATCTTGCGCCGCGCCGCCTCGGCCTCGGCGGCGCGGAAGAAGAAGCGCTCGAACACCAGCTCGAACGTCCGCTCGTCGTCCGGCGACTTCGCCAGCGTCGCCGCCAGCGAGCCCTTGAACTCGTCCTGATCGGTCCACGTGACCTGCTCGAGCGCCGCGAACGCATCCAGGAGCTCGGAGGTGCCGACCGCCATGCCCTCCTCGCGCAGCTCCTCGGCGAACGCGAGCAGCTCGCCGTCGAACCCGCCGGGGCCACGATCGGGAATCTGGGCGTAGAGCTTGCCGGGCGGGGTGATATGGGCCACCGGGAGGCTCGGGTCAGGCGGCGTCGCTGGCCGGCTGGTCGAGCTTCAGGCCGACGCGAGCCGCGACCGTGTCCAGGTCGGTCCGGTGCTTGACGATCACGCTCATGGTCTGCCTGAACGTCTCGGAGTCGATCTCCCGCGAGCCGAGCAGGATCAGGGCCCGGGCCCAGTCGATCGACTCGGCGATGCTGGGCGGCTTCTTGAGGTCGAGCTCGCGGACCTGGCGCACCACCTCCACCAGCTTGCGCGCCAGCGTCTCGTCGAGCTCGGGCGAGTGCAGTCGCACGATCGCCAGCTCGTGCTCGAGCTCGGGGTAGTCGAGCCACAGGTACAGGCACCGGCGCTTGAGCGCCTCGGTGAGCTCACGCGTGTTGTTCGAGGTCAGCAGCACGACCGGTTGCGTGCGCGCCTCGATCCGGCCCAGCTCGGGGATCGAGATCTGGAAGTCGCTGAGCAGCTCCAGCAGCATCGCCTCGAACTCCTGGTCGGTCTTGTCGATCTCGTCGATCAGCAGCACCACGGGCTCAGGCGAGGCGATCGCGTGCATCAGCGGCCGCGGGAGCAGGAACTCCTCGCCGAAGATGTCGTCCTGGACGTCGTGCCAGCCGGCTTCGCCGGCCTCCGCTTGGATTCGCAGCAGCTGCTTGCGGTAGTTCCACTCGTACAGCGCCTTGGCCTCGTCGAGGCCCTCGTAGCACTGCAGGCGCACCAGCGAGCGGCCCAGATAGGTGGCCAGCGCCTTGGCCAGCTCCGTCTTGCCGACGCCCGCCGGCCCCTCCACCAGCACCGGCTTGCCGAGCTTGGTCGCCAGGTAGGACACCAGCGCGGTCGTACCGCCCGGTAGGTAGCCGGCGCTTCTCAGGCCGGCGGCGACGTCGTCGACGGAGCGGGGCTCGGGGTTCTGGTCAGACAGCGGATTACCTCACGGATGTTGGCTTTGACACACCGTCCGGCGTGCGCCGGATCGACTGGCGGTCAGCGGATCGGCGTGCGCCGCTGGGGTCAAATATAGGGTTAGCTCACCGATGATCCTGATCCTGGCCTCCCAGCAGTCGCAACTGACGGCGTTCGTGGCGGTCCTGATCTTCGGACTCATCGTCGGCGTCTACGGCCACCTGATCCAGTCCCGGGCACTGATCCTCACCGGGATCCTCATCATCGGGCTGGTCAGCGCCTACTTCTCGTTCGTTCTGCAGCCGGGCGGTTGAGGACAGCCGACGAGCCGGCGGCGCGGTCAATCCCGGCGCGGATCGATCCGGGTGGTCGCCTGATCTACCGACCCTGGCACAACGTCGCCGGCTTCGCCGGTCCGGCGGTCGCCGCGGGTCAGCCGCGCCGTGGGCGGATCCTCGAACTCGATCTCCTGCAGGTCGGGGAACTCGAAGTTGGGCGCGGACGACGGCCGGTCCCCGCGCGGAGGGCCGTTCGGCCGCAGGGGGCGGGTGGGGGACTCGTCGGGAGGCTTGCGCCGGGTGGGGGGCTGGTCGGGAGGCGTGCGCTCGGTGGGGGCCTCCTCGGGCTGGGTCCACAGGGTGGGGGCCTCATCGGGCCGGGACCGCAGCGCCGGTGCCGCCTGATCGGGTCCGGCGGGCGCGGTCGGTGCCTCCTGCTCGAGCCACGGCGCGCCCGCCGAAACCGGGCGCGGCGGGCGCGGCCGGCTCCGCGGTGGCCCGGCGTCGCCACCGGCGGCGCGAGCCGCGCGGGCCGGGGCCGGACGCTCCCCCGGCAACGGCGGCTCGGGCTCGTGAGCCAGCTTGATCCGCGAGCCGGCGTACACCAGCAGGCCGGCCACGGCGAGCGCGAGGAAGATTCCCCACTCGATCCCGGTGCTGGTCAGGTACTGACCGTGGTTGCTCTGCCCACCCTGCTTGTCGAAGATCCGCCACACGATCAGCACGCAGGTCCACGCTCCGGCCGCGGTGATGACACCGCCGTCTCCGCCCGGCACATGGAAGGCGCGACCTTCGGCGCGCATGAACAGCAGCGCGAGCACGCCTGCCGCCACCAGCAGCACCGCCGCCTCGACGAACGAGAACGCTCCCCAGCCGGTGATCGACGCACTGGTCAGCGTGAGCTTGGCGGTGCGGCCGGTGGCGCTGAGGATCACGGTGTCCTGATACCAGGGCAAGAACAGGGTCACGAACAGGCCCAGCGCGGCGCCGGCCGCGAGCCGGCGTTCCGGCGGTAGCTTGCGCCAAGCCCGGGACACCCGGCCGGCGCCGCTGCCCACCCGCTTGGCCGCCTGCTCGGCAGACCGAGCCTGCCCGCTCACGCCGGCGCACCCGCACCGATGGGTTCGCGGCGCGCGCTCGCGGGGTGCTCGGACTCCGGCCGGATCCGGCCCTGGAAGGCGAGCTTCCAGTGGGCCCGGGTCGCCGCCTGGTGCTCTGGCGACCCGGTCAGGATCCAGGTGCGGGCCACCGCTCGATTGTAAGCGCCAGCCCGGGGGGTACCGCTCCGATCCAGGCAGCGGCGCCGATCAGGCAGTGGCTACATGATCGGTATGTCCTGGACCTCCACCGGCTCGGTCCCCCGTCGCTCTGAACGCTCGAGATACCAGTCGATCAGGGCACGCAGCGCGAGCAGGACCTCGTGTAGGGCATCGCCAAGACGGCGCTGGAGCTCGGGTGGAATCCGTTCGCGCAGCGAGCTCAGCACATGCAGAAGCAGATCCACCTCGCCCTCCGCGCGGGAGTGGGGCCCGGTCCCGTCGCCGGCCGATCCCCCCGACTGGGCCCCGGGGCCGGTGCCCTCCCGGCGCTGCCAACCGGCCGGCGGAACCTCGCTGCCGTGATTCTCGGCCTCCCCGGGTGGACGCACGGCTCGGGCCGCCGCCTCCGCGATCAGTCGTTCGGCCGCTTCGGAGGCGCGGTCCAGCCGCTGCTCGAGCCGCCTGAGGGCATCCTCGTGGGTGGGCTCAGGACCGCCGGTGGGTCGCGGCGTCGGGTCTTGGGGTTCGTTGCTCTCCATCGAAGGTGATCTGCAGCGCGCCGTCCTCGAAGGTCGCCGCAGCCGGCCGGGAGGCGGCCAGCGCCGGGGGGAGCATGATAGTTCGCTTCTGGCCGCCGACCCCGACGATCAACTCGAGGCCGATCTTCTTCAGCGTGATGTCCCCCTTGCTCGTGAACGGGAGGACCAGCCGCAGCCGGGCTCCGTGCTCGTAGACCACCAGCTCCTGGGTCAGCGCATCGTGGAGCACGGCGGCCGGATCGTGACCGTCGAACAGGGCCCCGGCGAGGCGATCGAGCATCTCGGTTCCGACCACCTCCTGCTCGAAGTACGGCGCACACAGCACCGGGACCGGGGCGAACGCCGAGTGCACCAGCTCCAGGTGCTCCTCCTGCAGGCGCCGCCAGGCGGCGAAGTAATCGCCGACCTCCGCCGGGAATAGCCGGTTGACGACCACGGCGTCGGTGAGGTACCCGTACAGGTTCAGATAGGTGAACGTCCGCATCGCCTCCCCGATCACCATCTTGTCGGGGTTCATCACCAGCCGGATCGTGCAGCGGCTTCGGTCGCGCAGGATCTCGTTCATGGCGATCAGGCTCTGCGAGAGCCGCTCGATATCGGCGAACACCGCCTGGCTCGGCAGCGAGATGTCCAGCAGCGAGCGGGCGATCGGCCGGGCCGCGGCCAGGATCTGCTTCTCGAACGGAAACACCTTCTCGATCCACCAGCGCGCGACGTCTGGAAACGACAGCAGCCGCAGGGTCTCCCCGGTGGGGGCACAGTCGACGATGATCGCGTCCCACTCTCCCGAGTCGTTGTGGGCCTGGAGGCGCAGCAGCGAGAACAGCTCGTCCATGCCCGGGGGCACCGTCAGCTCCTCCGCCGAGATTCGATCCACCCCGCGCTCCTGGAGCAGCTCGCCGAGCCAGTCCTGAACGCCGGACCAATGGTGCTCCATCTCCTCCTGGGCCTTGACCTCCTGGCCCCACAGCCGCTCTGAGACCTGGACCGGCTCGGCCCCGAGCTCCGCCGACAGCGACTCCGACAGGCTGTGGGCCGGGTCGGTTGAGAGCACCAGCGTGCGCAGTCCCGACGCTGCGCACCGGCGCGCCGTGCAGGCGGCGACCGATGTCTTCCCGACGCCTCCCTTGCCGGTGTAGAGGATCGTGCGGGGCCTCATGGCCGGCCGAGTCTACGAGCCCGGGCCGGGCCGCGCGGCAGCCGCGCTGCGGCTGTCCCCGGGCTCAGCGCGACACGCCCAGGCTGCCGGTGATCCTCGCGAAGTTGCCCGCCAGGTCGGTCGCGGTGAGCGTCACCGTGTACACGCCGGCCTGCCTGAGGGCCGGGACCGTGAAGTAATCGACGCCGTACGGGAAGTTGGCGCTGGTGGCGAACCTCGTCTGAGCCCCCTGGCTCACGACGATCCCGACGTGCGAGTACTTGGAGAGCTGAAAGCGCAGCTGACGCGTTCTGCGCGCCCGGGCGCGGAAGGTGAGTTGCGTGAGCACCGGCAGCGTGACCAGATAGGTCTGAAAGTGCGCCGCCGTCGAGCAGTACAGCGGCGAGGCGGTGATCGTGCACATCTGCGCCAGGAAGCCGGTCACGAGCTGGTGATAGGAGAGCGTGTCCTCGAGTCCCGGCTGATACAGAGACCAGGCACCGGTGTCGTAGCTCGGCAGCTCGGCCAGCGCCTCCGCGTTTCCGGCCGCGAACAGCTGGGCGGCCTGCGGGTTGGCCGACGCCTGCGCGTAGTCGTGGAGGCCGATCAGCGTCTGCAGGAAGGCGTTGATGATCGCCGTCGTGGGCGCGAACGTGTACTGGAGAAAACGGGTCCCGACCGGGGTCGCCACCGCTACCCCGGCCGGCGGCGGCTGCGTGAACAGCGGCACGGCCTGGCCGGCGACCTGCAGGTAGTACGCGTTGCCGGTGGCCAGCCAGGCGCGCGTGAGCGCCTCCAGACCGGTCGCCTGCGACATCGCACTGGCCCACGGTGGCGAGCCGCCGTCGAAGTTGAAGTAGTACTCCCAGGCGAGCCCTCCCGCGCGCTGGCTGGCGAGGGGGATGATCTCCGACAGCAGCTGCTGCATGGCCTGATATCCCGCCGGGCCGGAGGTGTAGAGACCGTCCGCCTTGCCGAAGTTCCCCAGCACCTGGAGCTGGATTCCCTGGCCCGGGTAGTACTGCCACACCAGCTGCGAGCCGGCGAATTCGACCCGCTCACCGCTGTAGAGCAGCGGGCCGGTGGTCCACCACTGGCGGTTGGCATCGAGCGTGGCAAACAGGGCCGGCAGGCGCGATGGGGTCATCTGCTTCGACGCGGCGATCTGATGCAGCGTCTCGGTGACCGCCGTGAGCTCGGTGCGTCGGGTGCCGGACAGCTTGGATTCCGCCCCCAGGGCGGCGTTGAGGCTGGCGCTGTACTGCGCATAGGCGGCTTGGTTGATGGCGTTACCGGCCAGCAGCTTGGAGAGGACGCTGCCGATCGTGATCGTCGGAGCCTTGCGCTTCTTGCGCTTTCGCTTTCCCGATGATCCCCTCGGCGAATTCTTCTTGATGGCGGTCTGGCCGCTCGACGCGGTCTCCCGCGCCAGGGCGGACTCAAACCCCGACCCGCGACCCGAGCTCGTTCCGGGGCTCGCGCTGGACCCCGAAGGAGAACCCCGCCCCGAGGTGCCCAATCCGGCCGGCGTGGGCGTCAGATCCTGCCCGGGTAGGAACCGGTCGTTACGGGCGCGGGCCCGGCCGTCCTTGCCGAGGACCAGCACCGGCGCGGCGGCTGCGCTGCTGGGAAGCACGGCAAGTACGAGCAGGGCTACCAGGGTCCTGCGCACGCGGCCGATGCTACATTCGCGCCACAGATGGTGCCCGGGCTGAGCAGGAAGTTGCAGGCTGGATCCAGTCAGGGCCGGGCTCGAGCGATGGTCTCGATGTGCCTCGTGGTGATGACCGCGCTGCTGGTGGCGGCCTGTGGCAGCGCCAGCGCCGGTTCCGGCGGCTCAACTGCCCGGAGCCTGCTCGCGCAGACCTTCAGCGGCTCACACACGGTTCGCAGCGGCGTCCTGGATTTCCGCCTGACGCTGAACCCGTCCGGTTCCCGCACGCTCAAAGCCCCGATCTCACTCGGTCTCAGCGGACCGTTTCAGAGCCGCGGCAAGGGCCAGCTCCCGGAGTCTGACTTCACCATCACCATCAACGCGCCGGGCCACAGGGGGACGCTCGGGCTCGTCTCCACCGGCACGAGCGGATATGTGACGCTCCAGGGAGTGGCCTACCAGCTCCCGGCCGCTGCGTTTCAGACCCTCGCGTCGAGCTTCGCGGGCGCCTCGGCCGGCAGCGGCATCGGCGGCCTCTCGAAGTCGGGCATCGATCCGCTGCGCTGGCTCACCAATCCGTCGATCAGCGGCAGCGACACCGTCGCGGGCGCGGCGACCACCCACATCCGCGCCGGCGTCAACGTCCCGGCGCTCCTCGCTGACTTGAATACCTTCCTGCACAAGGCGTCCGCCGGTGCAGCGGCGGGGACGAGCGCGATCCCCATCCCGCTTTCGCCCGCGACCCCGAGCCGGAGCGCCCGCGCGATCGAGTCCCCCGGCGTCGACGTCTGGACCGGCACCGGCGACAAGACACTCCGCAAACTCACCATCAGCCTCAACGTGCCGGTCACGGGACGGTTCTCGGCTCGGCTCGGGGGGCTCAGCGCAGTGGGGATCCGGATCATCCTCCAGTACGCAAACCTCGATCAGCCCCAGACCATCTCGGCGCCGAGCAACGTGCAGCCGTTCGGCGGCCTGGTGACCAAGCTCCGGACCATCCTGCCGCAGCTCCGCGGGGGGTTCGGCGGCGCCGGGCCGCTCAGCGCCGGCTAGCGCGCCAGGGCCCGACCGGAGCTACTCCCGGCCCACCTCTTGGTGGTCGTCTTCGTCGAGGTCGTCGAGCTCCTCGTCGTCATCGTCGGTGTCCTCGACGGCGCCCGGGTGGTAGTGGACCTGGAAGGCCTCGAGCAGCTCGTCACGGCGGTGCTCGTCGACGGGCGTCTCGTCGGTGATCAGCACCCAGTCGGCGCCCTCGAACTCCTCCATGTTGAAGATCTCGGCGTCGAGCTCCGGGGAGTCGTCGACGATCAGCAGGACCTCGGTCTGGGGATTGAAGTAGGTCCCGGGGCGGTTCAGGAGCTCGTCGAGCTCTACGCGACGGTGGTCGGCCATATGTCGCGCAGCCTACAGCCAAACGCCCTTCAGACGCCAGTGAGTCCGGCGATCTCACGCTCGATCTCGGCCTCCACGTCGAGCGCCGGCTTGCCCTGGCGGGCGCGGCGGTGGTTGCGGGCAATCACCAGATCGCGGATCTCTTCCCGGAGCTCGGCGTCGATCTGCGGCACGGTCAGGCGCGCCAGCTCCTGCTCGATATCGATCTCCGGCTCGCCCCGCCGGCGCCGCCGCGCGTTGCGCGCCTCGAGCAGCTGGCGGATCTCGGCGTCGCGCTCGATCACCGCGGCCGAGCCGGCCGACCGCGCGTGCGAGCGCTCGGTGTCGTGAACCAGGTGGTTGCGGCCGTAGTCCTCCCAGGTCCGGCTGCTCAGCAGCAGCCCCACGACCGCTCCAACCACCCCGACGGCGGCCACGACCCACACGACCGTGCCGAACGCGTTCTGCATCCGTTAAGTGTTGCGCACCCGACCGGATGGGGTACCCTTCTCCCAGAGGGTTGACTGACTAGTCAATCGAGAATTCAAGGAGAAATCCAAGTGGTCGATTTCACGCTCACTGACGAGCAGAAGAGCATGCGCGAGATGGCGCACGAGTTCGCCGAAAAGGAGATCCGGCCGGTCGCCTGGGAATATGACCGTGACGGCACCTGGCCCGGCGAGATCCTTGAGAAGTCGTGGGAGCTGGGGTTGATGAACAACCACCTCCCGTCCGAGTACGGCGGTCCCGGGTTGGGATACCTGGACGGCGTGATCATCGAGGAGGAGATCGCCTGGGGTTGCTCGGGTATCGGCACCTCGCTGTCCTGTAACGGCCTCGCCACCGCGCCGGTGATCCTGGCGGCGTCCGACGAGCTCAAGAAGGAGTACCTGGGCCGTCTCTCCGAGGCGCCGCTGCTGGCCTCCTTCTGCCTGACCGAGCCCGACGCCGGCTCCGATGTCTCCGGGATGAAGACCAATGCGGTGCGCAAGGGCGACAAGTGGGTCATCAACGGCTCCAAGTGCTTCATCACCAACGGCGAGTACGCCAACTGGTACACGGTCTATGCCAAGACCGACAAGGAGGCCGGTCACCGCGGCATCTCCTGCTTCATCGTCCCGCGGGACGCTGGAGTCGTGGTCGACAAGCACGAGGACAAGATGGGCCAGCGGGCGTCCAATACCGCGACGATCTCCTTCAACGACGTGGAGATCCCCCTCGATCACCTCGTCGGCGAGGAGAACAAGGGCTTCAAGATCGCGATGATGACGCTCGACCGCACCCGTCCCGGCGTCGCCGCCATGGGCGTCGGCGTGGCCCGGGCGGCGATGGAGTTCGCGATCAACTACTCCAAGGAGCGGGTCCAGTTCGGCGTGCCGATCGCCATGCATCAGGCGATCCAGTTCATGATCGCCGACATGTCGACCAAGGTGCACCTGGCGCGCCTGGCCACCTGGAACTCGGCCGTTCTCCTGGACCAGGGCCAGCGCAACACGCTCGAGTCCTCCCACGCCAAGCGCTTCGCCGCCGACACCGCGATGGAGGTCACCACGGACGCGGTTCAGGTCTACGGCGGCTATGGCTTCATCAAGGAGTACAAGGTCGAGAAGCTGATGCGCGACGCCAAGATCCTCCAGCTATACGAGGGCACGGCCCAGATCCAACGGCTGGTGATCGCCCGCGAGACGCTGCTCCCGCGCCGTGACGTCCGTGAGGAAGTCGGCGTGAACGCCTAGAGATCAAGGGCCGCCCGGTGCTTGACTAAGCGCTGTGCGCCGCGTCTTGCTTGTGCTGCCGCCCGTCGCTCTCGCGCTGCTCGCGGGCGTGGCTCTGGCCGGCGCGAGCATCGGCTCCGGGCTGCCCCAGAGCACGGCCAGCTCCCATGTGGTCCAGCGCCAGCCCCGCCCGGGTTCGTGTCATGCCCGCGGGCATGGACTGTTCTCGCTGCCCGATCCGCGCTGTACCCCCGGGGCGATCGACCCCGCGGTTACCCAGTCTGACCTGGGGCGCACGATCTGCCGCTCGGGGTACAGCGAGAGCGTGCGGCCGCCGGAGTCGATCACCGAACGTGAGAAGCGCAGCAGCCTTCGGTCCTACGGTGACTCGCGCCCGCTGCACTACTACGAATACGACCACCTGGTCTCGCTCGAGCTCGGCGGCGCGCCCAACGACGCCCGCAATCTCTGGCCCGAGCCGGGGACCAGCCCCAACCCCAAGGACGCCCTGGAGAATCGGCTCCACGCGCGCGTCTGCGACGGCCAGATGACGCTGGCCGCCGCACAGCGGGCGATCGCCCGCGACTGGATAGCGGCCTACACCCAGCTCTTGCGGCGGAAGTAGATCCAGAACCCGATCACGGTTACCACCAGCAGGCCCGGCCCGAGCAGCAGGAACGACAACATGGTGTTCTGGATGTGGCCGGTGAGGTAGGCGAAGTTCTGGCCGAAGAAGCCGGTCAGGAAGGTCAGCGGCAGAAAGATGGTGGCGATGATCGTCAGCTGCTTGTTGATCTCGCCCTGACGGTTGGCCACCGTCGAGAGATACATGTCGGTGGCGCCACTGAGCAGATCGCGGTAGGAGTCGACCAGGTCCGAGACCCGGATCAGCCCGTCGTAGAGGTCCCGGAAGTACAGGCGGTCGTCGGTCTCCAGCCCGGGCAGCTCAGAGAAGCGGTCGACGTTGCGGGCGAACATGTCGCGCATCGGGGTGATCACCCGCCGCATCGCGATCAGGTCTCGCTTGAGCGAGAAGATCTGCTGCAGGTTCTCCTTGTTGGCGTTGTCGATCACCTGCTGCTCGAGGGCGTCGATGTTGTCATCGACTCGGCTCAGCACTGGCACGAACGTCGAGGTCACGGCGTCGAGGATCTTGTAGACGAGAAACTGCTCGCTGCGGACGTGCTGGTTGTCGTAGCGACCACGCAGCTCCGACAGCGCGCCGAACGCACCGTGGTGGATGGTGATCACGTAGTCGCCGGAGATGATCAGGTGCACCTCGCGCAGGAGCGGATCCCCGGCCTCCGTGCCGGTGTCGACGCCGAACGCGACCACGAACATGTAGCCGTCGTACTCCTCGATCTTCGGCCGCTGCCGGAACGTGCGCGCGTCCTCGCGCGTGAGCGGATGCAGCTTGATCAGCTCGGCGAGCCTGTCCAGGTCCTCCTCGCTGGGTCCGTCGTAGTCGACCCAGACGAAGGTCTGGCCCTCGATATGGGCGGCGAGCTCATCCGGGTCGGGATTCTGGAGGCACGGGACCCGCAGGATCTTGCTGCTATCGGCTGTCTTTTCGACGCTCACCCCACCTACGCTACCGGTACTCACGGCGATTCCCTATTCGGTGGAGCTGAACTCCCAGATCGCGATTCCGAGCATCACCACTCCGAGGGCGGCGATCACGCCCGCCTCCAGCAGCCCCGGCACGTGCCAGCCCCACCAGGTCACACCGGGGTCGAGGGCGTGGCGGGCCGCCGGGGAGATGCTCAGGTGGTTGAAGACCAGGCGTCGCATCGGGTCGACGGCGTAGGTGAGGGGATCGATCCGGTTCAGCACCGACAGCCAGCCGGGCAGCCCCGACACCGGGAACAGCGCGCCGGAGATGAAGAACATCGGCATCACGATCATCTGCATCACGCCCATGAACGACTGCATCTGCTTGATCCGGACCGCGATCATCACTCCGAAGGCGGTGATCGCGAACGCCAGCAGCAGCTGCAGCGCGAAGATCCCGAGGATCAGCAGCGGGGCGTAGGGCACGTGAACCAGACCGGCCAGGCAGATCACGATCACGCCCTGGAAGCTGGCCACGGTGGCTCCGCCCAGGCACTTGCCGATCACGATCGAGCTGCGTCGGATCGGCGCCACCATCATCTCGCGCAGGAACCCGAACTCCCGGTCCCACACGATCGAGGCGGCCGAGAACATCGCGGTGAACATGACCGCGATGCAGAGGATCCCGGGATAGATGAAGGTCTTGAGCTGGACCCCGTGGGTGCCGGCCCGGGCCAGGCCCTGAAGCCCCGCCCCGAGCACGAACAGGAACAGCAGCGGCTGGACCAGCGAGGTGATCATCCGGATCCGGTCGGCGCGGAAGCGAATCAGCTCACGGCGCCAGACGATCCGGATTGCGCGCAGCTCCGAGGCCAGGCTGCGCTTGGGAACGCTGACCCTGACGATGTCCGGATGTGACGGTTGGGGGGCTGCGGGGTCGACCCGTCGAGTCGTGGTGCTCATCGCCGACCGCCTCCTCCCATCACCTGCATCATCACCCGGTTGCGATGCTTGGACTGGTCCTCCTCGGCATCCCGAATGGTCGTTCCCGTGTAGGACATGAACACATCGTCGAGCGTCGGGCGCGACACGCTCACCGAGCGGATCGGTGGGTAGGACGGGTCCCACTGCGTGAACAGCCGCGGCACGAACTCCTCGCCGGCCGGCACGCCGAACGTCACGGCGCCCTCGGAGATCCGCGCCTCGATCCCGAACCGCTCGGCCAGGGCGGCAATCGCCGCCTCGTCGTCGGCGGTGTGAATCGTGACGCGGTCTGAGCCGATCTGAGCCTTGAGCGTCTCCGGCGCGTCGAGCGCGACGATCTCGCCGTGATCCATGATCGCG
Source organism: uncultured Solirubrobacterales bacterium (assembly GCA_963744195.1). Lineage (GTDB taxonomy): Bacteria > Actinomycetota > Thermoleophilia > Solirubrobacterales > Solirubrobacteraceae > Palsa-465. Next base: position 137,129 of record CAVUSY010000018.1, read on the forward strand.
ATCCGATCGCACCACTCGGCCTCGTCCATGTAGTGGGTGGTCATGAAGATCGTGATCTCCTCGCGCTCCTTGAGCTCGCGGATGTAGGTCCAGATCGAGCGGCGCGTCTGCGGGTCGAGCCCGATCGTCGGCTCGTCCAGGAACAGCACCCGGGGGGAGTGCATCAGCCCCCGGGCGATCTCCAGGCGCCGGCGCATGCCGCCCGAGAACGTGGCCACGACCGAGTCCTTGCGGTCCCACAGGCCCACCATCTCCATCACCTGCTGCATGCGCGGTTTGACCAGGTTCGATTGCACGCCGTAGAGCTCGGCGTGGAGCCTGAGGTTCTGCTCCGCGGTCAGGTAGCCGTCGAGCGTCGGATCCTGGAATACCAGCCCGATATTGCGCCGGACGTCGTCACGCTCGCGCACCACGTCGTGGCCGGCGACCTCGGCCTCGCCCGAGGTGGGCTTGGCCAGCGTGCAGAGCATGTTGATGGTGGTCGTCTTGCCCGCCCCGTTGGGGCCGAGAAAGCCGAACACCTCACCGGCCGCCACCTCGAAATTGACCCCGCGGACCGCCCGGACCTCACCGAAGCTCTTGGCGAGGTCGTGGACGGCGATCGCGGGGGCTGAGGCGCCATTGGCGTCGGTCAGCGACATCTGCGCTGTACGTTAGCCCGCCGGCTCCTCGGAGTCCTCGGAGTCTCTCGGAGTCCTCGGATCCGTCGGGATCCTCGGCGAGGATCCGGTACAGGCTGCGTCGGGTTTCCGACAGCAGCTCGATGGCCCGCGCGCGCTGGACCTCGTCGCCGGCTGAGGCGACCTGCCAGGCGGCCTTGCCGACTCCGATCACCAGCGGTCCGAGCTCGGCGAGGGCATTCTCGCCCTCCTCGCCCGTGGGATCCCAGGGTGCGGGCTCCGCCGAGCGGGTCTCGAGGTGCTCGCGGCCGGCATCGGTGATCTCGAACCGGCGGGACCCATCGGACTCCGTGGAGCGGATCAGGCCCTCGTCCTCGAGCTGGGCCAGCGTCGGATACACCGACCCGGGGCTCGGACGCCACCGGCCGTCGCTGCGCTCCTCGATCGTCTGCATCAGCTGGTAGCCGTTGCGGGGCTCCTCGGCGAGCAGTCGAAGGAGAGCCAGCCGGACGTCGCCGCGGCGAGCGCGACCCCGTCCCCGGCCGCGACCGCGGGGGCCACCGCCGAATGGGCCCGGACCGCTGAACGGCCCGCCGCGCATGCGGCGCAGGGCGATCAGCTCCTCGAGCTCCTCCGGCGTGGGCCGGCCGTGGCCACCCTTGCCGCGCGAGAACGCCCACGCGGGCGGGCCGTGGCGATGGTGGTGGCGGTGTGACTTGCGTCCCCAGGCTGCCTGCCCGGGCCATTCCTCTGCGAATGAATAACCAGACATATCGTTTTTCCTTTGGTTGACTGTAACGATGCGTCAACGATATATCGTAACTGTTCTTTTGTCAAGGCAAGCGCAGCTGCCGCCAGCACCTGGCCCCCGCGAGCCCTTGGCTCGCCAGGGCCAGGCGCCCGCGGGCGCTGCCCGTCAGTAAGTCTCAGCCCCGGCCGGTGCCGGTGCCGCGGTTGCGCAGCCAGTCGGCGACCTGCTGGCTCATGTCGCCCACCTGGGAGCCCAGGGTCGTCACGTTCTCGCCGATCTCTCGGAACAGGCTGCGGAAGCGCTCGGCGTAGTACTCCATCGCGTCGCTGGCCTCTTCCCGGACGTTCTTGTCGTCGCCGCGCTTGCGGTACTCGCCGCGAACGATGCGATCGTACTCGCCGCTCTGGACCCACTTCATGACCTCGGATACGCGGCGCACGGCGTAGGAGTGGGTGGCGCCGATCTCGTTGAAGAAACGCTGTACGCGATCGTGCGAGTCGTCCCAGCTCTCGTACTCCATCGACTGGGCCATGAAAGCGTCGAGGTCCAGCTGGTCGGCGGGGAGGCCGCCCGCGGTGACCATCAGCGTCCGGCACACGATCCTGGGATCGCGCACCGCCAGCGTCGCGGCGCGGTCACAGCTCAGCTCCGCCGCGCGCATCCATTCCAGCAGCACCGCCTGGACGGCGCGGAACGGCAGCCCGACGACCGCCGGCAGGTTGCCGCCGGCCCGCATGAGGATGTCCAGGGCGGTCATGTAGAGCACGTGGTCAGACAGGATGTGGCCGAGCTCGTGCGCGATCACCACCCGCTGCTCGCCGGGCCCGAGCATCGCCAGGAGCGCAGAGTCGAACACGATCATCGGGCTCTGGGACCCGATGGTGTGCGCGTTGGCCGTCGTCGAGCCGCTCACATAGAGGTCGTAGGACCCGGGCATGTCGAGGATCCGGGACACGCCCTGGTAGGAGGCCCACAGATCGGGGAGCTGACGCTCGCCGATCTTGATCGAGTTGCCGAGGTAAAACTGGCGCAGCGCGCGCTCGTAGCGAAACTCGACCAGCTTGCGGACCACGGTGTCGAGCATCGGAACGGCCTTCAGCGCCGCGGTGGCCGCGCGATCAGCCGGATGCTCGTATGCCTTCGACGAGATCTCGGGGTACGGCTCCAACGCCTCGGGGAGATTGTCCGCCATCGCCTGCGCCAGAGCCTACTCTGGCTCGGCTCAGGCGCGAGAATCTTTGCCATGCGGGCGGTCCGAGTCAGCACCGTGCTCCCAGGCACGGTGCCCGAGGTGGAGCAGTGCTGGTACGACACCAGCCGCTGGCCGTCATGGATCGACGGACTCGATCAGGTGCTGGCGGTTGCGGGCCCCTGGCCCGAGGTCGGGTCGGTGGTGACGTGGGAATCCGGCCCCGCGGGCCGCGGGCGGGTGACCGAGCGCGTGGTGTCACACGAGGCGCTCGCGGGGCAGACGGTGGAGGTGGAGGACGTCTCGATCCGGGGTCGCCAGAGCGTGGCGTTCACCGCCCGACTGGACGCGGTGCAGATTGGGCTGACGCTCGAGTACGCGCTCAAACGCCGCTCGCCCGTCTCACCGATCGTCGACGCCCTGTTCATCAAGCGCGCGATGGCCGCCTCGCTGAACGTGACGCTGGCGCACTTCGCGGTCGAGCTCCGGGCGACCCGCCGTGGGGGGCGGCCGGACCCCGCCGAGGACTAGGCTCTAGCTTCATGTTCGTCTTCAAAGCGGCCGTGGTGGGCGCCGGCACGATGGGTGGCGAGATCGCGCATACGATCGCCGGCGCCGATATTCCCGTAGTGCTCAAGGACGTCGACCGGGAGTACGTCGACCAGGGCATCGAGAAGGCCCGCTCGCTGTGGCAGGCCCAGGTCGACTCCGGCAAGCTCGAGCCGGCGGAGCTCCAGCGCAAGGTGGGCCTGATCACCGGTACCACCGGCTATGAGGGGTTCGGGGACGTCGACTTCGTGGTCGAGGCCGTGCCGGAGCGAATGGACGTCAAGCAGGTGGTGTTCTCCGAGCTCGACGAGGTCACCCCGGGCCACGCGATCCTGGCCTCCAACACCTCATCGCTGTCGATCACCGAGATGGGCGAGGTCACCACCCGGCCTGACAAGGTGGTCGGCTTTCACTTCTTCTACCCGGCCTCGGTGATGCGGCTGATCGAGATCGTCGAGGGCGAGGACACCTCCGCCGAGACGGCGCAGGCCGCCAGCAACTTCGCGCAGGCGCTCCGCAAGACGCCGATCCGTTGCGGTGAGGCACCGGGCTTCGTGGTCAACCGGATCCTGAACTCGGGCGTGTCGGAGCTGTGGCGATACCAGCAGGAGAGCGGCGTCTCGATCGAAGCGCTCGACAAGGCGGTGGCTGAGTCCGGGGTGGCTCCGGTGGGGCCGTTCTTTCTGACCGACCAGCTCGGGCTCGACACCGTGCTGCACGTCGCCGAGCATCTCCGGGCCGCCTACGGAGATCGCTTCTTCGTCCACCCGCGGATGCAGGCGCTGGTGGCGGCGGGAGATCTCGGGGCCAAGACCGGAAGGGGGTTCTATGAGCACTCGAGCTGACATCGACACCGCCGCGCTGATCGACCGGTTCACGCTGAAAGCACTGGTCGAGAGCTGCCTGGTGCTGGAGGAGGGCGTCGCCGCGATGAAGGACATCGACCTCGGGATGATGGCCGGCGGGGGCATCATCCCGCCGCCTTTCGCTCGCGCCGATCAGCTCGGCCTCGACGAGGTGCTGACCAAGCTGGAGCGCGCCACGGACGAGTGGGGCGAGAGCTTCGAGCCGCCGACGATCCTGCGCCGGCTGGTGGCCCAGGGCCGCCTCGGCGTCAAGACCGGACAGGGCTTCTTCGCCTATCCCCAACCCGACGCCGGTTGGGACCAGAGTCCGGTCAAGCTCGAGACCCGGGATCGGATCGCGATCGCCTGGCTGGACCGGCCGCCCGCCAATTCGATCTCTCCGGAGGTGGTCCAAGCGCTGGCGAAGGTCTGGACGGCGGTGGTCGACGGAGGCACGGTGCGTTCGCTCGTGTTCGCCTCGGCCAACCCGATGCTGTTCTGTGCCGGTGCGGACATCAAGGCGTTCACCAGCATGGATGCCGCCGCCGTGCGAGCGCTGCTGGATCAGATGCACGGCCTGCTGCGGGAGATGGAGCGCGCGAGCGTGGTGACGATCGCTGCCGTGGGCGCGCTCGCCTTCGGTGGCGGCTGCGAGCTGGCGATGGCGTGCGACTTCCGGATCGCCGCGGAGTCGGCGAGCTTCGGTCAGCCCGAGATCAACCTCGGGATCATCCCCGGCTTCGGCGGTACCCAGCGACTGCCCCGGCTGATCGGGGAGGCCAAGGCGCTCGAGCTCAATCTGACCGGCGATCCGATCGGCGCCGCCGAAGCCCTGGAGCTCGGCCTCGCGACTCGCGTGGTCCCCGATCATGAGCTGCTCGACACCGCTCTGGCCTGGGCCCGCAAGCTGGCCGGCCAGGCTCCGCTGTCGGTCGAGCAGATCAAGCGCGTCTCGGCTGCGGGCGACCTCGATGCGGGGATTGCCGCCGAGAAGCAGGGCTTCGAGGCCGCGTTCGGATCCGGGGACGCGCGTGAGGGGATCTCGGCGTTTCTGCAGAAGCGCACGGCGCGCTTTCGGGGCCTGTGACCGCCGCGGCCGCGGGTACGACGACGCTGGCCGAGCTGGTCCGGGGCGCCGGCTCGGTCGTCGCGCTCGACCGGCGCCGGGATCTCGGTTCCGTCGGGGATTCCCGACTTCCGGTCGCCGGGCACCGGCCTGTGGGCCAGCGTCGACCCGATGGAGGTTGCGCACATCGACGTCTTCCGGCGCGATCCAGCCCGTTTCTGGGCGTTCTACGGCCACCGCTTCCAGACGCTCGAGCACAAGCGTCCCAACGCTGCTCACGCCGCCCTCGCCACGCTCGAACGGGCCGGGCGGCTGGACGCGGTGATCACTCAGAACATCGACCGCCTGCATGCGAGCGCGGGGACGCGGGAGCTGGTGGAGGTGCACGGGACGATCGAGCACTCATCCTGCCCGGTGTGCGGTTCGCGGTTCGCCCTCGCCGAGGTGCGGGCGCGGCAGCGCGCCGACGCCGCCGGCGTGCCGCGCTGTGACTGCGCCTCACCCCTGAAGCCCGATGTCGTGCTGTTCGGCGAATACCTTCCGGCCGGAGCCCTGGAGCGAGCCCAGGAGCTGGCGGCGGGCGCCGATCTGATGCTCTGCGTCGGCTCCTCGCTCGAGGTCTATCCGGTGGCGCAGCTGCCCGCTCTGACCCTCTCGGCCGGAGGCCAGATCGCGATCGTCACCCAGGGTCGCACACCGTTCGACGACCGGGCGGCGGTCCGGTGCGGGGGCGATGTGGTTCAGGAGCTCGCGGCGCTGGTCGAGGTGCTCGGACTCAGCTGAAGCAACCGGTCCGCACGCGGGTGGTTGCGTTGCAGCCGTGAGCTGAGCGCTCTAGGCATTCTCGACCGCGCGGGCCCGGAGCGCCGACTCGACCCGTGCGAGCGTGAACGCGACCGTCTCTCGCTCGGCCTCAGGCAGCGGGCCGCCGAGGGCCGACTGGGCCGCGGCCGCGATCGCCTCACGCTGCTGGCGCAGCTCGCTCAGCCGGCTCGGTGAGGGCCGGCGCGGTGCGATCGCCCGAGAGCTCGGCCAGGGCCGCGTCCAGCGCCACCAGCAGCTGCAGCGCGGCCTCGCGCTCGCGTCCGTGATCGAGATCGAGCCGCGCGCGCAGGGTCAGCTCCTCGCTGACCAGAGCACGCTCGCGGGCGCCGAGCACCGCCGCCAGCCGTGCCTGGGGGTGGAGTACGCGCACGCGCCGCTGCCGACCGGGGGCGTAAACCAACTCGCGGGCGTCGCTCCACAGGCCATCGGCCACCTGCTCGCCGGCGCCGAACCCGATCCGGGCGACCAGCGCCTGCGAGCGGGTGATCGCCTGCAGGTAGGGGTCCGCGGTGACCAGCCGAAACGCGTGCAGGGCCCAGTTGAGCACCGCAAGCGACGCCTCCAGCTCGGGCTCGCCGGCGGCCTGTAACCACTCCCGCGCCCGGCGGGGGTCCGCCAGCGGCTCCCCGACGTCGATGATCGTGGCGCGGCCGGTGCTCACCGGGGTGGGTGGGGGCTCGGGTGGCGCCTCGCGGTGCTTGCGCCGGCCCGTCAGCCGCCGGCGTTCCGGCGCCCCCAAGGTGGCCACGACGATGACGTGGGTGGGGGGTGCGTCCGGCTCGTCCGCCGGCCGCACCAGGTACCGGCCGTCGGGCGGGCCCAACGGCCACGGAAGCTCAACCTGACTGAAGCGAAACTGGGGCGAGGACGTACTCACCGCGGCGCTGCGGCGCCGCCGTCAGCCGTTGTGAATCCTGATCGCGTACTTGCTCGGTGAGATGGGGACGATCGGCTCGGGAATCGCGCTGATGCGGTTGATCAGCTGGATCCACTGATCTGGCTGCAGGATGCTCTTGACCTCGGCGGACAGCTTCTTGTTGGCGCCGTAGGCGGGCGTGAAGGTGACCTGGAGCCGGTTCTTGTGGTCCGGCAGCGCCAGCGTGTTGGTCTGCCCCTTGTAGGCCATCGTGCTGATGATCTGGTCGGGCGCCATGCCGCCCTGCAGGGTCAGCAGCCGGCGAATGGTGATGTCGGTGATCGAGCCTGAGCCCTCGTGTCCGAGGATCGGGATGTGGTTGATCTTCGAGATGTCGACGCTCGCCCCGCTGGCGCCGGCCGCGTCGACACCGCTGGAGCCGGTCAGGCTGTGGCCGCACTCGAGACCCGTGACGGCGGGATCGAGGCCCGAGGCAACCAGGAACTCGATCGTGGCCAGGACGCGGCGGTCGATGAGGCCGGCGGCGATATCACGCCGTCCGCAGTTGTAGATCTGGACATGCGGATCCTGCAGCACACGCTCGGTCAGCTGCTCCTTGGACATCAGCAGCACCTGGCCGACGCTGGGGTTCTTGGCGTTCGGGCCGAAGAACGGATCGACACCGGCGGCGCGGTAGACCGCCGTCGCCTCCAGCAGCTTCCAGCCGTCGAGGATCGGCTTGGGGTCGATCAGCGGTGCCTTCTTGCCGGCCGGCTGAACCGTGAAGTAGAGATGAGAGGAGGCGTTCTGCGAGGGGCCCCCGATGCGGCCGAGGATCGTTCCGGCCACCACGATCGAGCCGACTCGCAGCGATTTCAGCGAATACTGGTTGCGCCCCAGGTGCAGCGCATCCGAGAAGTAGCTCTGGAAGCTCGCGATCTGCTGGTTGGCGCCGTGCAGCTGCAGGTCGCCGCCGGCGGCGTAGGAGGCGCTGCGCGCCGGGTTGGCGAACAGCCGCTCCTTGACCATCGGCGCGGTGACCGCAGCGGTCTGGGTGGCGGCGCCGGCGTGGCCGGGAGGCTTATCGGTGCCGCGCTCGGCTTGGCGGCCGGCTTGAGCGTCACGCGGGTGGCCTTGGCCGGCTTGGCCGCAGTGGCGGTCGCGCTGGTCGCCGTGGCGCCCTGTGAACCAGCCGACGCCGGCGCGACCGGGGCGTGGGAGCTCAGCGGAGCCGCCAGCTCCTTGGCGATCTCACGCGCGGTGATCCTGACCGGCTTGGGCACCGGGAAGTCCTTGGACACCGACCCGAGCTGAGAGTAGGTGTAGACGTTGCCGGTCGCATCCTGGAGCTTGAGGTAGCGCCCGAGCGTCGGGCTCTGACCGATCTGGACGATCTTGCCGTCGTTGACGGCGATCACCGGCGAGCCCCGCTTGGCGAAGATCGCGGTGCCCTTGGCATTCGGGTTGGAGTCGATCGCGATCGCCGCGTTGGGGCCCTTGACCTTGTGCTTGGCCAGACTCACCACGGAGCTGTCGGCGTACTTGGCCGGGGCGGCGATGGGGAAGTGCCCCTGCACGAGGCCGGTCAGCGCTCCGACCAGCTGGGAGGGGATGCCACCGATCAGCTTCGCGCGCAGCAGGACCGATTGGACGTACCAGCTGGCGTGGTTGTAGGCGAAGATCGCGGTGGAGACGTTCTTGGAGGCTCCCGCGGCGTGCAGGTAACGGGCGGCGGCGAAGATCGCGTCGACCGGGTTGTACGGATCCGCGATGCCGTCGCCGTTGGCGTCGATGCCCCACTGCTTCCAGGTGGAGGGCAGGAACTGCATCCAGCCGACCGCTCCGGCGGTGGAGACCGAGAGGTTGCGTCCGTAGTCGGTCTCGATCTCGTTGATCGCGGCGAGGACCTGCCACGGCACCTGGTACTGGATGCCCGCGGCCTGGTAGATCGGAATCAGGAACGGCGGGATCCGGAAAGAGTCGATGAAGAAGTTGGGGACGCCGATCGGGACCGGTCCCGGGAGCGCCAGCGAGAAGGTGGGGTTCGAGGCCGCGGGGACGCCCTTGCCAGAGGGGAGATTGCTGGCGGGCTTCTTCGCGGGGGGCTTCTTCTTGTGCGTCTTCTTGTGCTTCTTCTTGTGAGCCGCAGGCTTGACCGGCGCCTGCGGGTGCGATGACTTGCGCTGGGCCTTGCCCGGCTTGGTCGGCTGCGGTGCGGTGGACGTGGTCGTGCTGGAGCTGGTGGTCGAGCTCGAGCTGGAGGACGAGCTCGAACTCGAGCTCGAACTCGTGCTGGAGCTCGAGCTGGTCGTAGAGCTGCTGGAGTCTGAAGTTGAGGTGGAGGTCGACGTGGGGGTCGACGATGACGACGTCGTGGTCGATGAGCTCGTATCTGAGCTGGTGGTGGGCGTGGAGGTCGTGGAACTCGTCGACGTGGAGGTAGGGGCGCAGGTCTCGGTCTCGGACGCGACCGCACCCGTGATCGGGAGGTTGAGGCTGGAGATCGGCGTGCCTGGGGGCACGTTGACGTTGAAGGTGAGCACGTGGCCACCCACCAGCGTGACCTTGACCGTGCAGGCGTCCGCGGAGGCGCTCGGCAGCGCCGAGAGCGCCATCGTCACCAGCATCGCGCCCGTCAATGCGAGCACGATCCGCAGTCTCCGCCTACTCAGCAATGTTGCCCGTCTCCTCCAAGTAATCCCTGTGTGCGCAGCTCAATGCGTTCTGGCCACATAGCGACGTGGGAGGGGAAGCTACTGGCTGGTTCGGAGCTTTGCAATCTGGAACCGCACTGCACGGTTTTGCTGCCTCTTCCGCTGAAGACGGGCACCTCGTGCGGTCGGTGCCATGAGGCGATATGAAGACCAATGCGACCGGCATCCCATCGACGGTCTGCCGGACCTCGAGGTTATCGGCCAAAACCGAGGTCTCCTGTAAGAATTCAGCGACTCTAACGCTCGACCTGAGGTCCATATCAGGGGTTCATCACCCAATGTGACGGTGCGCCAGGACCCATCGCTCCCGTGGTCCTCCCAGCGGGGACCGGCACGCCCCGCTCGCCCGGAACGATAGAGTTCCCGGCATGACCAGCGAGCACAACCGATGAGCGACGAGAGCCTTAAGGGCCGCGTCACACGGCAGGGGGAAGAGGCGATCGGCAAGCTCGCGCAGGAGCTGCTCGAGAACTCGGTGGTCAGCGGCGCCCTCTCAGCGGCGTTTGAGACGCGTGAGCGCGCGATGCGGGCCCAGGAAGTGGCCATGGGTGCGCTGAATCTACCCTCGGCCAGCGATCTCGAACGCCTGACCCGGCGGGTCCGGAGCGTGTCCCAGCGGCTGGAGGGGATAGAGGACGGTCTTGATCGGCTGGAGGGCCGAATCGAAACGGCCGGCTCGTCCGGCTCGGTCGATCAGCGGCTGGCCCAGATCGAGGCCACCCTGGAGCGCTTGGAGGCCTCTCTGGCCTCGCTGGACAAGCCGGCCGCGCGTGACAAGCCAGCCGCGCGCGACAAGCCAGCGGCGAGCGACAAGCCGCCCGCGCGCGACAAACCGGCGGCGAATAGCCCCCGGCGGTCTGGCGGACCACGCCAGCCCAAGTCGACCCCCAGCTGATCCACCCGCATCCAGATCCCCGCGCGTACGTGCACGCGCGCGAGGGGCGGGCCGCTGGCTCAACGGGCCAGCCCGCGTACCGCGAGCTCGCCGAGGCGATGCTCGGCCTCGTGCAGCGCCGACACCTCGATCCGGCGGCGGCTCGGTAGCAGGACGTCCGACACGATCAGCGCCGACGCCACCTCCAGTCCGCGCCTGACCGCGAGCGCGAACAGGGTCGCGGTCTCCATCTCGACCGCCAGCGCACCCGCTGCCAGCCATTGCGCCTCGGCGCGGTCCGCGCCGTCATAGAAGAGGTCGGTCGAGACCACCGAGCAGGTGCGGGCCGAGCTGTCGGCCTCGCCCAGCCGGCGTACGAGCTCGGGGCTGCCCGCGACCCGCTCGCCGGCGCCCAGCGCCCGACTGGTGCCGTCCGCGGCGATCGCGTCGCCGGCGATCAGCAGCTCGCCCAGCTGCAGCGAGCCGTCAAGCGCACCACAGGTGCCCACGCGCACCAGCGTTCTCGCGCCCAGGTCGTCGAGCTCGGAGATCACGATCGCGGCGCTCGGACCACCCATGCCGGTGCTCTGGATCGTCAGCGGCTCGCCGTCGGAGGCGGTTCCCGTGTAGCCCCACAGGCCACGGTTGTGGTTGAACATCTTGGGCTGGTCGAGCAGCGCCTGGGCCAGCCGCAGCGCCCGTCCCGGGTCGCCGGGCAGCAGCACCCGGTCAGCCAGCGGCGCAGTCGGTTGCAGATGGATCGTGTTCGTCATCGGCCGCGAGGTTAGACTCCCCTTGCGGTGGCCGACTTCAAGTCAACCCAGGAGTTCCGAGAGGTGATGGACCGGACGTTCACGCTGATGAGCGAGGATCCGGACATGGGACCGAAGCTGCGCGATGCCGACACCCCGCAGCGATTCGAGTTCACCGACCTGGACCTGGTGGTCAACATCCGAGCCGGCGGGCCCGATGAGGCCAACCTGGCGTGGGTGTGGTCCGACGACATCGATTGGGACCCCAAGGTCCGGATGACCATGAGCTCTGAGACCGCCAACCGATATTTCCAGGGCAAGGAGAACGTCGCGATCGCGATCGCGCGTCGCCGGATCAAGACCGGCGGTGACGTCAAGGCGGCGCTGGCGCTGATCCCGATCACGAAGCCGCTGTACCCGCGCTATCGGGACATGGTGGCCGCCGACTATCCGCACCTCGAGCTCTGACGGGTCAAGCGGGGCAGCTACCGTCGCCAGCGCGATTGACTTTTCGCCGCATGGCGAGTAGACCTACGCACGAGAGCAAGGCAACAGGTCAGAGCGTGGTCGCGCCGTTGCGCGCGACCGCGAGGCGCCGCCGGAAACGTGACGAGCGCCGACGGCCGACGCAGCGGGACGTTAAGCCCGCGGGCGACGGGGCTTCGAACTCAACGAAACCCCGTCGCCGACTTGCTGCCGGCTCGGGTTGGGGGCGACCGCGATGACGATGACACTGGCGCAGGCGGCCAGACGCGTTGGCGTGCAACCCGCCACCCTGCGGCGATGGGAGACCCGCGGGTTGATCCCGTACTACGACGGCGAATGGACTCCCGCCGCGGTGGGCCACGCTCGGGTCGTGGCGCGGATGCGCCACCGTGGCCACTCGCTTGACGCGATCAAGCGCGCGAGCGAGGAAGGACGGCTCGCGTTTGGCTTCCTCGATGAGCTGTTTCCCACCGAGCAGCCTCGGATCCCGCTGGAGGAGGCGGCCCGCGAGGCGGGTCTGGAACCCGCGCTGGTGCGCCGGATCATGAGTGGCCTCGGGATCAGCCCACAGGCGGCCGAGACGCTGTCAGAGGACGAGGTGCAACTGCTGCGCTACGTGGACGCGGTGCTTGAGTCGGGGTTCCCGCTGGCGGCGCTGCTGCAACTTGTTCGCGTATACGGCCAGTCGATGGCTCAGGTCGCCGATGCCGAGGTGCGGCTGTTTCACCTCTACGTCCACGAACCGCTGATGCGCTCGGGCGTGACCGGGGTGGAGACCGCTGAGCAGATGCGAGCGCTCTCGCGCGAGGTTCTCCCACTGGCGTCACCGCTGATGGATCAGGTCCACCAACGCTACCTCCAGCATTTCGTCGAGCAGGACGTGGTCGGACACATGGAAGCCGATCTGGATGGCTCGTCGGTGGACCTCGGCCGGATGCGGGTGGCGATCGCCTTCGCCGATCTGACCGGTTACACCCGGCTGACCGAGGAGGAGGGTGAGCTCACCGCGATCGACGCGGTGGAGCGATTCGTGGAGGCGGTTGCGAGCACGCTGCCGGACGAGGCGCGGGTGATCAAGACGATCGGCGACGAGGTGATGATCGTCGGTTCCGACGCGGCCAACCTGACTGACTGGGCGGTGGGATTTCAACGTCTGGCCGGCGGGCGGCCGCTGCCGAGAATCGCCATCCACTATGGCGTCGCGCTGTACCGGGACGGCGATTACTACGGCCGGGACGTGAACATCGCATCTCGGGTGGCGGCGCGGGCCGCGGGGGGAGAGGTGCTGGTGACCCGGCCGGTCGTGGAACAGTCGGGCAACCACCTGGAGTTCGAGCGGATCGCCGACGTCAAGCTGAAGGGCTTCAACGAGTCGACCGAGATCTTCTTGGCGCGTCAGCGCCCCGAGGAATGACTGACAGCGCCGTGCTCGACGAGGTCCGTCGTGGCGGGCTCCTGTCGCCGGGCCGGGCGGTGGTGGTGCTCTACTCGGGTGGCCGTGACTCCACCTGCCTGCTCGACCTAGCGGTTCGCATTGCCGGCAACCACCAGGTGGCGGCCCTGCACGCCAATTACGGCTTGCGCGACGCGGCCGCCGACGACGAGCGCCACTGCCGGCAGCTGTGCGAGCGGCTGGAGGTCAGCCTCGAGGTGGTCCGACCGCGACGGACATTCGGAGCGCAGGGCGGCAACCTTCAGGCCTGGGCGCGCGCTCGGCGTTACGACGCCGCCACCGAGCTCGCCCGCCGGCGCGGCGCCGACGTCGCCGCCGGTCACACCGCCACCGACCAGGTCGAGACGATCCTCTACCGGCTCGCCTCGTCGCCGAGCCGGCGCGCGCTGCTGGGGATGCGCCCGCGTGACGGCGTCCTGGTCCGGCCGCTGCTGGGGCTCACGCGCGAGCAGACCGCAGCCTACTGCCGCGACCGCCGCCTGGCATGGCGGGAGGACGACAGCAATGACACCGACGCCTACGCCCGCAACCGGATCCGCCGCGTGCTGGTGCCCGCGCTCGAGGCTGCGCACCCCGCGGCCCAGGGCAACGTGCTGGCCCTGGCCGAGATCTTGCGCGCGGAGGCCCAGGTGCTCGACGAGCTGGTCGAGTCAGAGCTCTCGGGCGCCGGCGAGATCACCCTGGCCAGGCTGCGCGAGCTGGCGCCGGCGCTGCGGCGGCTGGTGGTGCAGGCCCTGGCCGACGCGGCGGCGGGAGAACCGGCGGCGGGAGTCGGGCGCCGCGCCGACGACGTGGCGGCGATGAACGACACCGGTGCGGCGTCGCTTGATCTCCCGCACGGGATCAGGGCCACCGCCACGCGCGGGGTGCTGAGATTCGGGCGCACCCCGCCGTCGGACGGCGAGCGGCCAACCCGAAGGGGTGCGCCAGCACCCCCCATAAACTAAAGCCGTGAGTGACGACGCAGCGATCGGGGAGATCCTGGTCCCCGAGCAGGATCTGACCCGCCGGGTCCGCGAACTGGCGGAGCAGGTCTCGCGGGACTACGCCGACAAGGACCTGCTGCTGATCGGAGTGCTCAAGGGCGCCGTGTTCTTCCTGTCGGACCTGATGCGCCAAATCGACATCCCGGTGGAAGTGGATTTCATGGCGGTGGCCTCCTATGGCTCGGCGACCAAGTCCTCGGGCGTGGTGCGGATCCTCAAAGACCTCGACGCGCCGATCGAGGGCCGTGACGTGCTGATCGTGGAGGACATCGTCGACTCGGGTCTGACGCTTCAGTACCTCCTGCGCAACCTGGCCGGGCGCAACCCGCGCACACTCGAGGTCTGCGCGCTGCTGATCAAGCCCGAACGCCGCAAGGTCGACCTGCAGACGCGCTACGTCGGGTTCGAGATCCCCGACCGGTTCGCGATCGGCTACGGACTGGACTTCGACGAGCGCTACCGTAACCTGCCCTACGTCGCCGCCCTGAAGCCATGACCGTCGACGGCGGCCCGCCAGCCCAGCTTGGGGCTCAAACGCAGGTGCTACGCTTGCTCATTCCCGGTACCCCGCCCATCACTAGTTGCGCGTGCGGTGCCGGCCGCATGCAGGGAATTAAGCCATGAGCAGGTTTTTCAAGAGTGCCGCGTTTCCGATTCTGATCGTTGTCGTTCTCGCGTTCTTCGCGCAGAAGCTGATCGGGAGCTCTAGCCACGGCACCCACTACACCTTCGGGAACCTCCTCACCGAACTCCAGTCCAAGCAGGTCAAGAACCTTTCGCTGGACCAGAAGGAGAACAGCGCCTCGGTCACGCTCACCGACGGGACCAAGTACACCGTCGGTTACCCCGATTCCTACGCTCCCACACTGATCCGTGAAGCGTCGAGTCAGGTGCAGCCGAATGGCTTCGATGTGCAGAGCAAGTCCAGCAGCGGCTGGCTGTCGCTGCTGACCTACATCCTGCCGTTCGTGATCTTCATCGGCTTCTGGATCTTCCTCATGAACCAGGTCCAGGGCGGCGGCTCCAAGGTGATGTCGTTCGGCAAGTCGCGCGCCAAGCGGATGTCGGTGGACTCGCCCAAGATCACCTTCCGTGATGTCGCCGGGGTGGATGAGGCGGTCGAGGAGCTGCACGAGATCAAGGAGTTCCTGGAGAACCCCAAGAAGTTCCAGGCCCTGGGGGCGCGAATCCCCAAGGGCGTGCTCCTGTACGGGCCTCCCGGCACCGGCAAGACGCTCCTGGCTCGCGCTGTCGCGGGCGAGGCCGGCGTGCCGTTCTTCTCGATCTCGGGCTCGGACTTCGTGGAGATGTTCGTCGGCGTCGGCGCCTCGCGCGTGCGTGACCTGTTCGAGCAGGCCAAGCAGAACAGTCCCTGCATCATCTTCATGGACGAGATCGACGCTGTGGGCCGGCATCGCGGCGCCGGCCTGGGCGGCGGTCACGACGAGCGCGAGCAGACCCTGAACCAGCTCCTGGTGGAGATGGACGGGTTTGAGATGAAGGACAACATCATCTTGATCGCGGCCACCAACCGTCCCGACATCCTCGATCCGGCGCTGCTGCGCCCCGGTCGCTTCGACCGCCAGATCGTGGTCGACCGGCCCGACCGGCTCGGGCGCAAGAAGATCCTCGAGGTCCACACGCGCGGCAAGCCGCTGGCGCGGGAGATCGACGTCGACGCGCTGGCCGGCCAGACCCCCGGCTTCACCGGCGCGGACCTGTCGAACCTGGTCAACGAGGCGGCGCTGCTGGCCGCTCGCAACGGCAAGCGTGAGATCACGCAGATCGAGCTCGAGGAAGGGATCATGCGCGTGATCGCGGGTCCCGAGAAGAAGACCCGCGTGATGAGCAACAAGGAGCGCAAGATCACGGCCTACCACGAGATGGGCCACGCGATCGTCGGCCATTACCTGCCCAACTCCGATCCGATCCACAAGATCTCGGTGATCTCCCGCGGGCAGGCCCTCGGCTACACGATCTCGCTGCCGGGCGAGGACAAGTTCCTGACCACGCGCGCGGAGCTCCAGGACACCATGGCTATGACGCTCGGTGGCCGCGCCGCGGAGGAGATCTGCTTCGAGGAGATCACCACCGGCGCCTCCAACGACCTCGAGAAGGTCACCGCCACGGCCAAGCAGATGGTGATGCGCTTCGGGATGTCCGAGAAGCTCGGCCCGCGGGTGTTCGGCCATGACCACGGGATGCCGTTCCTCGGCCGCGAGTTCAGCTCCGAGCCCGACTACTCCGATGAGATCGCGCGTGAGATCGACGACGAGATCCGCCGGATCGTCGAGGCGGCCCACGTCCAGGCCAAGGAGATCCTCACCACCTATCGCGTCTCGCTGCAGAAGCTGTCAGAGGTCCTGATCAAGCGCGAGACGATCGAGAAGGAGCAGTTCGAGGCGCTGCTGGAAGGGCGCACCGAGGAGGAGGTCTTCGGGTCCGAGGCGCCGCCGCCGCCCGAGGTGCCCGTTCTCACTGGCACGCCGGCCGAGCGGGCCGGGCGTGACGCTCCCCGTCCGCTGCCCCGCCCGGGGCTGGCCGGCGGCACCGCCGAGTAGCGGACCGGTAGCGGCCGATCCTTCAGCGCCCGGCGTGCGCCCGGGCGAGGTAGTGAGCGACGTCTGACTGGGTGCCGGGCAGGGGCGTGAGGGGTGGTGCGAGCCCGTGGCGTGCACACAGCTTGAGGCCGGGTGCGAGCGGGGGCGGACCCGCTACGTGTGGAGGTTGCGCGAATGCGGCGTGGCGGAAGTTGAAGTAGTCGGTCATCGGCTGCGCGTTGGCGTCGCGGAATGTCATCGCGGGCAGGTTCCACTTGCGCTCGACGAACGCTGTGATCGAGGTGTGGTCCTGAAGTGCGCGGGAGATGTAGCGCGGCTTGGCCCAGGGTGAGACGACGATCGTGGGGACGCGGAACCCGTAGCGGTCATAGCCGCCGGGGGCCAGCGGCGCTTTGCCCGGCGGCTGGATGGGCTGGATCGAGTCGGGGGCGATCGCGGCTGGCGGCGGCACGTGGTCGTAGTAGCCGCCGTGCTCGTCGTAGGTGATGAACAGGGCCGTGTGCTTCCAGGTCGGGGCCCGCATCAGGGCGTGCGTGACCTTGGCCATGAAGCGCTCGCCAACCTGGATGTCCTGGGGGTTCTCCTCTGAGGTGGTGAGGTAGTTGGGGTCCAGGAAGGTGAACTGGGGCAGCCGGCCCGCCGCGGCGTCAGCGTAGAAGCGGTCCATCAGGTTGACCCGCGACGCGCGGGCCGGAGTGGCGACTCCGGGCACGATCAGCCAGCTCGGGAGGTCCTCGTAGTAGATGCCCCAATTGACGCCGTGCTGGTCGAGGCGGTCCCATAGTGTCCCGTTCGCCGCTGGGACCTGAAATGTCAGGCTGTCGGTGGCGGTGGTTCCCGACGCTGTGCCCGTGAAGAAGAAGCGGCGGTTGGGGTAGGTCTGGCCCAGCATCGAGCAGAAGTAGCGCTGGCCGAACGGAAACGACTCGACCAGCGAGTAGGTGAACGGAAGCTCCTTGCCATCCCAGTAGCGCATCGCGATCGGTCCGCTGGCGCGAACGAAGCCGTCGTTGAGGCCGTTGTCGTAGGACGCGTGGCTGGCGTTCCAGGCCTGGGTGGGGACTCCGCTCAGCTGGCAGGGAGAATCGCTGAGGGAGGCGTGGACCTTGGCCCCGCCGGGGTCGGGGTTGAAGTTCTGCAGCCGGTTGCGGCGCAGCGACAGCCCGTCGGCCGACCACCGGCCCGGCACCTGGTAGGGCACCATCCCGAGCAGGTTGTCGAACGAGTGGTTCTCCATCATCAGCACCACGATGTGCTCGATCTTGGCCATCGTCGGGGTCCCCGGGGGCAGATGGGGGAAGGGCACGCTGTCAGGGGTGCGGAACCCCGCGGCCAGGGCCCCGGCCGGTCGTGTCCAGGCCGGGAGCCCGGCCCCGGCGAGCACGGCGGCGCCTCCCATGGCGCCCCGCAGAAGGGAGCGTCGCGTGAGCCGCCCCGGGGCGCCGCCGGACGGCCCTTCGCTGGGGCGACTCATGTCAGCGGTATATCAGTTGGGGGCAGCTAACGTGGGCACTCATGAAGGCCCGAAAGCACTCCACCCCCGGCGGGCTCGCGCGGTCGGCGACCCGGATCTGGCTCCCCCTGGCGATCGCCGCGGCCGGCGTGGTGCTGATCGTCCTCGGGCACGCGCGCGTATCCACCAACGCCGACAGTCACTCGCTGCAGGCCGGCATCGGGGTGGGTCTGCTGATCGTCGCGCTGATCGTCTGGATGATCAGCTGGATGTTCCGGCTCAGCCTGCAGAGCAACCGCGACCGCGAGGTCGAGGAGGAGGCTCGCGAGTACTTCGACCGCCACGGGCACTGGCCCGACGAGGACGCATGACGGTCAGCCCGGTGCAAGCCGCCGCCTCGGGAGAGTTCGCGGTGATGGGCATCGTCAACGTCACGCCGGACTCGTTCTCGGACGGAGGCCTGTATCTCGACCCGGCCGCCGCGATCGCTCACGGGCTCGAGCTGGAGTCAGAGGGCGCGGCGATCCTCGACATCGGAGGCGAATCCACCCGGCCGGGGGCGATGCCCGTGGGCGCCGACGAGGAGCTGCGGCGCGTGGTGCCGGTGATCACGGGGCTGCGTGCGGCCGGGACCGCGGCCCAGATCTCGGTCGACACGTCCAAGGCGGCGGTGGCCAGGGCTGCGCTTGAGGCCGGAGCCACGCTGGTCAACGACGTCACCGCGCTGCGGGGCGATCCCGAGATGGCGGACGTGGTGGCCGGCGCCCAGGCGGACTGCTGCCTCATGCACATGCTCGGCGAGCCGCGGACGATGCAGCAGGACCCGCGCTACGACGACGTCGTCGACGACGTCAAGGCCTTCCTCGAGCAGCGGCTCGAGTTCGCCGTCTCTCGCGGGATCCCCGAGGCCCGGATTCTGCTCGACCCCGGGATCGGCTTCGGTAAGACCACCGAGCACAACCTCGAGCTGCTGCGGCGCCTCCAGGAGCTGCTGACGCTCGGCCGGCCGCTGGCGATCGGCACCTCGCGCAAATCGTTTCTGGGTCGGATCACCGCGCGGGCGCGCGCGGATCGGATCGCAGCGACGGTCGCCACCAACGTCATGGCCTACGAACGCGGCGCCAGCGTGTTCCGCGTGCACGACGTGGCCTCCGTCCACGATGCCCTGGCCATCACGGCTGCTACGGTGCGTCGCGCATGGGCGAGCATGACGCCGACGAGTTCGACGATGTCGACGACGCAGACGAGGACGACGAGGAAGGCTCGGAGCCCGAGGTAACGATCGAGATCAGCGGACTGTCGCTGTTCACGCACGTGGGGGTCTCCGCGGCCGAGCGCGAGGTGGGCCAGCGGCTGCTGCTCGATCTCCGGCTCGACGTCGGTGAGTGCGACGCCACGATCACCGACCGGATCGAGGACACCGTCGACTACGCGCAGGTCTGCGACGCCGCCAATCTCGTGGCCCAGCAGCGCACCTACAAGACGCTGGAGAGACTCTGCGCGGCGATCGCCGACCGGCTCCTGGACCAGTACGACGCCAACGCGGTGTGGGTCAAGGCGGCCAAACCCGAACCGCCGCTCGCTCTGCCCGTCACCGAGGTGTCGGTGGAGGTGTGGCGCGAGGCCTCCGGTTAGTGCTGGGCTACCTCGGCCTCGGTTCCAATCTCGGCCGACGCGAGGAACATCTGGAGGCGGCGGCGGCAGCGTTGCCCGGTCACGGTGTCACGGTGCTCGCCTCGTCCTCGCTGTATGAGACCGAGCCGGTGGGGCTGGTGCTCGAGCAGCCCGACTTCCTCAACGCCTGCGTGCAGATAGAGACCGAGCTGGACCCCGAAGCGCTGCTGGACGCGTGCAAGGGGGTGGAGCAGGAGGTGGGGCGGGCCGCCGGCGGACCGCGCCACGGCCCGCGCGTGATCGACGTCGACCTGCTGTTGCTCGATGGCCTCCGGTACCGCTCCGAGCGTTTGACGCTGCCCCATCGCGAGGTCAGCTCTCGGCGCTTCGTGCTGGTGCCGCTGCTCGAGCTCGACCCCGCGCTGACGCTGCCCGGTGGCGAGCGGCTCGCCGACCAGCTGGCGGCGCTGGGTCCGGGGCAGGCCGTCCGGCGGGTCGCGCGCCCGCTGGCAAACCGCCGATAATGGCGGCGCCATGCTGCTCGTCGTCGATGTAGGCAATACCCAGACCCATTTCGGGGTCTATCGCAACGGTGACACCGAGATCGCCGAGCACTGGCGCTTTGCCACCGTGCGCGAGTCCACCCGCGACGAGCTCGGTGCGGCGCTGTCGAACCTGCTGGCGCTGCGCGGGCTGGCCTTCAGCGACATCGACGCCGCCATCGTCTCCTCCACGGTGCCGCAGCTGTCGGAGCAGTGGACGGAGATGTCCGAGCGCTACCTGGATCACCGCATGCTGGTGGTGGGGCCCGCGATACGGACCGGGATGCCGATTCGGATCGACAATCCGCGCGAGGTGGGCGCCGACCGCCTGGTCAACTCGGTGGCGGCCTACGAGCGCGTCGGCGACACCTGCGTGGTGGTCGACTTCGGCACCGCGATCACCTACGACGCGGTCTCCGCGGCCGGCGAGTACCTGGGCGGGATCATCACGCCGGGAGCGGAGATCTCGATCGACGCGCTCTACGAGCGGGCGGCCAAGCTCCCCAAGGTCGAGCTCGCCCCGCCGCGCTCGCTGATCGGCAAATCGACGGTCGAGGCGATCCGCAGCGGGATCGTGTTCGGGTTCGCCGGCCAGGTGGAGGGCATCGTCCGCCGCATGCGGGCGGAGCTCGGGGCGCGGACCGCGGTGATCGCGACCGGGGGACTGGCCGCCCTGCTCGTCCCGGCGGTGGAGGAGACCATCGACGAGGTCGACGACCTGCTGACGCTGACCGGGCTGCGCCTGATCTGGGAGCGCAACATCTAGCTTGAACTAGCCGCCGACTGCTCCTGCAATCCATCTCTTCCCCGGACCATCGAGGGCGCGGCGGCGGGAACCGGTACGTCCGGGGTGCGGGCCACGATTCCGGCCAGGATCAGAAACGAGAAGCGACGCCGGTCGGTGGGACCGGCGGCGGTCAGCTCGTCGAAGTCGTCGAGTAGCCCGCGGATCGCGCTGAACACGGGGGCGTCGTCGACTTCGTCGGGAACGTCGCAGGCGAGGCGAGCCAGCGCGAGCATCTCCGCCGCGCCCTCCGCGCCTCGCATGGCCGCAATCGCGCCGAGCTGCAGGAATGAGGACACCCTCTCCAGCAGCACGTGCGGCGCCTGCTCACGCTCACCGATCGCGGGGCCGGCGGGCGCCAGCGGCGCCCCGGCGGCGATCCGCAGGGCCTGTTCGGAGGCGATCGAGCGGATCTGGTCCGGGGAGAGGCCCACCTGGAGCGCCATACGGAGCTGGAACACGGCTGACATCGCCGTCATTCCGTACGGCGCGTCGCTGGCGAACATGATCTGGCCCGGCGGCACGAGCGAGAACAGCGCCTGCAGGTCAGCCGGCATCCACCAGGCGGTGTCGAACAGGAGGTTGGGAAGGTCGGCGGCGGCACGCCAGATCCAGGACAGGTCGCAGATCCCGGCGTGGGCGAGGATCAGGCGGGCATCGGGGTATTCCTCGGCGAGCTTGACCGCGTGCAGGCCGAGCGCCGGGATCCCGCGCCCCGCGTGGATCAGGACCGGCAGCCGCCGCTCGTGCGCCAGGGCCACGAGCGACCCCACGGCAGGATGATCGAGCGTGAACTCCTCGGCCCGGGGATGCAGCTTTATGCCGCGGGCTCCGGCCGCGAGGCTGCGCTGCGCTTCGGACAGCGCGTGGTCGTGCGGATTCACGCGACAGAACGGTGTCAGCAGGTCGCCCGCCTCGCGAGCCATCCCCAGCACCGCGTCGTTGGCCGGCGGATAGCCATCGGGTTCGTGCATCGGGAACACGAACGCCCCGCGGGCATCGGCGCTGCGGAGGTTGGCGACGAGCTGCTCGAGCGTCTGGCTCATGCCGTCGGGATCGTGCTGACCGAGGTGGGTGTGGACGTCGAACAGCTCGACGCCGGGGACCTGAGCCACCGTCAGCTCAAACCACGGCCGGATGCGCGACGGTAGATCCATGAACCGCATTCGTACCATGAATGAATGTCCGGCCAACCGAACGACCCCTGTCGACCCGGCGGCGTGCCGGTGCCCAACCGGGTGTCCGACCAACTGAGCGACCCCTGGCGGCTCGGCGGCGTGCCGGTGCCCAACCGGGTGGTCCTGGCGCCGCTGGCCGGCATCGGCAATTGGTTCGTCCGCCTGCAGGCCAAGCGCCACGGAGCCGGGCTGGTGGTATCGGAGATGGTCTCGAGCTTCGCCGTGCACTACCGCAACGAACGCACCTGCCGGGAGCTGCTGCGCATCCACCCCGACGAGCATCCGGTGTCGGTGCAGCTGTTCGGCCATGACCCCGATGTGATGGCCTCGGCGGCCGAGCACGTGGCGGCGGCGGGCGCGGACGTGATCGATCTCAACATGGGATGCCCCGTGCCCAAGGTCTGCAAGACCGGCGCCGGCGCCGCGCTCCTGGACGACCCGGATCGCGCCGTGGCGCTGGCCCGGGCGGCGGCACGCGGCAGCGGCCTGCCCGTCACGGTGAAGCTGCGCTCGGGGATCCGCCCGGGTGACCGCAGCGGTGAGCTGCTGGCGCGGCGGTTGGCCGACGAGGCCGGAGTGGCGGGGCTGTGCATCCATCCGCGCCACGCCTCACAGCGCCACAGCGGGGCGCCTGACTACGAGCTCGCCCGTCGCCTGATCGAGGCATTGCCGGTGCCGGTGTTGATCTCCGGCGGCCTGCGCAGCGCCGGCCAGGCGCGCGAGGCATTCGAGCGCACCGGCGCCGCGGCGATCATGCTGGCACGGGGATCGCTCGGCAACCCCTGGCTGTTCGAGGAGCTGCTCGGCGTGCGCGCTCAGGACCCCAGCGGCGCGGAAATCCTGGCCGAGCTCGAGTGGGTGATCGAGCAGGCCTGCGAGCACATCGGCGTCGAGCGCGCCACCCGGTACCTGCGCAAGTTCTACCCGTGGTACGTCGAGCGCCTGGGCGCCGATCGCACGCTCCAGGACGATCTGCAGCGAGCGCCGACGCTGGACCAGGTCAGAGACAGGCTCGCCGAGGGGCGGTGGGCACCGGCTCACGCTGAGCCCACCTGGGCTAACATCCCGGCGCCGCCAGGCCGGGGGGCACGGCTGTTGGCCGTCTCTACCAATCGGGAAGCCCGCTGACGCATCGCAAACGGAGAACTCTGGCGCGCCTCCTGGTCGGAGTGCTCGCAGTGGCTGCCCTTGGCGGCTACGCCGCGACGAGTGCGGGGGCCGGCGTCCGTAGCGTCCGCGTGGGCTCGGCGCCCCGCCTCCCGCGCGGCGCCCGGCTGACCGGCTCACTGGCGCAGGCGACCAGGTTGCAACTCGCCGTCGCCCTGGAGCCGCAGGATCCGACCGCGATGCAGTCCCTCGCCACCGCGGTGTCGACCCCGGGCTCGCCGTACTTCCGCCAGTACCTGAGCGTGTCGCAGTTCGCGCAGCGCTTCGGCGCCACCAGTGACCAGATCACGGCCGTCACCGCCTGGCTGAGGTCGACGGGACTGACGGTCGGCGCACCGCCGGCGAACCATCTGACGTTGCCCGTGTCAGGCACGGCAGCACAGGTGCAGCAGGCCTTCGGGACCAGTCTCGCCCAGGTCAAGCTGCCCAACGGCCGGGTCGCATACGCGAACACGGTCGCTCCGACAGTGGCGCCGCAGATCGCCGGTGTGGTGCAGGGTGTGGTCGGGCTCGACAACCTGGCCGTCCAGCAACCGCAGGGCCTGAGCACCTCCGCGCGGTTCCGAGCCCAGGCCGGTTCCCGGGCCAACGGGGACTCCGCGCGGTTGCGACCCCAGGCCAGCTCCCGGGCCAACGTGGTCACCGGCGGTCCGCAGCCGTGCCCCCCCGCCACCACCAAGGCAGGCTCCATGGGTGGATACACCGCCGACACGATCGCTTCCGCCTACGGCTTCTCGAGCCTCTATCAGGGTGGCGACCTGGGTGCGGGCCAAACCATCGCGGTGTACGAATTGCAGCCCTACAACCCCGCCGACATCGCCGCCTACCAGGCGTGCTACGCGACCAGCACGACGATCACCAACGTCTCGGTCGACAACGCCGTGACATCGTCAGGCGGGGACGACACCGAGGCGGCACTGGACATCGAGCAGGTGATCGGATTGGCGCCGAAGGCCAACATCCTCGTCTACGTGGCGCCCAACAGCGGCGCCGGGCCGCTCGATGCCTTCGCCGCGATGGTCTCCCAGGATCAAGCCAAGGTGCTCTCGAGCTCGTGGGGCACCTGCGAGGCGAACGCCCTGAGCGGCGGAACCGGCCTGCTCGAGGCCGAGAACAGCCTGTTCCAGGAGGCGGCCCTGCAGGGCCAGTCGGTTTACGTGGCCTCGGGGGACGCCGGGTCCGCCGCCTGCTCGCAGTCGGTCTCGACGAACACGGTGCTGTCGGTGGGGGATCCCGGCAGTCAGCCGTTCGTCACCGGGGTGGGCGGGACGACCCTGTACACCACCGGCGCGAGCGGTGCGTCCGGGCTCTGGGCCCCCGGGGCTCCACTGGAGCAGGGGGTATGGAACGACGGCGTCGACGGCACCGGCGCCAACGCGTCGACCGGCGGTGTCTCGAGCTACTGGGGGATGCCCGCCTACCAGTCGGGCGCCGCCGGCTCGGTGGGAGTCATCAACGCGCAATCGTCGGGGAGCCCGTGCGGGCACGGCCCGTACTGCCGCGAGGTCCCGGATGTCAGCGCCGACGCCAGCCCCGTGACCGGCTACGTCATACGCGCCAACGGAGGGTGGACGGTGGTCGGAGGCACGAGCGCGGCGACGCCGCTGTGGGCGGCGTTCACCGGGCTGGTCAATGCCTCCCCCACTTGCGGCGGGCGCAGCGTCGGCTTCGTCAACCCGGGCCTGTACCAGATCGCCGGCTACGGCTACGCGGCCAACCTGAGCGACGTCACGCTGCCCAGTCCGGTCACCGGTCAGCCGAGCAACGACGCATTCGGAGTCAACGGCGGCCTGTTCCCGGTGGGGCCCGGCTACGACATGGCGACCGGGCTGGGAACGCCGGTTGCGCCCACGCTGGCGACGTCGCTGTGCCAGGTCTTCGCCGTCTCGGTCTCCCGCCCCGCCGCTCAGTCGACCACCGTGGGGACCAAGGTCAGCCTGCAGGAGAACGCCACCGATTCCGGGGGAGCGCCGGTCACCTTCGCCGCCGCCGGCCTGCCGCCGGGGCTCTCCATCAGCGCGAGCACGGGATTGATCTCCGGGGCGCCGACCACCGCCGGCACGTCGTCGGTCACGGTCTCGGCCACCGACCAGTTCCACAACTCCGGCTCCGCCCAGTTCAGCTGGACGGTCACCGGTAGTCCCAAGCTGTCGCGGGCGCGGTTCTCCGGCTTGGCGTCGGGCCGGCCGAAGCTCACCTTCACGGCCGCCGCCGGGGGCAACGCTCCGGCCCTGGGGTCCGTCTCGGTCGTCATGCCGGGGGGCGTCGGTTTCGCTCGCAAGTCGAAGTCGCTGTCGAAGGGGATCTCCGTCCGGTCCGGCGCCAAGAAGGTGAAGTTCACCGCCCGGGTGCGCCACGGGGTGTTGACGATCTCGTTCCGGCGCTCGGAGACGACCGTGAGCGTGACCGTCGCCAACCCCTCGATCAGCGTCAGCGGCTCGCTCAGGTCCAAGGTGCGCCATCGCAGGGTCAGGAACGTCTCGGTCGGCCTGCGCACGACCGACACGAGTAACCGGACCACCAGGATCGTGGTCAAGCTCAAGGTGTAACCCAAGTGGGGGATGGGAACTGAGACCGCCGGGAGAATCGCCCCCGGCGATTCTCCCGAGGTAATCGCCGCCCGGCGATTACCCATTCTCCCAAGCCAATTGCCCTCCGGGCAATTGGGCCTATACTCATGCCGCCCACGCCGCCCGGCAGCGTGGACTCCCGCCTTTACAGGCGGGTTTTTCTCGTCCAGATTGCCCTAAGACAGGTCCCCGCGCTATGCCCAAGGACGTCATCCTCACCCAGGAAGGCCTCGCCAATCTCAAGGCGGAGCTCGATCATCTCTCCACCACCCGCCGCCGCGAAGTAGCCGGCCGTATCAAGGAAGCCCGCGAGTTCGGCGACATCTCCGAAAACGCCGAGTACGACGACGCCAAGAACGAGCAGGCAATGCTCGAGGCGCGGATCGCCGCGCTCGAGGACAAGCTGCGTTCGGCCACGATCGTCGACGCCTCGGATCTCAACACCGACGTCGTCCGTGTCGGCTCGGTCGTCCACGTCAAGGACGAGCAGAGCGGCAAGTCCTCCAAGTACGCCATCGTCGGTTCGGCCGAGGCCAATCCCGCCGAGATGAAACTCTCCAACGAGTCACCGGTCGGCAAGGCGCTGCTCGGCCACAAGCGCGGCGAGGAGGTCAAGATCACCACTCCGCGCGGCGAGCGCAAGCTCAAGATCACCAAGATCGATATCGGCGCGAGGTAGCGGGGAGCCGGTCGTGGACGAGCAACCGGCCGGCTCGTCGGATCTGCTGGCAGACCGGCGAGGCAAGCTGGAGTCGCTGCGAGAGGCCGGGGTCGAGCCGTTTCCGCATGAGTTCGACGGCGTGCAGCCGATCGCCGCGGTGCGCAGCGCGCACGAAGATCTGGCGCCGGGCGATGAAACCGAGGTCTCGCACCGCGTCGCCGGGCGCCTGGCCGCCCGCCGCGGCCAGGGCAGGATGGCCTTCCTCGATCTGGTCGACCGCTCCGGGAGGATCCAGCTCCAGGCGCGCATCGACGTACTCGGGTCGGCGCGGATGGAGCAGTTGCTGTCGCTCGACCTGGGCGATGTGCTCGGAATCGACGGCACCGCGTTCTGCTCCCGTCGGGGCGAGCTGACGCTGCGCATCGACGACTTCACGCTGCTGGCCAAGTCGCTGCGCCCGCCGCCGGAGAAGCACCACGGGTTGACCGACGTGGAGACGCGGTTGCGCCAGCGCGAGCTCGATCTGCTCTCCAGCGAGGAGACCCGCGAGCGGTTCATGACTCGCGCGAAGGTGATCTCCACCGCGCGCCGCTTCCTGGACTCGGAGGGCTTCATCGAGGTCGAGACCCCGGTCCTGCAGCCGCTCTACGGCGGCGCCATGGCCCGCCCGTTCATCACCCACCACAACGCCCTGGACCGTGAGCTGTACCTGCGGATCGCCACCGAGCTGTACCTGAAACGACTGATCGTGGGGGGCCTCGAGCGCGTCTACGAGATCGGCAAGAACTTCCGCAACGAGGGCATCGATACCACCCACAACCCCGAGTTCACGGTGCTGGAGTGGTACGAGGCCTACTCGGACTATGTCGACGTCGCGGACCGCGCTGAACGGCTGGTCCACGCGGTGGCCCAGGCGACCGACTACTCCGGGCCGATCGACTTCACGCCACCGTGGCGGCGAGAGACGCTGGCCGGCGCGATCCTCGACCGCACCGGGATCGACATCCGGAAATTGACGGACCGGGCGGCGCTGGCCGCTGAGATGAAGGTCCGCGGTCTGCCCGTTCCCGAGGCCCACTCCTGGCCTCAGCTCGTCGACGAGCTGCTCTCCACCTACGTGGAGCCGACCCTGGTCCAGCCCACCTTCCTGCTCGACTTCCCGGTCGAGCTGTCCCCGCTGGCCAAGCGCCACCGCACCGAGCCGGGCCTGGTGGAGCGCTTTGAGGCGTTCGTCGGCGGGATGGAGATCGCCAATGCCTTCACCGAGCTCAACGACCCCGACGAGCAGCGCCGCCGCTTCGAGGATCAGCGCCGGCTCGCCGTGGAGGGCGACGAGGAGGCGCAGCCCTACGACGAGGCCTTCATCCGGGCGCTGGAATACGGGATGGCGCCCACCGGCGGCATCGGGATCGGGATCGACCGGCTGGTGATGGCCATGACCGGGACCCGCTCGATCCGGGAGGTCGTGCTGTTCCCCGCGCTGCGCGATGAGTAGACGCGCCTGGATCGCCTTCGCCGCCATGTCGGTGCTGTGGGGCGTCTCCTACCTGCTGATCCGGATCGGCGTTCAGAATGGGCTCACCGCGCCGTCGGTGGCGTGGCTGCGGGTGGCCGTGGCGGCTGTCCTGCTGATGGTCCTGGCCTGGCGCGCGGGCACCCTGGGGACCCTGCGCGGCCACGGCCGCTGGCTGCTCGCCTACGCGATCGTCGAGATCTCGATCCCGTTCCCGCTGATCGCCGCCGGCGAGGTGCACGTGGCGTCGTCGCTGGCGGCGATCATCATCGCCTCGGTGCCGCTGATCGGAGCCGGCCTGGCGCTGCGCTTCGACCACGCCGAACGACCGACCCCCAGCCGCGCCCTGGGTCTGGGGCTTGGTTTCTCCGGGGTGATCGCGCTGGTCGGAATCGACGTGGCGGGTAACGGGCCGGAGCTGCTCGGCGCGGGCGCGATTCTGCTCGCGGCGGTGGGCTACTCAATCGGGCCGATGATCGTCAAGCACGGTCTGGCCGGTATCGATCCGCGCGCGATGATGGGGGCGAGCCTGACGATGGCGGCGCTCGTGCTGGCTCCGTTCGCCGCACTGGATCCACCGCACCGGCTGCCGTCGACGGGCGCCCTCGTGGCCGTGGCGGCCCTCGGGGTGTTCTGCACCGCGGCGGCGTTCGTGATCTTCGCGGTCCTGATCCGCGAGGCCGGTACGAGCCGCGCGACCGTGATCACCTACGTCAATCCCGTGATCGCTGTCGCGCTCGGCGTGACCCTGCTGGGCGAGCGCCCGGGCGCGGGAGCGGTGGCCGGCCTGCTGCTGATCCTGGCGGGCTCGTGGCTCTCGACCGGCGGCCGGATCCCGCCGTTCACGGGCGGCCTGGGGAGACGGGGCGCGCGTACGAGCGCGCGATCCGAGCGGCCCGGCCCGACGCGCTCGGTGCGTTGCGGCGGTGCGTGATCTGGCGCACAGACCGGGATTCGATGCTGAGGGGTAGCCGGAACCGGCTGTTAGACTGACCTATGGCCCGAGAGAAAGACCGTTTGCACTCATCCATTTCGGCTTCCGAGCCGAATAGGTGGGTAAGACGGAAGTCTCGGTGTCCCTGCAGTTGCGTGAGTGCTTGAAAACT
>CAVUSY010000019.1:0-193075 GCA_963744195.1 uncultured Solirubrobacterales bacterium
CATGAAACTGCTCTTGAAAGCTCTGTCCGGTGCCGACCGTAGGGTCGGCCGATCCGGCATAGGGGCTTTGCTGTTGGGAGAACGCAGACGGGTAGGCCGTTTTGGACGATGGGCTTCGAGCCCGTGCTTTTCGATCGGCCGCCCCTGCGACTTGCCAGGATTGAGCCACGCTGAGAGCTCGTATCGGTCTGTGTCGTTGTCCCGCTGGTTCTCCCGCACCGTCAACCGCGAGTTGTGGAGGTGACAGTGAAGGGGATGCCCAGATGGGTTGGTCGCGCGATCGGGCTGGACGTGCATCGCACGTTCTGCGAGATCGCGATCTGTGAGGACGGCGAGGTGCGCTCAGCTGGCCGGGTGCCGGCGACCCTGGGCGGGATCGAGTCGCTGGCAGCGAGCCTGGTGGGTTCTGATCGGGTGGCGCTGGAGGTGACCGGTAGCTGCTGGGAGGTTGTGCGGTTGCTCGAGCCGGATGTGAATCGGGTCGTAGTGGTGTCTCCTGATGACACCGGGATCGCGAGCGCGCGGGCGAAGACGGACAAGCTGGACGCGCGAACGCTCGCGAGCTTGTTGTGGCGGGGTGAGCTTGAGGCGGTGTGGATGCCTGATGAGCGCTGCCGGATCCTGCGCCGCCGGCTCGCGCGTCGCGAGCAGCTGGTCCGCTCACGCAGCCGAGCTAAGAACGAGATCCACGCATCGTTGCAGCGCCGGCTTCAACCCAAGGCGCCGTGCTCTGATCTGTTCGGCGTCAAGGGCCGCGCATGGCTCGGTGGCTTGGAGCTGCCGGCCGAGGAGCGCGAATCCGTCGATGCCGCGATGCGGCACGTCGAGTTCCTCGACGCTGAGATCGCGGCGGTCGAGAAGCTGATCGCACAACAGGCGCTCTCTTGGCCCGAGATCCGCCGGCTGATGACCGTCCCGGGCGTGAACCTGATCTGCGCTGCGTCGTTCATCGCCGCTGTCGGCAACCCCCACCGGTTCATGACCAGCAAGAAGCTGGTCGCCTACCTGGGCCTGGACCCGAAGGTCCGCCAGTCCGGCGACGAGCCCGCCCGCTCAGGTCGGATCTCAAAGCGCGGCTCGTCGTCCGCCCGCTGGGCGCTCGTCGAGGCGGCTTGGACCGCTGTGCTGCAACCCGGGCCGATGCACGCGTTCTATGAGCGGGTCAAAGCTCGGCGCGGGCACGGCAAGGCGATCGTCGCGACCGCCCGCAAGCTCGCGATCCTGTTCTGGTGCATGCTCACCCGAAACGAGGACTACGCCCACCAACAACCGTCGCTGACGCGCAAGAAGCTCCGGCGGCTGGAGATCACCGCCGGCGCCCCGAAATACTCCAAGACCGCCGCCGGGGTCTGGCACGCCAACGACATGGTCCGCGACGCTGAGCGCGAACTCGCCCAACAGGCTGAGATCTCCTACAAGCGGATGGTCGCCGACCAACAGGCTGGCGCGCCGGCGAGAAACGTAGGCGCGGGCGTGACACCGGAGCGCGCATAAATTAGGCCCTCGAAGGGCAAAGCTGCGCGGCAGACCACAAGCTCCTGACGTCTGCGCTTCGCTTCGTCAGTCACCCGCGCCTACCCAACAACCTAACGCCACACACCAACCGCCGCAACCCACGGCGAGAACCCCGGGCTCCGCAAATACCGGCCGAAACCGCGCCCGCTGACCACCGCGGGACTGAACTGTCCTGACTTCCGCGGAGACCGGGTTTGTAGGGATCTTGATGTTGTCAGTGAGTCCGGTCAGCACCGTAGGTCGGAGACGACCCCGCAGGGGTCGTACGTCCGATCAGGGGCGCTGGTTGGAGGTTGGTGGATGTGGCAGGCGGCCTCGACTTCGGCCGGTGGACGGTAGCCCAGCGCGGAGTGCAGTCGCGCGCTGTTGAACCAGGCGACGTACTCGACGACGGCGAGCTCGAGCTGGCTGCGGGTGCGCCAGACCCGGTCGGCGATCAGCTCGGTCTTGAAGCTGTCGACGAACGATTCGGCCATCGCGTTGTCATAGGCGTCGCCGACGGTCCCGATCGACGCCAGCACCTGAGCGTCTGACAGTTCTTGCTGGTAGTCCTCGCTGGTGTATTGCGACCCGGCATCAGAGTGCGAGACGAGCTGGACGTCGGCGCCATGCTGGCGGGTCCCGAGCGCCATCCGCAGCGCGTCGAGCACCAGCGTGGTGCGCATGTGGGAGGCGAGCTGCCAGCCGACGATCCGGCGGCTGAAGACATCGATCACGAAGCTGAAGTAGACGCGGCCCTCCCAGCAGCGCAGATACGTGAAGTCGCAGACGTACAGCCGGTCTGGCGCCGGCGCGGTGAAGTCCCGCTTGACGAGGTCAGCGGGACGCTGCGCGGCCGGATCGGGGATCGTGGTGCGCCACGGCTTCCCGCGCCGCTTGGCGCCCCTGAGCCCGGCCCGGCGCATCAGTCGAGCCACCTGGTCACGGCCGACGGTCTCGCCGGCCCTGCTCAGCGCGGCGTGCATCCGCCGCTGCCCGTAGCACTCATAGTTCTCGCGGTGCAGCCGGCGGATCACACCGGTCAGCCGCTCATCCTCAACGACACGCCGCGAGCGCGCACCGGTCTTCCTGCGGTAGTAGGCCGAGGCCGACACCCCGAGGGTGCGGCAGATGAGCTCGACGCCGAAGCGCCCGCGGTTCTGGTCGATGAACGCGGTCACTTCGTCCGGCCTCCGTCGAGCTCCTTCGCGAAAAACACGCTGGCCGCACGCAAGATCTCGTTGGCCTGACGCAGCTCTGAGACCTCACGCCTGAGCTGCTTGATCTCCTCGCGCTCCTGCGTCGTGGGCAGATCCGGTCGCAGGCCCTGATCGGCCTCGGCGCGACGGACCGCCTTGCGCAGCGTCTCTGCCGGCAAGCCGATGTCCTGGGCCACATGCGCGACCGGACGACCGGACTCGATCGCCAGCCGCACACCGCGATCGATCAACTCCTTCGGATACTTCCTGGGACGTGGCATCGCTGGAGAATCTCCTCTCCGGAGGACAGATCGTCCTCCTTTGGAGATCTCCGCGAAACCCAGGCCAGCTCAGACCGACGCCGGGCTCAAAAGAGACGTTCTACGCCCTACCGAACCGGCGCCCGACCGATCCGACCCCGGAAATGTTCTGCCCAGACCGCTTGACTTTCATCGGTCGTCCGAAGCAGCAGTCAGTGCGCCAGCCGCGATGCTCGGATTCACGCGGTGGCGCGCTCTGCGCTGCGGATATGCGCGGGCGGGCGACGATCGAGCTGCATCGGTCTGGTCGAGGAGCCGGGACCTCGGACCGGTCGGCAAACCGGGGCTTGATCGTGCTGCGTCTCGATCAGGGCGACGGCCTGGCGGAGGGGCTTTCGGCGACGGCATCTCAGCCGTCGTGTCGGACGGCCCCGATATTGTTTTTGTTGGTCCCATCGAGCCGGGGGTGCAGCGGGTATGAAGATTGGTTTTTGTATGTTGCTGTGGACGACTCGTGTCGACGCCTCTCAGCGGGGCTTGTTGGAGGACATCAAGGCCACCGGGTATGACGGCGTCGAGATCCCGGTGTTTGAGGGCGAGCCGAACGAGTACGCCGAGCTCGGCCAGATGCTCGACGAGATCGGGCTTGAGCGCACGGCGATCACCGTCGTCCCCACCGAGGCGACCAACCCGTTGGCCGAGGATCCCGTCATCCGCCGGGCCGCGGTCGCCTACATCAACCATTGCGTGGACTGCTCCCGGGCGCTCGGCGCGGAGCAACTCGCCGGCCCGCTTGCGCAGACCCTCGGGTACTTCTCCGGAGCGGCCCCGTCGGATCGCGAGCGGGCGCGTGCGCGGGAGGTTCATCTCGCCGCCGGCGATTATGCCGCCGCGCGGGGGTTCGGCTGGTGCTCGAAGCGGTCAATCGATTCGAGACCTACTTCGCTAACACGATGGGTGATCTCGCGGCCTATCTCGACTCGCTGGGCCATCCAGCGGTCACCGGCATGTATGACACCTTTCACGCCAACATCGAGGAGCGCGATCCGGTGGCGGCGCTCAGCGCGAACTCGCGTCACGTGAGCTACGTCCACGTGTCGGAGAACGATCGCGGCGTGCCCGGGCGCGGTCACGTTCCCTGGGCCGACACGTTCTCGACCCTGAAGGGAATCGGCTACGACGGCTGGCTGACGATCGAAGCCTTCGGGCGAGGGTTGCCCGAGCTCGCGGCGGCCACCCGCATCTGGCGAGACGTGGCCGAGAGCCCCGAGGTGGTCTATCGCGAGGGCTTTACCCATATTCGCGATGGCTGGGCGAGCGCCTGAGATGGCGGGGCTTCAAAACGGCCGCGTCCGTCATTCGGTGGTCTTTCGTCTCGCCCATGCCGAAGGGTCTCCGGCGCAAACCGACTTCTTGGCGGCGATCGCGGCCCTGGGAGCAATCGCCGGCGTCGAGGATTTCGAGCTGTTGCGTGAGGTGAGCCCGAAGAACGACTTTCAATTCGCCCTGACGATGGAGTTCGCCAACCAATCCATATATGAGGCCTACAACGCCCATCCAGACCACGTCGAGTTCGTGACCTTCCGCTGGGCTTCGGAAGTAGTCGACTTCCTCGAGATCGACACCGTGGCGCTTTGAGACGCGCCCAGCGAGTCGAACAGGTGCGAGCCTCCTAAACGGCGGCCGCCCACCCGCCTGCCCGCTTGTGGCCTCGGCTGTCGCGGGGGCTGGCTTGTGTCACAGGCAGCGCGGGCAATACGATGTCCGCACGAGTTCGCTATCAGACACCGACTACCGGGATTTGCTCATCACGTGCGATGGATCCGCTGCGCGGATCGTGCTCAACCGTCCGGAGAAACGCAACGCGCTCTCGCTGGAGCTGATCGAGGAGATGATCGCGGCGGTGCGCTGGGTGTCGGCGCGGCGCGACATTCGGGCGATCGTGATCGAGGGCGCCGGTCCGGCCTTCTCGGCTGGGCACGACCTGTCGGAGATGATCGGCCGAGACAGAGAGTTCCTGGCTCATCTATTCGATCGGTGCGGCGTGCTGATGCAGATGCTCCACGAGGTTCCCCAGCCTGTTATCGCCAAGGTCCACGGCATCGCTACCGCGGCTGGCTGCCAGCTAGTGGCGGCGTGCGACCTGGCGGTCGCAGCGGACGGCACACGCTTCGCGACGCCCGGGGTCAAGATCGGCTTGTTCTGCTCGACTCCGATGGTGCCCGTATCGCGAGCGGTAGGTCGCAAGCGAGCGATGCAGATGCTGCTCACAGGGGAGCCCATCAACGCCGCGACCGCGCTTGACTGGGGCCTGGTCAATCGCGTGGTGCCGCGCGAGGAACTCGAAGCCGCTGTCGTTGAGCTGGTTCAGGCGATCGCCAGGTCCAGCGCGTACACCGTCGCGACGGGAAAGCGGGCCTTCTATTCTCAGATCGATCGCGCCGAGGACGAAGCCTACGAGCACTGCGAGCTGGTCATGACCGAGAACTCGCTCGCGCACGATGCGCAGGAGGGCATGACCGCGTTTCTTGAAAAGCGCGACCCCGACTGGCGCGGCGAGTAGCCGGAGCTCTGCCGGTCTCGGCGGCACGCCAGGTGCGCGGTAAACGCGCATCTCGCTGCCGATCGCTTCGCTTGTCTGCGAGGCAGGCGAGGACGTCGGCTTCGGCGACTTCGTCTCGTCGAGCGGCGGGCCTCGTACTCAACGACTACGGTCTGGCGGTATACCGGCGTCTGATTCGGCCGCCGGTTGTCGGGGGGGCGAGTCCCGGGCCGGTGCTCGCGATCGGTTGGGCGGTGAGCGAGCAGCCGACACACTGGTCCGGACGGTTGAGCGCGATCTGCGTCTTGGTCAGCGTCACCGGAGTGTTCGTGAACAGGCCACCGCCCTGAGCAGTGATGCCGGGGCCCCCGCTGAGTACGTTGCGGGTCAAACTCGAGTGATCGAGCGTCAGCTGGACGGGCGGCCCTGAGAGGTCGACGCCGTTCCAGATGCCACCTCCCTGAGCGACGCCGGAGGGCCCGTCGGCCCGGGCGACGTTCGAGCCGACCAGCACGTCGTGCATCAGCAGCAGGCTGTTGTTGAAGACCCCGCCTCCCATCACCGTGGCCGACCCCGTCGAGCTGCGAGCCGTGGTGACGTTGCGGCGGACGACCGAGTCGCGCACCGTCACGAGCTTGGGATCTCCGGAGAAGTTGAACACCGCCAACCCGCCGTTGGTACCCGCATCGCCGTTCGGCGTGACCGTCGTCGCAACGTTGCCGCTGATGCTCGTGTTGTCGATCGTGCCGGGACCGTCGAGTTCCAGCGCGGAGCCGCTCGGCCCGGAATCGGTCGTTGTCGCCGAGGTGACCTTCGTCAGGTTGTGGTCAACGAGGGTGTTATGCATCACCAGCGGGCTGTCGCCGATGATCATGCCGGCGTCGATTGCGTTCGGCTCGCCCTGGGGATCGCGCGCGATGGCCGAGTTGCGGTTGATGGCCGTGTTCTGCACGGTCGTCGGAATGTTGTCGCCGACATGGATGCCGCCGGCGTTGGCGTTCATCCCGATCAGCTGGCCGGCGGCAAAGGATGGCAGCGCGCTGGTCAGGGTGCTGACGTTGCCGATCACAGCACTGGCGCGAACGATCAGGCGACATGTCGGCTGCGGCGCACTGCACGTGCCCGGCGGCGAGAAAAAGGTGTCGAACATGACGCCAGCGCCTTCGGCGAAGCGACCGTCGGGAACCGCCGCGACTGCACGGTTTCCGATCACGAGGCTGTGATCGACGACGAGGCTGCCCTGCTGGGCGTAGATGCCGGCTCCGTTGGCGTCGCTGGTCACCGAACCGGCAGCCCGGTTGTCAGCGACTACCGATTCACGCAGCGTCAGGTTCCCCCAGCTATCGATCCCCCCTCCGCCCGCGTGCGCGAACATGCAGTCTGCGGCACCACACGAGAACCCCGCGTCGACCGCGGTCGCCGGTGTTGCGAGATTGTCGGAGATGATGCTGCGGACTATCGCGACCGTCGCGCCTGGGCCGTGGTTCGCCGCCGGCGGCACGGATACGCCGCCGCCCAGCGCCACAAAGCTGCCGTCAGGCGAGGAGCGGGTGACGCCGCCGGTGATCGTCACATCTTCAATCACGACCGTTGGCTCAGACGTCGCCCCATACGCGCCGACCGTGACAACAGGACCGCCGCCCTTGACTGTCGTGCGTCGAGCACCCGCGCCACTGAGGGTCAAGTTCTTATTGATCGTGAACCCACCGTCGTACACGCCGCCGGCTACCGATACGCGGTCACCGGCGACCGCGGCGTTGACCGCATCGGCGATCTGCGCGTACGCGCAGCCATGCGGACAAACCTTCAACGTCGCCGCTGACGCCTGCGTCTCGCCGAGCCACGACGGCGCCACTGACACCACCGAAAGCACAGCCAACCTGCCCAGTCGAGCCCTTCCAGGCTCCCTGTAGCTCTCCGATTCTCATAGGTCCCCCTCCTTATCGCGCCCCGAAAGCGGCCCACGCCGACAGATCAAGATCGCCAGGGATGCGGAGCCTACCGGCGCCCGGCGCCGCATGCAACGGCTGCACGTCGAGCGGGCGCGGTGAGATCGAGGAATGGTCAGTCCGTCTGACCGCCAGTCACCGGGCGAGACCGGTCAGACTGGAGCCGGCCCCCGCGTCTCCGGCCGCGAGCAGGCGGCGCAGCGGGCGCGGCCGTCCCCTGAAGACGTCGTCGAGGAAGGCGATCGTCGCGCGCTCAACCGAGGCGAGCTCCGGGCCGGGCTGGGTATAGGGCGGCTGGTGGCCGGCGCCCAGCAGTTTCAGCAGGTACTTCGGTGCTCGAGCCTGCTGGTAGAACGAGTAGGTCGAGTCGGGCGGGTTGACGGTGTCGGCGGTTCCCTGTACGGCCAGTAGCGGCGGGCCGCTCGGCGACATGGTGAACGGGCTGGCGAAGGGGTCCTCGGCGCCCGAGAGGATCATCGCCGCGCCGATCCGCCGGTCGCGGACCGATGGGTCATACGCGGCGGCCAGCGCGGTGTCGCCGCCGTCCGACTGGCCGGTGACGGCGATCTGCTTGGGGTTGATGATTCCGGCCAGCCGTCCCCGTGTCCGCTGTGACGCATCGGTAAGCCACGAGATCACCAGCCGCATGTCGCCGGGCTGGTTGGGCAGATCCTTCTCGTCGGGGCCTCCGGGGGCATTCGCGTTCTCCAACGGGAACACCGGCGCGGCGACCACGAACCCGGCCCGGGTCCAGGCGTCCAGCAGCAGGGAGTACGGCTGCGGGCTGACCGCGAAGCCGTGGCCGAACACGATCAGCGGGAACCGGCCGGCCGGCCGTCCCGCGGCGCTGGCGACCGGGTAGCGGATGATCGTCGTGAACGACCGGGGAACCGATCCGTTCGGTGTGCTGAGCGTACGCGAGGGATCGACCATCCGAACCGCTATCGAGCGGACGCGGTAGGGGGGGAGAGAGGGTCGCCGCGTGGGCGGGGAATGCGTGGCGATCGAGGACACCCCGGACGTGGTGGTGTGCACCGCTGGCGGTCGCCTGCGGACCGGGGGTTTCACGGTTCGTTTCGGCCCAGAGCTCACCACGGTGCGCCGGCTGGCCGTGACGGGGTGTTTGGGGTCACCGCCCACCACGGCCACAGCGACTCCGGACAGCAGAGCGGCAGTTGCGACGATCGCGAGGGTCTGGAGCAGCCGCAGCCTTCGGCGCTCGGCGGCGCTGGATCGACGTCGGGGTCCGATGGGCATGCCTGAACGGCAGCCTAAGCCGTCAGAAGCCCACGCCGGCCACCGGTTCGCCGAAGGCGGGGTCAAAGGGCTGACGGTCTGACCGGCACACGGCTCCGCCTCGCGGAGCCACGAGCCGAGTCAGGTACCTGCCGATCGTGGCGTCGACGCAGGCGCTGGGGTCACTGACGCTGACATGGCCGTAGCCATCGTGGGTGAGCAGGACGGCGTTGCCGAGCCGGCGCGCCACGCGCCGGGCGTTGGCGTACGAGGTGTTGGGATCAAACCGAGTGCCGATGACCAGGATCGGCTTCGCGGTAGGGGCGTTCCATGGTCCGGTGTAGCGCTCCGCGCTGCGCGCGGGCCAGGAAGCGCAGGGTGCCCACAGCCACCAGCCGAGCACTGGTCCGAGCAGCCGGCTGACGCCGGTGAGCCGGTTGATCACCCGCGGCCACGCTCGCGGGCGCTCCCGGGCCGGGCTGTCAGCGCAGCCGATCGCCACCGATGGCACCAGCGCCGCGCGTCCCGCCGGGGTTTTGAATGCCCGTGCCGGCACCTCGAGCGCCGATCCATCGCCGTTTGCGGCCGCGTTGAGCTGGGCGGCGAACTGCGGCCACACGGCAGGATCTCTGAGCTGCGCGAAGATCGCCGTCAGCGCGTCGGCATATGTCAGCCGAACCGGTGGTGTCGCCTGCGGGGCCGGAATGGATGCGTGCCGTAGCCGTGCCAGGAGCCGGTTCACCCGCGCCGACACCGGCCCGTGGCCGGCCAGGGCGCAGCGCGCCGGCCCGGCCGACTGACACAACGACTCGAACTTGGTAAACACACCGTCGATGGGGGCCATGGTGTTGGCCAGCGAGGCCTCCCTTCCCTGCGTGTAGGGGACCGGATCGATGATGCCGTCGAGGACCATGGCGCGCACCCGGCGCGGGAACAGGTTGGCGTAGGTCTCGCCGAGGAAGCTGCCGTAGGACCAGCCGAGGTAGCTGAGCCGGGGTTCGCCGAGGAGCCGGCGCAGGTAGTCGAGATCACGCGCCGTGTCCTCGGTGGACACGTGGGCCAGCAGGGTCCGGGTCAGCGCGCCGCAGCGCTGCGCGAACGCCACCGTCTTGGGCTGATAGCGCAGCTCCTGGGCCCGGGTGATGGGGACCGAAGCGCCACCCCAGAATCTCGTCTGCTGACGCTCCGTGGCGAAGCAGCGCACGTGCGAGCTGGCTCCGGTGCCCCGCGGGTCCCAACTGATGACGTCGAACCGGCCCAGGCCGAAGGTGTCCAGGCCCGCGCCGGCCGACCTCAGCGTGTCGACGCCCGAAACGCCCGGGCCACCGGGGTTGAAGAACAGCGACCCGATCCGCTGCCGCGGCCGGCTGGTGAGATGACGGATCACCGCCAAAGAGATGGTGCCGGCGCCGGGCTGCGCCCAATTCAACGGAACCCGCACCCGGGCGCACTGAAGCTGGTGGCCACACGGCCGCCAGGCGATCCGGGCCGCCGTGTCAGCGTGCGCTGAGACGGCGCCGTTCGTCAGCACCATCGCACCCCAGCTTCCCGCGAGTATCGAAAGGCCGAGCACCGCGCGGCGCACGGCTCTCATGCCGCTCCGACCGGGGCGCGCCGCGAGGGCCATCGCGGTCCAGCGAGGCACCGCGAGAGCGTCTTCATCGGCGAGTCGGCAAACGTCCTTCATGACCACGATCGCGACGCCGGATCATAGACTGGCGCGATGAGCTCGGCCAACCACCAGATCCGCCTCGCGGCTCGTCCTTCCGGCCTGCCCAAGCCCGCGGATTGGGAGCTGACCTCCGAGCCGATCCCGACACCCGGAACGGGAGAGCTCGTCGTGGCGATCTCGCACCTGTCGATCGACCCCGCCATGCGCGGCTGGATGGATGCCCGGCCCTCGTACATCGCGCCGGTCGAGATCGGTGCGGTGATGCGCGCGGGGGCGGTGGGGAGCGTGATCTCGTCCCAGCACCCCGACTTCGCGATCGGCGACTCCGTGTACGGCGCGTTCGGGGTCCAGGAGTTCGCGCGCTCGGACGGCCAGGGCGTGATGAAGGTAGACCCCGATCTTGCCCCGTTGCCGTCCTATCTCGGTGCGCTTGGGCTGCCGGGTCTGACCGCGTACTTCGGCCTGCTCGATGTGGGCCGCTTGCGCGAAGGCGAGACCGTCGTCGTGTCGGGCGCCGCCGGGGCGGTCGGCAGCGTGGCCGGCCAGATCGCCAGGCTCAAGGGTTGCCGCACGATCGGGATCGCGGGCGGCCAGGAGAAATGTGAGTGGATCGTCGACGATCTGGGCTTGGACGCGGCGATCGACTACAAGGCCCAGGACGTTCGCCGGGCGCTTCGCGAGCACGCGCCGGGCCGGGTCGACGTGTACTTCGACAACGTCGGCGGCGAGATTCTCGACGCCGTGCTGGCCCGCCTCGCGCGGGGGGCGCGGATCGTGCTCTGCGGTGGCGTCTCCCAGTACAACACGCACCCGGTGCGGGGACCGGCCAACTATCTGGCCATGATCGCCGCCCGTGCCTCGATGATCGGGATGGTCGTGTTCGACTACGCCGACCGCTATCCGCAGGCCACGGCTGAGCTGGCCGGATGGCTGCGAGACGGCCGCCTGATCTCCCGCGAGCACATCCTCGAGGGAGGTGTCACCACCTTCCCGGAGGCGCTGCTGAAGCTGTTCGCCGGTGAGAACATGGGCAAGCTCGTGCTCGCCGTCCCGTGACGGCCGGTGCGGACCTGGCGCTCGCGGCGGAGCAGGTGTCCAGCGCTGGCCCGAGGGCATGCCGCGGCAAACGAGCAGGAGCGCCGCCTGACCGATGAGCTCATCGACGGCCTGCGGGCGTCCGGGCTGCTGCGGGCGGGTGCGCCGGCGACGCTCGGCGCCGCGCAGGCGCCTCCCGCGGTGACGTTGCGTTGCGCGGAGACGGTCGCACGAGGGGATGCCTCGGCCGGCTGGTGCGTGTCGATCGCCGCGACCAGCAGCCTGCTGGCGGCGTACCTACCGCCAGACGGAGCAGCGGAGATCTTCGGACACGCGGGCGCCGTGGCCGCCGGTGTGTGGGCGCCGCGCGGAACCGCTCGTCCCGTCGACGGCGGCTTGCGCGTCTCGGGCCGGTGGGCGTTCTGCAGCGGGATCACGCACTCCGACTACCTGTTCGCCGGCTGTGTGGTGGACACGGGTGGCGGGCCAGTCCGCCCGTCCGGCGCTACGCGTGGTCGCCATCCCCACCGGTGAGCTTCAGATCCTCGACACCTGGCACACCAGCGGCCTGCGTGGGACCGGCAGCCACGACGCGGTCGCCGACGACGTGTTCGTGCCGAGCCGTCGGACCCTGTCGCTCCTCGGCGGAGGCCCGACCGTCGATGCGCCGCTTTACCGTTTCCCGATCTTTGGCTTCTTCGCGCTGTCGATCGCGGCGGCGGCGCTGGGCAACGCGCGCGGCGCGATTGACGACCTCATCGAGCTCGCCGGCGTCAAGGTCGGAGAGGGCTCGCGGCGCACGCTCGCCGAACGCCAGACGACGCAGGCGGCGGTGGCCACCGCGGAAGCGGCGCTGCGGGCGGCCCGCGCGCTCTACTACCAGGCGATCGACGATGCGTGGCGGGCCGCGCACGACCCCGAGCCGGTGGCGGTCGAGCTGAGGGCGAGTCTGCGGTTGGCCGCGACGCACGCGGTGCGCACCGCGGCCGACGTCGCGCGCTCGATGTACGACCTCGGCGGTGGCTCGGCGATCTACGCCGACTCGCCACTGCAGCGGCGCTTCCGCGACGCGCATGCCGCGACGGCGCACTTCCAGGTCAATCCGGCGAGCTGGGAGGTGGCCGGGCGGCTGCTGCTGGGGCTGCCGACAGAGACGACGACGCTGTGACGGTTAGGCGGCCTGTTTCAGATATTCGGGCTCCGGGCCGGACTCAGCCTCGAGCGACTCGGAGGCCAGCGTCGCCTGCGCCTCGGGGCGCAGCAGCACCACCGTGAGGACGATCGCAGCGATGACCAGACCGGCGCCGACCGTGAACGCCACGTGGTAGCCGTTGGTCAGAGACTGCGCCACCGTGCGGCCGTCGGCCCGGGCGGAGCTCGTCTGCGTGGCGGACAGGGTGGCGAGCACGGCCAGACCGAGGGCGCCGCCGACCTGCTGAGTGGTGTTGACGAGTCCCGAGATCAGCCCGGAGTCCTCGGCAGTGGCGGTCGACATGGCCATGGTCATCAGGGACGGGAAGGCCAGGCCGGCGCCGATGCCGAGCAGCACCGTCGCGGGCAGCAGGTCCGCCAGGTAATGGGCGTGGATCGGAGCGCCGCTGAAAAGCACCAGCCCCGCCGCGAGCAGGACCAGGCCCGGCAGCAGGACCGACCGAGCCCCGAAGCGATTGATCAGCCGAGCCGAGAAGCCGAGGGACATCGCAGCGATGCCGAGCGCCACCGGTAGGAAGGCCAGTCCGACCTGCAATGCGTCGTAGTGCAGCACGCGCTGCATGTACAGCGCGCCGAGGAAGAACACGCCGAAGATTCCGGCGACCATGAGGATCTGGATCAGGTTCGCCCCGGTCACGATGCGGGAACGGAACACCCGCAAGGAGATCAGTGGGTTCTCCGCCGATGCCTGGCGCCACACGAACGCCGGTCAGCAGGGCCACCGCGACTGCGCCGAGCACCAGGGTGTGAGCCGATCCCCACGAGTAGCGGCTGACCTCGACGATCGTGTAGACCGCGAGCATCAGGGAGCCGACCAGCAGCACGGCACCCGGGATATCAGTTCCGTGCTCCAGCCCAAGGCCGGTGTCGTTTGGCAGCAGCCGCCTGGCGTAGACGGCGGTCACCGCTCCGATGGGGAGGTTGACAAAGAAGATCCAGTGCCAGCTCAGGGCCTGCGTCAGGACCCCACCGGCGAGCAGGCCGATGGCGCCGCCCGCCGCCGCCACGAAGCTGTAGACCCCGATCGCCCTGGCCTGCTCGGAGGCCTTGGGGAACATCGTCACGATCATTCCGAGGATCACGGCGGACGTCATCGCGCCGCCGATCCCCTGCACGAAGCGGGCCCCGACGAGGATGGCCTGGCTGCTGGCCAGGCCGCAGATGAGCGACGCCGAGGTGAACACGGCCAGGCCGATCAGGAAGATCCGGCGGCGGCCCAGCAGGTCACCCAGACGCCCCACCAGCAGCAGCAGGCCACCGAACGCGATCAGGTACGCGTTCACCACCCAGGCCAGGCCTGACTGCGAGAAGTGCAGGTCGGTCTGGATCGTCGGCAACGCCACGTTCACGATCGTCTGGTCGAGGATGATCATCAAGAAGCCGGCGCACAGCACCACGAGCGCTATCCACCGCTGACGCCCGTTGTCGCCATCGAACTGCTGAACCGTTTCTGGTGTGCGGTGCGCCATGAATTTCCTCCTGTGGGAACGGACAGGACGTACCGTAGCAGATGATCTTGTACGGGATGATCTGTTCTAAGATTAATCCGTGGCGAACTTCAGACGTACGGCGCATGGCAGGCCGGCGACCCTGGAGAGCCGTTCGGCCGCCGTACCGGCCCGCACCGGTCTCCACGATGCCCTTACGGGAGAGCTACGGCTAACGGGGCCGGCGGACCGGATGTGAGCAGGTCACGGGCTCCGACAGGCGCCCACAGGCCAGTTGGCCCAGACAGCGGAGAAACCCGCCGCGATCCTCCTCGGGAAGGGCCCCCAAGACGTCTTCCCGAACGCGGTCGAACACCTTCTCGACCTCGTGTAGTTTGCGCTTTCCCGCCGGGGTCACCGCTACGACCCGAGCCCGGCGATCGGTGCTGAGCGGCCGGCGCTCCGCCAAGCCGGCGGCCTGGAGTTCGTCGAGCGTGACCATCATCGTGGTCTTGTCGATCCCCACCAGCCGGGCCAGCTCGGTCTGTGTGTGTTCGCCGCCGCTGGCGGCCGCCAGCACGGCGTGGGCCCGGGGGGAGACGCCGGATCCCTCCAGCGCGGCGGTGAGCTCGGTGGTAAGCGAGTGGCTGGCGCGGGTGAGCATCCAGCACAGGTCCGTGGCGAGCGGCTCGGGCGGCTCAGGGGGCTCATGGGACTCGGCCACGATCGGCGAACGTGATTCGGCGGCGGTACTCACGTGATGGGACGATAGCAACATAGGTCACTACCGAGAAGATCCCGTAGCAGACGATCCCGGCGGGCGACAAGGCTGCGGACTCCGCTGCCCTTGACCGCCCGAGTGACGGTGAGTCAGGAGGCGGGCCGGAGAACGTCGGCGCGCATCGGCTGCACGAACCAGCGCTCGCCAGGTTGCTCTCCAGGCTCGCCCAAGCGCTCAAACGCCGCTGCGATCTCAGCCCGGCGCGCGTCGAAGATCTCGGCCCGTTCGGGGTCTACGCTGACCACCCGCGCCCGCAATGCCGCCAGGTCGGGTAGGAGCGCACGGACCTCGTAGTCGACGGTGAGCACCCGCTCCAGCCCGGCCTGAGCACCGTTGGCGAGGGCCTCCTGCGCGGCAGCGCGCACCGCCACCTCATCCTCAACCAAGCTCGTGAGCGCGAAGAAGTCGCCCTCGGGCAGTGGTTCGGCCACGTAGACCGCCCCGCTGCGACGTAGGACCCGCCCCGCCTCGCCCAGCGCCCGCATCAGCAGCGGCGGCGGTACGTGATGAAGCGTTCGCATGAATACCGCCACGTCCATCGAGTCATCCTCCAAGGGCAGCTGCTGGGCTGAGCCGACGAGGTAGCGGGCGCCGCCGCCGTCGTCGCGGGCGCGCGCCGGCGCCAGCTGCGCCTCGGAAATCTCGACGCCGACCACGCGGGCCGTGCGGGCCGACAGCTCGCGCACCAGCGCGCCGCCACCGCAGCCGATGTCGACCACGTCCTTGCCCGCGGGCTCGACCAGGCGCTCGAGCATCGACACGTCGGTGGTGACTTCGCGCCGCAAACCGACACGATCATAGATCGGCCCCCGACCGCGGATCTGCCCGGGCAGCGCAAACGGCGCCGACGCGCCTCAGCTCACAGCTCGCCGAGTCGCCGCTGGAGGAACTGTCGCTCAGGTTCGGTGCGGGCCAGGACCAGGGCGGCCCCATAGGCGGCCCGGGCCTCGTCGGAGCGGCCGAGCCGGCGCAGCAGCTCGGCC
Source organism: uncultured Solirubrobacterales bacterium (assembly GCA_963744195.1). Taxonomy (GTDB): domain Bacteria; phylum Actinomycetota; class Thermoleophilia; order Solirubrobacterales; family Solirubrobacteraceae; genus Palsa-465. The sequence continues at coordinate 15,791 of CAVUSY010000019.1, forward strand.
CGTGTGGAGTGCAGATACTGGTACTCGTCGAGCTCGAGCCCCTCGAGGATCTGCAGCGCCGCGGCGGGGGAGCCCGTCTGAGCCACGGCCACGGCGCGGTTGAGCTCAACCACGGGCGAGCGGGTCAGCTGGGAGAGCTCGTCGTAGAGCTCGGCGACCTGCGGCCAGTCGATCTGCGCTTCGGTCTGCAGGGAGGCGATCGCCGCCTGCAGCACGTAGGGACCACGGCCACGCAACGCCAGGGCCCGGACCAGCACGGTGCGCCCTTCGTCGATCTGGGCCAGGTCCCATAGCGACCGATCCTGGTCGGCGAGCAGCACCAGTTCGCCGGCGGAGAACCGCGCCCGGCGGCGAGCGTGGTGACACAGCATCAGGGCCAGGAGTCCCTGCGCCTCGGGCTCGTCGGGCATCTGGTCGGTCAGCACGCGGCCGAGCCGGATGGCCTCGGCCGCGAGGTCGACGCGTCCGGCGTAGCCCTCGTTGAAGATCAGGTAGACAACCGCGAGCACAGCGGTGAGACGGCTGGGCAGCAGGTGCTCGGCGGGCACCGAGAATGGAATGCCCGGCTGTCCTGATCTTGGTCTTGGCGCGCGACAGACGGCGCTTCATGGTCTCCGGCGAGACGATGAACGCGTGCGCTATCTCCTCGGTCGACAGGCCGCCGAGGGTCCGGAGCGTCAGCGCGACCTGTGCCTCGGTCGCGAGCGCCGGATGGCAGCACGTGAAGATCAGCTCCAGTCGCTCGTCGGGAATCGATGTCTGGTCCAAGTCTGGCTCCACTGATTCCGCCACCTCAAGCTGACGGACCTTGGTGGCGAGGGTCTTCTCACGCCGCAGCCGGTCGATCGCGCGGTTGCGCGCCGTGGTCACCAGCCACGCTCGGGGGTTCTCGGGAGTACCGGAACGGGGCCAGCGCTCGGCGGCAATCGCGAACGCCTCCTGCGCGACCTCCTCAGCGAGGTCGAAGTCGCCGAGAAAGCCGATCAACGACGCCAGAACCCGGCCCCACTCCTCGCGGAAGACGCGCTCTATCAGCTTGATGCCTCGCGGTAGGACAGCATGATGTGCCGCATATTTCCCTCCTTGGGGGAGCGCTGGTTTCGATCTTCAGACGAATGAGCGGCGGGGGAGGGGACAGCGGCCACAGTGACAAGATGATGCCAACACCAACTGAGACTCGATGAACCCGGAGCCAACAGCTGTGACCACCATCGACATCGTCGGGCCGGCCGACTTCGCCGACCTCCTGCCGCTCGTCCGCGGCTACTGCGACTTCTACGACGCCGAGCCCACCGATGCGGCGCTTTTGGAGCTGTTCGCCGCGCTCAGCCACGATCCCGCCTGCGAGGGATTGCAGCTACTCGCTCGAGGAGCTGACGCGGAGCCACTCGGCTTCGCCACCCTGTACTGGACCTGGTCGACCACCCGCGCGTCGCGCATCGGCGTCATGGAGGATCTGTTCGTGCGCCCCGAAGTGCGCGGCACGGGAGTCGGCCGCCGGCTCATCGCCTCCTGCCAAGAGCAGTGCCGGCGGCGCGGGGCCTCGCTGCTCGCCTGGCAGACCGCGCCCGACAATCGGCGCGCGCAGCGGCTCTACGACGGCATCGGCGCGACTCGGGAGCAGTGGATCGACTACTCGCTCCCGGTGCGCGACTAGATGAGCCGGAAACTCCGCAGCCCGGAGATGACTGAGCAACCGGAGGCGCGGGAGGGGGTGCTCGTCGGCGACGACGGCGTCGCGCGCTGCTGGTGGGCGACCTCGGCTCCGGAGTACCGCGACTATCACGACACCGAATGGGGCTTTCCCGTCTCCGACGACGTGCGCCTGTTCGAGAAGCTCAGCCTGGAGGGCTTTCAGGCGGGACTCTCGTGGCTGACGATCCTGCGCAAACGCCCGGCGTTCCGGCGGGCGTTCGCGGGCTTTGAGTTCGAGCGGGTAGCGCGATTCGACGAGCGTGACGTCGCTCGGCTCCTCGCCGACGCGGAGATCGTGCGCCACCGCGGAAAGATCGAGGCCACGATCAACAACGCCCGCCGAGCGGTCGAGCTGGTGCAGACCGAAGGCTCACTGGCCTCATACGTGTGGAGCTTTGCGCCCGAGCCGCGGTCCGGCCGGCTTGACCGCTCCGGCCTGGCCGAGCTCGGGCTGACGGCAGAGTCCAAGGTGCTGGCCAAGGACCTGAAGCGGCGAGGGTGGCGGTTCGTCGGCCCGACCACTGCGTACGCGTTCATGCAGGCAATGGGCCTGGTCAACGATCATCTCGCCGGCTGTGACGCCCGTCCCCGGGTAGATGCCGCGCGCGATCGCTTTGATCGCCCGTAGCCGCCCAGGCGCCCAGGCTCCTGCGGGCGGATGTGTGAGCGGTGGCGATCTGGGAACAACTAGGCATATGACATCTTCGAAAACGGACGTTCCCACCCTCACTCTTCGCGACGGCGAGCTCATCCCCCAGCTGGGCTTTGGCGTGTTCCAGGTCCCGCCGGAGGAGACCGCCGATGTCGTCACGCGTGCCCTGCTGGCCGGCTACCGGCACATCGACACCGCGGCCGCCTACCGCAACGAAGGCGCCGTTGGCCAGGCGATCCACGCTGCCGGATTGGATCGCGAGGACGTGTTCATCACGACCAAATGCTTCAACGATGATCACGGCTTGGAGCCGGCCAAGCGGGCGCTGAGGGCGAGCCTGAACCGGCTCGAGGTCGACTTCGTGGACCTGTATCTGATCCACTGGCCGGTGCCGTCCCAGGACAAGTACGTGGAGACCTGGAAGGCGTTCATCGAGCTACAGCAGGAAGGCCTGGTCCGCTCGATCGGGGTCTCGAATTTCCAGCCTGCGCACCTGGAGCGTCTGATCGAGGAGACGGGCGTGACTCCGACCGTCAACCAGGTCGAGCTGCACCCGCGCCTGCAGCAGACGGGCCTGCGCCGCGAGCACGAGGAGCTGGGAATCGTCACCGAGGCATGGAGCCCGCTGGCGCAGGGCCAGGTCCTCGACGATCCGGCGATCACGCAGATCGCCGAGGCTCATGGCAAGTCCCCGGGCCAGGTCGTGATCCGCTGGCACCTCCAGCTCGGCAACGTGGTGATCCCCAAGTCCGTGACTCCAGAGCGCATCGTCGAGAATTTCGAGGTGTTCGACTTCGAGCTCACCGACGCGGAGATGGCTTCGATCGATGCGCTGGACGCGGGCGACCGCATCGGTCCCGATCCGGACACCTTCGTCCGTCCGTGAGCCTCAGGTCTGAAGGTCGAGGATCGCGTCGCCCAGCCATGCCACCTCGTCCTCCCAGGACCCCACAGTCCCGGCGGGGCGGACCACGAACTTCGACAGCCCGGCTTCGACACAGCCTGCGATGAACGACCGCAGACCGTCAGCACCGACCGGCATCAGGGTCAGAGGATCGACATCTGCTCTTCGCTCGCCGATGGCGCTCAGCAGCGCCGGGCCCGGGGCCTCGCGGGCGTAGGGAATGCTGAGGCCGAAGTGCTCCGGGTCGATCTCACGCCCGGCAGCCCGCGCTGAGGCCTGGATTCGCTCTCGCGCCACGCGCGCCTCCGCGGGGGTCAGGGCCGCTCCCAGCCAGCCGTCGGCGATCCGCCCGACCCGCTCCAGGGCCTTGGGACCGCGCCCGCCCAGCCACACCTCCAGCGGATCCTGGACCGGTAGGGCGGCGGCGGGGAGCCCGGTGAACGACCAGCGCTCGGACTGGTGTTCGACCGTCGCGCCCGCCCACCACGATCGCAGCATCTCCAGCATCTCCTCCAGCACCGCGCCGCGGACGGCCCCGTTGACACCGAGCACCTCGCGCTCGCCCGGCTGACCGAGCCCGGGGACGAAGCTGAGCAGCAGACGGCCCGACGACAGCTGGTCGAGCTGGGCCAGGCCCTTGGCCAGCAGAAACGGATTGCGCCCGAGCGGGACCACGTTGGCGCCGAGCCTCAGCCGGCGCGTGCGCCCGGCGATCATGGCCAGACCCACGAGCGGATCGAGGGTGGGTGCGAGCGGCAGGTCCGACAGCCACACGCCGTCAAACCCGCTGTGTTCCAGTGCGTCGGCGAAGCTCAGGATCCCGGTCGCGGAAGCCGAGGCGCGGTCCGGCGCCACGGCAAAGCGAATCTTCATGGCGGGAGCCACCCGCCTATCCAAGCATGTCGGGGTCCGGTCTCGATTGGAGCCGGCGCGTTCTGGGCAACACATCTGTGAAATGTTGCCCAGGGAGGCGGGATGAGCGTCTACAGAGCCGAGCCGATCCAGACGACGCGCCTGAACGTCCTCGATGAGCTCTACCTGCACCTCAACCGTGCCGACGAGCCGTGGAGCGTGCACCTCGAGATCCGCGTCGAGGGAACGATCGACCGAGACCGTCTGGAGCAGGCGGTGCGGGCAGCGGCGCGGCCGCATCCGATCATCCGGGCCCAGCTGCGGCGCTCGCGCCTGACTGACGTCAGCTACCAGTGGGAGATCGCGCCGGAGCTGACGGAAATCGACCTGACCGAGATCGAGTGCGCCACCGACGAGGCGCTGGCGCTGGCGCGGGAGCGGCTCCTGGGACGGGTGCCGTCGCTGGAGCGTCCCGGCCCGTTCGCGCTGCTGCTGGCCCACCGCGACGGGGGTGATGTGCTGGTGCTCAACCTCCATCACGCCGCCGGGGACGGCCTCTCGGCGCTGCGGTTCATGGGGTCGATAACGCGCTCCTACGGCGGCGAGGAGGACCCCGTCGCGGCGGTGGATCCGATCGAGGTCCGTGACCTCGGCGCCGTCAGCGGCGCCGGTTCGATCAAGGCAAGGCTGGCCCGCGGCCGGGCGGCGCTGGACTACCTCACCCGCGGTGTCGACGCCCCCACGCGGATCGCGCGGTCGGGTGACGGCGAGACAAGCCCGGTTACGGCTTTGAGCTGACGAGCTTCGCGCCCGACGAGGTGGCGCAGTTGATGGCCCTGCGCAGCGATGGGGCCACCCTCAACGACGTGCTCCTGGGCGGCTTGGCGGTCGCGGTGAGGCAGTTCAACGAGCGCCACGGCGTGACATCCGCCGACACGATCTACCTGATGATGCCGATCAATCTGCGCCCGCCGGAGTGGCGCTTTGACATCGTCGGCAACTTCGCCTCCTACGTCAGCGTCCGCCTCGGCTCGCGGGATCAGACCGACCTCCGGCAGGCGATCAGGGCGGCCGCCGACAGCACCCGGCAGATCAAGGACGGCGCCGTCGCCGGCTTGATCGTCGAGCTGTTCAACGCGCCCACGGTCCTCCCGACCGCGGTCAAGCAGCGGATGCAGAGCCTGATCCCGCTGACCGGCAACGTCGTCGTCGACACCGCCGTGCTGTCAAACCTCGGACGGGTGACCGACACCCCCTCGTTCGGCGAGGCCGGGGCGGTGCGCGAACTGTGGTTCTCGCCGCCCGGGCGCATGCCGCTCGGCGCATCCCTGGGAGCCGCGACCCTGGACGGACGTCTGTTCATCACGCTGCGCTACCGCCACGCCCTGTTCGATCCCGCCGCGGCGGCTGGCTTCATCGCGACATATCGCGAGGTTCTGCTCGCGGCGTAGGGCCCGGGGAACCGATATCCCGGTGACCGCCCGTTTGTGACCGCGCGCCCGGCGGGTAGCCAGCAGCTCAGGACGGCAGCGAGAGAGGATGGCGAGATGGAGGAGCGCGAAGTGACGACTGAGCGGCGTGCCGACAACAGAGCGCGCTCGCGCCAGGCCCAGGCCGAGCGCCACGCCGAGCAGGCCAAGCGCAAGGTGGACCGTCGCCGCGAGGATCAGTCGGGCGTGGCGGGCTGGGTGTCGGATCGAGCCTCGGAGTGGACCCTCGAAGGGCCCGACTACGAGTTCATGGAGCGCCAGAAGTATCTCTGGAATCCGCTCATGGACTACTGGTTTCGGATGGAGGTCGAGGGATGGGAGCACATCCCGGAGTCGCCGGTGCTGCTGGTGGGCATCCACTCCGGAGCGCCGTTCGTGTGGGATGCCTGGACGATCGGTGCGCAGTGGTGGCGTCGCTTCGGCAGCTCGCGCCCGCTGCACGGCACCGCTCACGATGCGTTGATGGCGCTCCCCGGGGTGGGCGCCTACTTCCGCCGCATGGGCGTGCTACCGGCGGCACCCGACAGTATCGCCGCCGCTCTGGCCGCCGGCCACGACGTGGCGCTGTGGCCGGGCGGTGAAGTCGATTCGCTGCGACCCTGGACGAAGCGCGACGAGGCGATCCTGGCTGGACGGATGGGGTTCGTTCGGCTGGCGATCCGCAGCGCCGTTCCGATCGTGCCGATCGCGACGGTGGGCGGTCCGGATTCGATGCCGGTGCTGGCCAGCGGCCGCCGCCTCGCCAAGGTGCTGGCGCTCGACAAGGTCGCTCGCCTGAAGCGGTTCCCGATCGCCCTCCAGGTGCCCTGGGGGGTGTCACCGGCGCTGCTGCCCGAGTTGCCGCTGCCGACCAAGATCCGGACCGCCTTCCAGGAGGCGGTCTGGCTCGACGGTGACCCGGATCGCGCTGACGACGAGGAGTACGTCGAAGCCAAGTACCGGGAGGTTCGCGACAGCATCCAGCGCGGGATGGATGCCCTGGCACGCCGGCGCCGGCTACCGCTGTTCGGCTGAGTCGCCCAGTCCGTAGGCACGCTGGGCGTTGCCGGCGAACACCTTCTCGGTGGCCAGCGCCGAGAGCGTCCGGCGCGCGAGCTCGAGCACCTGCTCATAGGAGGCGGCCAGCAGGCAGACCGGCCAGTCAGAGCCGAACAGGAGCCGATCCTCGCCGAACGCCTCGACGACGAGCTCGACGAACGCGGCGATCTGGTCCTCGGTCCAGGCACGCCAGTTGGCCTCGGTGACCAGCCCCGAGATCTTGCAGGCGGTGTTGGGAGCGCCAGCCAGCGCGCGCATCCCCGTGGCCCACGGCTCTGTCGCTCCGCCGGCGATCGGGGGCTTGCCGGCGTGATCGATCATGAACCGCACGTCCGGCAGCCGCCGCACCAGGGTATGAGCCGCGGCGGCCTCTCGCGGGGTGATCAGCAGCTCACAGACCAGGCCGGCCGCGCCGACCTCCGCTGCCGTCCGGCTCACCGCCGCTGAGGCGAGCCAATCCGGGTCGGGGTGGTCCTGAGCCATCGCGCGGAGACCGGCCAGCCAGTGCGCGTGCGGGTGCGCGAGGAGCCGGTCGAGCTGGCCCGCGGCGTCGGCGGTACCGAAGCCGATCCAGCCGACCACGGCGGCGATCAGCGGGCTGGCGGCCGCGACGTCAAGCAGCGCCTCGGTCTCGGCGAGGTCGGGTGCCGCCTGGACCACCACCGTCTGGGCGATCCCGTGGGGGGTCACCGCGGCGGCGAGATCGGTCAGATCGAAGTTGTGCCGGATCGGCTCGTGCTCGGGTGCCTCCAGGAATGGGTAGGAGCGCCGCTCGAGGTCCCACAGGTGGTGGTGGGCGTCGACGATCGCCAGGCTCACCCGTCCCCTTGGCCCGCCGGCACCGGCACCTCGCCGGCGAGCAGCCCGGTTGACCGGAGCTCCTCCCACAACGCGGACGGCACCGGTGTGGCGAAGGCGCGGGCGTTGTCATCGATCTCCTGGGCTGACCGCGCCCCCACCAGCACCGCGGCAACGGCCGGATGGCCGAGTGGGAACTGCAGCGCCGCGGCGATGAGCGGTACCCCGTGGCGGGCGCACACCGCCTGCATCTTCGCCGCGCGGTCTACGAGGTCGCGGGGCGCGCGGGCGTAGTCATAGCGCGCGTCAGGAGTCGGATCGGCCAGCAGGCCGCTGTTCAGTGCGCCGCCGACGACCACTGCCACACCGCGGTCCGCGCAGGCCGGCAACAGCTCGCCGAGGGCGATCTGGTCGAGCAGGCTGTAGCGCCCGGCCAGCAGGACCACGTCGAGGTCGAGGCGCTCGACGAACCGGGCGAGCATCTCGGCCTGGTTCATCCCCGCACCGATCGCTCCGATCACGCCCTGGGAACGCAGCTCGGCCAGTGCCGGGTACCCGGTCTCGTAGACCTCGGCCTCGAAATCGTCGGGGTCGTGGAGATAGACGATGTCGACGCGGTCGAGCCCGAGCCGCTCCAAGCTCTCCTCGATCGAGCGGCGGATGCCGTCGCGCGAGTAGTCCCGCACCCGTTTGAGCGCGGGAGCGCCCACGTATCCCTCATCGGGGACCGTCTCGCCGGGCGCCAGGGGGCGGAGCAGGCGCCCGACCTTGGTCGAGACGAGATAGGAGTCGCGGGGGACGCCGCGCAGGGCGCGACCCAATCGCCGCTCCGAGATGCCGAGCCCGTAGTGGGGCGCGGTATCCACGTAGCGGAGTCCGAGTTCGAGCGCGCGGGTCACTGTGAGCTGCGCCTCGTCGTCGCTCACCGGCTCGTACAGGCCGCCCAGGGGCGCGCCGCCGAAGGCCAGGGCCGACGGGACCAGGCCGCTCGCGCCCAGAGGCCTGCCGGCGCGGATCAGATTGCGCTCGGGCTCCGGGCTCAGCCTCCTCACCTCGGGGCGTCAGGCGTCACTTTGCGCAGGACGCAGCCGCAGGCCCGACATGCCCCCGTCGACTCCGAGTGCGGTCCCGGTCGTGGCCGAGGCGTGGGGGCTGGCCAGACATACGATCGCGTAGGCGACCTCATCGGCGCTGACGAGCCGGCCGAGGGGCTGCCGCGCTTCCAGCGCGGCGCGCTCCCGCTCGGGGTCATCGGCGCGGTCCAGCAGCCGGCGCACCCATGGCGTGTCAGCGGTGCCGGGATTCACGCAATTGACGCGGATCCCCTCGCGGACGTGGTCGGCGGCCATCGCCAGCGTGAGCGCCAGCACCGCCCCTTTGGTGGCGGAGTACAGCGCACGCTGGGGCAGGCCGGCGGTGGCGGCGACCGAGCAGGTGTTGACCACCGCGGCGTGCGGGGAGTCACGCAGGTGGGGGAGAGCGGCTCGGGTGGCCCGCACGATCCCGAACACGTTGACCTCGAACACCCGTCGCCATTCGTCGTCGGGGTTGTCCTCGACGGTTCCCTGCGCGCCGATACCGGCGTTGTTGATGAGGATGTCGAGGCGGCCGAAGCGCTGGACCACGTCGTCCACGGCCGCCGAGACCGAGCTGTCGTCGCTCACGTCTGCGGTCAGCGCGGCGATCGGGGCCGCGACCGCCGACGCGTCGAGATCGAGCGCCGCGACCGTGGCCCCACGCTCGGCGAGCAGCCGGCCGGTGGCGAGGCCGATACCGGAACCACCTCCGGTCACGAGCGCGACAAGTCCGGCGAACTCCGCGTCCGTCCCGCCCTGCGGTGCTGATGCACTGTCCTGCGCAGGCAACTCGTCCCTCCTCTCTGTGGTGTTCGCATACCCCTGGTTCCGAGCTCAAAAACGAGCGGCGGGGGCGCAGGCGAGGTGCAACCCGATGGGAGGGCGTGTCGGTGCCCCCGGCCGGTCTGAGGCCTGGTCAGTACCCCTCTACGGGTGGCTCGTCGACGGCGCGCGCGCCGATGCGCTGGGCCGCCGTCGCCGCGGTTGAGCCCACGGGGACAAGCTCGCCGACCACACCCATCCCCCGCGCGGGCATGTTGCCGTAGATGGACTCGCTGGCGCCTCGCGCGACGCGATAGGTCTCGTGCCAGATGCCCACGTCGCCGCTGTCGCGGACGCTGGCATTGAAGCGCCGCCAGGCCGACAGATGGGGAGCGTCGGGTGATCGTGCGAAGCGCTCGAGGTCCTCAAACGACCGCCAGTACTGCACCACCATCGGACTGAGCGGACTCCCGAGCGCCTGCTGGTAGTGCAGCAGGCCGGCCTGGGGATGCTGGTCGAGCCATTTGAGCATCCGCGGCATGGCCGTGGCGACCGGCCACCACTGCTTGACCTTCCAGGGCCGGTTGATCCGCATGCCGATTATGAACACCACCAGCTCACCGTCGTAGGTGGCGGCCCATCTGCCCGGTCGCAGCTTCATGGCGCCAAGCCTTTCAGCTTTCGCCCCTCGGCGCCAGGTGCTTTACGCCGAAGCGGCCGGTACCTCTGGTCCGGTGTCGTCCTCGCTGGGCGGGTAGCGGTCCAGGCCGTATGGGTCGCCGTCGAGGCCGGTTGCAGCGCCGTCGAGAGCGGGCGCGTCGGCGTCGAGGGGCGGCCCATCGATCGCCGCCTGCTTCCGGGCGTCCTTGCGGATCTTCTTGCGCTGGCGCCGCTCGCGGACCGCGGCCTCGCGGTTGAGCTTTGCCATGGTGGTCTTCTTCCTGGAACTCGAGGCCATATATCCGCCCTTTCATGTGGACTTTCGGCGCGTCGGCGACGCGCGAGCGATACGCCCTGGGTGAAGCGGAGACGGCGCGCGCGGGGTCTCGTCGCGCTCGGTGCCGTCCAGCGTCCTATGACGAGGTTAGCCGATGGTCCCCCGCCTCACCTCGCCCGGCGCGCCCGGGCCGGGGAGCCGCACACTCGATAGCGTGTCGTCGATGGCTCCGATCTTCCGAATCGTGTGCACCCCCGGCGCGCTCGCGAGCGCACCGGAGGAATGGGTGACCGAGACCCTGCGAGAGGGCGATGTGGCCCTGCTGGTCGACGACGGCGGCCTGGAGGCGATCAGCGCGGCGGCTCACATGCTGGGCCAGGTCACGGTCTCCATCGTCCGCAGCGAGGACACCGCGGCTGAGCAGGAGGAGACCGTCATGGCCTTCGCCGGCCCGCTTGCGCTGGTATGGATCGCGGCGGGGTTCAGCGAGTCCGCGCGGGCGTGGGCGCGCGAGCGGGGGGCGATGACGTTGCTGGTCGAGGCCGCTGGCCCGCTTCCGGAGCAGGAGCGGTCCCGCATCGGGCGCTTCCTCGCCCTGCTGGGCCGCCAGACGGAATGACGTCATGACCGCCTCAGCGGGCCTGCTGGATCCCGCCATCATGGGCCCGCCGATCGTGTGGCTCGCTTCGGACCAGGCCGACGGGGTTCACGACGAGCGCATCGTGGCGACCGAATTCAAACAATGGTTGCGCCGGCGCTCGCCGCCCGGCCGGGATCGGGTGAAACCATCGGGTCGATGATCGTCACGCCGAGCGCCCTCGCTTATCCCCAGACCGTCACACGGTTGCTGGAGGCGATCGAACGGCGGAAGCTGACGCTGTTCGCGCGGATCGATCACGCCGCGGCAGCCCGGCAGGTGGGCCTGGGACTCGCCGACGAGGAGGTTTTCGTGTTCGGCAACCCGCGGGCCGGGACGTCGCTGATGCAGAGCGATCCGCGTATCGGCATCGAGCTGCCGCTGCGGATGCTGGTGTGGGGGGATTCCGACGGCGTCGCGCTCGGCTATCTAGACCCGCGTGAGCTGGCCGGCCGCTACAACGTCGCCGCCGGCGCGCGAACGCTGGAAGCGATGTCGCAGTTGCTGTCCGGCCTCGCCCGCGACGCCGCCGGCCAGGAGGCGCGGGCGTGAGCGGCACGGACGCCGATGATCTCTACGGACTTCCCCTGGACCGCTTCATACCGGAGCGGACAGCGCTGTCACGCGCGCTTCGCGCCGACGGACGGCGCGACGAGGCGGCGGCGGTGGCCGCCCGGAGCAAGCCCTCCGTCGCCGCCTGGGCCGTCAACCAGCTCGTCCGGACTCAGAAGCGCGAGCTCGAAGCGCTGCTGCACGCCGGCGACGCGCTGCGGCGGGCTCAGGACGCCGTCGTGGCCGGTCACGGCGACGGCCGCGCGCTGCGCGCCGCCGCTGAGGCCGAGCGCGGCGCCGTCGACGGCCTGGTGACCACGGCCAAGGGGCTGCTCAGCTCGGACGGGCACCCGCTCAGCTCGACGATCCTGGAGCGCGTGGCCGAGACGCTGCACGCCGCGGCGCTCGACGAGGACGCCCGCCCGGAGGTCAGCTCCGGCTGCCTGCAGCGGGAGCTGCGCCACGTCGGGTTTGGCGTCGGCCCCGGGCCGGCTTCAGCGCCGGCACCGGCGCGGCGAGCGCCGAAGCGCAAGCCGGCCGCTGGCAAGACCGACGCCAAGCGATCCGGTGACCGGCAGCGCGAGCAGGCCGAGCGGGCCGAGCGGGAGCGCGCCGAGACGGAGCGGGCCCGGGCGCACAAGGCGGCCCGCGCGGCCGCGTCGGAAGCGCGTCGCCGCGCCGACCGCGCTGAACGGGCTCTGCAACTCGCCCAGGAGCGCCGCGGTCAGGCCGAACGGGCGCTGGCCGAGGCCCATGAGGCGCTCGCCGCGGCGCAGGCGGAAGCCCAGGCCGCCGCGCAGGCGCACGCGCGGGCCCAGGAGGAGCTCGGCCGCTGAGGGAGCATCTGGTCAGCCATGGCCCACCCCGGCCGCGACGGCGCCCTTGCCCGGGTTGAAGATCCCGTCCGGATCCAGCGCGCGCTTGATCGCCTGCATCATCTCGACTGCCGCCGGCCCGTGCTCCTCGATCAGGAAGCGGGCCTTGCCGTAGCCGACTCCGTGCTCTCCGGTGCAGGTTCCCTCGTGGTCGAGCGCGCGGCGCACCAGGCGGCCGTGGAACGCCTCGGCGCGCGCCACCTCCTCGGGGTCACCGGGATCGACCAGCACGCTGGCGTGGAAGTTGCCGTCGCCGACGTGGCCGACGATGGCGGCGGTCAGGCCGCTCTGGGCGATGTCGGCCTGCGCCGCGGCGATGCAGTCGGCCAGCGCGGAGATCGGTACGCACACGTCGGTGGTCAGGCCGGTGCTGCCAGGACGCATCGCCCGGGTGGCGTCGTAGGAGCGGTGACGCGCCCGCCACAGCCGCCGGCGCTCGGACTCGTCGGCTGCCCACGTGAAGTCGCTGCCGCCGTACTCGGCGGCGATCTCCGCCGTCTCCTGCGACTGGGCTCGCACGTCCTCCTCCGAGGCGCCGTGGAATTCCATGAACAGGCTGGGAGCGACCGTGTAGTCGGTCTCCTCGTAGCGGTTGATCGCCTCGATCTGGAGCTCGTCCAGCAGCTCGATCCGCGCCACCGGGACGGCGTGCTGACCGACCCGCACCACGCACTGCACCGCCGCGTGCAGGGAGGGGAAGGTGCACCGCGCCGCCGCCGTGGCAACCGGGATCGGGCGGATCCGAAGCGTCGCGTCGCAGATCAGCCCAAGGGTGCCCTCGGAGCCGATCATCAGGCGCGTGAGGTCATAGCCCGCCGAGGATTTGCGCGCGCGCGAATGGGTCCGGATCACTTCGCCGCGGGCGTTGATCACGGTCAGGGCCAGGACGTTCTCGCGCATGGCGCCGTAACGGACCGTGGTGGTGCCCGAGGCACCGGTGGCGACCATGCCGCCGATGGTGGCGTCGGCGCCGGGATCCACGGCGAAGAACACCCCCTCGGGCCGCAGCCGGGCGTCCAGCGCCCGGCGCGTCACCCCGGCCTGGACGACCACGTCGAGATCGTCGAGCGACGGCCGGCTGATGGCGTTCATCTCGCGCATGTCGACGGAGATCCCGCCGGCCAGGGCGGCGACCTGGCCCTCCAGTGAGGTCCCCGCTCCGAACGGCACCAGCGGAAGGCGCAGGCGGGCGGCGACCCGGACGATGGCCGCGGCCTCGTCGATGCTGCGCGGCCACACCACCATGTCGGGCCGCGCCTCGGCATGGAAGGACTCGTCGTGACCGTGCTGGGAGAGAGCGTCGGCGCCGGTGGCGACACGGCCGGGCCCGAGCAGATCCTCGAGCGCGCTCCGACCTTCGGCCACGCTGGCGGCCGTCGGCCTCGTGACCACGGGCACCTCAACCACGGACATGAGGACAGCTTCGCACACCGCTCATCCGTGCCGCTGCGGGCGCGAAATGCGTCAGCGGACGACCCTCATGTAGCGTCCCGAACGTGAGCGGCATCCAACGTCCGTCAAACCGGGTCGTGGTGGTGTTCGGGGCCACCGGCGATCTGGCGGCGCGCAAGCTGTTCCCCGGGTTCTTCCACCTGTTCCGCGAAGGCCTGATGCCCGAAGAGTTCCGGATCATCGGCTCCGGACGCCACTCTCCGGGCTCCGACGACGACTTCCGTCAGCGCATCAAGGAGGCCCTGGAGAAGCACGGACGGGGTGAGCTCGACGAACATCTGGGACGAGTTCGCCGCCCGGTTGAGCTTCGTCGTCTCCAGCGCCGAGGACGGCGACGATCTGGCCCGGGCGGTGAAGGAGGCCGAGCGTGAGATCGCCGCAGAGGGTGAGCGTCTCGTCTACCTGTCGGTGCCGCCGGGTGCGATGGCCGAGATGGTCAAGATGCTCGGACGCGCCGGCATCGCCGAGCACTGCTCACTGGTCGTGGAGAAGCCGTTCGGTCACGACCTGCAGAGCGCCCGAGAGCTCAACGCCAAGCTGCACGAGGTGCTCGACGAGGACTCCATCTACCGCATCGACCACTTCCTGGGCAAGGAGGCGGCCCAGAACATCCTCGCGCTGCGGTTCGCCAACGGCATGCTCGAGCCGATCTGGAACCGCGACCACATCTCCTACGTGCAGATCGACGTGCCCGAGGCGATCGATATTCAGGGCCGCGCCGGCTTCTACGAGCAGACCGGAGCCTTCCGCGACATGGTGGTCACTCACCTGCTGCAGATCCTCGGCATCGTCGCGCTCGAGCCGCCCTCACGCATCGAGGCGGAGGCGCTGCACCTGGAACGCACCAAGCTGTTCGAGGCGATCCGCCCCATCGACCCCGACCGGGTGGTCCTCGGCCAGTACGAGGGCTACCGCGACGAGCCCGGTGTCGCCGAAGACTCGAAGGTCGAAACCTTTGCGGCGCTGGAGGTCCGGGTGGACAGCTGGCGCTGGAGTGGAGTGCCGTTCTTCCTCCGCACCGGGAAGGCCATGGCGGAGAGTCGGCGTACGGTGACGATCGGGTTCACCGAGGCACCGCTGCGGATCTTCCCGGGGCAGGAGAGCGTGGAGGGGATGCGTCCCAGCGAGCTGGTGTTCGAGCTCTCCGACGACCCCGTGGTCAGCATCGAGCTGCAGGCCAAGATCCCGGGCCCGGAGATCGAGCTGGGCCGGGCCGCGCTGACGCTAGACGTGGAGGCGGCGTTCGACGGCGCGGACGGGCTGGAGGCCTACGAGCGACTGCTGCATGACGTGATGCTCCGCGAGCGCCTGCTGTTCACCCGCAGCGAGCAGATCGAGCGGCTATGGGAGGTGTGCGCTGCGGTGATCGAGTCGGCGCCCGAGCCTCTGCCCTACCCGAAGGGATCGTGGGGACCCGAGGCGGCGCTGAGGCTGCCTCCGCCGCCGGGCTGGCGGCTTCCCGACGGAGACTGACGGTCCGCTCAGGTCGGGGAGGCCCGCTAGGGCGTGGTCGGCGCGAGCAGCTCGTCGAGCGCGGCGAGATCGTCCTGGCTCGGTGTCCAGGCGGCCGCGGCGGCGTTGGCGCGAACCTGCTCGGGCTTGGTGGCGCCGGCGATCACCGAGGACACCGGTTCACGGGCCAACAGCGCGCCGATCGCGACTTGGGTCATGCTCAGCTGCCGCTGGCGGGCGTAACGCTCCAGCGCGTCGAGCAGCTGGAACTGCTCGTCGGTGGCGATCTGGTCACGCCCGGACAGGCGCGTGCCGGGCGGGGCCGGCTCGCCGCGGCGGTACTTGCCGGTCAACAGCCCGGAGGCGAGAGGGAAGAACGGGACGAAGCCCAGCCCCAGGCGCTGGCAGGTCGCCAGGACATCGCGCTCGGCGTCCCGGACCAGCAGGCTGTACTCGTTCTGGACCGCCGTGAAGCGGGTGAATCCGTGCTCGCCGGCCACCGCGTCGGCTTCGGAGATCTGCGCGGAGCTGAAGTTCGAGGCCCCGATGGCCCGGACCGTGCCGGCTCGGACGAGCTCGTCGAGGGTCGCGAGCGTCTCGACGATCGGAGTGGTTCCGTCCGGGCGGTGATACCAGTACAGGTCGATGATGTCGGTGCGCAGCCGCCGCAGCGAGGCTCGCACCGCCTGGCGGATGTAGTCACGGGAACCTCGGGGACCCTTGCCGTCACCCATGTCCATCCCGAATTTGGTCGCCAGCACGACCTGATCGCGGCGACCCTGGAGCACCTCGCCGAGCAGTTCCTCGCTGGCGCCGGCGCCGTAGATGTCGGCGGTATCGAAGAAGGTGACGCCTGCCTGCAGCGCGGCGTCGACCACGGCTCGGGTCCCGGCCAGATCGACTCGCCGGCCGAAGTTGTTGCAGCCCAGGCCGATGACGGACACCTGCATTCCCGAATGACCGAGGGGACGGGTGCACAGATCGGCCATGGTTTTTTCTATAGCAGACAAGGTTAGGATCCTCGGTGTGGACGCTGGCAATCATCAGTTCCGGCTCGTGGCTCGCCCGGTCGGGCTCCCGAAGGCCGACGACTGGGAGTACGTCGAGGCGCCCGTGGCCGAACCCGGAGAAGGCCAGGTCGTGGTCAGGGTCCGCTACCTGTCGATCGATCCGGCCATGCGGGGATGGATGAACGAGGGGCGGTCCTACATCCCGCCGGTGCGGATCGGCGACGTGATGCGGGCCCTGGGGGCCGGCGAGGTGGTCGCCTCCAGCCATCCGAACCTCGCGGTGGGCGATCAGGTCACCGGCCCGCTCGGAGTCCAGGAGTACGCCACCCTCTCCGGCGACGCGCTGATGAAGGTCGATACCCAACTGGCCTCGCTTCCGGTGTACCTCGGCGCGCTCGGGATGCCCGGGATGACCGCCTACTTCGGGCTGCTCGACATCGGCCGTCCCGTCGCCGGTGAGACGGTGGTCGTGTCCGGTGCGGCGGGAGCCGTCGGCAGCATGGTCGGGCAGATCGCCAAGCTGAAGGGCTGTCGCGTGATCGGCATCGCCGGCGGCCCCGACAAGTGCGAGCACGTGGAGCGGGCCCTGGGGTTCGACGCGACGATCGACTACAAGGCCGAAGACGTGACCAAGGCGCTCGCCCGGCACTGCCCGGACGGGATCGACGTGTACTTCGACAACGTCGGTGGGGAGATCCTCGACGCGGCGCTCGCGCGGCTCGCTCGCCATGCCCGGGTGGTGATCTGTGGTGCGATCTCGCAGTACAACGCCACCGAACCGATGCGCGGGCCGTCGAACTACATGTCACTGCTGGTCAACCACGCCACCATGACCGGCTTCGTCGTATCCGACTACGCGGACCGCGTCGCCGAAGGCGCCCGGGAGATGGCGGGGTGGCTGTCGTCGGGCCGGCTGACCTCCCGCGAGGACATCGCCGTGGGACTGGAGAACTTCCCCGCCGTCCTGCTACGACTGTTCCGCGGCGAGAACACCGGCAAGCTGGTGCTTCAGGTGGCCGGCGACGGCTAGGCACTCCGCCGCCGAGCCGGGCGGGAGCGATGGAGTCAGTCCATGAGCCTCGCCAGCGAGACCCTCGCCCGCCGTATGCGCCTGCCCCGCGCGCAGACGCTCGACGTCGTATGCGAACGCGATCTGGCGGCGCTCATGGACGATGGCGCGGTCCTGTTGGCCGATCGCTGGGTCGCGCGCGAGACGGCGGCCCGGCCCCAGCCCACGGTGCTGGTGCGCTCGCCCTACGGGCGACGGCAATTCGTCGGGCTGCTGTTCGGCCGGCTCCTCGCCGAGCGCGGTCTCCAGGTGGTGATCCAGAGCGTTCGCGGCACGTTCGGCTCGGGGGGCAGCTTCACTCCGTTCGACGAGCGAGCCGATGGACTGGCGACCCTGCGGTGGCTGAGGACGCAGCCCTGGCACGCGGACCGGATCGGGATGATGGGACCCAGCTACCTCGGCTTCGTGCAGTGGGCGGTCGCGCCCGAGGCCGGCGACGACCTGGCCGCCCTGGCGATCCAGGTCAGCGCCTCCCAGTTCTACGAGCAGACCTACTCGGGCGGCAGCCTGTCACTGGAGAACGTGGCGTCCTGGATGGCGGTGGTAGCTGCCCAGGAGAGCCGGTTCGGGCCGCTGGCGATCAACCGCGCCTTACGCCGGCTCGGTGAGCTGCTGGGCGAATTGCCGCTCGGAGAGCTCGACCGGCGGGCTACCGGTGCGGAGGTGGCGTGGTTCCGCGAGGCGTTTCTGCACTCCGCTCGCGACGACGAGTACTGGGCGGCGCGTGACTTCTCCGCGCGCGTCTCGGAAGTGCAGGCGCCGGTGCAGCTCGTGGGAGGCTGGTACGACATCCTGCTGCCGTGGATGCTCGAGGATTACTCGGCCCTGCGGCGGGCCGGAAGGCATCCGCAGCTGGTGATCGGGCCATGGGCGCACACCGCGCCGGCCCTGGTCGGCGCCGGCCACCGCGAGGGGATCGCCTGGCTGCGCTCGCACCTGCTCGGTGACCACCGTCTCGTCCGCGACAGCCGGGTGCGCGTGATGATCACCGGCGAACGCGTGGGTGGCGGCTGGCGAGAGCTCTCGGACTGGCCACCCCCCGGCACCACCGAGCGCCATCTGTGGCTGGGCGAGGGTGGGCGGCTGAGCTCAGAGCCGCCGGCGGGCGCGTCCGGAGACGGCGACCGCTACCGCTACGACCCGGCCGAGCCGACGCCGTCGATCGGTGGGCCGGTGCTGCTGGCCCGACATCCCGTAGTGGACAACGAGGAGCTCGAGCAGCGCCCCGACCTGCTCACCTACGCCACCCAGCCGCTGCCCACGTCGCTTGAGGCGATCGGGCAGGCGCGGGTCGAGCTGTGGCTGCGCGCCAACTCGGAGTACTTCGACGTGTTTGCGCGTATCTGCGACGTCGATGCCGAGGGCGCGTCGTGGAACGTGTGCGACGCGCTGCTGAGCGTCGCGCCGGGCACCGGCGGGCGCGGCGAGGACGGTAGCTGGAAGGTGGCTTTCGATCTGTGGCCGATGGGCCATAGATTCGCCGCCGGTCATCGCGTCCGGCTGCAGGTGTCCTCGGGGGCGCACCCGCGCTACGCGCGCAACCCCGGGACGGGAGAAGACCGGGCCCTCGCCACCGTCCTGCGAGCGGTCGACCTCGAGCTGCTCCACGACGGCGAGCATCCGTCGGCGCTGGTGTTGCCTCACGCCGAGACATGAAGCTCTGGTTTCTCAGGGTGGCCGCTCTGGCGGCGGCGCTCACGTTCGCCGCGACGGCGGGCGAGGCGAGCTCGGCCCAAGTTCCCGACCCCTTGTGCGCTGCCGATTACGCCCACGGCCCCACCGCCCCTGGGCGCCTGCGGTTCGGGATCGACCCCGAGGCGGCGGGCAGCCTGGGCCCGACGCAGGTTCAGGTCAGGCCGGAGCATCCCGCCCAGGCGCTCGCTGCCCTCCGCGCCCTCCGCCCCTCGGGCCGGGACCTCGTCCTGCGGGTGAACCGCCTGTTCGAGGCGGACGGGGAGGCCGGTATCCGTCACTTCAAACGGATCGTCGGTCGCTACACCCGTGCGGGCTTCGATACCGAGCTGCAGGTTCGCTATCACCCCACGACGGTGCAGGCGGGCGACATCCCGGCGTGGATCCGATTCGTGCGCCACGTCGTGGACGGGTTCGGATCAGACCGGCATGTGGTCGCGATGACGATCACCAACGAGATCAACCTATCGGTGTCTCCGAACACCTCTGACGGCGCCTACCCGCGGGCTGAGGAGGCGCTGATCAAGGGAGTCGTGGCCGCACACCGAGAAGCGGCCCGTCGCGGTTTCACGGCATTGCGGATCGGGTTCACATTCGCCTATCGCTTCAACGCCGCCACCGACGCCGCCATGTTCACCGGCCTGCGGCGTGGGGGAGGGGCGTTCAGGCGAGCGCTGGGGTTCGTCGGGGTCGACTACTACCCCGAGCTCTATCCCGGGCTGGGGCCGGGGACCAGCCTGCCGGCGGCGACCACCGAGATGATGGCGACGATGCGGCGTTGCTTCATGCGGCTCGGCGGCCTCGACCCGCGGACACCGCTGTGGATCACCGAGAGCGGCTACGACACCACCCCCGGGAAGGTGAGCGACCGCCGGCAGCGCACCGCGCTGGTCCAGATCGTCGACGCCGTCCGGTCGGCGGCGGGCACCTACGGGGTCAGCGACTACCGCTGGTTCAACCTGCGCGACAACGTCTCGACCGCGAGCGGATTCGCCCAGACCTCGGGGCTGCTGACCGACCGCTACCGGCGTAAGCCCGCATTCCGGGCTTACCGAGCCCTGATCGCCCGGTTTGGCACCCCGAGGCGCTGACCACGCCGGCGTGAGGCGGTTATTCTCATCCGCCGCCGCTGCGGCGCTGCCCCGATGACCGATTCCGCCCCGAAACCCTCCGTCACCCTCAACGGCCAGCTGACCGCGCAGGACGTCGCGGCGATCGCTCACGGGGCTCGGATCGAGCTCGATCCCGCGGCGCTGCGGCGAGTCGACGACAACCGCGCGGCGCTGGAGCGGCTGCTCTCCACCGGCACCGCCGTGTACGGGATCAGCACCGGCTTCGGCGCGCTCGTGTCCAATACGGTGGCGCCGGAGCTGCAGCGCCATCTGCAGGTCAACCTGTTGCGCAGCCACGCGGCGGGAACCGGCCCGGACCTTTCGCCGCCGATCGTGCGCGGCGCCATGGCGGTGCGGATGAACGGCCTGTTGCTCGGCCACTCGGGCGTGCGCTCGCTGGTGATCGAGCGCATCGCCGAGCTGCTCAACGCCGGCTACGTGCCGCGGGTCCCCCGGACCGGATCGCTCGGGGCCAGCGGAGATCTGGCGCCCTCGGCCCACGCCTTCCTGCCCCTGCTCGGTGAGGGCGAGGCGTTCGACCCCACGGGCAGGCTGGTGAGCGGCGCCGAGGTCGTCCGCGGCCTGGACGGGGAGGCCCTCGAGCTCGACAGCAAGGAAGGCCTGGCGCTGATCAACGGCACCCACTTCATGAGCGCGATCGGCGCCCTGGTGACCGTGCGGGTGGCGGCCCTGCTCGACACGGTCGATCTCGTCGCAGCGGCGACGGTCGATGCCCTGCGCGGTGCGCTGGCGGCGTTCGACCCCCGCGTTCACCGGCTGCGCCCGATCGAGGGCCAGCGCATCAGCGCGGCGAACATCGCCGCGGCCCTGCACGGCTCGGCGCGCACCGCCGGACCGGGGTCGGCGCGGCTGCAGGATGCCTACTCGCTCCGTTGCGCGGCTCAGGTCCACGGGGCTGCGCGCGAGGGCTTTGAGTTCTTCCGCCGGCTGGTGCTCGCTGACCTGGGTGCCGTCACCGACAACCCGCTCGTGTTCGAGGATCCGCTCGAGGTGATCTCGGCCGGCAACTTCCACGGCCAGAGCCTGGCTCTCGCCTTCGACACGCTGAAGCTGGTGCTGGCGGATCTCGGTTCGATCTCCGAGCGGCGGACCTTCCGCCTGCTGTCGCCGACCCTGAGCGGACGGCTGCCGGCGTTCCTGACCACCGACGCCGGGACCTCCAGCGGCTATATGGTCGCCCAGTACACCGCCGCCGCGCTGGTCGCCGAGCTTCGGGCGCTCGCGCACCCCGTCAGCGTCGACAGCATCCCGACCTCCGACAACCAGGAGGACCACGTTTCGATGGGCATGACCGCCGCGATGATGGCGCTCGAGGCCGTCGAGCGGCTCGAGAAGGTCGTGGCGATCGAGATGCTGTGCGCGTGTCAGGCGCTCGACTGCGACCCGGGCGAGCCGGGCGAATCGGTGCGGGCGCTGCACGCCGCGGTCCGTGAGCGGGTGACGCCGTTGACCTCCGACCGGCCGCCGGCCGGCGACCTCGAGGCGATCCTGCCGGTGGTCAGCGAAGGGATCGCGGCGGCGATCATGCCGGGACGCTAGTTCCGGTGTCCCATCGGGCGGCGACGGATCGCCCCGTCGCCGCCGCCCGATCTGGGAATCGCGCCCCCTTCTGCGCCCCCTGGTCGGCCACCTGCCCTCCCGGTGGCTTCGCTGGTGCAGACAGTCTTTCAGCCGGTCCGCGGCGGTTCCGCGTCCATTGGCGCGTCCGGTGTGGGTCATTTGACCCGTCCGCTGCGGCGTTGGAGCACGCCGGTATAGGTGACACGTTCGCACGGGCGTCTCAGGCGAGACCGCGGGCGTGGCGGCGCAGCGCCGTCAGGTCGAGGATCTGGATGCTCCGCCGAGCGGTCTGCAGGCAACCGACGCGGCGAAGGGCCGCGAGCGCCTTGACGGTCGCTTCCCGTGAGGCCCCGCACCAGCTCGCCAGCTGCTCCTGGGAGAGCGCCAGCTCGATCACGATGCCGTGGTCGGTCGGCGTGCCGAACCGCGCGGCAAGCTCCAGCAGGCGACCGGCGACTCGCCCGATCGTGTCCAGCGCGGCGTACTCCAGCAGGCGACCATCGGCGTCGCGCAGCTGAGCGGCGAGGATCGCGATCAACTCATGCGCGCCCGCTGGGTCGGCGAGGGCGAGCGTCAGGGCGCGGGATGGCGCGACGATGGCGTCGACGATCCCGATCGCGGTCGCCGTCGCGATCCGGGGCTGACCGTCCAGCGAGGAGAGCTCGCCGACGACGTCGCGGGCGCCCCGTACGGCGAGCACGACGTCACGTCCATTGGGAGCGGTCCGGGTCAGCACCACCCAGCCGTGCTCGATCAGGAACACCCGCCCCGATCCGTCGCCCTCCACGAACAGGGACTGGCCGGAGGCAAAGCGCCGTGCCATGCCCTCACGGCGCAGCGCGGTCTCGATCACGCCGGCCGGCGCGACTACCCGGGGGTCCGCCGCGCCGGATCCCGTCAGCTCACCGCTCTCCATCCCAGTAGTCAACCGCACCGTCGGCTCGCCTGAGCATGACGTCGTCTCCCTCGCCGCCGGGCCAGACCCCGATCTTGTCGCTGTCGGGGTAGACCGCGACAGCCGGCTCGCGTGAGCTGGACCACATCATCGCCACGGCGGTGGCGTCGCTGCGGTTGGAAACCTTGTGCGCTCCGGATGGCCCGGGCGCAAAGCAGATCAGCGATCCTCGGGTCAGCGACTCCTCTCCCTCGGCGGCAGCGGAGCACCAGCGTTCCTTCGAGAACCGCCAGCCATTCCTCCTCGAATTCGTAGTGAAACGGGCAGATGCTCTGCCCCGGCGGCACCTCGTAACAGCTTCACGGTCTGCGCCTGCCCACCCGCGGCGCGGCCCGACATGGGCCATCCCGGAGCGATAGCCGTCAGGATCGGATGTCGTCGTACTCGAACTCGGCTCGGTACAGATTCGGGCGTCGGTTCAGCGCCACAGACGTATCCTCGCTTTGCGTTGAGGGGCGATGATTGGGGGTGGGTCGGGCAGCGGACTGCCGGCGATGATGGCAGCAGGTACACCGGCGGCCATCCATTGGGCGCGCGCTGAGCCCACCAGCGCGGCCGCCGCCTCGACCCCGGCCGCCAGCTGCGTCACGGGACGCCAGGACTCACCGCGGTGGCCGTCAGACGCCAGCGCGTGAGCGAGGCCCTCGGTGCAGAGGTACCGCCCGAGTCGCGCCGGAGGGGCCGCGCGTCTGGTGGTCAGCAACGACTCGGCGTTGACCTGGAGCAGAACCCCGGCGGCGACCAGGGACGAAAGCTCTGCGGGGTTCTGCTGAAAGCCCGAGCTGCGCTCCGGATGAGCCAGCGTTATACGGAACCCGCGCTGGCTGATCTCGTTCAGGCCGCGCTCGAGGATGGCGGTGTCCAGCTGAGGGGTCTCGATCAACAGGTCCGATCCGCGCTGCCCGTAGGTGGCGAGGCTGAGGTCTTCCTCGGTGGCCTCCAGCGCCCACACCAGCGACACCTCGGCGCCGGGCACCAGCCCAATTTCGATCGCCTCGCGCTCGGCGTGCGAGCGCAGCTCGTGACAGCGATCGGCCAGCTCGGTGACGTGCACATCGGGGAAGTCCGAACGCAGATGAGGGGTGGCGGCGATCACCGACGTGCCCGCGCCGACAGCGGCCCGGAGCATCTCCAGCGAACGCTCGAGCTGCTCGGGACCGTCGTCGATCCCGGGAAGCACGTGGGCGTGGATGTCAGTGAATCCGCTCATCGAACCGTCCTGGCCTGCCGCCCGCGGTTCTGCCGGGTTGCGAGCCGACGGTGGTTCTAGCACCTGACCTGCAGCGCGAGGCTTAATGTCGCGCCAGGGCGCTACGACAGCTCGGCGACGGCACCGCGCGCGAACGTGACGAACTGCTCGACCGTCTCGCGCAGCGGGGCCCACCGCCGAGCGCAGGACGAACCAGGGGCGGCAGGCGGGGCCGTCGAGGAGCTCGACCTCACCGAGTCGTCCCGAAGCCAGCTCCACCTCGACGGCGGCGCGCGACAGCAGCGAGACTCCGAGGCCGACCCGGGCGGCCTGCTTGATCGCGCCGTTGGAGCCGAGCGTCAGCGTCGCCGGCGACAGCGCGCGCTCACTGAAGAACTGCTCGTTGAGGGCCCGGGTGCCGGAGCCGGGCTCACGCAGCAGCCACAGCCGCTGGGCGAGATCGGCGGCGTGGCAGGGACCGGACGCCAGCGCCGGATCGTCGGGGGCGGCGATGCACACGATCTCGTTGTCCATCAGCGGCTCGGCGATGAGACGGTCGTCGCTCGGCGGAGTGCCCGAGAACGCCACGTCCACCACGTGCGCGCGCAGACGCTCGAGCACCTCTTCGCGGTTGCCGACGTCGAGCACCAGCTCGACCTGCGGGTGCTGCCCGGCGAACGAGCGCATCAGCGGGGGAACGAACGATTCGGCGGCGGTGGTGACCGCGGCGATGCGCAGCCGTCGCTCGACCACGGCGGCGGCCTCACGGGCGGCCTGGCGGCCCTTGTCCAGCATCCCGATCACGTCGGCGGCGAACGGCTCGAACGCCTGTCCCGCCTCGGTCAGCCGGATCCCGCGCCCGGAACGCTCGAACAGGTCGCAGCCGAGCTCGCGTCCCAGCGCTGCGATCGCGGAGGAGACCGACGGCTGCGTCACCACCAGCTCATCGGCCGCCGCGGTGACGGAGCCGCCGCGGGTGACGGCGAGAAACGCCGTGAGCTGGGTAACTGTTATAGCCATTTGACTCGCATTGGCACCCATGGTATAGAAAAACTGATCAGGACACGCCACGATGGCCGGTCTGTCCGATGTGGGGCGAGAAACCGGAACATATGGCCGGTTAGACGCCCAGCATCTCGTTGGGGAGGGCCGCCCATGACCGCCAAGACCAGGCCAAGCGCCTACCCCGGCCCGGAAGCAGCGTCCCGCGCAGCCGCGACCGCGGCCTGGCCGTACGAGATCCCTCCGTCGTTGGGCGGCAGCCGCTCCGGGATCAGGACCCGCAGCCCCACCCGATCGAGCCCCTCGGCGACGGACTCCAGCAGCAGGCGGTTCTGGAACACCCCTCCGCTGAGCACCACCGTTCCCAGCCCCCGCCGGCCGGCGATCGCGGTCAGGGCAGCCACCGTCGCCGCCGTCACACCGGCGTGGAATCCGGCGGCCACGGCACGGATGTCTGCGCCGCGTTCGAGCTCGGTGGCGATCTCGCGCACAGCCCGTCGCGGGTCGAGCACCACGCCGCCGCCGGGGCCGACGCCGAGCTCGATCTCATACGGCCGGGCGCCGGCGCCCTGCCAGGCGAGCGCCTCGAGCTCGACGGCGGCCTGTCCCTCGTAGCTGACCTCGACGGCGAGCCCGCACAGCGCGCCGACCGCGTCGAACAGCCGTCCCATGCTGGTGGTGACCGGCGACACCGACGCGCTGGCACCGATCTGATCCATGGCCTCCCAGCGGCGAGGCTCGACCCGGCCCTGGAGCTGGGATGGAAGCGCCCGCGGCTCGCCGAATGCCTCCCGCGAGCCAGGCATGGGCCATGCGCCACGGCTGGCGCACCGCCGCCGCCGCGCCGGGCATGCGCACCGGCCACAGCGAGCCGGCGCGCTCGAACTCCGCCAAGCTCGCCGACGAGCAGCTCGCCTCCCCACACCGTCGCGTCGGTGCCGTAGCCGGTGCCATCGAAGATCGCCCCCACGGCCGGTCCCTCGAGCCCGTGCTCGGCCAGGCAGGCCGCGAGGTGGGCGTGGTGGTGCTGCACGCCGACGAGCTCCACCCCCTCGCGCTCGAGCGCGTACGCCGTCGAGAGGTAGTCGGGGTGCAGATCGTGCGCCACGAGCGCCGGCGTCACCGCGAACAGCCGCTCGAAGTGGGCGATCCCGTCCTGGAATGCCCGCAGGGTCGGGTAGTGCTCCAGGTCGCCGATGTGGTGACCCACCCACGCGCGGGCTCCCTTGGCGACGCAGAAGGTGTTCTTCTGCTCGGCGCCGCAGGCCAGGAGCGGACGGCGCGCGACGACCGGCAGGGGGACGTGCCCGGGCACGTAGCCGCGCGAGCGGCGCAGGGGCAGCGGCCGCCGCCCGGCCGCGGTGCGCACCACCCTGGCCACCGAGTCATCGGTCCGGGTCTCGATCTCGCGGTCGTGCAGCAGGAACAGGTCGGCGATCGCCGCCAGCCGCTGCAGAGCGTCGGTGTCGCGGTAGGCGATCGGCTCGTCCGAGACGTTCCCGCTGGTCATCACCAGGGCGCCCACCGGCGCCACGGCCCCTCCGCGGGCGGCCCGGAAGTCCGCCAGCAGCAGGTGGTGCAGCGGCGTATAGGGAAGCATCACGCCGAGCTCCGGGGCTCCGGGCGCCACCGACTCCGCCACCGCGGCGTCGGCCCGGCGCGGGGCGAGCACGATCGGACGCGGGGGGGAGCTGAGCAGGCGCTCCTCCTCGGAGCCCAGCTGCACGAGCTGTCCGGCCGCCGCGAGGTCAGCCACCATCAGCGCGAACGGCTTGTCCTCGCGGTGCTTGCGGGCGCGCAGGGCGGCCACCGCCCGCTCGTCGCCGGCGTCGCATACGAGGTGAAAGCCGCCCAGGCCCTTGACCGCGACGATCGCTCCGGCGGCGAGGCGAACCGCGACCGACTCGATCGCGTCGCCCGAACCGGCACGCGGCAGCTCGGCCCCGTCGGCACGCGACGACTCGGACGCTGGGCCCGCATCGCGGGCACGCGTTGGGCTGGGCGTGAAAGCGACGGTGCAGCGGATCCTCGTACTCGCCGGCGCACTGCTCGCACATCTGAAAGCCGGCCATCGTGGTCAAGGGCCGGTCGTAGGGAACACCGCGCACGATCGTGAACCGCGGGCCGCAGTTGGTGCAGTTGATGAACGGATAGCGGTAGCGGCGGTCCCGCGGATCCGACAGCTCCGTCAGGCAGTCCGAGCAGGTGGAGCTGTCGGCGCTGACCAGCGCATCGGCCGCTCCCGTGCGCCGGCTCTCCAGGATCCTGAACTCTCGCTGCCCACGCGGCGCCAGCGGGTCGCACACCACTCGCTCGACGGCGGCCAGCGGCGGCGCGTCGGCGCTCAGGCGGGCGACGAACCGGCGCACCGACTCCGGCGGTCCCTCAACCTCGAGCAGCACGCCACGGTCGTCGTTGAGGACGTATCCCGCCAGGCCCTCGTCGCTGGCGAGGCGGTATACGAACGGGCGGAAGCCGACTCCTTGCACGGTTCCCTCGACGCGCGCGCGGGTCCGTACGCGGCTCTCGCCCATGACCGAGCTCATTCGAGCTCGACCAGCTCCCTCAGCACGTGGTAGGCGGTCGCCTGCGCCTCCTGGATGCGCGGGATGTGCTGAGACGGCGTCACGATCACGTGATCCGCCAGCCCCTCCGACGCCACGCGGCCTCCGTCATAGCCCACCAGCGCCACCGTCACCAGTTGGCGGCGCCGGGCCTGGGCGAGCGCGTCGAGGACGCTGAGTGAGTTGCCGCTGGTCGAGAACGCCAGCAGCACGTCGCCGGGACGACCGTAGGCGATGATCTGGCGCGCGAAGATGGCCTCGGTGCCGATGTCGTTGGCGATGGCGGTGATGATCGCGGTGTCGGCGCAGAGGTCGAGCGCCCGTCGCGGGGGCCAACCGAGTACGGCCGGCGCGGCCGACCAGGTCGGCCACGGCGTCCATCGCGTCGGTGGCCGAGCCACCGTTGCCAAGCGCCAGCAGGCGGCCGCCGGCCTGAAACGACGCGGCGAGGGCGGCGGCGGTCTCGGCGAGCACGGTGGCTCCCTGGCGCAGCGTCTCGGTGCGAAGCCGCTGCACCTCCTCGGCCTTCATCAGGGCCGACTCGCGGACGTCGGCCAGGATCGCGTCGAGGTCGTGCTCGCGCTCGGCCAGGAACGGGTACAAAAAGCTCGAGGCGCCGGCGTCGTGGGAGCGCCGCTGCGTCCGGCCCTCGAGCAGCCCCCGGTGCTCGAAGAACACGTGCACCAGCTCCCACAGCACGTGGTAGAGGGTCTCCACCAGCTCCTGGCGCACGAAGGGATCGTCGCTGGGTGGCACGAACTCCCACTCGGCGCCCAGCGCGGCGAAGGCGATCGTCAGGCACCCGCAGGCCCTGGCCACTTCGATCGACTCGGCCAGCTCGGGTCCGTCGCCGGGCTCGCCGAACACGATCACGATGTCCTCGGGGGCAGCGGCCAGCGTCAGCTCGGCCGAGGCCCGCCCCGATTCACCGGTCAGCCCGAGCGCGGGCAGGGCGCGCTTACCGACGATCACCGGGTGCACGAACTCCACCGCCACGTGGCGAACGTCGGAGCGAGCGGCGGGGGAGACGCCGACCGCGATCAAGCGTCCGTCGCGGGCGAAGCGCTCCGCCATGCGATGGCAGAGGCGGGCGATCCGGTCGGCCTGGTCGCCGAAGAACTGCGCGCTGACCTCGCTGCGCTGCTCGAGCCGGAGTTCGAGCAGCTCGCGCACTGCCTCCGCAGAGCGGAGTGAGCTCATGCGCCAGCCGCCACCCGCCTGCGCGCCAGATCGCCGAGCCATTCGCGCCACTCCTCGACACCGTCACCGGTGCGGGCGCTGATCAGCATCGTCGCGACGCCCGGATTGACGACGTCGATGTTGTACAGGAGCTTGTCGACGTCGATCTCGAGGTGGGGGAGGAGGTCGAGCTTGTTGATCACCACCAGCTCGCAGCTGCGAAACATGAGCGGGTACTTCAGCGGCTTGTCCTCTCCCTCGGTGATCGAGCAGACCATCGCGCGCGCGTCCTCGCCGACCTTGAACTCAGCCGGGCAGACCAGGTTGCCGACGTTCTCGATCACCAGCAGGTCGATGTCGTGCAGGGGCAGCTCGCCCAGCGCCGAGCGCACCATGTTGGCGTCGAGGTGGCACTCCCCACCGAAGCCGTTGTCGGTGTTGAGCTGCGTGACCGGAACGTGCAGGCTGGCCAAGCGGTCGGCATCCATCGATCCCTGCACGTCGCCCTCCAGCACCCCCACCCGGACGCCGGGCAGCGGATCGCCGAGGGCACGCTCCAGCAGCGTGGTCTTGCCCGCACCGGGGGCGCTCATGAGGTTCAGGACCGTGACATCGTGACGGTCGAAATCGTCGCGATTGGCGCGAGCGATGGTGTTGTTGGCGTCGAGGGCATCCTCGACGACTCTCACCTTGGTGCGGTGCATGTGGTCTCCCTGTCCTCGAGTTCGATGAATTGCACTTCGAGCTCCTCGCCGGCGGCCACCTCGACGTTGGCCGACGCGCAGTCGGGGCAGCGAAAGGCCGGGATCTGAGGCGACCAGCTGCGTTCGCAATCCCGGCAGCGAAGCTCGACCTCGATCTCCTCCAGTTCCAGCGCGGCGCCTTCGCACGCGGTGTCGCGCGCGACGATCTCGAAGTAGAACCGCAGCGAATCGGGCACGACCTGGCGCATGCGGCCCACGCGCAGGTTGACGACGCTGACCCGGCGCTCGTCGGAGTGCTTCAGCGCCGTGTTGAGAACCGCGGTCGCAACCGACAGCTCGTGCATCCTAGGCGACGCTGGTATCGGCCTGGAGCTCGGCCACCGTCTCCATGACCACGTCGGCAGCGCGCGTGATCGCGGCGTTGACCGGATCGCTGAGACCGAATCCCACGTCCTCCACGATCTCCGGCTCGCATGCCACCACGAACACGCGGCCCGGCCAGCCGCCGACATACTTGACGAACCGCAGCACCGTCTGGGGGTCCATGCCGTGGGGATCGAGCATCTGCCCGTCCTCGATGTTGGCGTCCACGTCCTCGACGTCGGCCTCCATCACGTACAGGGTTCCCGGGGGCTCGCCCTGCCGGCTGATGTCAACCAGGATCAGGGCGTCGTAGCCGCGCATCACCTCGTAGGCGAGGTCGAGACCGCCGGTGCCGAAGTCGATCACGCTCACCCCGGCCGGCAGCTCTCGGTCGGCCAGCACCTTGGCCACCTCACCGCCGAACCCGTCGTCGCGAAGCCAGGCGTTGCCGATTCCGGCGACGAGGATCTGTTTGGTGGTGCGTTGAATCGTGTCAGTCATGGCGCCTCCACCTCGTTGACGAAGAAGAACAGATAGCGACCCGTCTCGCGCAGCAGCTCCTGGCCCGGATCGTCGTCGACCGTGACGCCCAGATAGATGCGATCGTCGTAGTCGAGATAGATCCGCTCGACTGTCGCGCGTCGGCCGTCGAGCATGCGGTCGTAGAAATCGCGGTCGGTCCCCGGACGCAGGATGATCGTCGCGCCACGCTCGAAGGTGACGCCGTCGACGGTGACCCGCTCCTCCCCCGGGACATCATCGGCGGCACCAGCGAAGTAGGCGGGCACGCCGGGGATGCCGTCGTCTGCGCCCGGGCCGAAGCTGCCTCCGCCCGGGACGTAGTCAGGTGCGCCGGGCATGGTCCCCGGACGCGGACGTGGACCGCTAGCCATCCGACAGCTCCCTGAGCCCGCTGTGCAGACCGATGATCTCCTCCGGCGTCACCGCCATGGCCCGCTCGAGCATGGCCCGGACGACGGGATCCTGACCCGCGGCCTGGTCACGCTCGGAGTCGGTCATCGAGTGCACGTGCAGCACCAGCGCCTCCTCGATCTCCGTGTTGTCGAACAGGTTGCCGTGGCTGGCCGGGGATATCTGGGGGTGGTCGGGCAGCACGATCGCTGCGCCCAGCACAGCGTCGTCGCCGTCGGTGGCCAGCACCGGCCAGGTGTTGACGCTCTGGCGTCCGGTCTCCAGTGGGGAGACGAACCGACCGGCGGAGATCTCCACGATCACGTGCGTGGATATCAGCGAGCGCCTCAGCGCAGCGGCCCGGTCCAGACCGGCCGGCACCTCCGCGGTGTTGTGGACGCAGGCTCGGACCAGAACGCGGCTGCCCTCGAGCGCCTCCGAACGGAGGGTCAGGCGTCCTCCGTCGAACTCGACGCTCACCCGCTCGCCGACCGCGGCCGGTCCGATCGCCACGCGCTGCTCACTGGCCTCGTGGCGCTCGCCGCTGGGGGTCAGATAGCGCAGCGTCGCGGTCAGCCGGGCGTCGGGCGACGGCTCGGCCTCGCACTCGAGCCGGGCGTGGTCCAGAGCCCCGCTGCACTCATCGGCGTAGACCGGGGGGTAGACGATCCCGAACGGCGTCGGGGTGGCGTTCTTGGTGGCCTCCGGGGTGTAGGGGTAGAGCGCGTACCCCTCGTAGAGCAGCGACGTGACGAGCTCCTCGAGCTTCGCGCCCCGGGTCTCATTCATCGTCTGGCACCCCATGCAGCAGCTCCTCGATGCAGGCGTCGAAGCTGGGCAGGCCCCGGCTGGCGCGGCGGTCGTTGAGCGCCTCGAGCGTATCCTCGCTGAGGCGAATCCAGGCGAGCCCCGGATAGTGCTCGGCGATCATCGCGCGCCAGGCCGAGACCGGCATGCGGAACTGCGCCGAATTGCTCCAAGACACCGGTACCACCTGCAGCTGACCGGCCGGGCCGCGGTAGAACACGTTGCCGTTGAAGTGAAAGCTGAGCGGGACCTCACCGTCGCGGACCGCGTGGAAGTACTTCGCGGAGGCCACCTCGAGGTCGTAGGTGCCGGGGACCTCCAAGGCGAACGCGGTCGAACCGGTGAAGCCCGGTACGGTCACCGCCACCCGCGCCCAGGACAGCCCTGAGGTCGAGGGTGCCCAGGCCGCAGGCGCTCCGAACAACTCGGACAGACGCTCACGGGTGTCGGGGTCATAGCCGCGCTTGGCGGGGTCGATCATCACCTGCGCCGTCAGCGCGATCGACTGGATCTCGATCCCGGTGGGGTCGGTGGCGGTCGCCGCGAACACCATCGTCGGCGTGGCCGCGAACGCCATGTGCGCAGCGCTGGTGATCACGAACTCGGGCTCCGGCACCCGCGTGGCGGAGTCCTCCCGCTCGGCGCTGAGGCTCATCGCATCACCTCCGAGGCCCGGACCGCGCGGGCCCGGACCGCGGCGAAGAACTGCGGCACCGCCTCCTCGATCGCGCTCCCACCCGAGATGCCCTCCCAGCGTGATTTGATCAGCCCGACCAGGCCGTAGCACTGGTCGATCGGGATGATCGCGTATTCGGCCGGGTCCGCCCATCCGGTTGACCACCAGCGCTTCGGCGTCGGGATCCAGCTGTGCCAGTACCGGGTTGACCTCCACCAGCGCCGCCCACGCTTCCAGGGTGAGCTCGGACTCGGTGGCGCCGGCCGGGCTGGGGTAGAACGCGACCACGCTGTCGGTCACCGTGCTGCGCATGAAGAAGGCCAGGCCGATCGGGATCTGGAACGCCGCCCAGATCTCCTCGTCGCACCGGAACTCATCCAGCCACACGGTCCGCATGCCGGTCGGCCGATACTCGGCATTGCCCGAGTACAGGGCCCAGCACGCCTCGCAGGTGCAGACGATCCGCCGTTCGACCAGGTGCAGCATGTGACGGTGATCGTCGGGGATGGTGGTGCGGCAGATGTCACAGCGCTCCGGCGCGGGAGCGCGTGTTCCGTCGGGACGGGGCGGAGGGCCCGTCCGGGCCAGGGTGCGCATCCGCGCCACCATCTCGGCTCGCCGGCGGGCGGCGACCATCGCGTCGAGGTTGCTCAAACTGCCACCCGGAGGCCGCCCGATTCAAGCAGCGGCACCGGCTTCAGCTGTAGCGGCTCACCGCCGGCGGCCCGTCCGGCCCGCGGCAGGTCGAACTCGACCTCGCAGGCGGGGCAGCGCAGCATCCCAGCGTCAAGCTGCCCGGCCTCGAGCGACTCTCCGCAAGCCGCGCAGGCGTTCTGATAGGCCAGCAGCGAGCCTTCGACCTCGGCGAACAACAGCGACACACCGTCGACATCCAGCGCGCGGACGGCGCCGGCCCCGGGCCGCGCCGCCTCGGCCACCGGCATCCACCGTGCTGCCCTCGGCTCGGCCAGGGGCAGGGCAATGGGTTCGCGGTGGCCTTGAAGACTCGCTTCGCGAATCTCGGTGCCGGCGTGAACGTCTGGGCCTGCGTGGACCACCGGCAGCTCGAACGTCGGCGCCGGGACGGGCGCCGGCTCTGCCATCGGAAGCCCCATACCGGCCGCATCCGGAATCACTGGCTCGGTCACGCCCTCCACCTCGAGTCCAGTCAGATCGGGGCAGTGCTCGTCGAGCGCCTGCTTGATCGCCAGCTCGAGCGTCGCCCGCGACGCCGCGCAGCCGTTGCAGCTTCCCTGCAGCACCAGCCGCGCCACCCCGTCCTCGAGCGAGACGAGCTCGACGTTGCCACCGTGGGACTCCATGTACGGCCGGACCGTGTCAAGCGCCTCGATCACCCGCTCCTGCAGCGAAACCGGGTACAGGTCGTGGATCAGCAGCAGGCTGCCCACGGCACCGTCCTGAGACAGCTGATCGAGGATCGTCGCGCCGGCCTCCCGCGACTCCGCGATCACCTCCATGATGCGGGCCAAGCCGTCGCCGTACATCGCGATGACCGACGCCACGAGCTCCTGTGCGAGCGTCCGTGCTCGCACGTCTGAGAGCTCGTCGACTCTGGCGGTCAGATCCTGGATCCGGTCGAGCAGCTCGTCCGGGTGTGTCTCTGTGGCCATCCCGTCGTCCTGGACCTGACTTCCCCGACCTAGCTGAGGCCGGTCGGGGTGTGCATGACCTTGCGCACCTTGCCCGCGCCCGTGTACATGTGCACACCACACGGCAGGCACGGGTCGAAGCTGCGCACAGCGCGCATGATGTCCACGCCCTTGAAGTTCTCCGGGCCGTTCTCCTCGAAGATCGGCGTGTTCTGCACGGCGTCCTCGTAGGGGCCGGGAGTCCCGTAGGTGTCGCGGGGACTCGCGTTCCAGGGGGTGGGCGGGTAGGGCTGGTAGTTGGCGATCTTGCCCTCGCGAATCACCATGTGGTGCGAGAGCACGCCGCGGGCGGCCTCGTGGAAGCCGCAGCTGACGGCCTCGTCCGGAACCGTGAACTCCTTCCAGCTCTTGGTCCGTCCAGCGCGGACCTCCTTGAGCGCCCGCTCCAGGCAGTGCAGGGCAACCAGCGCCGAGTAGGCCTGGTGATAGGAGCGGGCACGGTCGCGCTCGATCGCGTTGGACTTCTCGGGCACCTTCCACTCGAGCTCCATCTCGGGCAACGAGGCGGACTTCGGCAGCACCATCTGGATCGAGTGACCGGTCGCCTTCAGATACCCGAAGTCGACGATCCCGGCCTTGGCCGTGCACCACTGCCGCGCGAACGGGCCGCCGCCGGTGTCGCAGCACACGTGGGTGTCGGTCCGCTTGTCGTAGATCCGCGGTGAGACGACCCAGCTGTACTTATCGGCGAAGTCGCGCTTCTGCGGCTTGGGCAGGGTCTGCTTGTTCCAGGGGTGGTTCTTGTCGACGGCATTGCCGAGCGGGTCGTGGGTGACGAAGGTGGGCTCGTTCTCCCAACCGTCGAAGTAGGAGCTGCCGAGCAGGATCCGGATCATCAGGTTGATCTCGACCAGGTCGGTACTGATCAGCTCGCCGTTGATCGCGACGCCCGGCGTGATGTAGCGCTTGCGACCCCACTCGGTCATCGTGCGGTAGTCGTAGTCGACGTAGTCCGGGTCGTCGAAGCAGCCCCAGTTGACCAGGTTGGTCTCACGGAAGCCGACCATGTCATAGCCCGGCAGCTCCGTGAGGAAGAAGTCGTACAGGTCGTCGTGCATCGGGACGACGCGCTTGACGTAGTCCATGTAGCGCATCAGCCGCACGTAGTAGTCGGTCAGCGTCTGATGGGTGATGTCGGCGCTGCAGCCGCCCGGCATGATCGTCGAGGGATGGGTGTGCCGGCCGCCAAACAGGCAGTAC
This sequence comes from uncultured Solirubrobacterales bacterium, assembly GCA_963744195.1. Classification (GTDB taxonomy): domain Bacteria; phylum Actinomycetota; class Thermoleophilia; order Solirubrobacterales; family Solirubrobacteraceae; genus Palsa-465. The sequence continues at coordinate 50,648 of CAVUSY010000019.1, forward strand.
ATCTCCCGGGTGTAACGCGCCACATGGAGCGTCTCCAGGTAGAAGCTGCCGGTGAACGGGTTCAGCGCCCGCATGATGTCCGCGATCGTCTTGTAGCCGTGAACGTCGCCATGAGGAGCTGACGTGTTCTCGGCCGTCGCGAGCAGGCTGGGGTTGGTGTCCTTGACCATCTGCTCGCAGAAGTCCACGTTGGCCATGCAGTCGTTGAAGATTGCGTGGTCGAACATGTAGTCCGCCGACTCGGCGAGGTTGAACGCCAGGTCCCCGAGCGGGGGCGGCTTGACCGAATAGGCCATGTTCTGGTTCAGGCACGAACAGGTGCAGTGGTTATCGCCGCAGATGCCGCAGATGCGGCTGGTGATGAAGTGCGCGTCGCGGGGGTCGATCCCCTTCATGAAGATGTCGAAGCCCCGGAACACCATCGAGGTGCTGTAGCACTTGTTGACGGTGCGGTTGGAGAAGTCGATCTCGGTATGGATCCCGAGGCTGCCCACGATCCGAGTGATCGGATCCCAGGACATCTCCTTGACGACGACTTTCTTGTCAACTGCGGTTTCTGTTGCCATGTGAAAAGTTCTCCCTCGAATGAATGGTGGTTAGTCCGGTCAGGCTCTCTCGGCTACCAGCGCTTCTGGTAGCCGGAGGTGAGAACCGGCCCTGGACGCCGCCACTCCGGCTCGACGTCGTAAACCTTCTTGATGTTCCGCTCGCGGAAGTACTTGAGGATCGGCCCGTAGCTGAATCGCTCGAGGTCGGCCGCGCGCTTGCCCCACTTGTCGGGCTCCATGAACGGCATGTACTTGTCCGGGAATCCCGGCATCGTGCAGGCCATGCAGATCCCGCCCACGTTGGGGCAGCCGCCGATTCCGTTCACCCACCCGCGAACGGGGACGTTGCACTTGACCACCGGGCCCTTGCAGCCGAGCTTGATCAGGCAGCGGTGGTCGGAGCCGTACTCGGTGGCGAAGTTGCCCTCCTCCACGAAGCCGGCGCGGTTGCAGCCTTCGCGCACCGTGCGTCCGAACAGCCACTTCGGACGCAGCTGCTCGTCAAGCTCCGGCACCGGGGCCATCCCGGCGAGATGGAAGACCAGGTACATCAGCGTCTCGGTCATGTTGTCCGGCTGAGCCGGGCAGCCGGGGATGCAGACGACCGGCAGGTTGGCCTTGGAGCGCCACTTCCAGCCGAGGTAGTCAGGGACGCCCATCGCGCCGGTGGGGTTGTTCTTCATCGCGGGGATGCCACCGTAGGTCGCACAGGTCCCGACCGCCACCACCGCGGCGGCTTTCGGCGCGAGCCGGTCGATCCACTCGTTGACGGTGATCGGCTGACCGTTGGCGGGGTTGACGGCGAATCCGGTCCAGTGGCCCTCCCCATTGATCTGCTCGTTGCCGAGCGACCCCTCGATCACCAGCACGAACGGGTCCAGCTTGCCCTGCTCGGCGTCGAACCAGGCCTGAGCGAACTCCTGACCGGTCTCGAACGCGATCACCTGATTGTGGATCACAACTCGCGGCATGCCCGGAATGACGCCCTGGATGATGTCCTCGAGGCTCGGGTTGGTCGCCGACGTCATCGCGACCGAGTCGCCCTCGCAGGACAGGCCAACTGTCATCCACAGGACATGGGCGGTGACCGCCTCGGTTGCCGCCTGATTCGGTACGAACTCGGTTGCCGTCGCCATACGCGTCCTCTCCTCTGGAGTCCTCGTTGTCAACAAATCCGCGGAAGCGGATCCCCGACCAATTGATCCATCACTCGTCTGCCGCCAAAGGCGGTCTGCACCAGCACCATCCCGGGCGGCTCGCGCCGCACCTCACCGATCGCGGCAGCGGCTTCGCAGCCGCTCACCTGCCGCAGCGCCCCGAGCGCGGCATCCGCCGCCTCCGGGGCCACGAACGCCACCAACCGTCCTTCGTTGGCGATGTACATCGGGTCGATCCCCAGCAGCTCGGAGGCTGCCGCGACGATCGGTGACACCGGTACATCGGCCTCGCGCACCATTACCGCCACCCCGGAAGCGCGAGCCAGCTCGTTCAGGACCGACGCCACGCCGCCGCGCGTGGCGTCGCGCATGCAGTGGAGCTCCGCTCCCGCCGACCCCAGCAGGGCGTCGGCCGCCGGCCACAGCGAGCAGGTGTCGGACTCGATCGAAGCGTCGAGGTCGAACTGGTCACGGGCCAGCATGATCGCGGTGCCGTGCTCGCCGATCGGACCGGAGACCAGTATCTGGTCGCCCGGCCGGATCGCGTCGGTGGCCAGCTGGGCGCGGGGGTCAACGGCACCAATCCCGGTCGTGCACAGGTACATCCCGTCGGCGGCCCCGCGCTCCACGACCTTGGTGTCCCCACCGACGATCTCGACCCCGGCGCTCGCGGCGGCGGCGGCGATCGCGGCCACCTCCTGGCGCAGGACGTCGGAGTCCAGACCCTCCTCCAAGATCATGGAAACGGTCATCGCCACCGGGCGCGCCCCCGCCATCGAGAGGTCGTTGACGGTCCCGTTGACGGCCAGCTCGCCGATCGAGCCCCCAGGGAACCGCAACGGCTTGACCACGAAGCTGTCGCTGGTCATGGCCAGGCGGGTGCCGTCGATCTGCACCGCCCCGGCATCGGCCAGGGCGGCCAGCGGCCGGCCCGTGTCGCCGCCCGTGAACGCGGGCACCAGCAGCCCCTCGATCAGCGTCTGGGTGGCCTTACCGCCGGCGCCGTGGGCCAGCGTGATCTGCTTGTCGCGGAACCGGCCGCGCTTGGCGCGAGCGGTCTCGATGATCTCGAGTACCCGCTGCTCACGGCCGCTGGCGACCGACTCAGAAGCGCTCACACGGCCGCCCGCCGGTCGCGCGGAGCCGCAGTGTGTCCCGTCGATCACACGGCCTCCCGCTCGTGGGCGTAACGGCCGAAGTTGTAGTAGGCGGCACAGGCGCCCTCGGGGGAGACCATGCAGGTTCCGATGGCGTGCTCGGGGGTGCACGCCGTCCCGAACACCTTGCATTCCCAGGGCTTGATGACGCCCTTGAGAACCTCGCCGCACTGGCACGCCTTGGGGTCGGCGACTCGCACTCCGGGCACCTCGAAGCGCTCCTCGGCGTCGAACTCCCGGTAGGCATCGGACAGCCGCAGCGCGCTCTGTGAGATGAACCCCAGCCCGCGCCACTCGAAGTGGGGGCGCAACTCGAACACCTCGGCCATGACTTCCAGCGCGCGGATGTTGCCCTCCTGCGGCACCACCCGCGTGTACTGGTTCTCGACCTCGCAGCGACCCGAACGAAGCTGGCGCAGGATCATCAGGATCGATTGCAGGATGTCGAGCGGCTCAAAGCCCGAGATCACGACCGGGCGGTCGTAGTCGGCCGGGATGAACTCAAACGGTCGGGCGCCGACCACCGTGCAGACGTGCCCGGGGCCGATGAAGCCGTCCAGACGCAGATCAGGTGACTCCAGGAGCGCCCGCAGCGGCGGCACGATCGTGACGTGGTTGCACACGCAGGAGAAGTTCTTCATTCCCTCGGCCTTGGCCCGCTTCAGCGTCAGCGCCGTCGACGGCGCCGTGGTCTCGAAGCCGATCGCGAAGAACACCACCTCGCGGTCGGGGTTCTCGCGGGCGATCCGAAGCGCATCCAGCGGCGAGTAGACCATCCGCACGTCGGCGCCCTGCGCCTTGGCCTCGAGCAGCGTGTACTCGGAGCCGGGGACCCGCAGCATGTCGCCGAAACAGGTGAAGATCACGCCCTCGTTGTGCGCGACGGCGATTCCATCGTCGACCCGTCCCATCGGGATCACGCATACCGGACACCCGGGACCGTGAACGAGCTCGACGTTGGCGGGCAGAAGATCGTCGATCCCGTACTTGTAGATCGAGTGCGTGTGGCCCCCACAGACCTCCATCACCTTGTAATGGCGCCCGGGCTCGAGCTCGGCGAGGATCTCGCCGGCCAGGACCTGTCCCAGCTCGGCGTCGCGGAACTCGTCGACGTACTTCATGCCGCCAGCCCCAGGTGGCGAATCGCCACGCCGGCATGGACCAGCACCGCGTCGCCGATCTCCACGGGGCCGACCAGGTCGACCGCCACCTCGTGGCGCTCCTCACCGTCGGGGGTGCAGACGGCAAGGTCTGCCTGGCATTCGATCACGCGCATCGGAATCCCCTCGTCGCCGCAGGTGATGCAGTGTCCGTCGGGCGCTTCACAGGCTTCGCCGTCCGGCAGGTCAGAAGCTCGACGTAGTCGAACCTCCAATGGAATCGACGAAGTCGATTCCACCTTCACTCGATCACGCTCGCCTTCAGCTCCTCGAGTTCCTGCTCGTAGTCGGCGCCCATTCGTTGCAGCAGCGAGAGCGTGGCGTGCGCTTCCTCCTCGTCCACCTTTGAGAGCGCGAAGCCGACATGGATCAGCACCCAGTCACCGGGCTGCGCGTGATCGCCGTCGCTGGCCAAGCAGGCTGACGTTGATGTTGCGGCGCACGCCCACGACGTCGACCTTGGCGATCTGGTTGACCTCGTCCACCATCTCCAGCACCTGCCCTGGTATCGCCAAGCACATCTAGCCTCTCCTGTCCTCTCTGGTCGATCCGTCGCTGCGATGACCGCTTCGCCGTATCACCCGGCACCGGTATATCACCGATGAGAATCTCGGTTTCGGAGGGCGTAATGTGGGTGACGGTAATCATGATTACAGCCAAATTCGCCCCTGACACCGCGCTGCGCTGCGGTCCTGGCCGAGGCGTAGACTTATCGTTCTGACAGGTTGATGCCCGCGATCGGAGAGGCAGCGTGGCGGTGATGATGGGCTCGTCGGGGCGCGATCAGAGTGCCCACCAGAGTGGTGGCGTTCATCCGCGGTGGGCGACGCGACGCCCACCGCAGACCCGATCGAGCTCATACCACTACCTGCTCGATCTCGACGTCGATCTGGCGGAGGCCCTGGACGTACGGATGCGCCTGGTGGCGCGCCCGGCGGCGACCGCGTTCACGTTCGACGCCGAGGTCGGCGAGCTGAAGCTGGCCGAACGGCTCTCGTCGACGGGGTCCGGCCCCGGCGTCCTGGTGCTCGATGGGGTACTCGCGGTCAATGTCCGCGTGGGCGACCGGGTCGCCTCCGAACTGCTCGGCCCCGGCGACCTGATCGAGGCCTACAAGCGCGAGGACGATGAGTTGCTGGCGTGCGCGGTCGGATGGCGCGGGCTGGTTTCAACTCGTTTCGCGGTGCTCGACACCGCGTTCGCCGAGCGCGTCAAGCCGTGGCCACAGATCATGCAGGCCCTACTGCACCGAGCCGAGCGACGGACCCGCAACCTGAACGTGCAGCGCGCAATCGCGTCGCAGCCCCGTCTCGAGGTGCGTCTGGCGCTGCTGCTGTGGCATCTCGCGGCCCGCTGGGGGCGGGTCGAGCCCGGGGGCATCCGCCTGCCCCTGCCGCTCACCCATCAGCTCCTGGGCAGATTGGTCGGAGCGGAGCGGCCCTCGGTATCGCATGCGCTCGCGCGTCTGGCCCGGTCGGGGCTGGTCACCGGGCACGGCGACGAGTGGCATCTGCACGGCAGCATCGCCGATCAACTCGGATCGATGATGGAGCCGGCGGGGGGCAGAGTGGAGCAGTTGCTCGACGCTGTTTCGGGCTCCCGCGGGTCTCCCTGATGCGCCGGACCGAGTTCGAGCCGCGGTGATGCGCGCGATCGAGTTCGGTCCGGGATATGCGCGTGCCGAACGGGAACTGGTTCATGTCGTCTGGCTGACCTCGGGACTCGGCTGCGATGGCGACTCGGTGGCGATGACCAGCGCCACCAGCCCCAGCCTGGAGGATCTTGTCCAGGGTGTGCTGCCCGGCATGCCCAGGATCGCGCTCTATAACCCGCTGCTCGCATACGAGTCGGGCGAGGACTTCATGCGCGCGTTCTGGAGCGCCGCGGCGGGGAAGCTGGACCCCTTCGTGCTGGTGCTCGAGGGCTCGGTGCCCAACGAGCACATCAACGGCGAGGGCCACTGGGCGGCATTCGGTGTCGACCCCGTTACGCGCCAGCCGATTCCCACCTGCACCTGGATCGACTGGCTGGCTCCGAAGGCCGCGATCGTGCTGGCGCTCGGCACCTGCGCGGCCTACGGCGGAATACCAGCCATGCGGGGAAACCCCACCGGGGCGATGGGCCTGCGTGACTACCTCGGACCGCGCTGGGTGTCGCGCCGCGGGCTGCCGATCGTCAACCTCCCCGGCTGTCCCGTCCAGCCCGACAACATCACCGAGACGCTGTTGCACCTGGCGCTGCATCTGGCCGGGGTCGAGCCGATGATCGACCTCGACGCTCAGGGGCGGCCGGGCTGGCTGTTTGGACGAACCGTCCAGGAGGGCTGCGGCCGAGCCGGCTTCGCCGAGCAGGGCGAGTTTGCCACTTCGCCAGCCGATCGCCGGGGCTGTCTGGTCAAGCTCGGATGCAAGGGCCCGGTGGTCAGGTGCAACGTTCCGGTTCGCGGCTGGGCGGGCGGGATCGGCGGGTGCCCCAACGTCGGGGGCATATGCGTGGCCTGCACGATGCCCGGCTTTCCGGACAAGTTCATGCCGTTCATGGAGCCCAGCCCGCTGGGTGCGGCCGCGGCGCGGGTGAGGCAGTTCACCTACGGCCCGTTGCTTCGCCGCATGCGCCAGCGCTCGATCGAGCGCCAGTTCGATGTCGAGCCGGAATGGCGGCGCCCCGGGACCGAGCTGCAGAGCGGTTACAAGCGACCGTGGGTCAAGGGCTGATGCCGGTCCGGATCATCTTCCGCTGCGACTTCTGCTCGGCCATGCCTGACCCGCTGACGCAGCTGGCGCTCGAGCGCCAGCTGCGCGAGCTGGCGTTCGGGGAATACCTCCATGTGCCGCCGGGGCGGTGGCTGGTGTGGCTCGGGGGCGGGCCGCTCGGTCCGCGCCGCTACGCCTGTGAGCAGCACCGCGGTGAGCTGACCGCCTACCTGCGCGAGCACTACGGCACGATCGCTCCCCATCCGTGGAAGCGTCCGCCGTATCCGACCACCAAGCGTTCGGCCGATACCGAACGGGCGATCCGCAACGGGGGATTGTCGCCCATGCCGAAATGGGGGCTGGGGGCATGACCGATAGCGACGCCCTGCTGCGCACCGTGTACATCGGCGACCGCTACAAGCCGTTCGGCGAGTTCACGGTGGCGGATGCGAACTCCCGGGCGCAGGAGCTGAAGGCGGCCACGGGATGGGGGACCGCGAAGGTCGCGGCCGTGGCGCTCGGGTGGTCTGATCTGGCCCGCACGATGGCGCGCGCCGGCGCCGAGCGGGTATCCGATCTCGACGCCGCCGAGTCCCGCCGCTTCGCCGAGCGCCTGTGGGTGATCCCGCCCGGCGGCAGCCTGCTCTGAGGCGACCGTCCGGGCGCTTACGGGGTGAGGTCCAGCGCGGGGACGGGCGGTCAGACCCGTTGGAGCTCGCGCGACTGTGCGAGCCGAGCCCGCTACCAGGACCGAGCCGCTCCAGAAGTACTTGTGGGCCGGCGCTGGTTTCCCGATGCAGTAGCCCTGGGCGACGTCGCAGCCGAGCCGGCGCACCAGCCCGAGCGTCGCCGTGTCCTCGACGCCCTCGGCGACGACCCGCAGCCGGAGCGCGTGTCCGAGCTCGATGGTGGCGCGAACGAGCTCGACGGCTCGGGGATCGCTTTTGCCGGCGAGCGGCGTGATGAAGGAGCGATCGAGCTTGAGCTCACCGACCGCCAGTCCGCTCAGATACGCCAGCGAGGTGAATCCGGCGCCGAAATCGTCGATCGAGATCAGGACGCCGAGCTCGCGCAACCGCCTCACGACGTCTCGGGAGCGCTCGAACTCTCGGACCAGGGTGGTCTCGGTGATTTCCAGCACCAGCGCGGCGGGGGGGAGCCCGTGCTCGACCAATAGCCCGGTCACGGTCTCCACGAAGCCCGGCCCGAGCAGGTCGGCGGCCGACATGTTCACCGATACGGTCAGCCCGCGTCCTTCGTGCCGCCACGCCGCGCATTGCCCGAGCGCGTGAGCCAGGACCCACCGGGTCAGCGCCGCCATCAGCCCGGCCTCCTCGGCCAGGGGCAGGAACTTCAGAGGCGCGACCAGGCCCAGGCTGGGATGCTGCCAGCGGACCAGCGCCTCGAGCGTCACGATCTCGCTGGTCCTCAGGTCGAGCTGGGGCTGGTAGTGGAGGACGAGTTGCTCGGACTCGATCGCCAGCCGCAGGTCATCGGCGAGCGCCAGGCGATTGCCGGCTTCGTCGAAGTCCTGCTCGTAGAAGGCAAACGCCGAGGATGCGAGCTTGGCGCGATACATGGCCACATCCGAGCACCACACCAGGTCGGCGCTGTTGACGGCGTCGGCCGGCGCGAGCGCGATCCCGATGCTGGCGCCGATCTGGGCGCTGACCGAGTCGATCGTGAACGGCTCCTTCAGGCTGGCGCTGAGCCGGCGCGCGGCATCGGCGCCCTCCGCCGCTCCGGCGTCCAGCAGGATGGCGCCGAACTCGTCGCCCCCGACGCGCGTCAGCAGATCTGATTCCCGCAGCGAGTCGGCCAGCCGGACGCTCACCCGTTTGAGCACCTCATCGCCGACCGGATGCCCAAAGGAGTCGTTGACCTGCTTGAAGCCATCGAGGTCGATGAACAGGAACACGAGGCCGCATCCGGCCGCTCCCCGCGTGCCGGCGAAGAATCCGTCGAGCACCTCGAACAGGCGGCGCCGGTTACCGAGCCCCGTCAGGTGATCGGTCATGGCCAGCCGCTGGCGCTCCCGAGTGAGGGCGCGCAGGCTGCGCACCGAGAAGCCGGTCCGCCCTACCACCAGCACGAGCGTGGCGGCGGCCAGCGCCGTGGCCACGTGGTTTATGGGGTCGAGCGTCGCGATGAACAGGATCCCCAGACCCAGCGCCGCGGCGATTCCGGGCAGCAGGAAGCTCGGAGGGCGCGGCAGCGTCAGCGGATGGGGGAGATCGCGGGGCAGCCACATCGCGACCGACATCAACAGGATCGACGTCGGCCAGGCGATGGCATTGGCCACCACGGCCACGGCAGAGTCTCCCAGCGACGGATTGCAGCAGGTTGGAGGTGTCGCCGAAGACGTTCACCGTGATGCCGAGGGCGACGAGCAGCCACGGGAGCTTCTTGGTGCCGGCCATGACCGCGGTGCCTCCCACCACCAGCAGCAGCAGGAGCACGTCGCCCACCGGGTAGGCGAGGTTGACGACGACCCCCAGAGCGCTTCCACCGGTGGAGCGCTGGATCGCGCTGAACGCGAACGCGGCGCAGAAGGCGCCCGCGCCAAGCCCGGCGACAGCGCCGTCGAGCCAGTTGGCGGTGGTGAGCCGCGTCCCCTCGCCGCGGACGAACAACACCAGCGCCACGTAGGCGAGAAAGAAGAAGCCGAAATAGAAGGCGTCCGCCAACGACGGGACGGGGGCGGCCGCGCCGCCCAACGACTCGATCGTGACGATCAGGTCGCCCAGGCTCCACGACACCAGACTGGCGCCGAGGATCAGGGGCACGGCTCGTCCCGAGCGCTGCCGCACGACGCTGACGATGCACAGCGCGCTGGCGCATAGCTCGAAGGCATCCACGCCCCAGCCGTCGATCAGCGTCGACTGGTCGCGCACCGGACGCGCGAGCAGCAGGATGAGGTAGGCGACCAAGACCACGCTCAGGAGCCCGTAGGCGATCCACACACGCGACCTGCGGTCGCCGACGCGTCGCTGGCCCAGCCCTAACGGGCGGCTCCCCGATGCTGACATTGGGGTATGAGTCGGCCGATTGCGCCTAAAACTTGAACATCACGCGCTGCCCGGACGCCTCGCGAGGTCGCGCCTCGCGACCTAGTTGAGGATCGTGAACATGCCCCGCATGAACGGGTGGATCCGGCAGTAGAACGTGTAGCTGCCCGGTTTGAGACCCTTGGGGGTGCTCCAGGACAGCCGGTCGACCGCCGGCGTGCCCAGCCCGAGCTGGCCGGAGTCAAACCCGCCGGCGCCGTTGGCCAGGGGATAGGAGATCCCGCTGTTGAGGTTGCACGGATTGCGGCAGGTGGTGACGGTGTGGAAGACGGAGGCCATGTACGCGGCGGACGGGAAGATCGGGTTGCCCGGAGACAGGCTGCTGGCGTCGTCGTTGAAGAACGTCAGCGACTGGCCCTTGCGGATCGTCGGAACGCAGCGGTTCGAGCCCTTGTCGTAGAAGCCGCCGGGGTTGAACTCAAAGCCGGAGATCTGGACCGTGTGGGTGAAGCACCGGGGGAACGACATCGGATTGACGGCGAGCGAATACGAGCCGCCGTTGTCGTTGTTCTCAACCATGTAGCCGTGGGTCACGTGGCCGGTTTGGTCGAGGCGATGGCGGAACGGATCGATGCCGCCGCTCTGGTTCCAGGCTTCCCACACCACCATGATCCCCATCACCTCGTACCAGGACGCGCGCGTGGTGCTGTAGGTGGCGCTGATCTTGAGGACGTCGCCGGACCTGACCTGCGGTCGCCAGTTGGGGGCGGTCGCGGTCATCGCCAGGTTCCATGAGATCGGACCGCGTTTGTCCCAGTAGTGCGCGCGCGAGCGGAAGAGTCGTACCGAGTCCGGGACGCTGCCGGGCACAGCGCCGCCGCTGGGTCGGACGCCGGCCCGGATCAGATCGAGATCGTCGTACAGGCCGCCCGGATGCACGTGACCGGCCGTGCCGATCAGCACTCCGGGATGGTCGACGGTGAATCGGTTCAGCGGCGGGTTGCGACCGTAGGGCGCCCGCGCCATGTCGGGGAAGGTGAACTTGCCCGCCACCCCGCTGTGCTGGCGGATGTTGAAGACCGGATACAGGTGGTGGTCCATGACGTCCATCCAGATCGGATGGACGGGGGTGATGGCGGCCGCGGCCGGGGCGGTGGCCGGTACGAAGTTGATGTCGTAGTTGATGTAGACCACGGCGGGGCGGGCGGTGAGGTCGTGGATCATGTAGTTCAGATACCAGCGGTCATGCCCACCGACCGCATACCCGTACCCGCGCGGGAACTCGTAGACCGTCTTCTCCTCACCCGTGGCCATGAACGGGTAGATGCTGCTGCCGTAGGAGTTGCCCTCGCCGGCCCCGGCGGCTCCGGTACTGAGCCACACGCCGTGGTGCAGATGGATCACGCTGACCATCGGGATTCTGCCGCAGCAACTTCCGTTCGGACGCGCCAGACGCAGGTTGGGCGCCATGCGGACCAGGTAGCCGTCCTGCGCGGGCTTGGGCACGTGGTTGTAATCGACCAGGATCAGGTTCGATCCGGGGTGGATCCGGTAGGGCCCGGCGGCGAAGTGCAGATGCTGCATGCCGGGATAGGAGACGCTGTAGGCGAGCGCCGGTGTGGCGAGGAACGCCAGTGCCGCGCATGCGACGAACAGCCCCAGTAGAGATCGCTTCACTTCTGCACCACCTCCGGACGCCCTGCCTCAGCGGCCGATTGTGGCAGGAAGTTCGGAGGTTGGCGGCGCGGTGGCCGCCGCGAGCCCAGCGAGGACTGGGCCGATCAACATCGGCCGACGCTGGCGACGCCGCTAAAGAGTCGAGTGGGCCGGCGCTACCAGGCCTGGGTGCCGCCGCAATGCGGGCAGCCGACGGAAGTCGACACCTGAGCCTCGAACACCAGCCCGCAGTGACAGGCGTAGACCGCCAGGTCCTGCGGAGCGCCGGCGGCACGCCGGCGCTGGGAGCTCAGAGATTGTGCCGACGAAGCCGACTCCAGGGGGATGGGAGCGTTGTCACGCCCCGCGACTCGCCCCTGTCGCCCTTCGCGGTGGCGCCCGATCCTGCTGGCGCCGAGTTTGGTTTTGGCAATCACTGTCATTGCGAGGAACGGCTGAACACGAGAATGGTTTCGCGCCCAGGCCTTAAATTCCTGGCCCCTAACACGAACTCAACCTAGCTGCGTCCGCGGACGGTCGCGCGGGCCCGGCCGCAGCGGCGCCGCCGGGGTGCCAATGGCGATCGTTGTGGGACAATCCACGACAGGCATGGATCCAAGCCGTAAGCGCGCCATTCGTCTGACGATCGCCCTCACCGTCGCGCTGCTGCTGGCGACGGCGCTCGTCTACACCAGCTTCAGCGCCGGTCGAGATGAGCTCACGGCCTCGCAGCTGCTCAAGCGGGCGCGTCCCGGTGAGAGCTACATCCTGGCCGGCACGGTGCTCGACGGATCGGTGCGCCGCGAAGGACAGGCGCTGCTGTTTCGCGTGCGCGATCCGAAGCTCGAGCTCTCGGTTCCGGTGCGCTACACGGGCGTCGTGCCCGATCCGTTTGCGGCGGGCCGGGCCGTCCTGGTGACCGTCCGGGGCGGCGCTTCGTCCGGCTTCATCGGAGAGCAGAACTCGCTTACGACCAAGTGCCCGTCCAAGTACCAGGCCGCCGCCGCCTCCTATTGATGGCTCGGACCAGCTGATGGCGGTCGTCGGTCGGGCGCTGCTGATCCTCGGCCTCGCGTGCGCCCTCTACGGGATCGGCGCGTCGATCCACGGCGCGCGGGGCGGAGGCCGCGAATGGGTCGACTCCGCCCGGCGCGCCATGTACGTGCTGTTCGGGATCGCGGCGCTGGCGTTCGTGATCCTCGATGTGGCATTCGTCAACTCCGACTTCTCCTACCGCGTCGTCGCGAGCGGTTCCAGCACCACCACGCCGCTGTTCTACCGCGTGGCGGCGATCTGGTCCACCCAGCAGGGGTCATTGCTGTTGTGGGTCCTGCTGCTCTCGGGCTGGTCGAGCCTGGCGCTGTTCTTGACCCGGGGGCGCGTGCGCGACGTCGTTCCCTACGCCCAGGCGGTGCTGTTCGGGCTGGCCACGTTCTTCGTCGCCCTAAACGTGCTGTTCGCCAACCCGTTCGCCACCAGCCCGACGCCACCGCCGGAGGGGGCGGGGCTGGATCCGCTGCTCCGGCATACCACGATGATGGTCCACCCGCCGATGCTGTACTCCGGCTATACGCTGCTGCTGGTCCCGTTCGCGTTCGGCGTCGGGGCGCTGATCAGCGGCCGGCTGAGCGCGGAATGGATCCAGGTCACGCGCCGGTTCGCGCTGGCCGCGTGGCTGTGCCTGGGGATCGGGATCCTGCTGGGGGCCCGCTGGTCCTATACGGAGCTGGGCTGGGGTGGCTACTGGGCCTGGGACCCGGTCGAGAACGCAGCGCTGATGCCGTGGCTGTGCGTGACCGCCTACATCCACTCGATCATGATCCAGGAGAAGCGAGGGATGCTGAAGGTGTGGAATGCGTCCCTGATCCTGGGCACCGGCACGCTCGCCATCATCGGCACCTTCCTGGTGCGCTCGGGGATCCTGAGCTCGATCCACGCGTTCGTGAGCGATCCGACGCTCAACTTCAGCTTCGTCGCGCTGATCGCCACGATGGTGATCGCCTCGGTCGGCTTGGTGCTGTGGCGCCGGGATCGCCTGCGGTCCGAGGCGCAGCTGGACTCACTGCTCTCTCGCGAAGCGGTGTTCCTGTTCCAGAACCTGCTTCTGGTGGCGCTGACCGCGGTGATCTTCTGGATCACGTTCTTCCCGCTCATTTCCCAGGCCGTCACCGGCACCGAGGTGTCGGTCGGACCGCCGGCGTTCCGCCCGTTCGTGGTGCCGCTGGCATTGATCGTGGTGCTGCTATCGGGTATCGGGCCGATCATCGCCTGGCGCCGGGTTACGCTGGCGAAGCTGCGCCGGAGCCTTGCCTTCCCGCTCGCGGCACTGGTCACCGTGCTGGTGGTGCTGCTGTTGGTGGCCGGGGCCGGCTCGCACCTGGCTGCGCTCGGGATGTTCAGCGTCGGCGCGTTTGCCGTGGCAGCGGTGGTGCAGGAGTTCTTCCGCGGTGTGCGGGCCCGTCAGGCCATGACCGCCGAATCCCCGCCGTTGGCCCTGGGGCGTCTGGTCCGGCGCAACCGCCGGCGCTACGGCGGCTACATCGTTCACCTCGGTGTCGCGCTGGCGCTGATCGGAGTGGCGGCGTCGACGTCATTCCAGCACTCCCGCACCGCGACGATCAAGCCGGGCCAGAGTGTGACGCTCGACGGTTACCGGATCCGCTACGTGCGCGCCACCGCGAACGCCACGGCGCAGAAGATCTCTTTCGGCGCGGTTCTCGCCGTCAGCCGCGGCGGCCATCGCGTCGCCACTCTGAACACCAGCTACGGCGTGTATCCGTCGCAGGACCCGACGCTCGGTCCCATCGGCCGGTTCTTCAACGGGTCCAGCGAGAGCCGCGTGGGGCTGCGGGCCGGTCTGACTCAGGACATCTGGACGGTCATCAATCCCAACCTGGGGCCGCTCCAGAGCCTTATCAGCCGGGGGGACGCCGTGATCGGCAAGGCGTTGCAGGATGCCGCCAGCCAGCCGCCGGCGGCTCGGGCCAGGACGCTGTCACAGCTCTTTTCGCTGCGCGACCTGGCGATCCGCGAGCTCACCTCGCGCTTCATCTCGCGGCCGTGGGCGGCCAATTTCCTGTTCATCGTCTCGCCGCTGGTCACCTGGCTGTGGCTGGGAGCGATCGTCGCGGCGCTGGGCGGCCTGATCGCGCTGCTGCCGCTGGCGTCAGGCCCGCGGCGCCGGGTTCGCGTCGACGCCCCGCTCGAGCCGGGCGACGCGGGAGCGGTCACACCCGCCCCCGAGCGGGCGCGCGAACTCGTCTGAGTCGAGGCCCGGTCCGCCGTGGAGTACGTGATCGTGCTGGTCGTCCTGGCCGTTGCCATCTACGTGATCTCCGCACCGCTGCGCAGCGAACGTCGTTCCCGCGCCGGGGACTCGCGGGAGGCGGCGATCGCCGAGCTCGAGGCCAGGCGTGACGCCAAGTACCGGGAGATCCGCGACGCGGAGCTCGACCTTCGCACCGGAAAGCTGTCGGAGGCCGATTTCCAAGCCACCGACACGACTCTGAGGGCCGAGGCGATCGAGATCCTGCGCGCCCTCGACGACGCCGGCCAGGGCTGACGCGGTCATGGGCAGCCGCTACCATCCTCGAGCATGACGACGATTCTGCAACTCGTCCAGGTGATCATCAGCGTGGGCTTGGTGTTCCTGATCATGATGCACTCCGGTAAGGACGCCGGTCTCTCGGGCGCGTTCGGCGTGGGGACCGGCGCCGGCCCTCTGGGCGGTGGCTCGTTGGTGGAGCGAAATCTCAACCGCTGGACGGTTGGATTCGCGATCCTCTTCGTGATCAACACGATCGTGTTGATCAAGATTTCCTGAACTAGCGCTCCCGCTGCCCGACGAGGCGGTCGACGAGGCGCAGCAGGTCGAGGGGGCTGAACGGCTTGGTCAGGAACAGGTCGGCGCCTGCGTCATGCGCCAGCCGCTCGACGTGGTCCCCGTGGGCGGCGGTGAGCATCACGATGGTGGCGTCCCTCGTGACGGGGTCCGCGCGCATCTGCCGGCAGGCGCCGATCCCGTCGAGATGCGGCATATCGACGTCGAGGAACACGATCGCCGGCTGCTCGCGCCGGGCCACCTCGACCGCCTCCAGGCCGTCCGCGGCCTCGTGCAGCTCGAACTCGGCCACGTCTTCAAGCGTGGTGGCGACGAGCTTGCGGATGAACGCATCGTCGTCGACCACCAGCACGCCGCGCGTCACCTGAGCTCAGCTCCGATGCGACTGAACGTCTCGTCGTCGATGGCGATGAACGCCGCCACGATCTGCGGGTCGAAATGCGTGCCGGCACCGGCGACGATCATTCCGCGCGCCTCGTCGATCGACGAGGCGGGCCGGTAGGGCCGATCGCTGGTCAGGGCGTCGAATACGTCGGCCAGCGCGAAAACGCGCGCCGCCAGCGGGATCTCCTCGCCGGCGAGACCGTCCGGATAGCCGCTTCCGTCCCACCGCTCGTGGTGGGATCGCACCACCTTGGCGGCATCGGCGAGAAACTCGATCTCACCCAGGATGGCGGCTCCGATCTCCGGGTGCTTGGCCATCAGGGCTCGCTCCTCGTCGGTCAGTTCGCCCGGCTTGTAGAGGATGGCGTCAGGAATCGCCAGCTTCCCGATGTCGTGCAGGAGGAAGCCGAACTCGATCTCAGGTGCCTCGGGCCGCGGCAGTCCCAACGCGCCGGCGATCTGGATCCCATAGGCCGCAACTCGCTCGGCGTGCTTGCCGGTGTACGCGTCGCGAGCTTCGACCGCGTTGGAGAGAGCCCGCACCGTAGCGGCGTAGGACCGGGCCAGCTGCAGCGAGCGGGCCCGCTCCTCCTTGAACGTCTCGCGCAGATCGGCGGCGTAACGCTCGAGCTGCAGCGCGTTGTCGGCGGCCTCCCGCTCGCGGCGGGCGAGCTCCGCACGCAGGCGCGCTACTTCTTGGGCCAGCTCCGATTCGCCGCAGAGATCCATCCCTCACCACTCTCGTCTGCTTCCTTAAAGCCACGCGGAACTGCCGACAGGGCGCGGGCACTCGTATGCAGCCCCATCTCGGTCCCGGTCAGACCATACCCAAGGGTCCGGCGGCGCGGCAGCTAGCATCCGCGCTTCGATGAGCTTTGCCTTCCCGTTCCGCGCCCTTCTGCTGGCCTGCGCTCTGGCCGTCGTGGCGTGCGGTCACGCCGCCGGCATCGCGGGTGCCGGCAGCGGGTCGGGTGCCGATCCCGGTTCCTCGGCGACGGCTACAGCCGCCGCTGTGATCCCCGGCGGGGACTGGCCGGGGTTCGGCGACAACGCGCAACGCAGCGGCGTGGGTCCGGCCCACACCGGGATCACCGCGGGCGACCTCGGACGGCTGCGCCTGCGGCGGGTGCGGATCAACGGGGTCGCCGATTCTCCCGCCATCGAGCTGCATGCCGTCAAGGTGCGCGGTCACCGGCGGGACATGATCTTCGTCACCACCACCTACGGCAAGGCGATCGCGCTCGACGCGCGCACCGGCGCGAAGCTGTGGGAGTTCTCGCCGCCGGGCGTGAACAGCACCCCGGGGAACCCGCAGGTCACCACGGCCAGCCCGGTCGCCGACCCTAGCCGGCGTTACCTGTACTCGGCCAGCCCCAACGGGATCGTGTACAAGCTGTCGGCGGCGAGCGGGCGCCGCCTGTGGGCGCGGAGCATCACGTTCGATCCCGCCCACGAGAAGATCGCCTCGGCGCTGAACGTCAGCGGGCCCTACGTGGTCGCGGTGACCGGCGGGTACATCGGTGACGTCCCACCCTACGACGGTCATGTGGTGACGATCGACCGCAGCACCGGCTCGATCGCTCACGTCTGGAACTCCGAGTGCTCTGACCGCCACGCGCTGATCCAGGCGAGCTCCTGCGGGGTCACCAATACGCGGGGGGATAACGCGATCTGGGGCCGCGCCGGCGCGGTGATCGAGCCCGGCAGCGGCAACATTCTGGTCGCGACCGGCAACGGGCCATTCAACGGGTCGACCAGCTGGGGCGACAGCGTGCTCGAGCTTTCGCCTGACGGTAGCCGTCTGCTTCACAACTGGACACCGCGCAACCAACTGGCGCTCTCCCACGCCGACGCCGATGTCGGCAGCGCCTCCCCGGCCGTGTTGCCGAGCTACCACGGCTTCCGCCTGGCGGTCCAGGGCGGCAAGGACGCAATGCTTCACCTGCTGAACCTGGCTCGCCTGAACGGGACCACGGGCGGCCCAGGCCCCCGGCTCGGCGGCGAGCTGCAGGCGCTCTCAGCCCCCGGCCGCGGCCAGGTGTTCTGGGCTCCGGCCGTATGGAAGGACGGCCGGCGTGTGTTCGTGTTCGTCGCCGACCTCTCCGGCACCGCCGCCTATGAGCTCGTAGGCGGCAGTCATCCGCGTCTGCGCGTCGCCTGGCAGGCCAGCACTCCGGGGACCAGCCCGGTGCTGGCCGGCGGCCTGTTGTACATCTACGACCAGACCGACGGCCGCCTCGATATCCGGCGCCCCGCCTCCGGTGGGCTGCTTCGCGCGCTGCCGGTGGCGGTCGGGCACTGGAACAGCCCGATCGTCGTGGGCGGACGAATCATCGAGCCGACCGGCAGCTATCTGAGCAACGCCAGCACGAGCACGATCGATATCTATCACCTGCCCGGCCGCTGACCGAGCGCTAAAGGGTCGAAGCCACTTCGCGCGCGGCGCGCTCGCCCGAGCGGACCGCCCCGTCCATGTAACCGTTGAACACCTCGGCCGTCTCGGTCCCGGCCCAGTGCAGGCGCCCGACCGGCGCGCGCAGCGCGGGGCCGAAGTCGCTCCAGACGCCGGGTGGCATGTACCCGGCGTAGCAGCCCCGCGTCCACACCTCGTTGGCCCAGTTGTGCTCGATCAGCGAACGCGGGTGCCCGGCCGCGGCCCCGAACAGGCGCTCGAACGACGCCAGCACGGCGCGTCGGCGCGCGGGCGCTCCGAGGGTGCCGAGCCGCCGCGCGTCCTCGCCGACCACGAAACCCAGAAGCACTCCGGGGCGTCCGCTCGGGGGCGAGTTGTCATAGGTGAAGCGGACCACGGGACGGTCGCTGTTGCTGTAGCCATTCAGCCCGGCCTCGCGCCAGAACGGCTTTGCGTACACCGCCTCGAACTTGATCGCGGAGCCCTGGGGGATTCGCTGCGTCAGCTGGTCTCGCCGCGCCGGCAGCGCCGGTTCGTAGTAGATGCGGCCCGCCAGGGTCGGCGCGATCGCCACGATCACCCGCCGCGCGTGCCAGGTACCGGCCTCGCTGACCACGGTGGCGCCGCCGCGATCCTGGGCGATCCGGCGCACCGGAGCGCCGAGAACGACGCGGTCGCCGAGCCTGGCCGCCATCCGGATCGAGACGAGCTGTGAGCCGCCGACGAAGCGCGAGTCCTGGGCACCGCCGGCCGTGCTGGTGAGGTTGATGATCCCACCCCCCGAGTGCAGGTAGAAGAGGGCGTGCAGCAGTGACAGGTCGCGTGGCTCGGCCGCGAACACGGCCCGGGTCGCGAGGTCGAGCAGGAAGCGGGCTCCGTACGTGCTGGTGTTCGCGAGCTTGAACGTCTCGAGCGTCTGCCCGTCGAGCGCCGCCGCATTCGGCGCCGTCCAGGGCCGATCGAGCGGTATGGTCGACTGCAGATCCACGATCTTGGACAGCAGCCTGGCGAAGTCGGCGGCATCGGGCGCGGGCAGCGGCGGAATCAGCCCGGTGAAGTGGCTCAGCTGACCGGCGTAGTCGAGCACCTGGTTGCCCTTGGTGTACGTCTTGAAGGTCTTCACACCCGCCGACCGCGCCCGCGCCAGGATGCGGTCCTGTCCGGGGCCCACCCACTGGCCGCCGACCTCGACGACCTCACCGCCACCCAGAGGATGATTGAGGGTACGACCACCGACCCGACTCCGAGCCTCGAGCACGGCCACCGAATGGCCGGCCCGGACCAGGTCGCTGGCGGCGCTGAGGCCGGCCAGGCCGGCGCCGATGACGACGACATCGACGCGCCGTGGCGGCAACTGACCGGGCGCACGCGCGGTGGCGGAGGCCACGTCGCTCCACACCGCCGCGGTGGCGCCGGTGGCAGCCCCGATCAGCGCCTCGCGCCGGGAGATGCCGCTCATGGCGCGGACTCCGCAAGACGGTGCCGAGAGGTTCTCATCGCCCCGCCGTGAGACAGCCCGGTCGGGACCGGCCGACTCCGAACGGCAGGTCGGCGATCACCGCGGTCTGGACGTAGCGAGAACCACCCCGGCCGGCGGCGAGCGCCGCGCCGAGCGGGCGCAACCGCGCCCGCGGCCCGCTGGCGACCCAGGGCGCGAGCGCGAGGAACTGCGGCTTGGCGCCGGCGTAGCGGCGGTAGGCCGGAAGGTCCTGACCACCGATGAACGACCCGTTGCCGACGTAGTGGCAGCCGCGGCCGCGCCGGCCCCGTTCGAGGATCGCGCTCTGGCCGTCAAACGGTGTGTCTGCGAGATTGCCGACCATGAACGAATTGACAGCGTAGGCGAAGTGCACGGTGGGGTCGCTGACCGCACGAAAGGCGGAGCCCATCCAGGACAGCGGCTGCCACAGCTCCTTGCCGTCGCTCCCGGTCCACTGCCCGTCGTTGGCGTCGGCCTGGATCACCACGTTGGCGCCGAGCCGGTCGAGGCAGCGCATGTAGGTCACCGTCACATCGGCGCATGGGCGGCTCCCCGCCGGTCCGTACTGAAACGCGGGCAGGCTCGTGGCCAGGCCGAGACGCGCCGCGGTCCCCGGGATGGGCACGGGCCGTAGGTTGGCCCGTGCGGCGGCGCCTCGGCTCGGTCCAGGTGCGAAACCGAGTGCCAGTTCAAACGATGTCAGCGGCACCTTGTAGTTGTCGGCCAGCAGGTTGGCCAGCGGCGCCGGCGCGCCGGGATGCAGCACCCGCGGCGCCCAGACGAAGGTCTGGTCGTAGGCCGCTCCCGCGGTCGGGGCGTAGACGAACTTCGGCCGCCGCGCGCCCGGGTCGGCCAGCGCGGCGATCGCACGCCGGTCGCGCGTGAGCCGGAAGGGGGCCTGAGTATTGGACGCGATCACGTACACGCCGTAGCGACGCGCGGCTGACGCCATGGTGGTCATGAATACGCGCGCGAACTCGTCGGTGGCGGCCACGAAGCTGCGGCCGAGCTGGCCGGAGAGCTTGGGGTGGCGCCGCTCGAGATAGGAGAGGGCAGACCCGTAGCCGGTGTTTATCGCCGACAGCGTCGCCAGCGTGACGCACGGGCTGGCCTGGCCCGCGCACGCCGGGACGCCCCGGCGCAGCAGCGCCCGCGCCGCCGCCCCGCGTGGGCCGATGGCGATCGTCTCCAGCCCCACGTCCTCGTCGAAGACGACCAGGTTGGGGCGGCCGACAGCGAGGTGGGGGAGCACCTCGGTGCGCATCGCGCAGTCGATCGCGGCGGCGTAGTCCGCCGTGCTGCGCATGGCCTGGGGGTGCTGCTCGAACTGGATCGCGAACACCCGCAGCGCGCGGGCCCGGGGGTCAGCCGCGAGCGCCGCCCGGCCCCAGCCGCGACACCTGCCCCCGTGCGCGACGGCCGACGCCGCCCCGCTCGCCGACCATGCGCCGAGCCCCGCCACAGCGGCGGCCACCAGCAACCGGACCCAGATCGCCATCGCCCTCCGGCTCATCGGCTCATCGGCTGGGAGCCTACCGCCCAGCCCGATCGATACGCTCCGGCTCAACCGGCCGCTGTGCAAACGAGAGGGTTCAGATGTCAGGTGACGCAGGGATCACGCGACGTCGCGCGCTCCGCGACCTCGCAGTGGCCGGAATGGGGGCGGCGGGACTCGGCGGCACCGTCGACGACCTGGTCGCGCGCGCCGTCGCGGCGGGCCCCCGGCACGGCACGCTCGCCGACATCGAGCACGTGGTGATCCTGATCCAGGAGAACCGCTCGTTTGACCATTACTTCGGCTGCTACTCCGGTGTGCGCGGGTTCGGCGACCGCAAGGGCCGGAGTGTGTTCCACCAGCGCGGCGCCGGCGGGAGCAAGCTGCAGCCGTTCCATTTCAGCACCAACTGCATGGCCGACCTCACTCACGACTGGGGACCGCAGCATCAGGCGTGGAACGGTGGCCGGATGAACCGGTTCCTGGCCGCCCACCAGGCGGCGGGCGATCCCGGGCCCGAGGAGACGATGGGGTACTACAACGGGCAGGATCTTCGGTTCTACTACGCGCTGGCCGACAAGTTCACGATCTGCGACGGCTATCACTGCTCGGTGATCGGCCCCACCGACCCCAACCGGTTGATGTCGATGTCGGCCTGGCTGGATCCGGCCGGCACGCACGGGGGTCCGCTGGTGGAGACGATCAGCGACCCCAGCCGGCGTCAGGGCAAGTTCAGCTGGACGACGATGCCCGAGCGATTGAGCGCTCAGGGCGTCAGCTGGAAGGTGTACAACGGCGGCAGCGGGGCCGTGCTGGACAACGTGCTGACCTACTTCAAGCAGTACAGCCAGCCGGGCAAGCTCTATGACCGGGGCGTGGCTCCCACCTATCCCGCCGACTTTCTCTTCGATCTCGAGCACAAACGACTGCCCCAGGTTTCGTGGCTGCTGCTGGGACTGGGGGAGAGCGAGCATCCCGGTTTCTCGAGCCCGCACGCGGGTGAGATCGGCGCGCGACAGGTGGTGGAGTCACTGGTGTCGCATCCCGACAGCTGGAAGCGAACGGCCCTGTTCATAACCTGGGATGAGAACGGCGGCTTCTTCGATCACGTGGCCCCGCCGACACCCCGGCCCGGAACCAAGGGCGAGTACCTCACCGTTTCACAGCTGCCCGACCAGGCCAACGGCATCCGTGGCCCGATTGGGCTCGGCTTTCGCGTGCCGATGCTGGTCGTCTCACCGTTCTCGCGCGGCGGTCTGGTGTGCTCCGACGTGTTCGACCACACCTCTACGCTGCGCTTCCTGGAGACCCGGTTCCGCGTGCGAGTCCCCAACCTGACGCCATGGCGACGCCGGGCCACCGGTGACCTGACCTCTGCCTTTAATTTCGCGGCGCGCCCCAACCACTCGCGGCCTTCGCTTCCGCGTTCGAGCGGGGTTGCAGCGTGCGCCGCTGACCCACCGGTCGGCGCGACCGCCCAGCCGTTTCCCCGGCAGCAGCCGGGCCGGCGGGATCGTCCCAGCGGGATCGTCCCGGCGCGCGGGCACATCGGACGGTAGGGCGCTATGCGCGCACCGTGAAAGCACTATCGTCCTGCGCCAGCGTGATGTCCGAGCGTACGCAGGTCGCGATCGTGGGGGCCGGCCCGGCCGGCTTGCTGCTGGGAGCGCTCCTGGAACGCCACGGCGTGGACGCGGTGGTGCTCGAGGCGCGCAGCCGCGAGTACATCGAGGCGCGGATCCGTGCCGGGGTGCTGGAGCAGGGCACGACGGAGGTGCTGCGCGAGGCGGGGGTGGGCGAGCGAATGGATCGCGAGGGGTTGGTTCACGGAGGCATCTACCTGCGCTTCGACGGTGCCAGCCATCACATCCCGATGAGTGAGCTCACGGGCGGCCGGGCCGTGACGATCTACGGCCAGACGGAAGTCGTCAAGGACCTGGTCGGCGCCCGGCTGGGATCGGGCGCGCCGCTGCGTTTCGAGTGCGGCGACGTCTCGATCGACGGCCTGGAGCGCGATGAGCCGGTGGTGCGTTACACCCATGAGGGGCACCGGCACGAGCTGCGCTGTGACATCGTGGCCGGCTGTGACGGGTTTCACGGCGTCTGCCGGACCGCGATCCCGGAGCGCGAGGTGAGCGTCTGGCAGCGCGAGTACCCGTTCGCGTGGCTCGGGATCCTGGCCGACGTGGCACCGTCGACGGATGAGCTGATCTACGCGCAGCACGACCGGGGCTTCGCCCTGCACAGCATGCGCTCGCCGGCCGTGAGCCGGCTGTACGTTCAGGTGCGACCCGACGATGACGTCGCCAACTGGCCCGATCAGCGGATCTGGGAGGAGCTCCACATCCGCCTGGCCAGCGACGGCTGGCGACTGACCGAAGGGCCGGTGCTCGAGAAGTCGATCACCCCGATGCGCAGCTTCGTGGCCGAACCATTGCGCTACCGCTCCCTGTTCCTGGCCGGAGACGCCTGTCACATCGTGCCGCCGACCGGCGCCAAGGGCCTGAATCTTGCCGTCGCCGACGTCACGGTTCTCGCCGACGCGCTGGTGCAACGCTTTGGCTCGGGGTCGGACGCCGGTCTGCGGGAGTACTCGGGCCGCTGTTTGGAGCGCGTCTGGCGCGCGCAGCACTTCTCCTGGTGGATGACCACGATGTTGCACACCAATCCGGGCGACGACGCCTACGGGCGCAGGCTGCAGCGCTCCCAGCTGGAATATGTCTGCAGCTCATCGGCGGCGGCGACCTCGCTGGCCGAGAACTACGTCGGGCTGCCGCTCGGCCAACCATCCCGCACAGCGCTGGCGCATGGCTGAGCTGACCTCGCTGAGCGAGGCGGTCGCCGCACTGGTGAGCGACGGCGACGCCGTGGCGATGGAGGGCTTCACGCACCTGATCCCGTTCGCAGCGGGGCACGAGCTACTGCGCCAGGGCCGCCGTGAGCTCGAGCTGATCAGGATGACGCCCGACATCCTGTATGACCAGATGATCGGGGTGGGCGCGGCCCGCAAGCTGGTGTTCTCCTATGGCGGCAATCCGGGGGTGGGCTCGCTGCACCGCTTCCGTGACGCCATCGAGCACGGCTGGCCGCGCCCGATAGAGATCGAGGAGCACAGCCACGCCGGGATGGCGAACCGCTACGCAGCGGGTGCGGCGCGGATGCCGTTTGCGGTCATGCGGGGGTACCGAGGCACGGACCTGGCCCCCCGCACGACGGTCCGGCCGATCACGTGTCCGTTCACCGGCGAGGAACTGACGGCCGTTCCGGCGCTCCGGCCCGACGTGGCGATCGTGCATGCCCAGGAGGCGGATCACGCCGGCAATGTGCAGCTATGGGGTATCCCCGGCGTTCAGAAGGAGGCGGTGCTCTCGGCCGACCGCGCGCTGGTGACGGTCGAGCGGATCGTCGAGCGGCTCGAGCCGCGGCCCGGCGGGGTGGTGATCCCCGGCTGGGTGATCGACGCCGTGGCGCAGGCGCCCGGCGGCTCGCGGCCGTCCTACAGCCTCGGCATCACCGACCGCGACAACGCCTTCTACCGGTTCTGGGACAAGGCCAGCCGGGACCGTGACGAGTTCACGGCCTGGATGCGCAAGCATGTCCTGGAGGAGGTGAGCGCGGCGTGAGCGATGCCACCGGGGGCGAGGTCCAAACCGTGGTGGCGGCGCGATGGCTGACCCACGCGCGGTCGGTGTTCATCGGCGTGGGCCGGCCCAGCACGGCCGCGATCCTGGCACGCATGGTCCACAACCCCGAGCTGGTGCTGGTCTACGAGTCGGGCACGATCGGCGCCAAGCCGTTTCACATCCCCCTGTCGATCGGGGACGGCGAGCTCGCCGAGACGGCTGACGCCGTGGTGTCGGTGCCCGAGATGTTCAACTACTGGATCGGTCCCGGCCGGGTCGCGGTGGCGTTTCTGGGCGCGGCCCAGGTCGACCGGTTCGGGAACCTGAACTCCACCGTGATCGGCGACTACGAGCGGCCCCAGACTCGCCTGCCCGGGGCCGGCGGCGCACCCGAGATCGCCTCGAGCTGCCAGGAGGTGGTGGTGATCGCGCCCCACACCACGAGAACCTTCGTCCGCGAGCTGGACTTCCGCACCACCGTGGGCTTCGGCGACGGGCCGGGGGAGCGCGAGCGGCTCGGTTTCCGTGGTCGCGGCCCCACCGCCGTGATCACCGACCTCGGCGTGCTCGAGCCCGCACCCTCCACCTGCGAGCTCACGCTGACCCAAATCCATCCGGGAGTGGAGGTGGCCCAGGTGCGTGAGGCGACGGGCTGGGAGCTGCACGTGGCCGACGAGCCGCTCCGCACGCCGCCGCCGACCGACCAGGAGCTCTCAGCCCTGCGAGAGCTGGCCAGCCGATGACACAGGCTGAAAACCGATACACGGGAACGAGGGCCGAGATGAGGCAGCCGAGCACCAAGCCGCGGGCTAGCTACGACCCCGCCGCCGACACACCGAAGCACTACCTGCGTGAGGACGAGGGGGCCCATCCGCCGCTGGACTATCCGCCGTACAAGTCGACGGCGCTGCGGCATCCGCGGCAGCCGCTGGTCTACCTCCCGCACACCATCACCGAGATCACCGGTCCGCAACTGGGCGCCTTCGGCGCCGTCAGCGAGGACGACGCCAACCTGCTCGTGCAACACGAAGGCGAGCCGATCGGCGAGCGGATCAAGGTCAGCGGGTACGTCTACGACACCGAGGGCAAGCCGCTGCGAGAGACGCTGGTGGAGATCTGGCAGGCCAACGCGGCCGGGCGCTACTTGCACAGCTGGGACCGGTGGCCGGCGCCGCTGGATCCGAACTTCTCCGGGGCGGGCCGGTGCGTCACCGATGAGCGGGGCCATTATGAGTTCCTCACGATCAAGCCCGGGCCATACCCCTGGGGCAACCATTACAACGCGTGGCGTCCGGCGCACATTCATTTTTCGCTGCTGGGCCGGGCGTTCACCCAGCGGCTGGTGACCCAGATGTATTTCCCCGGCGACCCGTTCTTCCCCTACGACCCGATCTTCAACTCGGTCAGCGATCAGCGCGGGCGAGACCGGATGATCTCCCGCTTCTCCATCCATGACACCGAGGCCAACTGGGCGGCGGCCTACCACTTCGACATCTACCTGCGGGGCCCCGCCCCGACCCCGTTCGAGGAAAGCCATTGATCTTCGCGTCGACCCCCTCGCAGACCGTCGGGCCGTACTTCGCCATCGGGCTGCCCTGGACCGAGGGGCCGAACGTGGTGCCCGAGGGTACCCCGGGGGCGATCCGGATCGGCGGCACCGTGTACGACGGCGCGGGCGATGTGGTGCCCGACAACCTGATCGAGACCTGGCAGGCCGATCCCGACGGCCGCTTCGCCGATCTTCGCGGTTACGGCGAGGGATCTGAGCTCGGGGGCTTTCGCGGCTTTGCCCGCTGCGGCGCCGAGGACGGGGACGGTGGCTTTGAGATCGTGACGGTCAAGCCGGGACCCGTCGCAGCCCCGGACGGCTCGATGCAGGCGCCGCATATCGACGTATCGGTGTTCGCACGCGGGATGCTGCACCGCTGCGTGACGCGGATCTACTTCGCCGACGAGGTGGAGCTCAACGCGGCCGATGCGGTCCTGGCCGGGGTCCCGGCGGATCGGCGCGAAACCCTGCTGGCGGTACCCACCGCCGACGGCTACCGATTCGACATCCGGCTGCAGGGGCCGGGCGAGACCGTGTTCTTTGCCATCTGAGCGGGTTCTGTTCGCCGGTGTGTACGCGCGCGGTGAGGGCGCTCGAGCACTGACCGACGAGGCCTGGCTGCAGGCGATGCTCGATGTGGAAGCGGCGCTGGCGCAGGCCTGTGCGGCCGAGGGCCTGATCTCCGCCGCGTCAGCTCGGGAGATAGCCGCCGCTTGTCGGGCGCGTGAGTTCGACGTGGCGGCGATCGGCGCCGAGGGTGCCCGCCACGTGAGCCCGGTGGTGCCGCTGGTGGCGGCCCTGAAGGCGTCCGTCGGCGAGCCGGCACGCGCAGGAGTTCACCTGGGCGCGACCAGCCAAGACGTGCTCGACACCGCGCTGATGCTGGTTGCGCAGCGGGCGCTCGGGCCGCTGCTGAATGACGCGTACGCGGCGGCCGACGCCGCCGCGCGCCTGGCGGATGCTCACCGCCGTACCCCGTTCGTCGGCCGTACCCTGCTGCAGCAGGCACTTCCGGTCTCCTTCGGTCTGCGCGCGGCCGGATGGCTGGACGGCATCGACGCCGCCCTGGCGCGACTGGTGGCCGTTCGCGACGGCGAGCTGGCGGTTCAGATGGGCGGCCCGGTGGGGGCTCGGTCCCCGGCGATCGCAGCGCGGGTGGCACGGGAGCTCGGACTCGCGGAGCCCGTGCTGCCCTGGCATACGATCCGCGTCCGGCCCGCGAACCTGGCCGGTGCTCTGGGGGTGCTGGCGGGGGTGCTGGCCAAGATCGCCCTCGACGTCAAGCTGCTGGCGCAGCCGGAGCTCGGCGAGGTTGCCGAGGGGGCCGACCCGGGGGGCGGAGGCTCGACGGCGATGGCCCACAAGCGCAACCCGGTGGCGTCGGTCTCGGTGCTGGCCTGCGCCAAGCGGATACCGGGACTGGTCGCCACCATACTCGCGTCCATGGAGCAGGAGCTTGAGCGGGCGGCGGGCGCATGGCAGGCTGAATGGGGGGTCCATACTGAGCTGCTGGAGTTGGTCGGGTCGGCGGCGGCGTGGGCCCGTGAGCTGCTCGAGCACCTGCAGGTCGATGTTGGACGGATGCAGCACAACCTGCAGGCCCTGGCCGCCGCTGGCGTGTCGGAGGCGCAGGCGCCGCCGGAGCACCTCGGCGGCGCCGATGAGCTCATCGATCGCGCCCTGGCCCGGCATCGCGCGCTGGAGCGGCCATGACCGCGGGGATCTCGGCTCAGGGCTACGCGGAACTGACACCACAAGGAGGACCATGAGCGATCCCGTCTACGAAGCCGGTATGGCCGTTCGCCGGGAGGTGCTCGGCGATGCCCACGTCGACCGGGCGATCGAGCGGACCAGCGAGCTGACGGCACCATTTCAGGACTTCATCACCCGCTATGCCTGGGGCAGCGTGTGGACGCGGGAGGGCCTTCCGCGCTCCACCCGGAGCGCGATCACGCTCGCCGTGCTGGCTGCGCTCGGGCGCGAGAACGAGATCGAGATGCACGTCCGCGGCGCGCTGCGCAACGGTCTGACGCCGGCCGAGATCGGCGAGGTGCTGCTCCACACCGCCGTCTACGCCGGCGTGCCGGCGGCCAACGCGGCGCTGGCGATCGCCCAGCGGGTCATTGCGGAACAGAACGACGTTCCGGCGGAACAGAACGACGTTCCGGCGGAACAAAACGACGTTCCGGATGAGCAATGAAAAGCGCCCCGGGCGGGTCCTCCCCGCCGCGGGGCGCGGCACTGCGCCAGCTCGACGCGGGGCGCCGATGCGGGCAGACGGTGGGTCAGCCGACGATGAAGCCGGTGCCCTTGACTGCCTTGAGGATGTCCTTGGCGCTCTTGCCCCTGTCGAACGCGCCGTCCGGGTTAATCGCCTTGCCGATGATGAGGCCGATCGCGCCGGAGTGGCGAGCCTCGATCGTGACGATATGCGCGGCCGCCAGGAGATAGGCCGGGGTCTTGATGTTCCCGGCCTGGCCAAGATAGGCGTGGACGCCGGTGTTCTCGAGCACATACGCGGTCTGCTGGAACATGGTCTGATCGCCCGTGGTGCCTTGGAAGTTGAACTTCGGCTGCTTGACGGCAGCCTTTCCAAGGCCCTTTTCGAGGAAATCGACGTGCCTGCGCTCGTCGTGGGTCACGACCTTGAGGAACGTGGCCGTCTGGGGATCGGAGACCGCTCCCTTGGCAGTGGCCTCGTTGTAGAAGGCCCGCTCCAGGTATTCAAGCGTGAGAGCGAAGTTCAGGATTCCGATGTCGCCCTTGCCGAAAGAACTCGGCGGATTACCCTTCGCCGATGCCAGCGCCGGGCTCAGCAGCCCGCCGAGAATCGCGCCACCGCCGACTACCGCGCCGCCGGCCACGCCAGCCTTGCGCAAGAAGTCCAGACGGGTGTCACCCGCTACCGCTTCGGCAGCCTCGCGAATGGCGCCGTCGGTGTCAACGGCCTCGAGATTGATATGAGTCATAGGACCTGCTCCTTTGGGATGTGGAGGCGCCGTGAGATCGCGGACGCCGGTTGTTAGACAATGCGCGGACCGCGGGTAAACGGGTTACCGCGTGGTTAGAATCCTGACCATCGGCGCGAAAGCTGGGAGCTTTCACCCGTTCCGGCGGCCTCGGCGCTGCGCAGCGCCGACTTGGCCACCACCGCCCATTGGGGCTTGGCCAGCAACAGCTGCACATCGCAGATTCGACGCTCGGCGAAGCCAGCCTCGCAATAGGACAGATATAGCGTCCACATACGCCGGAAGCTCTCGTCGTAGCCCAACTCGGCCAGCTCGGCCGACCGAGCGGCGAAGTTGTGGCGCCAGCGACGGAGGGTCTCCACGTAGCTGGCGGTTATGTCCTCCAGACCGACGGCCTGCAGGTCGGTGCGGCGAGCGACGTTTCGGGTGATGACCTCGGTGGAGGGGAGGCAGCCACCGGGAAAGATGTAGGTCTTGATGAACGACTTGGACGCCTTCTCGACCTCGTAGGCGCGGTCGTCAATGGTGATCGCCTGCAGCAGCATCGCCCCTCGCGGGGTGAGCAGCGCCGAGCATTTGGCGAAGAAGGTGCCGATGTGCCTCCAGCCGACGGCCTCGATCATCTCGATCGAGACGAGCTTGTCGTACCGGCCGCGCAGATCCCGGTAGTCGCACATCAGCACGGTGATCCGGTCGCTGAGGCCGGCGCGGCGGACCCGTTCGACCGTGTAGTCGTGCTGCTCGCGAGAGATCGTCGTGGTGGTCACGTGACAGCCCCGGGTTTCGGCGGCGTGAATGGCGAAACCGCCCCAGCCCGTCCCGATCTCCAGCACGCGATCCTGGGGTCCGATCTCGAGCCGCTGGCAGACCCGCTCGAGCTTGGCGATCGAGGCCTCTTCCAGCGTCATCCCCTCGCGCTCAAACAGCGCGCACGAGTACATCATGGTCGAGTCGAGCATCCGCTCGAACAGCTCATTGCCGAGGTCGTAGTGGGCGGCGATGTCCCGACGGCTGCGGCGGCGGGTGCGGCGGTTCAGCAGGGCGCGCAAGCGCTGTCCCGGGGTCCAGAACGGGGCGGTGACGGCGCGAACGCGATCGAGGATCACGGCGTTGCGCGCGGCGAGGCGGATCACGGCGACCAGATCCGGGGAGTCCCACTGACCGGCGGCGTATGACTCGGCCAGCCCGCGGCTGCCGCGCAGCAGTGCGCGCCACACCAGCGGCGAGTGCAGATGCATGGTCGCCGAGGGGGCCCCGGAGCCGAACACCCTGCGCCGGCGACCTTCCACGACGACCAGGCTGCCGACTCTGATCCGGCCCAGCAGCAGCGACGCCAGCGCTCGGTACAGGCGGGTCGCGGTGGGACTCATCCGGTCGCCTCGCCGGGCCGGGGGTGGGAATGGACGGGGGCCCCGGCGAGCTTCAGGCCCACGGCGTGGCCGTAGATGAGCGCCAGCACGCGGGCGGTCGCCAGGGGATAGCGTGCGGTCATGCGAGCCGCGGAGGCGCGGGTCAGCTCGCGGCGCTCGAGCGAGAGGGTGGCGTCGAACACGGCCTTCCCGCCGCGGTGACTCTCTATGTGGACCGACAGAGTGCGACCGGGAGCGGTTGCGCGCGCCTGGTAGACGTGGTCCATGCCCATGAACGGCGACACGTGCAGCTGCTTGGCGAAGGTTCCGGTGAGCAGCACCGGGTCCGTCTCGCCGCCTCGCAGGAGGTAGGAGTAACGCTCACCCCAGGGGGTGTTGGTGACCTCTGCCAGCACCGTCTGCACCCGCTCGGCGGCGGGGTCCAGGCAGTAGTAGAAGCTGACCGGGTTAAAGCACATGCCGTAGGACCGCAGCTGAGTCAGCAGCCGGATTGGGCCCTGTGGTGGCGGGGCGCCCAGTTCCGCGACGCGCGCCCGCACGGCGACGTCCAGCGGCGTGGCCGGATCGCCCAGATAGTCGCGGCGGCGGAAGCGCAGCAGGCCTGGATGCGGCGCGCAGAGTCGGCCGCCGAGCAGCGAGGGAAGCTCGTCAAGATCGATGTAGGTCAGCGCGAGGCGGTGTCGGAAGTCCCGCTGCGGCGACCGGCGCCGGTGGCGGATGCTGCCCTCGTAGATGCAGCTGGTGATCACAGCCGGGCTCCGAAGCGCTCGGCCACGCGCAGGGCGCTGACGCACGCCGTCCTCGTGAAAGCCCCAGCCCCAGTACGCGCCGCAGAAATGGGTGCGACCGCGACCGCTGATCTCGTCGAACCGCCCCTGGGCCCGCACCCCAGCCGGCGTGTACACCGGGTGGCCATAGGAGATCCGGCGGATCACGTGGGCCGGGTCGATCTCGCTGCTGCGGTTGAGCGTGACACAGAACTCGCGTTCGGCCTGGAGCGACTGCAGGCGATTCATGTGATACGTGACGGTGCTATGAGGTCCCGGAGGCTGCGCCAGGTGGTAGTTCCAGCTGGCCCAGGCGCGCCGGCGCCGGGGGAGCATGCGCACGTCTGTGTGCAGGACCGCTTCGTTGGGCTGATACGGGATCGCGCCGAGGACCTGCTGTTCGCGATCGCTGGCGTCCTGGAGGATCGCCAGCGCCTGGTCTGAGTGGGTGGCCAGGACGACCTCGTCGAAATGCTCGCCGTCGCCGCCGCGAGGCGTGACGACCACGTGGTCTGCGTGGCGGCGGACGGCCGCAACCGGGGTGCACAGTCTCATCCGCCCGCTGAACTGGCGTGCGAGCGCCTCGACATAGCGGGCGGAGCCGCCCTGCACGGTGCGCCAGCGCGGCCGGTTACGCAGCGCGAGCATCCCGTGATTATCGAAGAACTCGGCCAGGTAGCGGGCGGGGAAGGTCCACATCTGCTGCGGGTCAGCCGACCATACGGCGGAGGCCTGGGGCACGATCAGCCGGTCGATGAACGGCTGCGAGAAGCGTTGCTGCTCCAGCCAATGACCGAGGGAGGGACCGTCCCCGTTGAGGTGCACCAGTGCACGGGCGGCGCGATTGAACCGGGCCAGATCGGCCAGCATGCGATGAAACCAGGGGGTGACCAGTAGCGCCCGCTTGGCGAACAGCCCGTTGGCCGAGCCGCCGTTGTACTCGAAGTCGCCGATGCCGTCGCTGACGCTGAAGCTCATCGTCGAGGGTTGCCATGCCACCCCGAGCCGGTGCAAGAGCCGCTCGAAGTTGGGGTAGTTGCGGTCGTTGAAGACGATGAAACCGGTGTCGACGTGGTGGGTTTCGTTGGGCGTGTCGACGCGGATCGTGTTGGTGTGCCCACCGGCATAGTCGGCGGCCTCGAACACCGTGACCTCGTGCTCGCGCCCGAGCAGGTGAGCCACCACGAGGCCCGAGACGCCGGCGCCTACGATCGCGATTCTCATCCGTTGGCGCCGAACTCAGTTGATGCCGGCGGCCGGGCCGTCGCCGCCCGCCCGAGCGGTCCGAGCCGCCGAGCGGCGCTCCGCGATCCCGGCGATCAGGACGCTGAACTCGAACAGTAGGTACAGGGGCACGGTCTCGAGCAGCAGCGTGATCGCATCCCCGGGTAGCAGCGCCGCGACCACGCCACAGGCGAGGATCGCGTAGCGGCGGTTCTGACGCAGCTGTCGCGGCGTGACCAGCCCGGCGCGAGTGACGGCAATGATCGCAACCGGGATCTGGAACAGGAGTCCCATCGCCAGCAGGACGGTGGCCGCGAACTTGTAGTACTGGCTGGCCTGTACCAGAACGTTGAACTGGCCGCTGTTGAAGTTCTGGAAGAAGTGCAGTGCCGCGGGCAGGACAACGAAGTATCCGAACGCGACGCCGGCCACGAACAGGCCCGGAATCGCGCACACCACGGGGAACATCCGCCGGCGCTGAACGGGGTCGAACGCCGGCATGAAGAAGCCGTACACCTGCAGCAGGATGACCGGGAGCGACAGGATCAGCGCGAAGATAAGCGAGACGGTGGCCGTGGTGGTGAAGGGTTCACCAATCCCGAGGGTCACCGGCTTGTCCCCGGTGGGGGCGGTCGAAAGCTGCTTCACGTCGCGCTGCAGGTTCCTCTGGACGCTGGCCAGGGCGGCCGCGGCGGTGGGAGCCTGCTTCTGTGCGCTGAGCACGCCCACCACCGCGTTGAGCTGCCTGGCGACGTCGCGGGCGCTGCGCTGGACCGTGTACGTCGCTCCGAGTGGTCCGTGACCGTCACGCACCTGCTGCTGGGTCTGATGCGCGAGCGGTTGGTTGATCAGGTTCAGGAGCTGGTGGTTCTGCCAGAAGCAGAGGCCAAACGCGACCGCCACCGCTAGCAGCGACACGATCAGTCGCGTCCGCAGCTCGTCGAGATGATCGACGTAGCTGAGCTGAGCGTCGTGTGTGACCGGACGTATCCGGCCCGGCGCGAGCGCGCTTGGCACTTGCATCGTCAGTGTTCCTGGACCGGAGGGCGCTGACCTACGCGACCGGCTGCATCGGAGTGCGGGCGACCGGCTCGGACGTCGGCACGGCGTTGGCCGCGACGACCGGCTCGACAGTCTGCATGGGGGTCAGCTCGTCGACGCGAGCCGGGCTGTGAGCTTGAGTCAGATGGCTGGGGGGCTCCTCGCCGCTGATCGACTCCTTGAAGCCGCGGAGGCCCGAGCCGAGCGACTTGCCGAGCTCCGGCAGGCGCTTGGCGCCGAACACGAGCAGCAGCAGAACGAGGATGAAGGCTATGTGCAGCGGGTTGTCAAGTCCCAACATTTCGATCTCCGATCGATTGATTTCAACTGGCTGCTCTGTTTACGGAGGCGGGGCGGGTTTGGATCATCGCCCGGCCGAGGTCGGTGTCCGGGCAGCGCCTTCACGCCCGCGGCGGCCGGTTCAGGCGAGCTTGGCGAGGATCACGGCGGGGTGCGTGGGCACGCGGGTGCCGCCGGCGGGCTCCGGCGTGACCATGACCCGATTGACGCCCCGGAGGTTGCCGGGCACGTCGACGTCGCCCTCGCCGCTGGCGGTGACGCTGAACAGCGCGCTGGTCGGCGCGGGTGGGCGGTTCGGGCGTCCCAGCCAGACCTCGTAGATCTGTCCGGCGGGCGGAGGTGAGAAGTGGTGGACGATCAGCTCCGCCCGGCCGCTGGTCAGCTTGACCTCTGCACTGCCCGGAGTGCCGATCACCTGAGCGCGGATGACCTGCGTGCGGGCGGCGCCCGAGCCGCCCAGCTGGGTCACCCCTAGGGCGACCGCAGCGACCAGGACGATGGCGCTGAAGGCCATCGCCGGCCTGGGCATGGTCAGCGATGGGCGCCACCGGCGAGTCTGGCGCCGTCGTTCGCCGGCGAGCTGGACCATCGGCTCGTCATCAATCGCGCGCAGCACCCGACGGCGCAGGGCCTTCGGGGCGCGATGCTGCGGTGCACTCATCGGCAGCATTTCGACGACCTGGTCAAAGGCGGCCAGCTCGTCGCGGCAGACGGCGCACGACTCCAGGTGCCGGCGGAAGGCGTCGGCCTCGGCGGGCTCGAGGGCACCGAGGGCGTAAGCCGCCACGTCGGCGCCGCAATCACGGATGTCAGGCGTGCGATCCGGGCTCATGGCTGCCTTCCGGTCATAGCATGGCCCCGGCCGGGTCACCCAGCGCCAGCCTCAGCTTGGTCAGTCCCAGGCGCATTCGTCCCTTGACGGTACCGGCCGGGAGCTTGAGCATCTCGGCTATCTGGCTGTGGCTGAAGCCGCCGAAGTACGCGAGCTCGATCACCTGGCGCTGCTCGGAGGGAAGCTCGCCGAGAGCACTGCGCACCTGCTCAGCCTCGTCGCGTCGTTCCACCTCGGTGTCGGTTCGCTCTCGCGCCGGCATCCGCTCGGCGATGCCGTCGTCGTTGATGTCCCGGCTGGTGCGGACGACATCGCGGCGGAACACGTCAATCGCCCGGTTATGCACCACGCTGAGGACCCAGGAGCGCACGCCTCCCCGCGCTCGGTCGTAGCGTGCGCCGCTGCGCCACAGCGATATGAACGCCTCCTGCACGACGTCCTCGGCCATCGCCCGACGTCCGCACATGCGGTAGGCAAGCGAGAAGGCGGCGTCACCGTGACGATCGAAGATCACTTCAAACGCGCGAGCGTCGCCGTCGTGGACGAGCTGCATGAGGTCCTCGTCGGCCAGGGTCCGGAGGTCGGACCGCGGCTGACGCAGGCTTCGAGGGGTTCGGAACATTGGAGGCGTGGGGTAATTGGAGCAGATCGATGAGGGAGCGAACCCATCCGGACGATTGTGAAGCGCGACCCGCGGAGGAGGAGCAGGAGACCGCGAGCCGCGCTGTCACATCGGATCGGGCGGCTTGTCCTACTTGATCAGCGGCCCGGCGGCCTTGAGCACCGCCGCCTTGCTCAGCGGCTTGTCGAACGCGCCGGAGGGCGTGATCGCGGAGTTCGTCAGCAGGGCGATCGATGCGGCGTGCCGAGCCTCGACCTGGACGATCGAACCGGCTGCGGCCAGCAGCGCCTTGTTGACGAGCGAGGGCCCGGCGCCGTTGTAGGCGCCGACTCCGGTGTTCTCGAGCACGTAGGCGAGTTTCAGGAAGGACGCCTGGTTGGTGACCGG
This sequence comes from uncultured Solirubrobacterales bacterium, assembly GCA_963744195.1. Taxonomy (GTDB): domain Bacteria; phylum Actinomycetota; class Thermoleophilia; order Solirubrobacterales; family Solirubrobacteraceae; genus Palsa-465. The sequence goes on from CAVUSY010000019.1 coordinate 86,324, forward strand.
GAAGGCGAACGTCGGCTTCTTGACCGGTGTGCCTCCCGCGCCCTTGATCGCCATGGTCAACGCGGCCACATGTTCGGCTTCTTCGTCGCCGAACATGGTCGCCAGCGTCTTCGCCTCGCCGCTCAGGCCGACGGCCTTGCCCTTGACCTTGTAGAAGTCGGTTTCCAGGTATTCGAGCGTCAGCGCGAAGTTGAGGATGTCCAGGTCTCCGCCGGCAGCGAACGCGTTGCTCACGTACGGGCCGACGGCAGCCGCGCCATAAATGGCGCCGGCGGTCATCGCACCGCGCAGGATGAAGCTCGCGCGGGTCACGCCGTGAACCTCCACGGCGCCCAGCTCGGGGCTGGCCAGGTCAGGATTTATCATGTTGGGTTGGTTCCTCTCTTGAAAAGGTGGGGTCGGGGCTAAGCGATGAACGGCTTGACGACGGCCAGCACCTGGGCCATGGTCATCGGCTTGGCGAAAGCGCCGTCGGGGGTCGGCGACTTCTTGAGCACCAGGTTCAGGGTCGCGGCGTGACGCGCTTCAACGCTGTGGATCGCCAGCGCCGCGGCGAGGATCTCCTTGCTCTGGATGTTCCCGGCCTGGCCCAGGTAGGCGGCCGCTCCGAGGTTCTCGACGGCTCCCGCCAGAGCGGTGACCTGAGCGGCGTTCTTGATCGGGAACTTCCCCGTGGGCTTGGCGGCGGGCGTCCCGAGGCTGCTCGCGACCTTCGCGAGGGCGGCCACGTGCTGGTCCTCCTCGGCGCCGAAGGTCTTGATCACGGCAAGGTTCTGGCCGTGGAACAGGCCGCTGTTGAGCACCTTGGCGTAGAACTCTGACTCCAGGTACTCGAGTGTCAGCGCGTAGTTGACGATCGCCAGATCGCCGGTGTTCGCGCTGGCGCTGCTGCTGCTGGTGGTCGCAGCCGCGGCGGAGGAAGAGCTCGAGGTCGGTGCGGCGCACTCGATGAGCTCGATGAGCTCGATGAGCCGCCGCAGGCGGCGATGAAGGCGGCCAGTCCCGTGGCAGCGGCGCCGGCGCCCATCTTCTTGCCGGCCATCTTCAAGAACCGCTTGCGCTCGACGTCGTCTCGCGCCAACTGCTCGACCACGCCGGTGGCCGGCGGCTGCTCGTCGGTGGTGGTGGATTGAGTCATCCGGGTCTCCTTGGCTGGGGAATGGCCCGGCGGCTGGCGCCGGGTCCATCTCGCTCTACGGGACCGGCGGCCAGGTGGATCACCGCTCTGGCGGACCGCACCCGCCGGTCCCGGGCCCCGGCCGCTCGGTGATCCAGACGGTCCCGGGCCTCGTATAAGGGTCATGGCAACCAGCGCGCACACCTATGAGCCGGGCGGTGAAGAGCCCCCGGGTGGCCGCCGTAACGCTGGCCGTCTCGCTGCTGCTGGCCGCCTGCGGCTCGAGCTCGAGCAGTTCGAGCCACTCAAGCCGCGCGGCTTCGGCTTCGGCTACGGCAAGCGTCGGCGTGGCTCCGGCTCAGGCAAACGTGAGCGTGGCGATCAGCAGCTACGCCTTTCATCCGCCGAGCCTCACGGTCGCACCGGGCGCGAAGGTCAAATTCACCAACCACGATCAGACCGCCCATACGGCCACGGGTCACAGTGGTGCCTTCGACACGGGGACGCTGAAACCCGGCCAGAGTGCCACTGTGACGTTCAAGCGGTCCGGCACCTATAGCTATTACTGCCAGTTCCACGCCTTCATGACCGCGACGATCGTCGTGAAGTAGGTCGGGCGACGCAACCGTCGCTCGGTTATCGTGCCCGGCGGTGACAACGTCAGCTCCGATCGTGAAGCCCTCGGGCGACCAGCATGAGATCCGTCATGGCCAGCAGCGCGCGGTCGTGGTCGAGGTGGGCGGCGGGTTGCGCTGCTATACGGTCGCCGGATCCGAGGTGATCGACGGCTACAACGAGCGCGAACGCTGCAGTGGCGGCCGGGGCCAGGTACTGATCCCATGGCCCAACCGGCTGCGCGACGGGCGCTATGAGTTCGACGGTGAGCGTCATCAACTTGCTCTGAACGAGGTCGAGACCGCCACCGCGATCCACGGTCTGGTGCGCTGGGCCAACTGGACCGTGGCCGAGCGCGATCCCGCGCGCGTGGTCATGGAGCATGTGCTGCACCCCCAACCGGGATGGCCGCAGACGATCCAGATCCGGGTCGAGTATGCCCTCGACGAGCATGGCCTCGCGGTCACCACGACCGTCGCCAATGCCGGAGCCGCCCCGTGCCCGTTCGGGACCGGTGCTCACCCGTATCTGACGCTGGGTACCGACACGGTCGACTCGTTGATCCTGCAGGCGCCGGGCCGGCGCTACCTGGAGTCAGACCAGCGCGGCATCCCGGTGGCGGCGCACGAGGTCAGCGGAACCCCGTTTGACTTCACCGCCCCCCGCGAGATCGGCGCCGCTCAGCTCGACCACGCATTCGCCGACCTGCAACGCGACGACGATGGTCTCGCGCGGGTGCGCATCGCCACCGCCGACGGGGCCCGCCGCGCGACGTTGTGGATGGATTCCGCCTACGGCTACCTGATGGTGTTCACCGGCGACACGCTGCCCGAGCCGCAGCGGCGCCGCGGACTCGCGCTCGAGCCGATGACCTGTCCGCCGAACGCGTTCCAATCCGGCGAGGGGGTGCGACGGCTCGCCCCCGCGCAGAGTTTCAGGGCGCGCTGGGGGATCTCCCCCGGCGCCTAGCCTCCGCGGCCACCGTAGAATCGCCGGTGGAAACGCAAAGCACGAGGAGACGCTGTGGAAGCAGGCGCAGATCACGACACCGCACCTTCCTACGCGCGCGGACCCGTCTCCACGGCGCTTCTGGAGGAGACCATCGGCGCGAATCTGGACCGGACCGTGGAGCGCTTCGGCGATCGCGAGGCGCTGGTGTCCTGCGCTCAGGGACTTCGCTACACCTACGCGGAGCTCGGCGCCGCCGTCGATCGGCTGGCGCGCGGCTTGATCGCCGCCGGCCTGTCGGCGGGCGACCGTGTGGGGCTGTGGAGCCCGAACTGCGCCGAGTGGACGATCGCGCAGTACGCCACCGCCAAGCTCGGCGTGATCCTCGTCAACGTCAACCCGGCGTACCGGACCTCAGAGCTGCGGTACGCGCTGGCACAGTCGGGGTGCCGGATGCTGATCGCGGCGCCCGCCTTCAAGACCTCGGACTACCGCGCGATGATCGCCGAGGTGCGCGACGAGCTGCCCCAGCTCGAGCGCGTGGTGTTCTTCGGCGATCCCGAGTGGAGCGCGTTGCTGGAGTCCGCCGGCGAAGTGGGGCAGGACGAGCTGCGAGCCCGAGGCGCCGAGCTGGAGCCCGGTGACCCCATCAACATCCAGTACACCAGCGGCACGACCGGCTTTCCCAAGGGCGCGACCCTCACTCACCGCAACATCCTCAACAACGGCTTCTTCGTGGGCGAGAACTGTCGCTACACCCACGAGGACCGGGTCTGCATTCCGGTCCCGTTCTATCACTGCTTCGGCATGGTGATGGGCAATCTCGCCTGCACCTCTCACGGCGCCGCGATGGTCATTCCCGCTCCCGGGTTCGATCCAGAGGCGACGCTCGCCGCCGTCTCGCAGGAGCGCTGCACCTCGCTGTACGGGGTGCCCACAATGTTCATCGCCATGCTCGGACACCCGGAGTTCAGCCGTCACGATCTCGCAAGCCTGCGCACCGGGATCATGGCCGGCTCGCCGTGCCCGGTCGAGGTGATGAAGCGTGTCATCGAGCAGATGCACATGAGCGAGGTGGGGATCTGCTACGGGATGACCGAGACCTCGCCCGTGTCGACCCAGACCGCGTTCGACGACCCCCTCGAGAAGCGGGTCGGCAGCGTGGGGAGGGTGCTCCAGCACGTCGAGGTGAAGATCGTCGATCCCGGGACGGGGGAGACCGTGGGGCGCGATCACAGCGGCGAGCTGTGCACGCGCGGCTATAGCGTGATGATTGGCTACTGGAACGATCCCGAGCGCACCGCGGACGCGGTCGACGCCGAGGAGTGGATGCACACCGGGGACCTCGCGACGATGGACGCCGACGGCTACGTGAACATCGTCGGCAGGATCAAGGACATGGTCATCCGCGGCGGCGAGAACGTGTATCCGCGGGAGGTCGAGGAGTTCCTCTACGGACATCCCGATGTGTCCGACGTCCAGGTCATCGGCGTTCCGGATGACCGCTACGGCGAGGAGCTGATGGCCTGGATCATCCCCCGCAGCGGGTCCAGCCTCGACCAGGAGGCGGTGCGGGCGTTCTGTCAGGGCCAGATCGCCCACTACAAGGTGCCGCGCTATGTCAAGTTCGTCGACGAGTTTCCGATGACGGTCACCGGAAAGGTGCAGAAGTTCAAGATGCGCGAGCAGGCGGTCCAGGAACTCCAGGCCACGCCGCCGGCCGGCGTGCCGACCGCCTAACGTAGAGCCCAGCATGCTGAACGGACCCATATCTTCATGAGCGGCGCGGAGTTCGGGCTCGCGCTGTCGGTCTTCCTGGCCTGCGCCGTCGAGGCGGTGGAGGCGCTGACGATCGTGCTCGCGGTCGGCGTGACCCGTAGCTGGAGGTCGGCGATGATCGGCGTGGGCGCTGGAATCGCCGTCCTGGCCGTGGTCACCGCGGCGCTGGGACCGGCGCTGACGTCATTGCCGCTGAACTCGCTGCGCCTCGTGGTGGGGGGCCTGCTGCTGGTGTTCGGGCTGCAATGGCTGCGCAAGGCGGTGCTGAGAGCCTCCGGCCTGAAGGCGCTGCACGACGAGACCGAGGCGTATCAGCGGGAGCTCAGCGCCGCCCGCGAAGCGGGCAGCGTCGACACCGGCCTGGATGGCTATTCGTTCGCGATCTCGTTCAAGGGCGTGTTCCTGGAGGGTCTGGAGGTGGTGTTCATCGTGCTCACCTTCGGCTCCAATCAGCACAACGTCGGCCTGGCCGCGGCCGCGGCCGGATTGGCGGTGGTGCTCGTGGTGGTCACCGGCGCCGCCATCCATGCCCCACTGGCTCGGGTGCCCGAGAACGCGATGAAGTTCGGTGTCGGGGTGATGCTGACCTCGTTCGGGAGCTTCTGGGGCGCGGAGGGCGCGGGGGCTCACTGGCCCGGCAGCGACGCGTCTCTGCTGTGGCTGATCCCCACCGTGCTCGTGGTCGCGCTCGGGCTCGTGGCCTTGCTGCGCCGGCGCATCGCCGGTGCGTCCCCCCGCAGCCTCAGCGGCGACTCGCCGCCGGTGCAGGCATGAAGTGGGTTGGCTCGCTGCTGCGGTTCACCTGGGACTTCGTCGTCGGCGACGACTGGCGGATCGCGGTGGGAGTGGTGCTGGCGCTGGCTCTCACGGCGCTGCTCGCCGGCGCGAACGTGGCCGCCTGGTGGCTGCCACCGGCGGCCGCGGGCGCGCTGCTGATCGTCTCGGTGTGGCGGGCAGCGGGACCCCCGCGATAGCCCGGCGCTCCGGCCGGTAGAGGGCAACCTGCCCGGTCCGCTGTCGCTGACGCTCGCCCTGCTGATCCTCGCGGCGACGCTCGGCAGCGCCCTCGCTCCCACCGCCACGCGGTCGAACCGCTGGCGGCCGCGGTCGGCGGGCTGCTGCTGGTGGCGCTGGGGGCCATCAGCCTCTCCGGCGCCGCCAGCGCGCTGCGCGCCCTGGCCCCGACGGTCGGATTTCTGGCCGCATTGCTGCTGATCGCCGAGGGCTGCCGCCGGGAGGGGTTCTTCGAAGCGGTGGGCTGGTCCATGGCCCGCGGCGCCGACGGTAGCCCCCGGCGGCTGCTGGCGATGGTGTTCGGGTTCGCCTCGGCGGTCACGATCGTCCTCGGTCTCGACGCGACCGTGGTGTTGCTGACCCCGATCGTGCTCGTGACCGCGAGGCGGCTCGGCAGCAGTCCCCGGGCGCCGCTGTACGCGTGCGCCCATCTGGCCAACTCGGCCTCGCTCCTGCTGCCGGTATCGAACCTCACCAACCTGCTGGCGTTTCGCGCCAGCGGGCTGTCGTTTGCGCGGTTCGCAGCGCTGATGGCGCTTCCGACGCTCGCCACGGTGGCGGTCGAGTGGATGGTGCTCTCACGCTGGTCGCGGGACGAGCCGCCGCCGGCGGCGTCGCAGGCGATCGACTCGTCGCCGCGAGAGCTGCCCCGGTTCCCTGTCGTCATCCTGGCCCTGACCCTGGCCGGCTTCGCGCTGAGCTCGCCGCTGGGGGTGGCGCCGGCGTGGTTTGCGGTCGCGGGCGCGGTCGCGATCAACGCCCCGGCGCTGCTACGGCGCCGCACCGGCGCGGGTGCCCTGGCGCGGGCGGCTGAGCCGGGCTTCCTGGTGTTCGTGTTCGGCCTCGGCGTGATCGTGGCGGCGGCCAGCCATCATGGTCTCACGGCGGCGGTGCGCGACCTCCTGCCCAGCGGTGCTGCGCTGGGAGACCTGCTGCTGATCGCGGCGGTGAGCGCGGTGTTCGCGAACCTGCTCAACAATCTGCCGGCCACGCTGATTCTCGTGTCGGTCGCCGCCAGCCTCGGCCCGGGTCCGGTGCTGGCGATGCTGATCGGCGTCAACGTCGGGCCCAATCTCACCCACGTGGGCTCGTTGGCGACGCTGCTGTGGCGCCGGGTGCTACGCGCGGAGGGGGTGGAGTTCGAGCTGAGCGAGTTCGTCCGGCTCGGCGCGGTGACGGTGCCGCCGGCCCTCGTCGCGGCGACCGCGCTGCTGTGGCTGGGGCTGCGGGTCTGAGCTCAGTCATGTTGTGCGGGGGCGGTCGAGCCCGGGCGTGAGCTCAGTCGAGGCCGACGATGCGCCGGCGCAGGCCGGTGAAGCGCCGATTGACGGCTCGGCCAACCCGCCGCTGAAGGATCTCCGGCGGGGTGACCAGCACGCGCGCGGGGGTGGGCACGGTGCGATCGAGTGCCTGGGCGGCGCCGCTGGCGAGCACGTGCCACTCGTGCACGCTGGGCGGGCGCCGGATCGCCCCAGGTCCTGGCTTGCAGCAGCCACCGGCCGGCCTCTGGCCCGCGGCGCAGAAACAGTCCGCTGCCGTGGTCAAGGCGAGCCACGCCCTGGCTTTCGCCTCCAAGGCCGGTGTCGGGGCGGACGTGGCTCGTCATGTCGAGGCTGCGCGCGAGAAGGGCCTGGTCGCTATCGCTCATCGCGCTCGCGAACGGCACCTCGAACAGGGTGGTCATCAAAGCCCGCCCAGGCTAGCACGGATAGGCAGGAGTAAATAGAATCCGAGACCATCGAACACGTGCGCTATATGAATCGGAGAGTCGTGGTGCTAGGCTCGCAGTAACGCTCCGCAAGCCCCGCTCTTCTCGCTTACCGGGCGCACTCCCATCAGAAGGGCAAGAGAGGCAGAGAGCTCGTGAGCATCGTCTGCTGTACACGCTGCCGGCTTCGCTTCGCGCGCGCCGAGGCGGCTTACATCGTCACCTGCCCCGAGTGCGGTAAGCCGCCCCTGACACTCGGAGAGCGCGAGCGCAGCGTCGGCTTTCGCCTCTACGTGCCGGAGGGACTGCCGGAGTCCTGGCCCGAGGCGATTCCGGTCGCGCTGCCGGTGTTCTGGCCCGACGAGCTGTGACCTGAGTCTCGCGGTCGCCGCGCTAGGCCTTCGGTTCGTCCCGGGCCGGTAGATATGGCTCACGGTGGGCGGGATGGCCGGCTTGGATCTGTCGCCCGCGCTCGATCTCGGCGTTGAGCTCCGCGCCGAGCAGAATCACCACGTTGGTCAGCCACAGCCAGACCAGGAAGACGATGATCCCGCCCAGCGCGCCGTAGGTCTTGTTGTAGGAGGCAAAGCTCGAGACGTAGAAGGCGAATGCGGCGGACACGATGATCCAGAGCAGCACCGCCAGGACACTGCCGGGGGTGACCCAGCGGATTCCGGGCTGGCGGACGTTCGGTCCGACGTAGTAGAGGATCGCCAGGATGACGCTCACGATCACGAGCAGGATCGGCCACTTGACGATGTCAAAGACCGTCACCGCGGAGCTGCCGACGCCGATTACCTTCCCGACCTGGGCCGCCAGGCCGCCGGTGAACAGAACCGCGGCGGCGCTGGCCGTGATCAGCACGACCGTCACCAGCGTGACCCCGAGACGGATCGGCACGGTCTTCCAGATCGGCCGGCCCTCTTCGACGTCCCAGACCACGTTGGACGCCCGCATGAACGCGGCGATGTAGCCCGACGCCGACCACAGGGCTACGGCCAGGCCCGACCACAAACAGCGATTCCGGCGGTTCCGCGGCCGGACTGCACGTTGTTGATCGCGCTGGTGAAGATCTGCTTGGCCGGGCCCGGCGCCACGGTGCCGAGGTTCTGGATCAGCGGCTGCGTCGCCGACCTGCCGATCAGGCCGAGGATCGACACGACGACGATGATCATGGGGAAGATCGCCAGCACCCCGTAATAGGTGAGCGCGGCCGCGAGGTCGGTCAGGTTGTCGTGGCTGAACTCCTTCAGGGTTCGCTTCAGTACGCCCGGCCAGGCCGAGCGGGGAAGGTCTGGCTGGGCTGGTCCGGCGCCGCCCTTCGACGCCCCGCCGGGTTGTGTCGCCGATTCTGCGTCTTGTCGCTGGGAAGAGCCTGTGGCCATCGTTCCACCTCAGCTCGCCGCGCGGTGCGATTTCTGCCAGGCCGCTCGCACACGGTCATCAGTCATCCTCCGGTTCCGGGGTTTCCTCGCCAGGCCATTCGCCGGTCAGTGCATGGAAGCCATGGCGCGCGCCGTGCTCGGTCAACCCTCGGATCATTCCGAAGATCGCACCTTCGAGCACCAGCGCTGCGGCGAGCTTCCCCAGCTGGACCTGCCGGTGCTTGGGCTCCGGGGGCGCCTGGTCGTCGATTAGCCCCATACGAGCGCGAAGATCCTCTTGCCGATCAGTCCCGCCAGCACGCCGCTGACGATCCCCACCGGTTTGAACACCAAGCTCATCTCGCTCCTCCGTCGTCCAATCAGCAGGCCCGTCCCGAACGCCGCCAACGCGATTAGCGGCGCGGAGTTCTGTCGGGCGAAACCGGCCGCTCGCTGTCCAGCATCCTCGGCGGATTCAGGTGTCGCGTCGCGCGCGGAGGAGACGAACTCCTCCGTCTTACCCGAGACCGTGCCTTTGATCTCGGCGACCTTGCCGGTTAGCGTCTGCCTGCGCCTCGGTCGACCGCCTGTTTGGCTTGTCCCTTCACGTCGGTCTTCTCCGACAGGGCGGCGACTGTGTCGCCGAACTCGGCGCGGGTCTGCTCGATCTCTTCCCGCACCTGCTCGGGCGTGCGCCCCGGCGCGCTGTCTAGCTCCGCGCTTGCTTCGCTCTGGTCTTGGTCCATTGCACGTCCTCCTTCACGCTGTCGGTGGCCTGCTCTGGTACGGGGGGAACGGCCTGCTGGACCTTCGACTTGCCCGCCAACGCGAGCCCGCCGGCTACAGCCCCATAGACGGCCGCGATGATCAGCGCCGCCAGCCATCCTGTAACCGCCGTAGCCAGAGCCAGGATCAGGCATGCGGTCAGGGCGCCGAGGGCGTAGAACCCAATCGCGCCGGCGCCGCCGAACATGCCGGCACCGATGCCGGCGCGCTTGCCCTTTTCGGTCAACTCGAGCTTGGCCAGCTCAAGCTCCTGACGCACCAGCGTCGTGGTCTGTTCGGAAAGCTCCCGCAGGAGCTCGCCAACCGGTCGATCAGATTCGGCCATTCCTCTTCTCCGTAGCGGTCGACGCCATTAGCGGCGCGAGCTGTCGTCGAGTTCGATCTGCTCTCGCCTCACTAGTTTTCGGAGTCCCAGATACATGGGACAGCTAATGCTCAGCTACCCTTTGGCCATCCGGGCAAACCGGAGAGGTTGGACAGAACTGGGACAGAGCCACTACAACTCGCGGTGGGTCGCCGGACCCGCCGGGCCGGTGGCGACGGGGGGTCGGTAGCGTTCGCCGTGGCGATGTCGCAGCCCGTGCCGCAGCACGCAGAGATCGAGCCGCCCCCCCGCGGTGGGCCGCATATGCGGGCCGATGCCCTGGCCAGCCGTGAGCGGATCCTTCGCTCCGCGGCGACACTGGCCGGCGACCGTAACGTCAGCATGGGCGAAATCGCGGCGGCGGCGGGGGTGGGTCGCTCGACCCTGTATCGGCACTTCGCCACCCGTGAGGTACTCAACGCAGCGCTGCGGGGGGACGCGGTCCACGCATCGCAAGCCCGCCACCGCTCGCCGGCTGCGTTCGGGCAGATCGCACCGCTGCCGTTTCAGTCGGCCGGGCGGCTGGGCCGAGACCAGCCGCTGACGCTCGAGGTCACCCGCGTACTCGACGAGGTGCCGCCCCATCTGGTGCCCGATCAGCTCGTGGCTGAGGCCCGCCGCGCCGCTGGAGTGGCCGTAGCACTGTATGTCGTCGACATCGACGGATCGCATCTGCTCAGGCTGGCGGGATCGCCCGAGTTCCCGGAACGGATCGATGCACCCCCGGCGCTGGGCCCTGAGATCGTGCCCGAGGGACTGTCTGCGTTCTACGAACGGCTGCAGGATCAGCTGCCCGGTTGCGTGGCGGAGCCGCTCTGGCTCCGCGGTCGGGTCACGGGACTACTGCTGTGCCTCGGGAGCCCGCTCGGTTCGCTGAGCGACATCGCCAAGCAAGGGGCCGCCGCGCTGGAGCTGGCCAATGACTACACGGATCTCATCGAGGCCGCCCGGCGGCACAAGCCCACCAGTCCGGCGGCGGAGATACAGCAGAACCTGTTCCCCCCCGCATCGCGCGGATCGCCGGCGCGCAGCTGGCGGGGGTACTGCTGCCTAGTTACGACGTGGGAGGGGACTGGTTTGATTTCGTCGAGAATCGTGACGGCGCCTGGATCGCGATTGCCGACGCCGCCGGCAAAGGGCCCACGGCCGCAGGACTCGGCGCTGCCGCGCTCGGCGCTCTACGCGCAGCCCGTCGTGCTGGATCCGACCTCCCCCGGGCGCTCTCCCTCATGCACGAGACCGTGCGCAAGCTCGACAACGAGGACTTCTACGTCACTGCGGTGGTCGCTCGCTGGTACGCGGCCACGGCCAGGCTGACCTGGGTCAACTGTGGCCACCCGTCGCCGTACATCGTCGACGCCGAGGGCGACCTTTCAGAGCTTGAGGGCCATCCCCATCCTGCCCTCGGCACCGGCAGCAAAGCGCCGAGCTTCAGTCTCTCCGAGCGCCGCATCAACCCGGGTCAACGGCTGATCCTGCTCACTGACGGGATCACGCAGCGGCATACCGAAGACGGCGGAACGTTTGGCGTCGACGGTCTCCGCGCAGCGCTCAACGACGCTGCCGACCCCACTGCCGCCGGCACGGCTATGGCGATCCAGCAGGCCGTTACTGACTCCTGGCGAGAACCGCTCGAGGATGACGGCACAGTCGTGGTGATGGCCTTTGCCTAGTCGCTCATCGCCGGAGTCGCGCCCGTGTCTCGCGTTGCAGCCGGCGGGCGGCCCGGCGAAGCGAGCAGTCATCCAGGTACCGGATCGACAGCGCCACGATCTGGCCCAGGGTCTTTCCCTGATAGATCCAGCGCGGATTGCGGACCACCACGGGAGCGAGCGCGCTCACGTTCGCCACCGCGCTGGCCTCCAGGGGGCCGAGATCGGGGTGGGGGGTGAACGCCAGCTCCTGGTAGGCGTACCCACAGGTGGTGGTGATGCCCGTGAGCGCGTTTGACACCGTGCCGGCCTGCGCCAGGGGGACCTGCGGCGGCGGCGGACCGCAGGCCCCGAGGCCCAAGGCGGCCAGGGCCGCCACCAGCACGCCGCGCACCAGGCGGCCCACACTCACGCCAGCCCGAGCAGGCACACCGCCCCCAGTACGCTGGCGCCCGCGGTCCACCACGCGATGTAGTCGCCGATGTGGCCCGAGTGCAGGGCGCGCAGCCCGTGCAGGCCCCCCAGTACGGGCGACCCCACCCAAGCCGGCAGCGCGGCGCGAAGCGGACGTCCGAACAGCCCGAGTCCGGCCAGCGCGAAGGCGCCGGTCGTGGAGACCAGGCTGTAGATGAAATCGTCGCTGGAGACGTGACTAGCGGCGACCGCCAGCCAGTGCACGGGGTGCCCCTTCAGTACCCAGGTGGCATAGGCAGCGTGGTTGACAAAGCGCGCGGCGGCCTGCTCGAACGCCGGCACCAAGCCGGGGATCAGTGCGACGGCCATGGCGAGAACGATGAGCACGGCGGGCACCGCGATCATCATCGGCGGCGTGTGGTCGCGAGCCGTCTGAATCTCCTCTTCGGTTTCCTCCGCGGCACGCGCCTGCCGGGGATCGGGACCCTGCTTCGGTCCCCAGCCGACGAATACCCGACCGCTGACGCGCAGCACCGCTGCGCCGGTCAGGGCGGAGGCGACAATGAAAACGGGGATGAGCCAGTCGTAGCCGAGCCCGCTGGCCCCGGCTTCCACCAGCGACTTACCCGCGAACGAAGTGAACGGCGGCAGCGCCGCCAGGAACAGACCGCCGAGAGCGAACAGCACCCCCACCGAGCGCACCTCCCGTCCGCGCCCGTGCAGGTCGAATTCGTCGATGGTGGCGAATCGGTGCAGTAGCACACCGGCACACATGAACAGTGCGCCCTTGGCCAGACCGTGGCCGATGACGTACACCGCCACTCCGGCCAGTGCCTTGGCTTGCAGGAGGCCCACCCCGCAGATGAACATGCCGACGTGGCTGATGCTCGAGAACGCCAGCAGACGCTTGATGTGACGCTGCATGAAGCACATCACCGCGCCGAGCAGTGCGGTGGTGACTCCGATTGCGACCAGGATCGCCCGCAGCGTCTCGACGTGCGGATGCATCGCTCCGGCGAAGATCACCCAGTACAGCCGCGCCACGGCGTACACCCCCAATTCGATCATCACGCCCGAGAACAGGACACAGACCGGCACGGGCGCGACAGCGTGAGCATCCGCCAGCCAGAAGTGAACCGGGACTGCCGCCGCCTTGGTCAGAAAGCCGATGAACAGCAGGACCATAGCCACCACCACGAGCGGGTCTACGGCGTGCCGGTCGAGCGCCAGGCCGATCTGGGCCATGTTCAGTGCCCCGGTCCTCGCGTACAGGAGTGCCACGCCGGCGAACATCGCGTACCCGGCGATGCTGTTGGTGATGGCGAAATTGATCGCCCCCTGGATCGGGGCGCGCTCCTCGATCAGGTAACCGGTCAGCGCGTAGGCGGCGGCACCCATCAGCTCGAAGAAGACGACCAGGTTGAACAGGTCGCCGGTCAGGCTGAACCCCACCATCGCGGCGCCGAACAGCAGCATCAACACCTGGAAGAGGCCGTCGACGCTGTCGAAGTACCGGACCGAGTAGGCCAGTGCGGCGACCACCATCAGCGCCGAAAAGGTGGCCAGGCCGGCACCGATGGGATCGATCGAGAACGAGATGCCGATGGTGACGTCGTGGCTGGGCCGGAATCCGCCCATCCAGTAGGCGAACGGCTGCTGCGCCGAGCGTGCGAGGAGGATCGCGCCCAAGGCCACCACCGACAGCGCGACGGTGCCGCTGATCGCGTCGTTGACCCAGCGCCGGTCGAGCGGCCGCAGGGTGACCAGCACCGCGGCCGCTATGAACGGCACCGCGACCGGCAGCGCGGTGAGGTGGGGCATCGGCGTGCCGCTCAGTCGCGCAGAGGGCGCAGGTCGTCGGGGTCGAGGCTGCCGCAGCGCTTATGCGCCTGGACCACCAGCGCCAGCAGCAGCGCGGTGACCGTGGCTTCGATCACGACGTCGGTGAGCACCAGCACCTGAACCGTCGGATCGACCAGCCGGCTCACCGGGGGGATGTCAGCCACGATCGGTGCTGTGCCTCCCGAGCGGTAGCCGACCGCCAGCAGCAGAACGTAGGTGGCGGACTGAACGATGGTCAGACAGAGGACGGTCCGGACCAGGTTGCGACTGGAGACGACTCCCCACAGGCCCACCACGAACAGCCACGCCGCAACCGCGAACGGCAGAAAGCTCATGATGCGCCGGCCCGCTGGCGCACCAGCAGCGCCTGGTCCAGGAAGACGGTCCACACGATCAGGAACGCCCCGGTGACCTCGAGCCCGACCGCGATGCTGTTGAGCGGCATGAAGCCGGCCGACAGCAGTTGGCCGGCATTTCCGGCGGGGAGGAAGTTCTTGAAATACACCGAGGCGAAGACCAGTCCGCTCAGGCCGAGCAGGGCGTAGCCGGCGGCGCCGATCGCCTCCACCGCCTCGAGCGCCCAGTCCGGGGCGAGTGCCTTGAGCTCGAGGTACCGCCCGGCCAGGAAGATCGCCGCCGGCGCCGCCGCGAGTACGATCCCGCCCTGAAAGCCGCCGCCGGGGGTCAGCGCACCGTGGATCACCAGGTAGACGCCGAGCGCTATCAACAGCGGGATCAGCAGCAGCGACAGCAGCCGCAGCGCGTCGCTGGATCCATAGATTCCGTGCTCGGCCGCGAGGTACTCCTCGTCCTCCCCGCGGGTGTGTCGCAGCAGCAGCGTCACGCCGAGCACCGACGCGAACAGGATGTACTCCTCGCCCAGAGTGTCGAACGCCCGGAGGTCGAAGTTGAGCGCGGTGACCATGTCGGTGGCGTGTCGTTCACTCAGCTCGACACCGTTGACCACCAGCCCGTACACCCCGTGGTAGTCGCCGAATGCGGGCAGGCCACGAAAGCCGAGAACCAGCACGGCAGCCAGACCGGGGCCGGCGAGCGCAAACAGCGCCAGTCGACCCCGGCGGCTCACTCGTCCTCACGATCCGGGCTCGCCTGTCGCTCCTGTTCGGCGATCTTGCGCAGCGCCGCGATGATGATCAGCGGCAGGCCCACAGTGCCCACGACGATCTCTGAGAGAGCCACGTCGGGTGCCTGGAACACGAAGAACAGGAACATCAGCGAGAGCCCGTAGATACTCAGTACGAATGTCTGGCGCAGGGGGTCGGCCACCAGCGTGACGGTGCCGCCGGCCACCGCGACGATCGCGAGCGCGACAATCTGCAAGCCGGTCATCTCGGCGCCTCGTCGTCATCGCGGCCGGGCCTGTGATCTGGCGGTGCGCTGGCGTCGCCCTCGGCGTGGTCAATCTCCGCCCGCCAATCGCCATGCTCGCGCACGCGTAGGCTGCGCGCGGTGGTGTGCACCAATACCGGCCCGAACAGCACCAGTACAGCCGCGGTCGCCAGCGCCTTGTCGCCGATCAGTGAGAACGACTCCTGCACCACGATCGCGCCCGCCACCAGGAGCGCTCCGAAGCCGGCCAGCCCCACATAGTGAAGCCGGTCATAGACATCGCGCATCACCGCGACACCAATCGCCGCCAGCACCTGCAGCGTGCCGCCTGCGATCAGCAGCCCGGTAGCCACCACGTGGCGCGCGCTCACAGGTTGCGCTCCATCAGCCGGGCGAAGGCCAGCGATCCGACCAGCGACAACAGCGCGAAGGTGAGCGCGAGGTCGATGAACGGCTGTCGCTGGAAGGCCTCCGACAGCACCATCAGGATGGTCGTCACAAGGACGCTGGCCACCTCCACCGCCACCAGGGCGTGCGCCGCGCCGGTCAGCGCGCAGACGGCCAGGCAGGGCAGCAGGCCCACGCCGAGCAGCGCCGCGACGATCTCCCATTTGTTCATCCGAGCTTGAGCACGTCGGCCGCGTCCGCGCCGCCGGTCCGGCGCAGCTGATGGGCGAGGATCAGGTTGCGTTCCGCGTCGATCCCGATCACGATCGTGTTCGGGGTCAGTGAGCCCAGTGCCTCGGCCAGGGCCCGGCGGCCGATGTCCTTGGGATCATCGGCGTCGCCGAATGCAAACGGCGCCGCCCGGAGGACGCCGCGAGCGTGCCGTGGTGAGACGAGCTGCTGGAGTGCCGCCAGCGAGACCCAGAAGATGTCGGCGGGCAGGTGTGCGAGGGCGCGCCACCCGCGTGCAAGCCAGGTCAGCCGCGGGCTCACGCCGCCCAGGCCGCCTCGCCGCGCCGCCTCAAACCCCCCGGCGGCCATCAGCGTCGCTCCGGCGCCGGCGTACAGCTCGGGCAGCTGCGTGGTGTCGATCAGCAGCAGATAGAACGCACCCGCGAACCCGAAAGCCGCCCAGAACGGGATGCGCCCGAGTATCGCGAGGCGAAACCGCGTCACCCGGCATGAGTTCTGCGTTGTCGGCCAGAGCCGTTTCATCGGGACGGGATGCCGTCAGTCGGCGTCGGCCAGATGCTCAGAACCGCGCCCGGCTCAGCCAACATCGACCTGCCGCGGAGAACCACAGCGGGGGGCGATGAACTGCCGCACGATTGGATTGCGCAGGTCAGATCTGGTCACCATGACCACTCCGGTGTTCTCATTCTTGGGCGACCCCCGGTGGCGGACCATCGCCACGGCCGCCCGCACGCCGTCGTAGCCCATCCGGAACGGATCCTGAGAGATCAGCCCGGACACGATTCCCTCCTGAACGCCCTTGACCTCGTCCGGTGAGGTGTCCCACCCGACCACCTTGACCTTGCCGACCCGGTGCGCGAGCCGAATCGCCTGGACCGCACCGATATCGCTCGCCTCGTTGGCGGCGAACAGGCCCTTCAGGTCGGGATTGGCCGTTAGCACGTTCGCGGTCACGGTGAGCGCCGTGTTGTAGTCGTTCTGGCTGTACTGGATTCCGACCATGTGCAACTTCGGGAATCGCTTCAGCCCGGCCTCGAAGCCCTGGACGCGCTGGTCGTTGGTTTGCGTGCCGGCGTGGAAGGCGATGATCGCGATCTTCCCTCCCTGCGGTCCGATCGCTTTGGCCAGCTGGGCGGCGGCGAGCTTTGCTCCGGCCACATTGTTGGTGGCGATCAGGGGCACGTTGGAAGGCTGGGGGGTTGTCCCGGAATCGATCGAGACGACCTTGATGCCGGCCTTGGCCGCACCGGTCGACACCTGGGTCATCGCGGTGGCGTCGGTGGCGGCATAAACCAGCCCGTTCACGCCCTGCGCGATGTAGTTGTTGAGCAGATTCAGCTGCCCGACGACGTCGGTCTCATCGGTGACCCCGTTCCACGTGACGTTCACGCCGCGCATCTGCGCTGCCGCGCACTGCGCCCCGGAATGCACTTTGGTCCAGTAGTCCAGACCGACTGACTTGGGGATCACGGCAAGATGGATCGGCGGAGCCTTCTGGATCGTGATCTTGGCCTGGTGAACCGTGACCAGGCCGCATCCCGCCAAGCGCAGGCCAGCGCGATCAATGCGGCGGTGAGCAACCTACGTCGCATGCGCACCCCTCTGCTGCTCCTTCTCAGCGGCGTTGCCGCGCCCGTTCTGGGCGTCGCCGTTGCGCTGCTGTTGCGGGCCGTCGCCGTTGCGTCTTCCGTCCGTGGCCGTAGCCGCGGCCAACCGGCGCCGGCGGACCTGGTCCCACCACACCGCGAGCCAGATGATCACGCCGATGATCACCTGCTGGTAGTACTGCGTGATGTTGAGCAGCACGGCGCCATTGGTGATCACCGCCATCAGAAAGGCCCCGATCAGCGTTCCGCCGATCGTCCCCACGCCGCCGAACAGGCTCGTCCCTCCGATCACGCAGGCCGCGATCACGTTGAGCTCGAGCCCGACGCCGTAGTTGGGCTGTCCCGATTGCACGAGCGATGCGGCGATCATCCCGCCGAATCCGGCCAGGGCGGCACAGATCACGTACACGCTGATCAGGTAGCGGTTCAGCGATATGCCCGAGAGGCGAGCGGCCTCCTTGTTGGAGCCGATCGCGTACGCGTAGCGCCCCAGCTTGGTCCGGCTGAGGATCACATAGCCCGCGGCGGCGATCACGACCACATACAGGAGCGGCAGCGGGATGGGACCGATCTGACCCTCGCCGACCTCGCGGAAGCCGCTGGGCAGCCCGTAAACCGCGTTCTCGCCACCGACGATGAAGGTCAGTCCGCGGGCCACGCCGAGCATGCCGAGGGTGGCGATGAACGGCGGCAACTGCATCTGGGTGATCAGCAGTCCGTTGACGAGCCCGATGGCCGCACCGGCGAGGATCCCGACGAGGATGCCGGGAATGATCGGGAAGCCCGCCTTGGCGATCGCCATCGACCCGAGAATCCCGCCCAGCCCGGCGACCGAGCCGACGGAGAGGTCGATCCCGGCGGTCAGGATGACGAGCGTCTGCCCGATCGCGATGATCGCCACCACCGATACCTGCACGCCGATGTTGAAGAGGTTGTTGGAGGTCAAGAAGTACGGGGAGGCAAAGCTGAGCGCGATGAACACCACAATCAACCCGCCGGCCGCCGCGAGCTGCGAGACGACGTCCTGCAATCGGTCCCGGATTCCCTCCGGCAGACGGAATCCTGCCGGTGCCCGTGGCGCTCCGGCCTGAGTGCTCATACGGCCTCCCTTTCCACACCCGACGCAAGCGCCATGATGCGCTCCTCGTCGAATTCGTCGCGAGTCAGCTCACCGACCGTTCGTCCGTCACGCAGGACCACGATCCGGTCGGACATGTTGATCAGCTCCGGCAGGTAGGAGCTGATCAGGACGATCGCCCGGCCGTCTGCGGCCAGGCGTCCGATCAGCTTGAACATCTCGGCCTTGGCACCGACGTCAATGCCGCGGCTCGGTTCGTCGAAGAACAACACCCGGGCGTCGGTTTCCAGCCACCTGGCCACCACCACCTTCTGCTGGGTTCCGCCAGACAGAGCCTCGACCGGCCTACGTAGCGATGGAGTGCGGATATCGAGCTCGTCCCGGCGACGCTCGGCCGCGCTCCGCTCCGCGCCCCGGTCAATCCAGATCCCCGGCCCGGGAATGCGCGCCAACGTGATGTTGTGCTCGACCGGCAACTGCATGGCCAGACCGTCACCCTTGCGGTCCTCGGTCAGGTATCCGATTCCGGCGGCGATCGCCTCGCGCGGCGAGCTCAGTCGCAACGCCTTCCCGTCGAGCTCGATCTCCCCCTCGGATATGGGGTCGGCGGCGAAGACGGCTCGAGCCAGCTCGGTGCGTCCGGCCCCGATCAGACCGGCGAACCCCAGGATCTCGCCGCCGCGAACCTCGAACGAGCAGTCCTGCAGCACGCCGGGGCGGGACACTCCCTTGACCCGGAGCACGACGTCCCCGATCTCGGATTTCTCCTTGGGGTAGAGATTGTCGATTTCACGCCCCACCATCAGCGCCACCAGCTTCGCTTCATCGAAATCGCCCTTGTTGAGGGTCTCCACCACCTGTCCGTCGCGCATGACGGTGACGCGATCGGCGATCCGCACCACCTCGTCGAGCCGGTGGGAGATGTAGAAGATCGCGATCCCGTCGGCCTTCAGCTCCTCGATCAGCTTGAACAGGTCGTCGATCTCAGGCTCGGTCAGCGTCGCGGTGGGCTCGTCCATGATCACCACCTTGGCGTCGACGGCGAGTGCCTTGGCGATCTCCACGCGCTGCTGGTCGGCTACCGACAGTGTCGATACGCGGCGACCCGGGTTGATGTCCAACCCGACGCGGTCCAGCAACTCCCGTGCGTGTTTCTTCTCCGAGCCGCTCACGATCAGCGCGGCGCGTGTCTGCTCCCGTCCGAGCGCGAGATTGTCGGCCACGGTGAGGTGCGGCGCGAGCGCGAACTCCTGGTGCACCATCGCGATGCCGAGCCGTTGCGCATGCCGAGGATTGCGGAACCGCACCGGCTTGCCTTCGATCTCGATGCTGCCATCGCTGGGGCGCTCGAGCTGGGACAGCAGCTTCATCAGCGTCGATTTGCCCGCGCCGTTCTCTCCGGCGACGGCGTGGACCTCGCCGGGCCGAATGTCGAGGCTGACGCCATCCAGGGCTTTCACGCCGGGAAACCGCTTGCTGACGGAGCGGATCTCGACTAGAGCACCATTCGCCTTGGTTTGCACCGGGGACTCCTCTCTCTTTGCGAAGTGCTTCCCGGGGTGCGGGGATGCAAAACGCCGCCTGACCGAGGCGGTCTCAGCCCGTGTTGTGTTTTCCCCGCCTGGCCGCCATTCTGTGTCCACTGCATGACTGAGATCCTGCACACCGACGTGCTCGTGGTGGCGCTGACGGCGGGCGCAGCAAGATCGCGCAGGACGTCGGGTTGCCGTTCGAGGGCCGGATGGATCTGGCCGGCTCGATGAACATCGTGTTCCACGCCGACCTGACGGAGAAGGTCGAGTATCGCCCCAGCGTCCTGTACTGGATCCTGCAGCCGGGATCGGACATCGGCGGGATCGGGATGGGCGTCGTACGGATGGTGCGGCCCTGGGATGAGTGGCTGGCCATCTGGGGCTATGACATCAACGAACCGCCACCGCAGCTCGACGACGCGGAGGCGACGCGAATCGTCCATAACCTGATCGGCGACGACACCGTCCCCGTAACGATCCGCTCGACTTCACTGTGGGGTGTGAACAAGATGTACGCCACGCGGTACCGCGCCGGGCGTGTGTTCTGCATGGGTGACGCGGTGCACCGCCACCCGCCGTCAAACGGTCTCGGGTCCAACACCTCGGTGCAGGACGCCTACAACCTGGCCTGGAAGCTGGCGTACGTCCTCCGTGGAGACGCCGGCGGCGGACTGCTCGACAGCTATGACGAGGAGCGTGCACCGATCGGCCGCCAGATCGTCCTGCGCGCCAACCAGTCCGTCGAGGAATTCGGCCCGATTTTCGAGGCGCTCGGCCTGACGAACACGAGCGATCCCGAGGTGATGGACGAGCACATGCGGGCGCGGGCCGACGACACTCCCGAGGCGCGCCCGTCAGCGCGAGCAGCTACGTGACGCGCTGGAGCTCAAGGACTACGAGTTCAACGCCCATGGGGTTGAGCTTGGTCAGCGCTACCGGTCCCGGGCGATCGTGCTCGACGGCTCGCCGGAGCCGTCCTTCAGCCGTGACGCAGAGCTGTATTACCACCCCACCACCTGGCCGGGAGCTCGCCTGCCGCACTGCTGGCTGGGGAAGGACGGGCGCAAGGTCAGCACGCACGACCTGGCCGGTAAGGGACGGTTCGCGCTGCTGACCGGGATCTCCGGGCAGGCGTGGGTTGGCGCCGCGCAGCAGGTCGCCGCACAACTCGGTATCGAGATCGCCGCTACGTGATCGGGCCGGGCCGGGAGTACACCGACCTCTACGACGACTGGGCGCGGCTGCGTGAGGTGACCGAGGACGGCTGCGTGCTGGTCAGACCGGACATGCACGTGGGTTGGCGGGCCGGCACGATCGCCGATGACCCGGCCGCGAAATTGTGCGCATCGCTGGAGTCGATCCTGGACCGTGCACGGGGCGGAGACCCGGTTGGTGAGGGCCGGGTCCCCAGCCGCGATCCCGTCACGCCCACTGTCAAGCAAGGAGCACACGCATGACCCTGACGCGCCAGATCATGACCGACGAGCAGCGCAAATCGGTCGCCTTGGAATACCTCAAGGCGTTTGACAACGGCGGCGTCACCTCCACCGGGGAGAGCATCCTGGAGTTGTTCGCGCCCGACGCACAGGTGATGTTCCCGAAGTGGGGGCTGGCCAACGGACGCGAGGAGATCGGCAAGATGTTCGGCGACGTCGGCGCAACGCTGAAGTCGATCCGCCACGACTACGCCACATTCAATTGGGTCTTTTCAGGCGGCGACGTGGTGGTCTGTGAAGGCACCAGCTACGGCGAGCACCAGGACGGGCCGTGGCGGGCCGGCGTGCCCGAGTGGGCCGCCGGACGCTGGTGTGACGTATTCGAGATTCGCGACTGGCAGATCCAGCGCTGCTTCATTTACCTGGACCCCGATTACGCCGGCCAGGACACCGCCCGCTATCCGTGGCTCGCCGCCGGCGTCTCGGTCGAGCCGGCCGTGTGAAAGCGGGTCCAGATGTCCCCGAGGGCGATCTGGTCGGTCGTCGTGAGGTGCTCGAGGAAGAACCGTCGGACGCCTTCGCGGTGCGTGGTGCGGGCGGCTCGGATCTTTTCCAGACCGGTGCCGGTGAGCTCGGCGTAGAGGCCGCGGCCGTCAGAGGGGGCGACGCAGCGCCTAACGAAGCCCAGCTCGACGAGCCGGTCGACGAGGCGGGTGCAGCCGCTGCGGCTGAGCAGGACGCGCTCGGCGATGCCCGACATCCGCATCCGATGCTCGGGGGCGTCGGCGAGAAACATCAACACCTCGTAGGCCGAGACCGAGATTCCGTGCTCGGCGTGCATCTGGGCGTCGAGCTCTCGGGTCACCCGAGCATGGACCTCGAGCATGCCGCGCCAGGCGGCGAGCTCATGGTCGCAGAAGGCCTCCTCGGAGACTGAACCTATGGCTGGCATTAGATGAGCTTGGATCGGCAAATGTGGTTGCTGTCGCAACTATAGCGCCGATCTTGAACGTGTGCGGCGCGACTGCCCATCATGCCTGAGCCAGACAGCGCCTCGCCGCGTCTTGGCGCTGGTCATTGTGCGCGCAATCAGATTCAGCTATAGTTGCGGCTACAACTACTATCGGGTCCCGGCCCGCCGGTGAATTCTGGAGACGACACCATGAAGCTCGAAGGTATGCACCACATCACGATGATCACCGGGGACGCGGCGCGAAACATCGAGTTCTACGCCGACGTGCTCGGCTTGAGGCTGATCAAGCAGACGGTCAACTTCGATGCGCCCGAGGCCTACCACCTGTACTTCGGAGACGAGCAGGGCACGCCGGGTTCGATTCTGACCTGGTTTGAGTTCGCGGGCGCGCGGGCCGGCCGACCCGGGGCGGGCATGATCCACACGATCCAGCTTGGCGTTGCCTCGCAGCCCTCGCTGGACTTCTGGACTGATCGACTGGCGGCCAACGGCTATGCGGGCGAGCGAAACGACGGGTCGCTGGCCTTCACTGACTACGACGGCCTGCGCCTGGAGCTGGTGGTGGCCGATGACGGCAACCCGCCGCTTCGCGCCGAGCATCCCGAGGTTCCGGCCGAGCACACGATCCTCGGGGTCGAGGGCGCGCGCGCGTACGGCGCCCGCGGATTGGATGCTGACCGTGACCTGCTGACCCAGACGCTGGGGTTCACCGACCAAGGCGACGGCGAGTACCGCCTCCAGGGTGATGAGCGCCATTTCCACTGGGTCTACGACGTCTCCGCGGAGCGCGGGATTCCCGGCACCGGCACCGTGCACCACATCGCCTGGCACGCCCACGACGCCGACCACGTGAACTGGCAGCAGCGCGTCGCCAATGCCGGGATGCAGGTCACACCGGTGATCGACCGCGACTACTTCAACGCGATCTACTTCCGCCAGCCCCAGGGCATCCTGTTCGAGATCGCGACCACCTCTCCCGGCTTTGCGGTCGACGAGGACCTCGAGCGGCTCGGGGAAGAGCTGCGGCTGCCCCGCCAGCACGAGCACCTTCGCTCCCAGCTCGAGCACTCTCTGACCCCACTCATCAACCCGCGCGCAGCGGCGCGCGGAGCGGCGTAGCCATGAGCCTGATCTACCGCGAGCGGCTGCCCGGGGGCGACCCCGCCGGCCTGCTCATCCTCCATCACGGACGCGGTGCCGACGAGCACGACCTACTCGGTCTCGCCGACGTCCTGGACCCTCAGCGACGCTTCCACGTGGTCACCCCGCGGGGACCGCTCACCATTCCGGGCTGGCCCGGCCACCACTGGTACAGCGTGCCCCGTGTCGGCTACCCCGAGCCGGAGACGTTCCGCCGCGCCTACGCCAGCCTGGCCGAGTTTCACGACGAGACCTGGGATCGCACGGGGATCGAGCCGGCCCGGACGGTGCTCGGCGGATTCTCGATGGGCTCGGTGATGAGCTACTCCCTCGGTCTGGCCGGCGAACGACCGGCCCCGGCCGGGATCCTCGCGTTCTCGGGGTTCATCCCCACCGTGACGGGTTGGGAGCCTGACCTCGGCTCGCGGGCCCATCTTCCGGTGTTCATCGCCCACGGGCGGCAGGACCCGGTCATGGACATCGCGTTCGCCCGGCGCGCCCGTGAGCGGCTCGAAACCGCCGGCCTGCCCGTGAGCTATCACGAGTCAGACGCCGGCCACAACATCGACGCACACCATCTCCCGGCTGCCACCCAGTGGCTGGCCACGGTGCTCAAGTCGGAAGTCGGTCTGTTCTCAATCTTGATTGAATTACTTGACTTTGAGGGAGATGGCCGATACCTTCGACTGGAAGCTTGGGCCTGACAGCCGGGCCCGCACCGGCCGAGCTTGATCCTGACTCCGTCCCAGGGTGTTCGCCACACCCGTCGCTGCGACCCTCGAAAGGAAGCGTCAGATGCCGCGAATCACCGTCGAAGCCGTTCACTCTGATGGCAAACCGCGGCGATGGACGCTCAGCGAGCGCATCGTCGCCGAGAATCTCGACAGCGACCACTACGTCGCCCAGCTGCTCGAGCGTCTGATTGGGCCACGGCGGATGCAGAAGCCCTCGAGTTGCCGCCAGCCGATCGGCGCCACCCGCCGCGCTCGACCCACGATCCGGTCCCGTCGCCAACCGGCGCGCGCCGATCAACTCAGTCCGCCGATCGAGCGACGTACACGGCGAGCTCCGTCCGAACCTGCGACATGCGGCCTGGAGGACTCGCCTCATGCTGGGAGCCGAGCGGGAGAGCGCGGAGAAGCGCTCGCGGCCCGGGCGCCCGTCGCGATCGTGAACATTCGCAGGGCGCCTCGGCCGAGGCGACATATTCATCACCCCCACGGGCGACACGAGACCTATGGGTCCTGACCTCGATCGCCACGGGCGTGCAGCGGATTCCATGCCGTTCCCCCGGCCAGCCTCGGACTGCGCTCGACGAGCACTGATCCCGTCGCGCGCCGGGCTGACCTCAGTGCGCCCGCCTGCGATGGCGGCTCAATCTGCGGACGCACCGTGCGATGTTGTCCCCGGCGGAAGTCAACCGCCACTGAGTGTGCTGTTCCTCGAGGCTGACCTCGTGCGCGGCGTTGGCCACCGCAACGCCGCTCAAGCGCGCGTGGGCTCGGGAGCCCTGCACGCTGAGCTCGACGTTCGCGTACAGGAGCTGCACCTGATCGCGGCGCAGAGTCGTCGATCCTTTCGGCAGGCACCGAGCGAACAGTGTCGGACAGCTGCCGCGCGACCGAGTCAAAGACACCAGGGCTTCGCGGGTGTGTCGCTCGAGCAGCGCGCACGCCCCCGGAAAGTCTCCTTCCGCAATTGCATAGAGGTAGTTCTGGGCGACTTCGTTTGGAGACACCACGTTTGCGCTTCCGCACGCGGTCAGAAGTGCGGCCAGCACCAGCACGAGGACCAGCCGTCTCACCTGGCGGCGTCCGGGTGGGCGGCAAACGCGGCGCGGGCTACCACCTCAGCGAGAGCGAGCTCATCTTGCCCTCGCGACGGCCGCTGCGTGATCGTCACAGTGACATAGGCGCCTCCCGCGGTTTGGCGTCGCGTCGGTGGCCACGATCTCTCGCTGAGCGCGGATCCAGACCGCCACCACGGAGCCCGGGACGGTGATCGCGCTGGGTATCTGGCCCGGCTGGTGAATGCCTCCGGATCCGTAGACCTGGTCTTGGTGGGAGGTGGTGGTGTCAAACTCGGTATAGGCCTGAGCCGATGCCTGGGAGGCAAGCTCGACGCGCAGCCGCCGGCCGTGGAGCACGCATTCCAGGTTCGCGGGATTGCGATTTGCCACGTGCGCGGCGATCGCATAGCCGAGCAGCGCGGCCGCGGCGCTCTGGGCACCGCCGCAGACTCGCTCAGCGAGGGGCCGGACCGGCACGGACCGCGCGCCACCGCCGCAGCCCCCGAGAATCAGGCAGCCCGTCGACAAGACTCCACCAATGAGAGACCGCCCGGTCAATACTGGGTGTAAGCGCCGGCGATTGAGCGCAGCAGGGCGATCAGCCTGCGTCATCGCCTCAGCCTAGCTAACCGGTAGGATGCCATCAAGCGGTTAGGATGAGCATGCCCTCGATGCCCCGGAAGCACTATGTGATCGTGAAGGGCTTCGCTCTCCCCGCCAGGCTGGGGGGCCATCCGGCCCTTGACTTCTGCAACACGCGGGCGGGCTGGGACGGGCCCGCCGAGAAGGACTACCTCCAGCGCTATGACCACCTCGCGGTGTGGGCGCAATACGCCGCTCTTCTGCCGGCCGCGCGTGCCCAGTCGCTACGCGATCACGTACGCGGAGACGAGAGAGCCGGCGGCGTGGCTCTCAATCACGCGCGTGCGGTCCGGACCCGGCTCTACCGCGCACTGCTGCACCCCGAGGACAGCGGGGCCATCGAGGCTCTCGCGCGAGACGTCCGCGATGCGACGGCTCACGTCTGCCTGGCGACGGTGAGGGGGGCGCCGGCATGGGAGATCGATGCGCGGGCCGGGCTCCAGGCCCCGATCGCCGCGGTGCTCTGGGCGGCCGCCCAGCTGCTTACCTCCGGCCACCCGGTCCGCGCGCGGGCTTGCCCGGGACGGGGGTGCGGCTGGCTGTTCCTCGATCCAACCGGCCGCCGCCGCTGGTGCACCATGGCCACTTGTGGCAACCGCGAGAAGGCACGGCGCTTCGCCAGCCGTCAAACGCCCACGCGCAGCCACGCGATCGCCGACGACGACGGCGCCGCCCGTGGGCTGGGAGCCGGTGTCACAGCGGAAGGGGTTGTCTTGTCTTAGGGGTATGGGCCAGATCACGAACGGGATGATGAGACTGGAGCGCAGCCGACATGACCGCTGAAGAACACGAGCTCGAGCGGCTGCGGCCGGTGTCGTTCGCGATCGCCTACCGGATGCTCGGCAGTGTCGGTGAAGCCGAGGACGTGGTCCAGGAGGCGTTGCTGCGCGTCCATCAGGCGATCGAGCACGGCGAGCAGATCAGCTCACCGCGAGCCTATGTCGCCACCGTCACCACCCGGCTGGCGATCAACGAGCTGCGCTCGGCGCGCGCCCGCCGTGAACAGTACGTCGGCGAGTGGCTGCCCGAGCCGATCCTCACCGACGGCATCGACGATCCCGCCCAGCACGCCGAGATGGCCGACTCGCTGTCGCTGGCGATGCTGGTGCTGCTCGAGAGGCTGTCTCCGGAGCAGCGAGCCGCGCTGCTCCTGCACGACGTGTTCGATTACGGCTATCCGGAGATCGCGGAGATCATCGGCAAGAGCGAGGACAACGTCCGTCAGCTGGCGAGCCGAGCCCGGCGTCACGTCGCGCAGCGCCGCCCCCGGTTTCAGACCTCGCGCGAGCAGCGCGAGGAGCTCTCGCAGAGGTTCCTCGCCGCCGCCCAGCAGGGGGATCTGGCCGGGCTCGAGGCCCTGCTGGCGCACGACGTGGTCCTGACCGGCGACGGCGGCGGGAAGGTCCCAGCGCTGGCGCGGTCGCTACGCGGTCGCAACCGCGTCGCCCGCATGCTGCTCACGTGGATGCGGGTCGGCTCGCGGCTTCCCGGTTTCACCCTGCGGCCAACCGAGGTCAACGGCGGTTCGGGAGTGATGGTCCTGGACGGTCAGCAGCGGCTGATCAGCGTGTGGTCGCTCGAGATCGCCGGCGCCGAGATCCGCAGCATCAGCTCGGTGGTGAACCCCGACAAGCTCGCGCACCTCGGGGTGGTGGGGGATTTCGCATCGCTGGTCGGCGCGCACCGCCCACCCCCTGACGCGCCCATCGATCCACCACCCCACAGTCACAACTAAAGGAGCACACCATGACCCAGGCGAGAATCCAGAACCCCGCGCTCGCCGTTCCGGGCGCGATCGAGGCGTTCCAGCAGCTCGGCGCCTCGGCGAAGCACGCCGGGATCCCGGAGGCAACGCTCGCGATGGTGACGCTACGCGCGAGCCAGATCAACGGCTGCAGCGTGTGCGTGGACATCCACACCCGCGAGCTCGAGCACATGGGCGAGAGCGCCGAGCGCATCCACCTCGTCGCAGCATGGCGCGAGGCGCCGTACTTCAGCGAGGCCGAGCGTGCCGCGCTCGCGCTCGCCGAGGCCGCCACACGGCTGGCGGACCGCCCCGACCCGGTACCGGACGAGGTCTGGGACCAAGCCGCCCGCCACTACAGCGAGCCGCAGCTGGCGGCCCTGGTGGTGGCGATCGCGACGATCAACGCGTTCAACCGCATCAACGCCGTCAGCCGGCAGATCACCGGCGATTACGTGGCGCGCATCGTCGAGGCGGCGGCGGGAGCCCCGGCCTGAGCATCGAATCCACGGCGACCAAGAACAGAATGATCAGAGCCGATGAACGACATGACCGCCGATCAACGTTGTCCATCACCGGATAGCCAACGCCGTACACCTGCGGGACCGCCAGCAGCAGAGACACCCAGCGCGACGCCGCCAGCCGCCGGGCGGGCCCACTCACGGCCGGCCCTTCCAGAGCTCGTCGACGAAGACTCGAGCCAGTACAGAAAGGTCTTGAAGCCGACCCCGATCAGTCCGGCGGCGACCGCGAGCACCGCCACGAGCAGATAGGTGCTGTCGTTGGTCACCGACAGGCCGTGCGGGATCTGAGCAAAGAAGGGTGCGGAGCCGAAGATCGCCCGACTGACGACATCACCGGTGACCGCCGCGAGGCTGGTTGCCACGAGCGCGTCGAGTGAGAATTCACGCAGCACGATCTCAAAGCCGAAGAAGACTCCGGTCAACGGAGCGTTGAAGGTGGCGGCGATCCCTCCGGCGGCTCCGCAGACGACGAGGATCCGGAGGCGACTCTCGAGACATGCGCACCAGCTGACCGAGGGTTGAGGCCAGCGCCGAGCCGATCTGCACGATGGGGCCTTCGCGTCCGACCGAGCCACCGACGCCGATCGTGATCGCCGAGGCCAGCGCCTTGACGATCGTCACCGGCGGCCGGATCCGTCCGCCGTTCTCGGCGACGGCGAGCATCACCTCGGGCACGCCGTGCCCCCGGGCCTCGCGAGCAAAGCGATAGATCAGCGGGCCGTAGAGAAGCCCGCCGAGGACCGGGACGACGAGCACGAACCAGATCCCCAATCCCGGCAGATGCGCGCTCGCGGCGTGACCCTGCTGACCGAACTGGTTATGGCCGGTGACCAGCCAGGTGGCACCGAACACCATCGCGCGAAACAGCGCCGCGCCCAGACCGGTTCCCGCGCCGACGAGGAAGGCCATCGCGAGCAGGCCCAGGCGATTGCCGCCCAGCCACGCCGCTACCGTCCGTAACGGCGAAGAGGCGCGCGGGGTAGATGGCGACGCCGACCACGGCGCCGCGACCGGGCGGTCGTTCCCCAGTCATTGCTGCGCAGGGTGGTCGTGGCCAGGGATCGTGCCAACCGGTGGCTCGTGGGGCGGAGTGGCATTCTCCGCCGTCTGCAGGATGCGGGCCTCGCCGTCGACTCCTCGGGTGACGATCGCGCCCTGCCAGCCTCGCAGCGGATGTGCTTCTGAGCGTTTGAGGGCTCGCGCGGCGCTGCGCGTGAGGAAGAAGATGATGATCGGCAGCACCCAGACGCCGACGCGCCAGAAGTCGATCATCGCCGTGTAGGGGATGTGCAGCCGGAAGAACAGGCGGTCGGTGGAGCCCACGGCGAAGATGATCACCACCCAGCTGAGGAACGCCGCGCCGATCGCGGTCCGCGTCGGCCGGTCGCGCGGGCGGTCCAGCAGATCGTGTCGGCGGCGATCGCCGGTGAACCGACGCTCGAGCGCCGGCCAGGAGTACATCACGCCGAACACCACCAGCGGGAACAGCGCCCCGCCCCAGAACGGGTTGGGGAGCACGGTGTGACCAGCGATCACCGGCTCGAAGTTCGGCATCAGCCGCAGCGCGCCGATCAGCCAGCCGATGTACCAGTCCGGCTGCGCCCCGTTCTCTGACAGGTAGGGGTGGTATGGGCCCCACTGCCAGATCGGGTTGATCTGGATCAACCCGCCGATCAAGAAGAGGACCGCGGCGACCGCGAGCAGCAGGCCGATCGATCGCAGGGCGTAGGCCGGCCAGGTCGGCGTTCCCACCACGTTTCGCTCCTGGCGCCCCGGGCCGGGGAACTGGGAGTGGTGCTGTCGCATGATCACCGCCAGGTGAACCGCGATCAGGGTTGCCAGCGCGGCGGGGATCAGCAGCACGTGCACGATCTCCAGCCGGGAGAAGAAGCTGGCGGTGCCGGGGAACTGGCCGCCCCAGACCGAGGAGGCAACCTGACCGCCGATGAACGGAATCGAGAGAGCCACGCCGTAGGCAATCGCCAACCCCATCCCCGACAGCAGGTCATCGACCAGCGAGTAGCCGGCGAAGCCCTCGAGGATCGCCAGCATCAGCATGGTCAGGCCGATGTAGTAGTTGATGTCACGCGGCTTGCGGTACGCCCCGGTGAAGAAGATCCGCACCAGGTGCAACACGATCGAGGCGACGAACACATCCGCGGCCCAGTGGTGGACCTGGCGCATCAGGAGCCCGGCCGGCACGTTGAAGGTGATGTCCAGCACCGACCGGTAGGCCTCTGACATCTGCTGGCCCTGCAGCAGCGGGTAGGAGCCGTGGTAGATCACCTGGTGCGCGGAGGGGATGTAGAACAGTGTCAAGAAGATCCCGGTGGCGACCAGCACCAGGAACGAGTACAGGGCGATCTCCCCGAGCAGGAACGACCAGTGGTCGGGGAAGACGTAGCGCAGCAGGTACTTGTAGAGGGGCGCGCCCCCCAGGCGCTGCTCGATGTAGCGCAGGCCGCGCGCAAACCGGCGGTGCGCGGCGCGGCTGATCAGGCTCATGTCCGCCGCACGCCCCACCAGGACGGACCGATGTCCTGGTCAAACCCGCCCGGCCGCGCGGAGGTTGGCGTCGGCGTCGATCATCACCGGCAGCTGCGGCAGCGAACGGCCGGCGGGCCCGAAGATCAGGTTCCCGCCATCGCCCGGCGTGAACGTCGAGTAATGACACGGGCAGGTGAAGGCCGGTGGATCATTGGCCGTCGTCTCATCAAGGGGATAGCGGTACAGGTTGATGGCGCACGCCGCGTGCGGACAGATCTTGGAGAAGGCCATGATCCCCTCCGGGGCCCAGTCCCGCCGGGCCGGCGGCAGGTTGATCATCGACTGGGGCAGACGGATGACCAGCAGGCCGGCGCCGAGGCTGTCGGGGTCTTCGCCCTCGGGCAGCGCGGTGTAGAAGGATCCGATCTGAATGTCGGCAGCCGCGTAGACGCTGCCCTGGTCATCCACAAACCGGATCCCGCGCCGCCACGGCGAGGCGCGTACCGACCCGGCGGGCGGTCCGAGCGAGGCCAGCGGCGCGGCCGCCGCGCCGAGCAACGCCGCCCCGGCCAGGCCGCCGGCGCCGGTGAGCAGCACGCGGCGCGAGACGCCCTCGCCCCCCGCCTCGACGATCTCCAGGACCTCCGCCACCGCCGGCTCGTCGAGCAGCTGATCACGCGGCTCGACACTGGTCTCCTGCGGTACGACCAGCTTGCCCGCGACGATCGCCGCCGCCGCCAGGAACGCCAGCGCCAACCCCATGGCGAGGCCCAGCAGTTGGGTATTGGTCTGCACGATGATGTAGACGGCGATGAACGCGAAGGCGCAGCCGGCGCCCAGCACGAGCAACGCCGCGACGAGATTCTCCGCCTGGCGATTACTCGGAACCGTGCGTTCAGACGGGTCATCGCCCGCCACAGCGTCGCGTCCGGAGAGAGGCGAGGCAGGCGACTGGGCCGGTGGCCGCCTGCCGCGCAGGCTGCGGAACGCCGTGACGATGGCGATCAGGGCGCCGAGCGCCTTGCCCAGGCGCGAACCAGGGCGCATGCCGTCGGGGCTGGAGCTGTCGTTCATGTCATATCCCTTGTCATTCGGTATGCATCCGTTCGCCGATCAGCCGGGCGACGAGCACGAGGGCGGCCAGGGCTATGAACCACGCGACCATACCCTCGGGAATCGGCCCGATGTTGTCGATGCCCCATCCGCCGGCGTTGGCCGGGTGGCGTGTCCAGAGCACGTAGCGGGCCAGGGAGTCAAGCTCGTACTGGTTGATCTGCTTGGCATCGAAATGGGGCATCAGGTAGGGACCCGTCCGTATCGCCTCGGCGACCTGCAGCGCCGTCGCGTTCTGCAGGTCGGGGACGTAGGCACCGAGCACCAGCCCGCCCCGACCAACGAGCTGGTGACAGCCGGCGCAGTGTTCAACGAACCGGTGAAAGCCGGTGGCGAGACTGCCCTGGGCCGGGTCGGCGGCGGGCGCCGGCGGGCCGCCACCGACCTTGACGATGAACGCGATCAGCGCGTCGATGTCGATCCGGCTATACGCGGGCTGGGTGCGCTCGGGCTCGTCGCTCGGATTATCCAGCGGCATCCGCCCCGTCGATAGATAGAAGTCGACCGGACCGGCCCCGACGCCGACCAGCGACGGCGCCACGCCGGGCATACCCTGCAGCAGGGTCCCGTGGCAGGCCGAGCAGCCATTCTCATACAGCGACAAGCCCCGGGCGACGAGCTGCGGCGAGGTCGGAAAGCGGGTCGTGGGATCGCCGGGTCCGGGAGGCTCGGTCGACTTCGCCGGGGCGTTGGGAAGCGTCGTCGGCGGACCGCCCTGGTCCTTGAGCGGCCCCGGCGCCCCGGTCACGACGGGAAGCGTCGTCGGGGAACCGTCAGCGCGTTGCTGCGGGCTGCCGGCCACACCCGACGACGCCGAAGCTGCGGCCAGATTCACCAGCCAGATCGAGATCAACGCCAGCGCCAGCCCGGCTCGCAGCCATGGGGGCGTCCAGCCGCGCCGGGTCAGCCACCGCATGAACAACCGCCGCGAGGCTCCGGCCATCACCGTTGCCCCGGGTCGCCGAGCGCACCCCGGTTGGCGGCTCGCTCCCGAACCTGGAGCCGGCGTTCCTCGGCGACCAGGGCCGCCATCGCCTGCCACAGGCCGACCGCCACCATCAGGCTGCTGCCGAGCACCCACATGATCGCTCCCGCCTGCTGCTGATCGCTGATGGCGGAGATCCCGAGCGTTCGCGCGGCCGAAGCGTAGGGCCGATAGAACACCGTGGGGTCTCGGTAGAGGTACGCGCCGATCAGGGTCATCGGCGCCATCGCCGCGATGATGTAAACCAGCCGGCCCAGGCCGTTGAGGCGATGGGAGACGACCGGGTCACTGTCCAGTACCGGCCACCACAAGCACAGTCCGGCGGCCAGATACACACTGTGCTCGAGTTCGTGCACGGTGGTGTCGCTCAGCGTGGCGTCATAGAGGCCCGGCAGATGCGTGACGAGCACGACCGCGGAGAAGAGCCCCAGGCAGCTCAGCGGGCGCGTCAGGCGCGAAAGTCGCATCAGCCGCCGCGCGAGTGTGGGCCGGTGAGCGCGCGGCGCGGCGCGCAGGAGCAGGATCGCCGGGCGGCCGCCGAGCAGCAGCAGCGGCGCCAGCTCGAGCAGCAGCAGGTGCTGAATCATGTGATCAGACAGGCTTCGGTCACCGTAGGCGTCGATCCCCGACTGCAGCGCGACGACCACGCTCCCCACTCCGGCCACGAAGCTCGTCGTGCGCCATCCCGACCAGCCTCCGACCCGCCGCACGGCCCTCAGATAGGTCAGCGCCGCCAGCGCGGCGATCACATCGATGCTCCAGCTCGGCTGCCAGTCGCGCCACAGTAGGGACGGAAGGTTCACGCCCCCTCCTTGCGCCGCCACCGGTCGCGCGCCCGGCGCTCGGCGGAAAGCTCCCGCGCGAGCCGACCCGCGGCCAGCACCATCACCCCCGCCCCGAAGTAGACCGGAAAGTGACCGAAGGCGAATCCGAACACGACACAGGCCACGCCGAACGCGAGCAGCACCGATCCGTAGCTGGCCGCGGGCACTGCCTCCGGCTCACCCGATGGCGCCGGCGGGCCGCGACGCAGCGCCTCTCGCGGGCGCAGCATCACCAGCGCCAGCACCCAGCCGGCCACGGTCAAGACCGCGAAGGCGAAGCTCGCGACCTGAATCAGATCGCCGGTCCAGATCCAGTTGAGCCCCAACAGCAGGGCAAGCACAGCCCCCCAGACCAGCAGCGGGATGGCGCCGCCTCTCATGCCGGCACCGGCTCGCTGTCCCGCGCTCGATCCTCGACCTGCTCGCGCAGGTCCTGCAACGGCGCGTAGGAGGTGATCGGAGGTAGCGGCCCCTCGAAGTTCAGGGGCGGTGGCGGCGAGCTCGTCCACCACTCCAGTGAGTGGCCCTGCCAGGGATCGGGGCCCGACGGCTCACGGTGGCGCAGCGACACCCACACGTTGGCGATGAACACGAGTACGCCGACCGCGATGATCCCCGCGCCAATCGACTCGATCAGGTTCAGGGTCCCCCAGCCCGGGTGCTGGGGGTAGCGCGAGATGCGGCGCGGCATCCCCTCGGCGCCGACGATGAACATCGGAAAGAAGGTCATGTTGGTGCCAATCACCATCAGCCCCAACTGGATCTTCCCCAGCCGCTCTCGCAGGAAGACCCCGCTGAGCTTGGGAAACCAGTGATAGACGCCGGCGAAGAATCCGAAGATGCTGCCGGCAAACAGGGTGTAGTGAAAGTGCGCGATGACGAAGTAGGTGTCGTTCGCGGCGTAGTCGAGCACCGGTGAGGCGGTGAAGATGCCGCTCACGCCTCCGATCACGAACTGCAGGAAGAAGGCCAGCCCGAACAGCATCGAGCAGCGCAGCACCAGCGCCCCTCCGATCAACGTACCGATCATGTCGAAGTACTCGATCCCCGCCGGCACGATCAGCAGGGTCGAGGTGAAGGCGAAGAACTCGTTCAGCGACCCGCCGGTGATGAACATGTGATGCGCCCAGACGCTCATCGACAGTGCCGCGAAGGCCATCATCGAGGCCACGAACGCCCGATATCCGAACCACCGCTTGTGGGAACTGGTGGCGATCGCCTCCACCGCGCACCCCAGGTACGGGAAGAACATGACGTATACGACCGGGTGGCCGAAGAACCAGAACAGATTCTGATAGTCGATGATCCCGCTGAATCCCGAGTAGACGTGAGCGGTGGTGGTCCGATCCACGTAGAGCAGGACCATGGCCACGATCAGCACCGGAAACGATCCGACGACCATCAGGACCGACACCAGCGCGGTCCACGTGAACGGCGGCATCCGCAACAGCGCCATCCCCGGGGCGCGGTGCCGCGCGACCGTCGCCAGCACGCACGCCGCCATGATGAACATCCCCGCCGCCGCCAGGATCACCCCCAGCACCCAGAGATCCTGACCGACCCCCGGAGTGTACGGCGACTCCGACAGGGGGACATAGGAGAACCAGCCGTCACGGCCCGCCCCCCCGGCGGTCAGCCAGCCCGACTGCATGACCAACCCGCCCAGCAGCCAGATCCAGAAGCCGGTCAGAGCCGCGCGACCGCCGGCGATCGAGATCGCCCCGATCTGCAGCGGCACCAGATACATCGCCAGCGCGATCGCCATCGGCGTCACGAACAGGTAGATCATCGTCGACCCGTGCATCGTGAACAGCTCGGTGTACGACTGGTCAGAGACGATGTGATTGTCGGGCTGGGCGATCTGCGCCCGCATCAGCAACGCCAGCAGGCCCGCGATCAGGAAGAACGCCAACGAGCAGAGCGCGAGGTTCAACCCGATGCGCTTGTGGTCGGTGCTGGTCAGCGCACCGGTCCATCCGCCGTACGCGAGGTCGAAGCGACTGCGGGCGGGCCCAACCGTCACGTGCCGCTTCTCGGCCTGGAGCGCACCCACGTCGCGAACGCCGCCGGGCTGACCGCGCGTGCCCTGAACACCATCTCGGAATGGCGCAAACCGCAGAACACTCCGCACTGGCCCGAGAACGTGCCTGTGCGGGTGAAGGTCAGCACCTGGCTCTGCACCGACCCGGGGATCGCATCGTGCTTGTACTCCAGCTCGGGGATCCAGAGCGCGTGGATCACGTCGATCGAGGCCAGGTTGAAGCGGATCGCCTCGTTGACCGGTACCACGAGCGGCTGGCTGCCGACCGTGCCGCTGCGCTGCACGATCCCATACTGCGGATAGGCGAACTCCCACTCCCACCGTGCGGCCGTGACGTCGACCGTCAGCGTGGGTCGCTCGCGATTGGCGACGGTGTCAACGCGATGCTCATGCGTGAACGTCAGGTACAAGAGAAACGCGGAGATGAGCACGAGCAGGACCGCGTAACCGCCCTCCAGCGGACTGTTGTCATGCCAGCGAGCGGCGTGCTGGCGGCGGCGAAACCGCAGCACGGCTCCGAGGACGACAATGAGGACGATTCCGCAGACAGCCGCCGCGATCGGCACATAGACCGAGAACAACGACCAATACTCGTGCCGGGTGCTGATCAGGACGGCCGATATTCCGCTCACTGAAATCAGGCCTTCCGTCCCCTCCTAGCGCCAGGAGGAACCCTCGTGGGACGCCGCGGACAATGGGGTCCCGCGTGAGCTGCCGAGAAGCGGAGGTCGATGCATCGCCGATTCGTTACCCCTGACCCGCAGCGACCCAAACCGAGCCTTCCAGGGTCGTTTCACTCCGGCGATTCGAGCCCTTGCCAGGAGAGTCGCTCGCAGACGTATTTGCTCATGGCCTCCGTACGTCCACCGCCCGAAAGAAGCAACGGGCACCGGGAGGCGGTGGAGAGCCCCGCCGCGCGGGGCTCTCTCGATGCGCCCGAGAGGACTCGAACCTCCACGGACCAATCAGTCCACAAGGCCCTCAACCTTGCGCGTCTACCAATTCCGCCACAGGCGCGTGGGCGGCCAGTATAGCCCGGCCCTGGGGCTCCGGGGCATGGCTGGAGTGGTTGTGTCCGTCCGTAGGCCGCGCTAGAGTCACGAACACATGTTCGATGTGCCTAGCTTTTTCGGCCGACCCGATAAGGAGTCGTGAATGGACCTGACCAAGCGCCAGCAAGAGATCTTCGACTTCATCAAGCGCTACTCGGCGAAGTACGGTTATCCGCCGACCGTGCGCGACATTGGCAAGGCCGTCGGTCTGGCTTCGTCATCGACGGTGCATGCCCATCTGGCCAACCTGGAGCGGATCGGGATGCTGCGGCGGGACCCGACCAAGCCCCGCGCGATCGAGCTGCTCGACCGCGCCGCGGCCGGTGTGCGCAGCTTCGTGCGTCCCGGGCTGCCGTTGGTCGGCCAGGTGGCGGCCGGGCAGCCGGTGTTCGCGGAGGAGAACATCGAGGAGTACATCCAGACGCCGTCGTTCGCCGGCGGCGAGGATGGGGAGTATCTGCTCCGCGTTCGTGGTGAGTCGATGAAGGACGTCGGCATCCTCGAAGATGACCTGGTCGTCGTCAGGCCGCAGGACACCGCCAACGATGGTGACATCGTGGTCGCGCTGGTGGGGGAGGAGGCGACGGTGAAGCGCTTCTTCCAGGAGTCCGACCACATCCGCCTGCAGCCGGAGAACGCCTCGATGGAGCCCATTCGCAGCCGCGATGTGCGGGTGCTCGGACGGGTGGTGGGGCTGATGAGGAACATCTCGTGAGCACTTTGGCGCTCACTCGCCCCTGCCCGCCTGGGCGTGATCGTGACCGGCCGGCGCCGTCGTTGTTCGACGGCATGGACGGCGAGCCCACCCTGGACGAGTTGCTCTCCGGGGCGTGGGAGGGGCTCGCCGCCCACCGGTCGGTCTCCTGCCCGGTGTGCGGCCAGGGCATGAAGCCCGTATACGGCGCGCACGCGCTGCCCATCGGTGGCCGCTGCGGGGCTTGCGCGGCTGAGCTGAGTTGAGCTTCGCCGGGCCGACGCCACCGGACTGCAAATCGATCAGGGCAGGACGCGCGGCGAAACCGCTCCGGGACGCTATGCTCGACCCTGCAGGCTGAGCAGTCGCGGAGGTTTCGCCTTCGAGGAAAGTCCGGACATCACAGGGCAGGGTGGTTGGTAACGCCGACCCGGGGAAACCCGCGGGAAAGTGCCACAGAAAAGACACCGCCTAAGCCTGGGGCCGCTGCAGAGCCTCAGGCCGGTAAGGGTGAAATGGTGCGGTAAGAGCGCACCGGCGTCGCGGTGACGCGGCGGCCAGGCAAACCCCACCCGATGCTAGGCCAAGCAGGACCGTTTGTAGGTGACCCGCCAAGGTCCGGGTAGGCCGCTCAGATGGATGACTGCTCTTGACAAGATCCGGCTTACAGGCCTGCTAAGGAGAAGCCCCGCTTCGGCGGGGCTTCTCTATTTCCGGGCCGGCCACCGCGGGGTCGCACCGGATGTCATCCAACGCCCGCCGCCATCCGGGCCAGGACCTCGCCCTCGACTCGGTGCAGTTCCCACTCGTGCAGGCGCCGGGCGCCGATCTTCTCGTAGAAATCAAGCGCCGGGGAGTTCCAGTCCAGCGCATGCCACTCCAGCCGAGCGCAACCGCGCTCGAGTGCGAGCCGGGCCAGGTGCGTGAGCAGCGCCCCGCCCACGCCGGCGCGACGGTGGCGGCTGGGCACGTAGAGGTCCTCGAGCCAGATCCCGGGCCGGCACTCCCAGGTCGAGAAGGTCCCGTGAAAGATGGCGAAGCCCACCGGCGCGCCCTCGAGCTCCGCGATCAGCGCCTCCGCGGATGGGTGCGCCCCGAACAGCGCCTCGGTGAGGAGCTCCGGGGTGCCGGTGACCTGCTCGGGAGCCCGTTCGTACTCGGCCAGCTCGACGATGAACGAGTAGATCAGCTCCACGTCGGCCGTGGTGGCGGCGCGGACCCGGACATCACCGCCGCTGAGGCCGGCCTGGGCGTAGCTCGGCCGAGCTCAATCCGGCTGCGGCATTTCGATCTCGCGCTTGAGGATCTTGCCCGTGGGGCCCTTGGGAAGGTCCTCCACGAACCAGATCTGGCGCGGGTACTTGTAGGCGGCGACCTGTTCCTTGACGTAGTCGCGCAGCTCGTCGGCGCTCAGTTCCGCGCCCTCCTTGAGCGCGACCGCGGCGCCGATCTCCTCGCCGTACTCATCGTGGGGAACGCCGACCACGGCGGCCTCGCGGACGGCGGGATGCTCGTAGAGCACCTCCTCGATCTCGCGCGGGTACACGTTGTAGCCGCCGCGGATGATCAGATCCTTCTTACGGTCGACGATGAAGAAGTAACCGTCCTCGTCCATCGTGGCCATGTCGCCGGTGTGAAGCCAGCCATCGCGAATGGTGTCCTCGGTCGCCTCGGCCCGATTCCAGTAGCCCTTCATCACGTTGTGGCCGCGGATCACGATCTCACCGACTTCGCCCTGGTCCACCTCGTCGCCGTCATCGTCGACGACCTTCATCTCCACCCCCTCGATCGGGGTGCCGATGGATCCCGGCTTGCGTTCGCGGTCGGCGTGGTTGAACGACGCCACCGGCGAGCTCTCCGAGAGTCCGTAGCCCTCGAGGATCTTGCAGCCGAAGGCCTCTTCGAAGCCGCGCATCAACTCGACCGGCATCGCTGAGCCGCCGGACGCACAGAGCTCGAGCGAAGAGGTGTCGTACTGGTCGCGCTCGGACAGGTGGAGCATCGCTCCGTACATCGTCGGCACGCCCTGGAAGATGTTGACCTCATCACGCTGGATGATCTCCAGCGCCTTGGCCGGATCGAAACGCGGGATCAGCGTCAGCGTGCCGCCGCCGCCGATTGTCGCGTTCATCCCGCAGGTCTGGCCGAAGGAATGAAACAGCGGCAACGCCCCCAGCGTGATCGCCTCACGGCCGAGCCCGAACAGATTGCGCGACCCCTCAGCGTTGCGGGTCAGGTTGCGGTGGGTCAGCTCGGCGCCCTTGGGCGTGCCGGTCGTGCCCGACGTGTAGAGGATCACCGCGGTGTCGTCGTCATCGACATCGGCGACCTCGGTCAACGCCTCGGCGGCTCCGACCTGCTGTTCGAACTCGCCGGGCTTGACGAGGATGCACTCGGCTCCGGCCTCCTCCGCGCCGGCCTGCGCAGCGTCGGCAAAGCCCTCCCACGCGAACAGCAGCTTGGCGCCGGAGTCGCTCAGATAGAAGGTCACCTCGCGCCGCTTGAGCAGGACGTTCATCGGCACCACGATGCCGCCCGCGCGCAGGACGCCGTAGTAGCAGACCGGGAAGTAAGGGACGTTGGGCAGCATGATCCCCACGCGGTCGCCCGGCTTGAACCCATGCTCGGCCAGCAGGCCGGCGATGTGGGCGGTGCCGGCATCGAGCTGGGCGTAGGTCAGCTCCACATCGTCGAGCTTGATCGCGACGTGATCGGGATCGTCCTTGGCGGCGTTGGTCAGGAGGCAGGCGAGGTTCATCGCGGGTCCGAGCTGGTTTCTTCCCGGATCAGCTTCCCGTGAACCGCGGCGGGCGCTTCTGAAGAAACGACACGACGCCCTCGGCGAAATCTGAGGACTCGGCACGCTGCTGCTGGAGCGTCGCCTCCAGCTCGAGCAGTTCCGCAAAGCCTGCGTAGGCGTGCTCGTTGATGGTCCGCTTGATCGAGGCGTAGGAGCCCGGCGGTCCGGCGGCCAGTCGCGACGCGAGCTCGGCAACGCGACCCTCGAACTCCGCGTCGTCGACCATGTCGTTGATCAGGTTCCAGCTCAGCGCTCGCTCGGCGCTGATGCGCTCGCCGAGGTAGGCGATCTCGAACGCTCGCGCGTGTCCCACCCGCGCCACCAGGCTCTGTGAGGCCCCCCCGTCGAGTCCGAGCCCGATGTTGACGAACGCGAGCAGGAAGTAGGCCGAGCGCGCCGCGATGACCAGATCGCAGGCCAGCGCCAGCGAGCAGCCGATCCCCACGGCGGGACCGTTGACCGCTGCGATCACGGGCTTGGGCAGTGTGCGCACGCCCAGGATCAGCGGGTTATAGACCTCGCGCAGCGGGCTGAGCACGTCCGGTGCTCCGTCCGGCCCGAGCTCGCGGCTCGCCTTCAGGTCGGCGCCGGAGGAGAACGCCCGCCCGGCGCCCGTGATGACGATCACGCGGACCTCGGGGTCGCCGCCGGCCTCGTCGAGGGCCTGGGTCAGCTCCTGGCCGAGCTGCCGGGTCCAGGCGTTCAGCGCGTCGGGCCGGTTCAGCGTGATCTGAGCCACCTGGTCGGCTCGCTGCAGCTGCACGGTTTCGAGGTTGAGCACGCTCATGGTCGCGAGACCGCACAATACCGATGTGGGGCTGCTACCCAAGACGATCACCCGTCCCGTCAGCCGTCTCGGCGCCGCCGCTCAGAACGCCCTGGAGGTCGCTCGTTTCGGTGGACTGGCCACCGACGAGGAGCCCTCGCCGTATCTCGTCGCCGCCGAGCAGCGCAACTACCGCCTGCGCCACTACTACGCCGAGGATCCCGACGGCTCGGACGGCTCCGGCGGAGAGGCAGGATCGGCGGTGTTGCTGGTGCCGCCCTTGATGCTGGCGGCCGAGGTCTACGACGTGGCCCCGGCCACCAGCGCCGTCACGATCCTGCGCCGGCACGGTGCCGACCCCTGGGTGGTCGACTTCGGGGCGCCGGAGCGGGAGGAGGGGGGACTGGAGCGCACGCTGGCCGACCACGTGCTCGCCGTCTCGGACGCCGTGGACCGAGTGCGTGATGCCACCGGCCGCGACGTCCACCTCGGGGGCTACTCACAGGGCGGCATGTTCTGCTACCAGACCGCGGCCTATCGCCGCAACGAGGGGCTGGCCTCGCTGATCACGTTCGGGAGCCCGGTCGACACCCGGCACGGGATGCCGTTCGGGATTCCCGAGCAGTTCGCCTCGGCGGCCGCCGGTCTGCTCGCGGATCGTCTCTTCCACGGCTGGGCGTTGCCGGCCTGGGCCAGCCGCACCGGCTTCCGGATGCTCGATCCGGTCAAGTCGGCGCGGAGCCGGATCGAGTTCCTGATGCAGCTGCATGATCGCGAGGCGCTGCTGCCGCGCGAGCGCCAGCGCCGCTTTCTGGAGGTCGACGGCTGGGTGGCCTGGCCGGGCCCGGCGATGGCGGACTTCCTGCATCAGTTCATCGCCCACAACCGCATGCTGGAGGGCGGCTTCGTGATCGACGACCGGCTCCTGACGCTGGCCGACATCGCGTGCCCGATCCTGTCGGTGGTGGGCACCGTGGATGAGATCGCACCCGCCGCGGGCGTGCGGGCGATCCGGCTCGCCGCTCCGCGCGCCGATGTGTTCGAGCTGGCCCTCGATGCCGGTCATTTCGGGCTCGTGGTGGGATCGACCGCCAACACGGTCACCTGGCCCACCGTCGCGGCGTGGGCGGGATGGCGTGACGGGGGCGGGGCAGCCGCCCGGCGTCGCTGACCGAGGTGCCCGACGATTCCTCCACGGAGCTGGTCCCGCGCGTCCGCAACCGGGTCGGCTACGGGCTCGAGCTGGCGGGTGGAGTGGGGACCGGGGTGGCGCGCTCGATGGTCGGCACGGCTCGGCGCACGGCGCGCAGCATGCGCGAGCTGGGCCGGGAGGCGGCGGGACAGCTGCCGCGGCTCGCCCGCCTGGAGCAGATCCAGCCAGGGACGAGGATCTCGCTCGGGCTGCTGGTCGCCGAGCGGATGCGCAAGCCCGATGACACCTTCTTCCTGTTCGAGGACCGCGCCTACAGCGTCCGGGACGTCAACCGGCGGATCGACAACGTCGTCCGCGGGCTGATCGCGATCGGCGTGCGCCAGGGCGAGCACGTCGGAGTCCTCATGGGCTCGCGCCCGAGCGCCCTGGCGGTGGTGGTGGCGCTGAGCCGCATCGGCGCGGTCGGTGTGCTCCTGCGACCCGATGCGGACACCGCGCGCGAAGCGGCCCTCGGACAGGTGCAGCGGATCATCGCGGACCCCGAGCGCCTAGCTCTGACGACCGGCCTGGGCGCCGTCCCCACGTTCGTGCTGGGAGGCGGCGGTGATCCCCGTGAGCTGGACGTACCGGTCAGCGCTGACATGGAGCAGATCGACCCCGAGGCGGTCGATCTCCCGCAGTGGTACCGGCCCAACGCGGGCCGCGCCAGCGACCTCGCCTTCATCCTCTTCACCGGCGAGGGCGAGAACGTGCGCATGAGCCGCGTCACCAACCGCCGCTGGGCCACCTCGGCGTTCGGGACCGCGACCTCGGCGGCGCTGTCACCGGCCGACACCGTCTACAGCCTCACGCCGCTGTATCACCCCTCCGGCCTGATGATGAGCGTCGGCGGCGCGGTCGCCGGCGGTGCCCGGCTGGCGCTGGCGAGCAGGTTCGAGCCGGCGGCGTTCTGGCAGGAGATCAGGCGCTACGGCGTCACCGTCGCGTCGTACACATGGACCATGCTGCACGACCTCGTACAGGCATCGCCGCAGCCGGGTGAGCGCCACCATCCCGTGCGGCTGTTCATTGGCTCGGGGATGCCGCGGGGTCTGTGGCGGCGCGTGCAGCGGCGCTTCGCGCCGGCGCGGGTGGTGGAGTTCTACGCCTCCACCGAGACCGGAGCGATCCTCGTCAACCTCCGCGACGCCAAGCCGGGCGCGATGGGACGCCCGCTGCCGGGCAGCGCCGAGGTCAGGCTCGCTGCCTTCGACATCGAGGCCGGCCAGCTGATCCTCGGCCGCGGACGGCTTCGTCGTGCCCAGCGAGACCGACGAAGTCGGCATGCTGCTGGCCCGGACCCGGACCAGCACGGGAGTCGCCACAACTTCCCTGCGCGGTGTCTTCGCGCGTGACGACGCCTGGCTGGCGACCGGCGACCTGTTCCGGCGCGACGCCGACGGCGATTACTGGCGCCTGGACAGCGTTCGAGACGTGATCCGCGCCGCGGCCGGTCCCGCGTTCACGGCTCCGATCCGCGACGCCCTGGGAGACATGCCGGCGGTTGACCTGGCCGTCGCCTACGGGGTTCGCCCCGCCGGCGGCAAGCCCGACCTGGCGGTGGCGGCGGTGACGCTGCGCCCCGGCTATGAGCTCGACGCAGGCGCGCTGTCGACCGGGCTGCGTCCACTTCCCGCCCACGCGCGGCCGGCGCTCGTGCACGTGGTCGACTCGATCCCGGTCACCACCTGGTATCGCCCGCTGACCTCGTCGCTGCGGCAGGCCGGGATTCCGCCGGCGGGGGAGGGGAGGGCGTGGTATCTGGATCGCGGTGGCCGGACCTACCGTCCGCTCACCGCGGCGGCCCGCCGGAGGTTGGCGGGCGGCTCGGTCTAAGCCGGGAGCGTCTCGCCCGAATACAGCTTGTGGACGGTGACGGACCCGGGCGGGGAGGCGTTGATGCAGAGCTGGCACAGGACGCACTCGTCGAGGTTGTCCTCGACGATCTCGACGCCGGACTCGCCGGCGCG
The DNA here is from genome assembly GCA_963744195.1 of uncultured Solirubrobacterales bacterium. Lineage (GTDB taxonomy): Bacteria > Actinomycetota > Thermoleophilia > Solirubrobacterales > Solirubrobacteraceae > Palsa-465. The sequence goes on from CAVUSY010000019.1 coordinate 130,305, forward strand.
GAAGATGTCGACCGGGCACACCTCGGTCAGCTTGCGGGCCAGCTCGAGGTCGCCCGCGACGGCGGCATCGACCTCGACGTCGATGAAGATTCCGGGCATCAGACGGCCACTTCCAGCTTCGCGGCGACCAGGCCGGGGATGTCCTCGATCCGCTCGGCCACGGTGATCCCGGCGGTGGCCAGGCGGGCGATCTTCTCGGTCGCGGTGTCCTCCTTGCCCTCGACGATCGTGCCGGCGTGGCCGAAGCTCATGCCCGGCATCTCGTCCATGAACCGCCCCGCCATGAACGCCACGATCGGCAGCCGCGAGTCGTTCTCGGTCACCCAGCGCGAGAGCTCGGCCTCCATGCGGCCGCCCGGCTCGGTGTAGATCACGATCGCCTTGGTGGCGGGATCGGCCTCGAACAGGGGCATCAGCTCGGCGTAGCTGGAGCCGATGATCGCGTCGCCGCCGATGGAGACCGCGGTGGACTGCCCGAGGCCGGCGGCGCTGAGGGTCGAGGACATCTCGGTGGTCATCCCGCCCGAGCGTGAGATCACGCCGACGGGACCGGGCCGGTAGGACTTCGGCGCGTCGCGGGCGGGACCGCCGATCCCGCCCATCTTGATCACGTCCGGGACGATGATGCCCAGGCAGTTGGGGCCGATGATCCGGGCGCCCCGTTCGGTCGCGAGCTCGACCATCTGGGCCACGTCGCCGCGCGGGATCCGCTCGGTGACGATCACCACCAGCTTGACGCCGTTCTCGAGCGCCTCGAACACCGCGTCCTTGGTGAACGCCGGCGGCACCGTGACGACCGAGCCGTCGATCGGGGCGCCGTGATGCTCCACGGCCTGCGCCACCGTGTCGAATACCGGCACGCCGTGAACCTCGCGGCCGAGGCGCCCCGGCGTCACGCCGCCGACGATCTTGGCGCCCTGGCCGTAGTCCAGGCATTCGCGCGTCAGGTTGACGGCCTCGCGACCGGTGATCCCCTGCACGATGAAGGTGGTGTCCTGATCGATGAGGATCGACATCTAGACAGCAGCTCCCTGGATGCGCTCCACCGCACGGCGGGCGGCCTCGTTGAGCGACACCGAGCGGTCCGCGTAGGGAACGCCGTAGTGCTCGAGGATCTTGAAGCCCTCCTCCTCCCAGGCGCCGGGGATCCGGAAGATGGCGATCTTCTCGGCCGGCTCATACCCCAGCTCCAGGCAGGCCTTGATCACACCGCGCGCAACGATGTCGACGCGCGTGTTGGAGACGATCGACATCATCACCGCGATCTTGTCCACCCCCGGCTTGGAGAGCACGAGCTTGGCCAGGCCGGCGGCCTTGCTGACCGAGGGGTTGCCGCCGATCTCGCAGTAGTTGGCGGGGTCGCCACCGTGGGCGCGCACCGCGTCGAACAGCGTCAGAGAGCCTCCGCCGGCGCCGATCACCAACCCGAGGTTCCCGTCGAACTCGGTCACATTGCCGGCCACGCCGCGGTGGTCCTGAGCGTCGACGGCCTCGCCGGCCAACTCGAATGGCGTCGCCTCGCGCGCCTGACGGGTCTCCTCGTCGCCGACGCCGAGCTCCTGCAGGAGCGCTTTCTGGCGAGGCCGAGCCTCGTTCTCCATATCCATGTGCGCGTCGAGGGCCACGAACGAGCCATCCTCGAGCTGTCCGAGCGGGTTGATCTCGGCCAGGGTCATGTCGTAGCGCAGGAACAGTCGTGCCAGCCGGGCCAGGACCGGGGTGAGCCGGTTCAGCGCCGAGCCGCTGATTCCCAATGAGGCGATCACCTGCTTGGCCTGCCAGTCGGAGAATTCGGTCCGGGTCGAGAAGTGGCCGCGGGCCACGTGGTCGGGGTGCTCTTCGGCGACCTCCTCGATGTCGATACCGCCCATGTCGGAGAACAGCATCACCGGCTGCTTGCGCAGACCGTCCCAGACCACGCCGGCGTAGTACTCGTGTTCGACGGCGGCGCGGGAGTCGACCAGCACGCCGCGCGGCATGTGGCCGCCGATCTCCAGGGCCAGCACCCGCTCGGCGTGATCCTCCGCCTCGTCGGGCGTGTCGGCGAACTGGACGCCGCCGGCCTTCATGCGGCCGCCGGTGAGTACCTGGGACTTGATCACCACCGGGCCACCGATCTCCTCGGCGATTTGCCGGGCCTGCGCCGCCGAGGTGGCGAAACCGTGCTGAGTGACCGGGATGCCGGCCTTGGCGACGATCGCGCGTGACTCGTATTCGAAGAAACGCATGGCGGCGCGGGAGCCTAGCGGAGCGCTGCCGAACCGGGATCTGTACTAAGTCGCCCGTCTTTGTGCTTGAATCAGCCAAAGCAACTCTGTCAAAGCAATCGATCTTGTTTACTTGGGGGACCGCATGATGATCGGAAAGTTCAAGATGAGGCGCGCTGCATCTCTGGCGCTGCTGATCGGGACCACCGCGATCCTGGTCGCGGCCTGCGGAGGATCTGCTGACACCAGTAGCAGCAGCGCGAGCAGCAGCAGCAGCAGCGGCGGGGGGAGCGGTGCGAGCTCAGACCCGGCTGCTCAGCTCGCGCTGGTGGCGTATTCGACGCCGAAGAAGGCCTACGACGCGCTGACCGCTGCGTTCGAGAAGACCGGCGCCGGCAAGGGCGTCAGCTTCAGCCAATCCTTCGGTGCCTCGGGCTCGCAGAGCCGCGCGGTCGACTCGGGCCTTCCGGCTGACGTCGTTGCGTTCTCCACCACTCCCGACATGACCCGGCTGGTCAAGGACAAGCTCGTGGCATCGAGCTGGAACGCCAATGCCGAGAAGGGGATGTCGAGCGACTCGGTCGTCGTCATGGTCGTACGCAAGGGCAATCCGAAGCACATCACGGGCTGGGATGACCTCATCAAGCCCGGGGTCGACGTCATCACGCCCAACCCGTCAACCTCGGGAAGCGCGCGGTGGAACATCTTGGCCGCTTACGGAGCCGAGCTGAAGGAGGGCAAGAGCCCGGCCCAGGCGCTGGCCTATCTCAAGACGCTGCTGACCAAGAACGTCAGCGTCCAGGACTCCAGTGCCAGCGCGGCCCTGCATACCTTCACCGGCGGCAAGGGCGACGTACTGCTCGACTACGAGTCCGATGCAATCGCGGCGCAGAAGGCCGGCGACGCCATCCAGTACATCGTTCCGAAGCAGACGATCCTGATCGAGACCCCGATCGCGGTCACCGCCAAGAGCGCTCACGCCACTCAGGCCAACGCGTTCTTGACCTGGCAGTGGTCGCCCGCGGGCCAGACGGTCTGGGCTCAGGAGGGCTATCGCCCCGTGCTGGCTTCGGTGGGCAGCCAGTTCGCCAGCAAGTTCCCGACCCCGCCGCAACTGTTCACGATCGATTACCTGGGTGGCTGGACGAAGGTCAAGAAGACGTTCTTCGACCCAGCCGCAGGGTCGGTCACAAAGATCGAGCAGGCCGCGGGGGTGCCCACTGCCTCCAGCTAGCGCATACGCAGACGCAGGGCCGGCTCCAGCGCCGGCCCCTGCCCCGGCCGCGGCTCCGCGGCTCCGGCATCGCGCCCGGCGCCGCGGCGGTCTCGGCGTGGGGCTGGCCACGCTGTACCTGAGCGTGATCGTCCTGATTCCGCTCGCGGCCGTGGCGGTCAAGGCGATCGCTCAGAGCCCCGGTGCGTTCTGGGATTCGGTGACCAATCAGGTGGCGCTGACCGCGCTCGGCGTGACGCTGGGGGCATCGCTGGTGGTTGCGGTCATCGGCGCGGTGATGGGAACGATCGTGGCCTGGGTGCTGGTCCGGGACGAGTTTCCGGGCAAGCGGTTCATCAACGCCCTGATCGACCTGCCCTTCGCCCTGCCGACGATTGTCGCGGGCCTCACCTTGCTGGCGCTGTACGGGCCCGACAGCCCGTTTGGCATCCACTTGGCCTACACCCGGGTGATAGTCCTGCTGGCGCTGCTGTTCGTGACGCTGCCGTTCAGCGTGCGCTCGGTGCAGCCGGTGCTGATCGAGCTCGACCGTGAGGTCGAGGAGGCCGCCGCGTCCTTGGGCGCGTCGAACGCGGTGACGTTTCGCCGGGTTGTGCTTCCGGCCCTACGTCCGGCGATCCTGTCGGGAGCGGCGCTGGCGTTCGCGCGGTCGGTGGGTGAGATCGGGTCACTCATACTGATCGTGGGCAAGGTCCAGATCGCCAGCATCGTGATCTTCGCCGACATCGAGAGCGACGCGCCGCAGGCCGCCGCGTCGCTTTCGCTGGTGCTGCTGGTGCTGTCGCTGCTGGTGCTCGTGCTGATCCGGCGGGTGGGGGGCCGAGTTGCTCATTAGCCGCCGGGCCAAGCTTTCATTGCGGACCGTGGCGCTGCTGTATCTGGCGCTGATGCTGCTGCTGCCGGTCGGGGTCGTGTTCGGACGGACCTTCGAGCACGGCTTCGGGGTGGCGTGGAGCTGGATGACCACACCGGCGGCGATCAGCGCGTTCTGGCTGTCGGTCACGATGGCGGCAATCGCGGTCCCCCTGAACACGATCTTCGGGATCGGCTGCGCGCTCGTGCTGGTCCGCCGGCGCGGGCGGGCCGCCGCCATCCTCGATGCCCTGATCGATCTGCCGTTCCTGGTCTCGCCCGTGATCGTGGGCCTGGCGCTGACGCTGGTCTACGGGCAGACGGGCTGGTTCGGCAACTGGTTCACCGATCATGGCATTCGAATCATCTACGCCGTGCCGGGGATGGCCCTGGCCACGATTTTCGTGTCGCTGCCGTTCGTCGTGCGAGAGGTGGCACCGGTGCTGGCGGAGGTCGGTGACGAGCAGGAGCAGGCGGCCGCCACGCTCGGCGCGTCGGGCTGGCAGACGTTCTGGCGCGTGACCCTGCCATCGATCCGTTGGGGCGTCGCCTACGGAGTGGTGCTGTCCACAGCGCGCGCGCTGGGGGAGATCGGCGCGGTGCTGGTGGTCTCGGCCAATGTCGCCGGATCCACCCTGACGCTGCCCCTGCTCGTCTATCAGCGCGATTCGCAGATTGGCTCCGGAACCATCACCGGCGCCTACGCCGCCGCCACCGAGCTGGCCGCCATGTCGCTGATCGTGCTGCTTGCCATGACCTTTTTCGCTCCCAGGAGGCACGAGTCAAAATGAGGATCGACGTCAACACCATCTCCAAGCAGTTCGGAGACTTCAACGCGCTTGAGAACGTCTCGCTGGAGGTGCCCGAAGGCTCCCTGACGGCGTTGCTCGGTCCCAGCGGCTCGGGCAAGTCGACCCTGCTGCGGATCATCGCCGGGCTGGAGACTCCGGACGCCGGGACCGTCATGATCGACGGCGCCGACGTCAGCCACGTTCGCCCCCAGAAGCGGGGCATTGGCTTCGTGTTCCAGCACTACGCGGCGTTCACCCACATGAGCGTGCGCGAGAACGTGGCGTTCGGTCTGCGGATTCGCAAGCGCAGCCGCGATGACATCCGCGCCCGCGTCGACGAGTTGCTGGCGCTGGTGGGGCTGACGAAGTGGTCAGAACAGCGGCCTTCGCAGCTGTCCGGCGGTCAGCGTCAGCGGATGGCGCTGGCGCGCGCGCTCGCCGTCGAGCCGCGGGTGCTGCTGCTGGACGAGCCGTTCGGAGCCCTGGACGCCACCGTCAGAGCCGAGCTGCGCGCCTGGCTGCGCCGCCTGCACGACGAGCAGGGGGTAACCACGGTGCTGGTCACCCACGACCAGGAGGAGGCGATGGAGGTCGCCGACCGAATCGCGGTGATGAGCGCAGGCAAGGTGGAGCAGGTCGGCTCGCCGCGGGAGATCTACGACCACCCGGCCACCGACTTCGTGATGAGCTTCGTGGGGCCGGTGAGCCGCCTGGGCGGGCGCCTGGTGCGACCGCACGACGTGACGATCTCACTGACCCGCCAGGACGGGAGCCTCGAGGCGATGGTCAAGCGCGTCGTGCACCTCGGGTTCGAGGTGAGGATCGAGCTGGAGCTGCGCGATGGCTCCGAGGCCCGGGCCCAGGTGACCCGGGCTCAGGCGCAGCAGCTGGAGCTCGGCACCGGCGACATCGTCTACGTCCGACCGCCGGAGGGAGCTCGCGATCGAGCCTTCGCGGCAGGACGAGCTCAGCCCCCGGCCGGAGCCGCTCACCGCGTAACCCAGGCTCCCGGGTCGTCGGTGAGCTCCTCGATCGTGGCGGGGAGATGGGAGCTGGCGATGTCGGCGATGGTGACGTTCTCGACCACGCGGCGCAGGTTGACGCGCACGGCGATCCACACACGCGGCAGAGTGCTCGCCGCCCCGGCGTAGGAGGCGTCCTCCGGTGGCCCGCCGCGTACGCTGGCCAACGGCCCTTCCACGGCTCTGATCACATCGGCCACTGTCAGCTCGGTGGCCGGCTTGGCGAGCCGGAAACCGCCCTCGGCGCCGCGGTGGCTTCGCACCACGCCGGCGTGGCGCAGCTCGCCGAGGATGTTCTCCAGGAAGTTCAGCGGGATCTCCTGAGCGGTGGCTATCCGCTCGGCCTTGACCGGCTTCCCGCGCATGCCGCTCGCCCGGCCTCCAGCGGCGCCCGAGCCATCCGGCGGGGCGGCGCTCGGGTCGTCCTGCTCCTCGGCGGCGGCGAGCTCGACCACGGCCCGCACGGCATAGTCAGCTTTGGCGGAGATTCGCATGTGGTGCAGACCCTACGCGGTCGCTGCGGCGGGGGCGAACCCGTAGGCGTCAGCCAGCTCGGGATCCTTCTCGGCCAGCAGCTCGGCCAGCTCGACCATCACCTTGCACTGCTTCCACGTCGCGTCATCCTGCATCTTGCCGTCGATCATGTGGACGCCCCGGCCGTCGGGTATCGCCTCCAGCACCTTCCGGGCGAATCGCACCTCCTCCGGCTCGGGGCTGAACACCTTCTTGGCGATGTCGATCTGGACGGGATGCAGCGACCAGGCGCCGACGCAGCCGAGTAGGAACGCTGCGCGGAACTGAGTCTCGCAGCCCTCCACGTCGCGGATGTCCCCGTAGGGGCCGTAGAACGGCAGGATCCCCGCCGAGGTGCAGGCATCGACCATGCGGGCGATGGAGTAGTGCCAGGGATCCTGCTGGGCCGTGACCCGAGGCGCCTCCGGGCGGTCGGGATCGGGGTCGTTGATCACGCGGTAGCCGGGGTGGCCCCCGCCCACGCGGGTGGTCTTCATCCGCCGCGAGGCGGCCAGATCGGCCGGGCCGAGGCTCATCCCCTGCATTCGCGGGCTGGCGGTGGCGATCTCCTCGAGGTTTGACACCCCCAGGCCGGTCTCCAGGATCGCGTGGATCAGGATTGGGCGCTCGAGCCGGGCCTTGGCCTCGAGCTGAGCCAGCAGGCGATCGACATAGTGGATGTCCCACGGCCCCTCCACCTTCGGGATCATCACCACCTCGAGCTTGTCGCCGATCTCCGTCACCAGTTCCGTCAGGTCATCCAGGGCCCACGGCGACTCGAGACTGTTGACCCGCGTCCACAGCGACGTCCCGCCCAGATCGATGTCCCGGCCGATCCGGATCAGCCCCTCGCGCGCCGGGAGCTTGCGGTCCACCGCCACCGCGTCCTCGAGATTTCCGAGCAGGATGTCGGATTTGGCGGCGAGCTCAGGCAGCTTGGCCTGCATCTTCTCGTTGCTGGGGTCGAAGAAGTGAATCATCCGCGAGGGCTTGAAGGGGATCTCCAGGATCGGATCCGGGGCGCCGATCGCCAGAGGCTTTCCAAAGTCGCGGGGGTTTCGCACAGCAGGTCTCCTGTTCGGTTGCACTCCAACGCTATCGGGCGCGCCGCCCGCTGTGGTTTCACAAACCGCCGGCACGTCGACGGCGAGGGTCAGGCTCCGTCCGGCGTTGACGGAATGACATGCTCTTGGGCCCTCTCTCGAATCCCCAGGAGCTCCTAGATGCCCGAAGTGCAAACCGATCAGGCGGCCCGCGAGGCCAGCGGTGCCCATCCGTACGGCCGCTACCTCGAGGAGTTCGAGGTCGGGGCCGTGTACAAGCACTGGCCGGCCAAGACCGTGACCGAGTCAGACGACCACCTGTTCTGCCTCATCACCATGAACCACCATCCGCTGCATCTCAACGACGTCTACGCCAAGCAGTCTCAGCAGGGGCGCAACGTGGTGGTGGGACCGCTGGTGTACGCGCTGGCGCTGGGGATGAGCGTCTCCGATGTGAGCGGCAAGGCGATCGCCAATCTGGCCACCGAGGAGCTCAGCCACCCGGCCCCGGTATTCCACGGCGACACCCTGTTCTGCGAGTCCGAGGTCCTCGAGGTCACGCCTTCGCGGTCCAAGCTGGACCGCGGCACGGTCCGCGTCCACACCCGCGTCCTCAACCAGGATGGGGTGCTGGTGGCCGAGTTCAAGCGCCTGGTGCTGGTACCGCGCAAGCAGCCGGGTTAGGCCCCGAAAGGGACTTTGTGAGCGGTTTGTGTCCTTCACGGGTAGGCTTCGCGGCCCACACAAGCGCAGCAAAGGAGCGCCCTATCACATGGCTCATACCGCCCCGAACGACCAAGTGACCCTCAAACACGCCGGTCTGCGGGCGTGGGTAGACGAAGTCGCGGCGCTCACGCAGCCCGATGAGGTCCACTGGTGCGACGGGTCGGCCGAGGAGTATGAGCAGCTGGCCCAGGTGCTGATCGATGCCGGGACGTTCGAGCGGCTGTCGGACACCAAGCGGCCCAATTCCTACCTCGCCAGCTCGGATCCAGCCGATGTGGCCCGGGTCGAGGACCGGACGTTCATCTGCTCCGCGCGCGAGTCAGACGCCGGTCCGACCAACCACTGGCGCGACCCCGCCGAGATGCGCCCGATGCTCACCGAGCTGTTCAAGGGCTCGATGCGGGGCCGGACCATGTATGTCGTCCCGTTCTCCATGGGCCCGCTGGGCTCGCCGATCTCCTACATCGGCGTGCAGCTGACCGACTCGGCCTATGTGGCGGTGTCGATGCGGATCATGACCAGGATGGGACAGCCCGCCCTCGACGTGCTGGGCGAGGACGGCGAGTTCGTCCCCTGTCTGCATTCGGTCGGGATGCCCCTGGACTCGGCCGCCGGCGACAAGGACGTGCCGTGGCCGTGCAACGCCGACAACAAGTACATCGTCCACTACCCCGAGACGCGTGAGATCTGGTCCTTCGGCTCGGGCTACGGCGGCAACGCGCTGCTCGGCAAGAAGTGCTTCGCGCTGCGGATCGCCTCGGTGATGGCGCGCGACGAGGGCTGGCTGGCCGAGCACATGCTGATCCTCAAGCTGACCTCCCCGGAGGGAGAGGCCAAGTACATCGCCGGCGCCTTCCCCAGCGCCTGCGGCAAGACCAACACGTCGATGATGATCTCGACGCTGCCGGGCTGGAAGGTCGAGACGATCGGTGACGACATCGCGTGGATGAAGTTCGGCGAGGACGGTCAGCTGTATGCGGTCAACCCCGAGTCGGGCTTCTTCGGCGTCGCGCCGGGCACGGGGGCGCGCACCAACCCCAACGCGATCGACATGGTCAGCCGCAACGCGATCTTCACCAACTGCGCCCGGACTGATGACGGCGACATCTGGTGGGAGGGGATGACCGGCGAGCCGCCCGCCCACGCGATCGATTGGCGCGGGAACGACTGGACGCCCGCCTCCGAGACCCCGGCCGCGCATCCGAATGCGCGCTTCACCGTCGCCGCCGCCCAGTGCCCCTCGATCGCCGAGGAGTGGGAGGACCCCAAGGGCGTGCCGATCTCGGCGATCATGTTCGGGGGTCGCCGGGCCACGGTCGTCCCCCTCGTGCACGAGGCGCGCGACTGGGAGCATGGCACCTTCCTGGGCTCGATCATGTCCTCCGAGACCACCGTCGCCCAGGCCGGCGAGGTGGGCAAGCTCCGCTTCGACCCGATGGCGATGCTGCCGTTCTGCGGCTACAACATGGGCGACTACTTCCAGCACTGGCTGAACGTAGGCCGCCGGGACGGCGCCAAGCTGCCGCGGCTGTTCTACGTCAACTGGTTTCGCAAGGACGATGACGGCAAGTTCATGTGGCCCGGCTTTGGCGAGAACTCGCGCGTGCTGGCCTGGATCTTCGGTCGCGTGAGCGGAGACGCCGAGGCTGTCGAGACCCCCATCGGGCTGGTGCCGCCGATCGGCCCCGGCGGCATCGACACCACCGATCTCGACGTCAGCGCGGAGACGCTGGCCGAGCTGCTCGAAGTCGATCCGGAGGCCTGGGCGCAGCAACTGCCGCAGATGGAGGAGCACTACGCCAAGTTCGGGGATAAGTTGCCGGTCGAGCTTCGCAAACAGCTCGACGCGCTTGAGGAGCGCCTGAACCGCTGAGCGTACGCTGAGGGCCGTGGCCCTCTCTTTCATACCGTCCGACGCCGCGTTGCTGGCCGTGCAGGCGGCCATCGTAGCGGCGCCGCGGGCGGCCCCCCGATACCCACTGCTGCAGCGCCTGTCCGGGCCCGGCTGGGCGCTGATCCCAATCGGGTCGATCGTCGTGGTGATCTTCGCTATCCGCTACGTGTCGGCGACCGCCACCGGTCTCACCTACCTCGCGCTGGTGGCGGTTCCGCTCCTGGCCGCGGCGGCCCTGGGGTGGGCCGCGAGGGGTTCGAGACCGTGGGCGGCGCTCCTGGCGGTGCCGCTGTTCGCGCTCGCCTGGGCCGCTCGGACCTCACTGGTCGGCCAGGCCGCGGCGACGCTGCTGTCAGCGCTCAGCTGCGTCACCCTGGGGGTGCTGCTGGCCTCGGTCACGCCGCCGGGCTGGCTGAAGCTGGGGATCGTGGCGATGGCCGTCGCCGACGTCTGGCTGGTGCTCTCCGACCTGCTCCAGGCGCCGAACAGCACCCTGATCGCTGCCGCGCCGCTTCCTGGCAGTGGGCTGCCCCAGCTCCAGAGCGAGCTGTTCGGCTCGGTGTCGATGGGCTACGGAGACCTGTTCGTGGCGGCGCTGCTGGGCGCCGCGCTGGCGCGGGAAGGGCGCCGTCAGGGGTGGCCGGCGCTGCTCACGCTGGCTCTCGCGGGACTGTTCGACCTGCTGTTCTTCGTCCTCAACGAGCTGCCGGCGACGGTGCCGGTGGCGCTGGCGCTGGTCGTGACCGAGGCCTGGGCCTGGCGGCGACGACGGGTCAGTGCTGGTCGTCGCCGGTTGCGGCGGGAGGGCGTGATTCCTCGGCCAGCGAGGTGATCGCCAGCAGGCCGCGCGCGGCCTCCTCGAGCACCTCAGTGGCCTCCTCGGCCGAGCGGGAGTAGAGCTCGACCAGCAGGTGCACCACGATCCGGTCCTCGTCGTGCTTGTGGAAGCGAACGTGGGTGAAGAACTCTCTGGTTCCGTGGTCGCCGAAGGCGGCGTAGGAGAGGGCGTCGCCCGCCTCGGGTCCGGAGCACGTCTCGACGTCGTCGGCATCGACGGTCACGGTGCACGATGCCACCCAGGGGGTTCCCGCGATCATCCGCTCCCAGCGATCCTCGATCGGCTCGACGCGCCCGTTGTGGAAGCCGAGGTGGGGCTGATCGTGCATGCACTCGAGGCATTGGACGACCGCCTCCTGCATCTCGTCGACGACTTCGCCGCGCTCGCCGCTCTCGGGGTCGATCCGGTGGATCCCCTCGTAGTGGACCTGAACTTCGAGGTTCTGTGACCAGCAGCGGTAGCAGCGCAACCAGCTGCGGACCTCGGTTGAGCCCTCCATCGGGTTGATTCTAGGACGGAGGGCACCGGCTCGTGATCGGAACCTGCGGTGGTCCCCGGATCGGGGCTCCGGGGCTGCCGGCCTAGCCGAAGGTGAAGTCGTAGGCGCTGACGCCGGGAGGCACCTCGAGCGTGACCGTGTGCTGCTGTGCGCTGGCCAGCGACACCAGCGAATACAGCCGCTGACCTCGTACCGTGACGGTGCCGGCATGGACGTCGGCGCCGGCGTCCCGGGCCGAGATCGGATGGCCGTCCAGGAGCACCCTCACGGTGCGGGGCTGGTTGCCGGCGGAGGTGAGAACCAGATACACGTGAGCGGCCGCAAAGCCGCCGGTGATCGAAGCGCCGGCGGAGACCGGCGACGACGACTGGTTGGTGACATCCCAGGTCCCGTGCAGGCCGAACTCGTTCACCGGCGGATTGAGCACGCCGGCGTAGAAGTGCACGCCCTGACGCCAACGGCTGGGCGAAGCCCTGCGATCGCTGATCGTCCAGGTAGGTCTCGGGTGTCTGCAGCCCACTGGAGGGGACCAGGGCGTGGGCGCTCATGGGGGGTGGGAGGTGCCGCGCTCCGGCCTCGTAGAGCAGCTGCCGGACCGCCGCCTCGTCCTGCTTGTACTCGCCTTCGCCGAATTGGGTGTGCCGGACCTGGCCCTTGGCGTCGATCAGGTACTCCGCCGGCCAGTACTGGTTCTGGTAGGCGTTCCAGGTGCCGTACAGGTTGTCCTGGACCACCGGATAGCGCAGCCCGTCTGATTGGATGGCCTGCTGGACATTGCCCGCCTCCTGCTCGAAGGTGAACTCCGGCGTCTCGACGCCGACGATCTCCAGGCCGTAACGGTGATAGGTGGCGTAGAGGCCCTTGAGGAACGGCAGGGTGCGGATGCAGTTGATGCACGTGTAGGTCCAGAAGTCGACCAGCACGACGTGCCCGCGCAACCCCGCCAGCGTGAGCGAGCGGCCGCCCGGGGTATTGAACCAGCGCTGGGTGCGGGCGAACTCGGGCGCGGGACCGAGGTTCGGCAGCGACGGGGTCTTGACCCCCTGGATCGCCACCCCCACCGGATCGGCGACGGGCGTGACCGACGCTTCGCTCTGGCGGACCGCGAATCGTGACCGCGCCCGCAGCGACGCCAGCCGGTTCTGGACGGCACCCGAATTCTCCAGCGAGCGGGTGGGATCGACCAGGAACGCGGGCAGGCTGGTGTCCTTGGCCAGCGCCTCCTCGAAGCGGACGTCGAGGTTGGTGGCCATCACCACGCCGGTCAACAGCAGCACCACTCCGAGCGTCCGCTCCACGACGTGGCCGCGCACGCGACGCCGTAGCCGGTCCAGTACGGCGCGGCCGCCGAGGCCGTAGAGCAGCATCACGGCGCTGAGCCCGGCCGCGTAGGCCAGCGCCACGGCGACCACCCGCGCGGAAGCGCCCCCGGAGGCGCTGACAGAGGTCACCGCGGCCAGGATCGGTCCCGCGCACGGCGCGCAGACGAAGCCCAGCGCGCCGCCGACGCCGACCCCGGACCAGAAGCCGCTGCCCCGCGTATGGGGGCCGAAGCGGGCAAGGCGGGAAAGCGGGGCCTGAACGCGCTCGGCGAGCTCGGGCACCAGCAGCACCACGCCAAAGCCGACCAGCACGACGATCGCCAGGGTCCGGGCCGCGTCGCTCGCGAGCCCCACTCCCTTGACGAGCTGAGCCAGAGCGACGATGGCGATCGTGAACGTCACCGCAAGTCCCAGCACGATCCCGACCGGTCGCCTCCGGCCGCCCAGCGCGCTGGCCGACAGCAGCGCCGGCAGCACCGGCAGCACGCAGGGAGTGATCGCCGTCCCGGCGCCCGCGATCAGCGCGAACAACATCAGCAGCAGCATGGGGTCCTCAGATGATGCGAGGAAAAGCTTGCGTTCGGGTTAACCCGGCCGCGCCAAGCCGGCCGGTTCAGCCACCGATGGCAGACATGCTCCGGGCCGGCTGGATGAAGCCCTGCTCGCCGACGTGATGCTTGAGCTCCTTACGCCAAACGGCCGCGCGGATGATCTCCTCCAGCTCGGCGTCGTCGGCGCCCGCACGCAGAGGCCCGCGCAGGTCGGTCTCGCCCAGTGAGAACAGGCAGGTGCGAAGGCGGCCGTCGGCGGTCAGCCGAATGCGGTTGCAGTCGGCGCAGAAAGGCTCTGAGACGGGGTTGATGAACCCGACCTTGCCCAGCCCGTCGGCGAACCGGTACACGCGGGCCGTCGCGCTCGGCTCGCGCGGCTGGGGCTCGAGCGGATGGACCGCGTGGATAGCCGCCCGGGTCTCGGCGCCGGTGAGCACCTGATCAGCGGTCCAGGCCCGGTCGGCGTCGAGCGGCATGAACTCGATGAAGCGGACTTCATAAGGAGTGTGCCGAGCCAGTTCGGCGAACGGCAGCACCTCCTCCTCGGTGAAGCCGCGGATCGCGACCGCGTTGATCTTGATCGGATGAGCCTCGGGAAAGCTGGCCAGCGTCTCGATTCCGCGCAGCACCTGGTCAAGCGCGTCACGTCGGGTCAGCTGGTAGAAGCGGTCGCGCTGCAGCGAGTCGACGGAGACGTTGAAGCGGTCGATCCCCGCCGCCACGAGGCGGGCCGCGTCACGCTCGAGCCGGAAGCCGTTGGTGGTGATGGACAGGTCCTCGACACCATCGATCTGGGCGAGCATGGCGGCCAGAACGGGAAAGTCGCGGCGCACCAGCGGCTCGCCGCCGGTGAGGCGGACATCTGCCACCCCCATCGAGGCGAACATCGAGACCAGCCGCGCGATCTCCTCGAAGGTCAAGATTTCGGCACGCTGGAGCCAGGGCAGGCCCTCGGCGGGCATGCAGTACTGGCAGCGGAAGTTGCAACGGTCCGTGACGGAGATCCGGAGATCACCGATCAGTCGGCCGTGCCCGTCTCGCAATGGCTCTCGCTCCATCACACACAGGCTACTCTGCCCGCTCGTGGCGATTGCGCTCAGAGCGATCCTGGTCCTGGCCGCCACCGGCGCGCTGGCGGGATGCGGAGCCAGCCCGCAGGCGGAGGTGCAGGCCAAAGTGGAGCAGTTCGCCCACGCCACGGCGGCCAGGGACGACGCCACGCTCTGCCAGCAGGTACTGGCGCCGTCGCTCATCCGTCGTCTGTCGAGTGCCGGCCTGACCTGTCCGCAGGCGATGCGGGTGTTCGTGCAGAGCGTCCAGCATCCCACGCTGACCGTCGGCAAGATCACCGTGAAGGGAGGCCGCGCGTCAGCGATCGTGTTGACGGGCGCCTCCGGTCAGCGCGCCGCGCTCGCCTCGCTCGGGCTGGTGCTGACCGATAACGGCTGGCGCGTGGCATCGCTCAGCTCTCCGCACTGAGCGGGCCAGGGCCGGCTGGGCGCGGTCAGGCGCCGGTAGTCAGCAGCCCGTAGGCGACCATGTCATGACGCTCGTAGGTGCTGGCGGCATAGGAGCGCAGCACCGCGTCGCGCGTGAAGCCCGCGCGCTCGGCCACCCGCTGCGAGGCGGCGTTTCCGGTCGCGGCGAGTAGATCGATGCGCTCGAACCCCAGCTTGGCCGTGCCCCAGGCGCAGACCAGCCGTACCGCCCGGGTGGCGTGCCCATGGCCGCGGGCCTCGGGGGCCAGCCAGTACCCGACCTCGGCCCGTCGGTGCTCCCATGCGATGCGCATCAGCGAGATCGAGCCCAGCAGCGTCCCGTCGGCAGCGCTGACGACCGCAAACGGCGCCGAGTGGCCGGCGAAGGTGAGGTCGTAGCGCTGGAGCAGGTAGGCCCGGGCATCGTTCTCGCTGTAGTTCGCGGGCACCCGCGTCCAGCGGGCGATCTCGGGGTCCTGGCAGGCGGCCACCAGCCCCAGCAGATCCGAATCGCGCCAGGGCCTCAGCGCCGTCGCGCCGTCCACCAGCGGCTCGGCCGGTAGCACGATCCGGGTCACCGGACCGTCGCCTGCCGCGCGGCGGCGGACGTCACCGGACCCGGGCCTCCAGTGCCCGCTCCAGCGCCCCCACGTCGCTGGCCGGGTCCTGCTGGCTCAGCCAGCGCACGGCCTCGCGCCGGCCGCCGAGCGCCCGCAGGCCGCGCTCGCCGTGCTCGGCCACGAAATCGGCCAGCGCGTGCATCCGGCGGCTGCGCAGGCGGCGCGCGGGCAGGTCGAGTCCGGCTCGGTGCTCGTCGAGGGCGTCGACCAGCTCGGGGATCCCGACGGCAGGGGAGACCGAGGAGACCGCGAGCACCGCGGTCTCAGTCGAGCCGAGCGCCCGCAGGGCGGCCGTCAGGTCGGCCCGGGCGCGCGCCGCCACGGTGCCCAGATCGGCCTTGGTGACCACCAGCACATCGGGGATCTCCATGATCCCGGACTTCAGGAACTGAAGCACGTCGCCCGATCCCGGCTGCACCACGACGGCGACCGTGTCGGCTACGTCCGCCACCTCGGTCTCGGATTGGCCCACCCCCACCGTCTCGATCACCACCACGTCGAAGGCGGCCGCCAGCGCGCTGGCCGCCGCTCGGGTCGCCGGGGCCAGGCCCCCCAACCGCGTGCCGGCGGCGGTCGAGCGGATGAAGACCGCGACGTCGGAGGGATCGCGCTCGATGCGGGCGCGGTCACCGAGCAGGGCGCCACCTGAGCGCCGCGAGCTCGGATCGACCGCCAGCACCGCCACCGACCGGCCGCGCGAGCGCCAGTCCGCCACCAGCCGCGACAGCAGCGTGGACTTTCCGACGCCGGGAGGGCCCGTGACACCGATCAGCTGCCCGGGCGCTTCGCCCCCCAACGCGGCCGGGGAGACCGCCGCCAGGAGCTCCTCGGTCTGGGCCCGAGCCGCCTCGGTGCGGCTCTCGACCAGGTTCAGCACCGCCGGAGCGGCGCTCAGATCGTGCGCTCGGAGGCGTGCCGCGAGCGTGCGACCCTCGCTCGGCGGGGCTGGCTCCTCGCGACGGTCGCTCACCGCGGCGGGATCCAGCTCAAGCGGGCGCGGCGGTGTCGACCTCGTGGCGTTCGGCCACGAGCGCGATGATGTCGCGCATCATCCGGTTCAGGTCCCAATCTTTCGGCGTGTACACCGCGGCTACGCCGGCTTCGCGCAGCGCCGCCGCGTCGGAGTCGGGGATGATTCCGCCGACCACCACCGGGACGTCGCCGACGCCGGCCTCCGACAGTGCCTGCAGTACGGCTGGAATCAGCTCGGAATGCGATCCCGACAGGATCGACAGCCCGATCACGTGCACCCCCTCCTGGGCCGCGGAGCTGGCGATCTGGGCCGGGGTGAGGCGAATGCCCTCGTAGACCACATCCATGCCGGCGTCCCGGGCGCGCACCGCGATCTGCTCGGCGCCATTGGAGTGGCCGTCGAGTCCCGGTTTGCCGACCAGGAACTTCAACCTCCGCCCTAGCGCCTCACTCACCCGTTCCACCTCGTCGCGCAGCTCCGCCAGATCCTCGCCGGGAACGGCGACCGCCTCGCCGACTCCGGTGGGGGCGCGGTACTCGCCGAACACCTCGCGCAATGTCTGGCTCCATTCGCCGGTGGTGACTCCGGCGCGGGCGGCCATGATGGTGGCCGGCATGATGTTCTCCGCGGGCTCGCGAGCCACCCGCGCGAGCTCCTCGATCGCGCTGTCGACCGCAGCCTGGTCGCGCTGAGCGCGCCAGCTCTCCAGCGCGGCGCGTTGCTCGGCCTCGACGGCCGGGTCGACCACCAGGATGCCTCCGTCGGCATCGGCGGTCAGCGGCGAGGGCTCGGTGCTGGTGAATCGATTCATGCCGACCACCGTGAGCTCGCCCGATTCGATCCGGCGCCAGCGCTCCCGGTGCGACTCCACCAGGGCCGATTTCATGTAATCGACGGCCTTGACGGCGCCGCCGAGCTCGGCCACGCGCTGCATTTCCTCGCGCGAGCCCTCCACGAGCTCGGCCACGAGCCCCTCCATGACCTTGGAGCCCTCGAAGATGTCGGGGTAGTCGAGCAGGTCGGTCTCGTAGGCGAGGACCTGCTGGAGGCGCAGGGACCACTGCTGATCCCACGGCCGCGGAAGCCCCAGCGCCTCGTTCCAGGCCGGGAGCTGGACCGCGCGCGCCCGGACGCTGCGGCCGAGCGTGACCGCCAGCGCCTCGAGGGTGATCCGATAGACGTTGTTCTCCGGCTGGGCCTCGGTCAGGCCGAGCGAGTTGACCTGGACGCCGTAGCGGAAGCGGCGATGCTTCTCGTCCTGCACCTCGTAGCGCTCGCGGCCGAGCTGGTCCCACAGCTCCGACATCGCTCGCAGCTTGGCGTGCTCCTCCACGAACCGGACGCCGGCGTTGACGAAGAACGAGATCCGTCCGAACACGCTGCCCATCAGCTCGGCCGGAACGCGTTCCCGAACGGCATCGAGCACCCCGATCGCGTTGCTCATCGCGTAGGCGATCTCCTGGACCGGCGTGGCGCCCGCCTCCTGGAGGTGATAGGAGCAGATGTTGATGGGGTTCCAGCGGGGGACGTGCTCGACGGTGTAGGCGATCGTGTCGGCGATCAGCCGCATGCTCGGTCCGGGCGGGAACGCGTAGGTGCCGCGGCTCAGGTACTCCTTGAGGATGTCGTTCTGGGTGGTGCCCTGAAGCTGGTCGGCGGGAATGCCCTCCTGCTCGGCGGCGACGATGTACAGGGCCAGAAGCCACGCCGCGGTGGCGTTGATCGTCATCGACGTGTTCATCCGGTCCAGCGGGATGTCGGCCAGCAGGGTGCGCATATCGCCCGCGTGCGCAATCGACACGCCGACCTTCCCGACCTCGCCCCGGGCGAGCTCGTGGTCGGGGTCATAGCCGGTCTGGGTGGGCAGGTCGAACGCCACCGATAGGCCGGTCTGGCCCTTCTCGAGGTTGCGGCGGTAGAGCTCGTTGGAACGCCGGGCATCCGAGTGGCCGGCGTAGGTCCGCATCATCCAGGGGCGGTCGCGTTCGGGGAGGCGGAAGGTGGGGGGCTCGGACACAGGGTCATTCTATGGGCGGAGAAAGCGACCGCGGCACGTGCGACAATGCTGTCCAGATCACTGCATGCCCGATCAAAGCTCAGCCGCAACCGAGCACGCGATCCTCCAGGAGATCACCGCGCCGCTCGCGACCCTGCCCGACGATCCGGTTTCCGTCGTGGTGAACGCCGACTTTCCGGTCGCGATGCGGGGCTATGACCGGCTGGCGGTCGACGCCTACGTGCAGCAGACCAGCCAGCTGGTGGCTGAGCTCCAGGCCACCCGTTCCCCCGAGGCGGCGGTGCGCCGCGCCCTGGAGCGGCTCGGCGAGCAGATCTCCGGAGTGCTGCAGCGCGCCCACGAGACGGCCGAGCAGATCACCGCCCAATCGCGCAGCGAGGCCGAGGATCGGCTGGTGCAGTCGCGGATCGAGGCCGCCGAGATAACCGCCGCGGCCCAGCAGCGGGTCACCGACCTCGACGTCGATACGGATCGGATCTGGGCCGAGCGCCGGCAGATCGTCGATGACGCCCGCGAGCTCGCCCACAAGCTGCTCACGCTCGCCGAAACCGCGGCGGAGCGCTTTCCCGCCGCCGAGACGGCGCCGTACGACGATCAGGCCACCACGACGACCAGAGCACCGTTCGTGGTCGAGCCGGTTCGCACCCAGCCGCCCCTCGACGCCGAGGACATGGACGAGCCGGAGGGCGGGTTCGTCGCCGATGAGCCGGAGGGCGGGTTCGTTCCCGACGAGCCGGCCGGGGCGTTCGTTCGCGACGAGCCGGAGGGCGCGTTCGCGGACGACGAGCCGGAGGGCGCGTTCGCGGACGACGAGCCGGAGCCTCCCTATGACGCGGAACCCGAGGCCGAGCCCCTGCCCGGGGCGGAGGTCGCACCCGGACGGCGAACACCGGACGATGACATCGACGCGACGGTGGCGTTCAAGCCGATCGATCCCGACGCGCCGGCTGATCGAGAGCAGCCCGCGCCCGCCGAGACGCCGTCGCCATCTCCGGAGCCACGGGACCGGCGACCGTCGAATTCCGTGATTCCGCCGGCGTCGCAAGCCGCGAATCGCCGAACCGCCCGCTAGCGGCCAGCGCTGGATCGCTGCAGTGCGGTTGATCGACCTCATGCACCTCGGTCGCGAGCGCGTGATCGGCGCCTGGCAGGTGGGCGATGTGGTGATTGACCCGGGACCGACCTCCTGCCTGCCGACGCTCCTCAACGCGCTGGGCGACGAGCGGCCGCGGGTGCTGCTGCTGACCCACATCCACCTCGATCATGCCGGCGCGACCGGCTCGCTGGTGCAGCGCTGGCCCGATCTGGAGGTCTACGTCCACGAGCGGGGCGCTCCGCACCTGATCGATCCGAGCCGGCTGATGGAGAGCGCTACTCGGCTCTACGGGGCCGACATGGACCGCCTGTGGGGTGAGATGGTGCCGGTGCCCGAGGCCAACCTGACCGTCCTGTCGGGCGGAGAGCGCCTGCTGGACGGTGAGTACGAGGTTGCCTACACACCCGGCCACGCCTCCCATCACGTCTCCTTCCGGCACGGCGGGACGGCCTTCGTCGGGGACGTCGGCGGCGTCAAGATCACCCCCGGCGGTATGACGATCCCGCCGACGCCACCCCCGGACATCGACGTGGCGGCCTGGCAGGACTCGATCGCCCTGATAAGGGCCTGGAAGCCACAGCGCCTTGTCAGGACGCATTTCGGGGCCGGCGAGGACGTCGATGCCGAGCTGGCCGAGCTCAGTGCGCGACTGGATGAGTGGGCGGCCCTCGCCCGCGATCACGACCAGGACGAGTTTGTGGCCACGATCCAGGCCCAGATCCAGCAGGACGGCGGACCAGAACTAGCCGCCACCTACCAGCAGGCCGCCCCGGCTGAGCAGCTCTACGCCGGGCTGCACCGCTACTGGCGCAAGCCCGCTCGCGCCGTCCGGTCTGGAAGATTGATTTCACGGTTGGGCGCGCTGTGCCGCCGGGGTGGGGCTGGTGAAGGCAAACGGCAATCCGATGGTTCGGTGGGAGACCTCGCGGATAACCGGTTCCGCGATCCCGATCCCGGCCCGCGTCCGCGTGCGCGTCACCTGCATTCTGTGGCAAACCGACGTCGGGCCGGTCCGGTTTGTCGCCAGGCGCACGCATAGGTGGCGGTTTGCGGCAATTCTGCGTGACGGGCCCGCGGTTTGGCGCAAATTGCAGGGCGAGCCTGGATTGAGCGGTCTAGGGCCGCGGCTGCGTAAGTGGCGCTCGCCGATGTCAGGCACACCTTGTTGAGCAGGTTCGGCAGCCTCTTCCCATCCGTCGTCAGCCGGGACGCGGTCGGAAGTCGGGGGCCCTCAGCCCGGCCGCCGCGCGGCGGTATGCTGCCGTTCAGATGTCGCAGACGGTCGAGTTGCCGCGGGTCCGCGAGCCCGGTGGCGGATTGGGAGGCCTTTGGCGGGTTGTGGTCCTCAACGACGACCACAACACCTTCGACCACGTCGCCGAGACGCTGGCCGGCGTGGTTCCCGGGGTCACTCTGGCCGATGGCTATCGGATGGCCGACCGGATTCACAACACCGGCTGCGCCATCGTATGGAGTGGGCCGCGAGAGGACGCCGAGGTGTATTGGGATCGACTTGACGGCGCGGGGCTGACGATGGGGCCGCTCGAGGGCGGCTAACTTTGCGCGCGGCCCGCTGGCCCGCGGGTGCTGCGGCTGTTTGCGCCGGCCTGCGGTCGGGGGATCTCCCGCCCGCCGTGCGACGCTGACCTTGAGCCCGTTGGTGCACTGAGGCGCTGACGACGCGAGCACGGCGGCCTGGGAGCCCCCGACCGCATCCGGGCTCCGCGGCGCTGCACCGTCGTCCGCTGGCACCCGACCCCGTTATCGGACCCGCTTCGCTGCAAGCGACCCACCGGAGGCTTGACGGCGCCAGCGAGCCGACCGTCCAGGGCCGGGCGTGGCTCCGCTAGGCAGAGTGCCCAGCTAAGACCGGCTAGGCCCGCTCAGGCGAGGGCAGTGACTTGGCCGTCGGCAGCGTCTTGGCGGCCTGACGGGCGGGGCTGACGCGGACCACGTTCCAGACCACTCCGAGCTTCTCGAGCAGCGCGATCACGAGCCCGGTGGGGTCGGCGATGCGCTCCCAGAAGCGCAGCCCGTGGAAGGCGGAGGTGGGGAAGGCGTGATGGTTGTGATGCCACGCCTCGCCCATCGAGAGCGGCGCGAGCCAGAAGACGTTGCGCGACTCGTCGTCGATGTCGAACCGCTTGCGCCCGAAGAAATGACAGATGGAGTTGATCGACCAGGTCACGTGGTGCAGAAGGAAGACGCGGACGAAGCCGCCCCATAGCAGCGCAGTGAGCGCGGTGCCGATGCCGCCGCCGACGATCCAGCCGAGCGCGAACGGGATCACGAAGCCCATCAGGACCCAGACCCAGAACAGCTTGTCGACGACTCGCAGCACGCGGTCCCTGACCAGGTCGGCGGCGAAGCGCTCGCGCTCGGCGGTCCCGACGGTCTCAAACAGCCAGCCGATGTGGGCGTGCCACAGACCCTTGATACCGCCGATGAAGCCCGGTCCGCTCAGATGCGGCGAATGGGGATCGCCCTCCTGGTCGGTGAAGGCGTGGTGCTTGCGGTGGTCCGCCACCCAGGTGATAACCGAACCCTCGACCGCCATCGAGCCCATCACCGCGACGATGGCGCGAAACGCCCGCGAGGACTCGAATGCGCGGTGGGTGAACATGCGGTGATAGCCCAGCGTCACGCCGAGGCAGGTGACCACGTACAGGCCGATCAGCAGCCCGAGCTCGAGCGGGCCGATGGCCCGATCCCACAGCAGCACGATCGCGACGGCCAGGCCGACCAGAGGCATGGGCACCCCAATCAGGTTTGCGATCTTGTGTGCGCGGCTCATCGTTAGTACAGGATACGTGTAACGGGCGCCAGATTCTCTTAAGCTAGTCACTAGTACGAGCGACGAAATTAGACATTTGATATGAAAAATGGCTGACCAACCTTGGCACGACCTCCCGCCTCAAATCGTTGAGGTGCTTCGCCCGATTCTGTCGGACGTCGCCGACGAGATGATTCAGGCCGTGGGGACGGTTCCCGCCTACTCCCGGCCGCTGGAAGGACCGTTCGGAGACGGCGTCCGGGAGGGGGTGCAGGAGGCGCTGCGCCACTTCCTGGCTGAAGTGCAGGCCGGGGGAACGGTAGCGCGCGCCGACGTCTACACCGCCCTCGGCCGCGGCGAGATGCGGGCCGGGCGCAGCCTCGAGTCGCTGCTGAGCGCCTACCGGATCGGTGCCCGAGTGGCGTGGCGGCGCTTCGCCGATGCCGGCGTTGCGTCGGGGCTCGAGCCCGAGACGCTGTATCGCCTGGCCGAGTCGCTCTTCGCCTATATCGATGTGCTCTCGGCCGAATCGGCCGAGGGCCATGCCCTGGAGCAGTCTGCGGCCGCCAGCGAGGCCGAGCTGCGCCGGCGCCGGCTGGTGCGGATGCTCGTGCGCGAGCCGCCCGCGGACCCCGACGCGGTCGAGGCTGCGGCCGCCGACGCCGCCTGGGACCTGCCGCGCACAGTGGCCGCGGTGGCGATCAGCGGCGAGCAGCGGAGCGTGGCGGCGTCGCGATTGCCGCCGGGCTCGATCAGCGAGGCGATCGGTGAGCTGACCTGCTCGCTGGTCAGCGATCCCGACGGCCCGGGGCAGCGCGCGGCCATCGAGCGCGCCATCGTCGGCGCCGGCGCCAAGGCCGGGCTCGGGACCACCGTGGATTGGACTCAGGCGCGGATCAGCTTTGCCCGTGCGCGGGCGGCGCTGGAGCTGGTGCCGGCTCCGGCCACGCTGCTATCGGCGCGCGAGCAGGCCGGGGAGTTGCTGCTGCGAGCCG
Source organism: uncultured Solirubrobacterales bacterium (assembly GCA_963744195.1). Classification (GTDB taxonomy): domain Bacteria; phylum Actinomycetota; class Thermoleophilia; order Solirubrobacterales; family Solirubrobacteraceae; genus Palsa-465. The sequence goes on from CAVUSY010000019.1 coordinate 153,749, forward strand.
ACCCCCGGTTGGCCGGTGAGCTCGCCGCGGATCGCCTGGCGCCGCTGGACGAGCTCTCGCCGGGATCGCGGAGCCGGCTGGGGGAGACGCTGCGGGTGTGGCTGGCCGAGCAGGGGCGGCTCGGCCAGGTCGCCGAGCGGCTGGGGATCCACCCCCAGACCGCCCGTTACCGCCTCGGGCGGCTGCGGGAGCTGTTCGGGGGGACGCTCGACGATCCCGATGACCGGTTCTGGCTCGAGCTGGCGCTGCGTGTGCAGGGCCGCGACGGCGAATGAGGCCAGACGGCGGTCAGGCCCGCAACGGCGAATGAGGCCAGACGGCGGTCAGGCCCGCAACGGCGAATGAGGGGTGCTGTGGCCGGCGGGCTCTGACGGCTCGGGCTCGGGCTCGAGCACCGGCACCTCCGGACCCAGCGCGCCGGCCGCGATCTCATCGGCCCAGGCGTACCCGATGGGGATCTGGTAGTGGCCCGAGTTGCGGGCGCGGAACTCGATCATCTCCGGGCCATCCCAGTACCGGTACCAATCCGACTTACGCTCGAACCAGGACATCTGGGTGATCTTGTAGCGGTCGTCGTTGTTGACGTGGACCCTGTACTCGGTCGCGTTGTAGCGCAGCGCCACCGGGGCGATCCGCGCCACCTCGGCGGCGAACGTGTGCTGCCGCAGCACCGTCGCATACCACGAGACCCAGACCAGATCAGCCATGGCTAGGCACCCACCTCGGCGCGGATGGCGCCGGGACCGTCCGCGGTCTTGCCCTGTCCCTCTTCGGTGGCGCCGACGAGGATGGCGATCTTGCCCAGATGCTTGTTGTCCCGGAGCAGCTGGTGGGCCTCGGCCACGCCCTCAAAGCCCATTGTCTGCCACAGCACCGGCCGGATCTTGGATTCCTCGATCAGCTCGTTGGCCTGGGTGGCTTCCCACGCGTTGGCGAAGTGCGAGCCGATGATCTCCTTCTGGCGCATCCACAGGTAGCGCACGTCGAAGTCGAGCTGGTAGCCCGAGGTGGCTCCGCAGATCACCACCTTGCCGAACGGCTTCACGCACAGCACCGAGGTCGGGAAGGTGGCCTTGCCGACGTGCTCGAAGACGATGTCGGGTGGGCCGCCGAGAACGTCCTCCACCGCCTTGCAGAAGCGCCGTGATTCCTTGAAGCGAAGCTTCTCCTCGTCGGCGGTCTCGCCGCCGCGGCGCATCATCCCGGTGAACTCGGAGCGGTCGATGAAGCCGGTGGCGCCCAGCTGCTCGATCAGGTTGCCCTTCTCCTCGCTGGAGACGACGCCCACGGCGTCGGCGCCGGTCAGCGCGCAGAGCTGGGTCGCGAACACCCCGAGGCCGCCGGCGGCGCCCCAGATCAGGACCTTGTGCCCCGCCTGCAGGCGGCAGCGGTCGATCAGCATCCGGTAGGCGGTGAAATAGGTGAGCCCATACGACGCGGCCTCCTCCCAGGCGAGGTGTCGCGGCTTGCGCAGCAGCTGCTGGGCCTGGACCTTGCAGAACTGGGCAAACGAGCCCCAGCTGGTCTCATAGCCCCAGATCTGCTGGCTGGGGGCGGCCAGCGGATCGAGGCCGTGGACCTCGGGATCCTCGTAGGACGCCTGGTTGCAGTGGACCACCACCTCGTCGCCGGGCTTCCATCGCGTCACGCCCGGACCCACCTTCCACACGATCCCCGAGGCATCCGAGCCGCCGATGTGATGGTCCTCCTGGGGGTGATAGCGGAACACCGAGACCGGCTCACCGAGGGCCGCCCAGACGTTGTTGAAGTTCACGCCCGCGGCCATCACCCGCACGACCACCTCGAACGCGCCGGGCTCGGGGACCTCGATCTCCTCCAGCTGAAAGGCATCCAAGGGCTCGCCCTGACGCTCTTCGCGGATAACCCAAGCCGCCATCGTGGGCGGGAGCTCGCCGGGCTCGGTATCTACGGTTGCGACTTGGCTCAGATCGACGGCCACTCGTTGTGCACCTTCCTGGATCGGGTCGACGGTCGTCCGGGATCGTACCCGGAAGCTGCTCAGGGCTCCTGCAGCCCGTTGCTGGTGCTGGGCCGCGGGCGTCCGATGTGGATCGAGGCGGAGCGGACCGCCGACGGGGCGGCCAGGGAGGCATCGGTGCTGCCACGGGGGGCGGTGGCGATGGTGTAATCGCCGGGGCGGAAGTTGACCGAGACCTGGGTGGTGCCCTGCGGGTTGATCGGCGCGGTGTTGGCGATGGCGTGGCTCTGACCGGACTTGGAGATCGCCAGCGCGACGGAGTGCGCGGCCTGATTGGTGACGGTGAAGACCACCGGACCGGCGCCCACTGCCGAGGGCGAGACGGAGATCGCGGAGTCGCTGACGTAGACGCTCAGGTTGACGGGCGCGGGGGGCCGCAGCTGGGAGATGCCATTGCCTCCGCTGCTGCCGCAGGCACAGATCATCATCGCCGTCGTCCCAAGAATCCCGATCATCCTGATGCGCATTCTCGACCGGCTCTCCTCTCCGAGACCTCATAGCGACCATCTCGGCCGTCACCAGGTCAATCCCGGCGCGAACCCTATCCGAACTGCTGCTGTCGCTACTACCCGCTCACGCCGGAGGTAATGCCAGCGACTCCCGCCGAAGCTCGATCTGCCGCAACTCGGTCTGGAGCTCGTTCCAGGACTCGGATTCGGCCCGCTCGTATTCGTCACCGGTGAGCTCGCGCAGACGCTCGGTATATGCGCTCCAAGCCTGGCGGGTGCCCGCCTCGAGCTCCTGGAGCTGTTCGGTATCGGGGGCGATCGACGTCAACGCACGACTCCTTCCCTTAGTGGGCAGGTTCGATGCTACCCCCCGCAGCGGTCATGAGACCACCGGAAATGAGCCGAGAACGTTTCCGTTCTGCAAGCATCCGTGCGCTCCGTCCGGGTGCACGCGTATCACCGCGTCGATGGAGTTGCTCGCCGCGCCGATCGCGACCGCCGAATTCTTGGTGATAGATACCGAGACCAATGGCCTCGGAGGCGAGGCCTGCGAGATGACCGAGGTGGGGGCGGTTCTGGTCGGCGGCGGTGAGCTGCACGATCGCTGGAGCTCACTGGTGCGGACCAGCCTGCCGCTGCGACGCGGCATCCAGCGGTTCACCGGCATCACCCAGGCGATGGTCGACGACGCCCCATCGCTGGAGACCGTGCTGCCGGAGATCCACGCGCGCCTGGAGGGGCGCGTGATGGTCGCCCACAACGCGCCGTTTGATCAGCGGGTGCTGCGCGCAGCGTTTGAGCGGATCGGCCTGCCGTGGCCCGAACCGCCCGTGATCTGCACGGCGGCCCTGGCCCGCGCTGTGGCGCCGCTGCAGCGCGAACGCGGCCTGTCCCGGCTCGCCGACGCGCTGGGGATCGAGGTCCGCCAGGCGCATCGGGCGCTCGCCGACGCCGAGACCTGCGGACGCGTCCTGTGCGCGCTGTTTCCCCGCCTATGTGCCCACGCGGCCACCGTGGCCGAGGCGCTCGAGCTGCTCGCACCTCGCCGCCGCAGACGGCGCACTGCACCCAGGGCGCCCCGGAGCATCCACCCGACCTCGCCGGTTGGCGTCCCTCTGACGTTGCCGGGCGAAGTCCCTGTGACGTCAGCGGGCGAAGTCCCTCTGACGTTGCCGGGCGTTCCCTCGCCCGTGCTGGTGGGCGGCGTTTCACCCACGCTGCCTCCCGGCGTGGCCCCCGACTTCCGGGACCTCCCGCGTGACCCCGGCGTGTACCTGTTCCGAGACGGCGCGGGGCGGGTGCTCTACGTCGGCAAGTCGATCTCCATCCGCAGCCGTGCCCGATCGCACTTCGCACCCTCGGCCGGCCCGGCGGCCTGGGCGGCCCACGCGGCGGTCGTCGACTACCGGGTGACGCGCTCCGAGCTCGGCGCCCTGGTGCTCGAGAACCGGCTGATCAAGGAGCTCGGTCCGCCGGGCAACCAGCGGCTGACACGCCGCGACGATCGGCTCGTGTACATCCGCTGCCGGCTGGACATTCCGTTCCCGATCCTCGAGGTGGCTCCCGACCCGGCGGCCGGACACGCCGTGACGATCGGCCCGTTGCGGGGACGGAGACTGGCGTTGGAGCTGGTCGAGCAGCTCGACTCCCTGTTCGGACTGCGCCACTGCGGTCGCCGGCTGCCACGCCGCCAGCATCCCTCCGCCTACGGGCAGATGGGCCGCTGCCTGTCACCGTGCCTGGGTGACCTTGACCCGAACCTGTATCGGCGGCGGCTGGACGAGGTCCTGCGCCTGTTCGTCGGTGCCGCGGCCAGCGCCGGGGCGCCGCTGCTGGCCCACGTGGAGAGCCAGATGCGCGAGGCCGGCGCGCGCCAGCAGTTCGAACGCGCCGCCTCGCTGCGCCGCCGCGCCGGGCGTCTGCGGGTGGTGTTGGGGCGGCTGGACGGAGTCCTGGAGGCCACCCATTCCCGGCCCCGGCTCCTGCTGGCGCCGCATCCGTCAGCCGACACCTGCGACGGCTTCTGGCTGGCGGGCGGGCGCCTGGTCGACTGGGGCCCGATCGGCAACGGCGCGGGCGAGCCCGGAGACCTCGATGACCTCGAGGCCAGGACCGCCGCCGCGCTCGCGCGCGGAGGGCGAGTCGGCGAGCTCGGGGCGCACGTTCCGCCCGACGAGGTCGATGAGGTCCGGATCATCGGCAGCTGGCTCGCGTCGCATCCCGCCACGCCACAGCTGCCGCTGCACCCCGTCCCTGACGAGCAGACCCTCCGCGAGTTCGTGCAGAGCGGGGTAGCTCAGAACGCGTCAGCGCTCGAACGGAAGCTCAACGATGACCGCCTCGATCTCCTCCGACCCGACGGTCACGGCTGATCCGGGCGGGGCTTCGCGACGGACCAGCGCCAGCGCGATGCATCCGAGCGCCGGCGACTGCGCGACGCTGCCCAGGCGCCCGACGGTGCGCCCGTCACAGGCGATCTCGGCGCCCGTCGCGGCCGGCGCCGACAGCTGCACTCCGCGTAGCTGCCGGTTGGGCTTGCCGCGGTAGAACAGCCGCGCCACGGTCTCCTGACCCACATAGCAACCCTTGGTGAACGAGACCGCCCGCGGGTTGAGGCCGGCCTCCTGGGGGATCACGCTGTCATCGAGATCGATGCCGTAGCGCGGGCGCCCGCGTTCGATCCGGGCGATCTCGGCGACCGCCTCCGAGACCGGCGTGGCGCCCGCTCGCTCCAGCGCTCCGGCCAGCGCCTCGCCGTCGCCGGCATCGCACAGCAGGTCGACGCCGACGTCGGTGCGGATCGCGCGAACCGACACCCCCGCGATCTCTGCCTCCAGGTGGGAGTGCTCCTCGGGTCCGAGCTCCGGTAGCCCCGCCACCGCGTCCGCGGTCGGACCGAGCAGTCCCAGCAGGCCCCGCTGCAGCGTCCGCTTGTGCATCTCGACCTCGTAGCCGAGGCTGAAACGGCGGATCATGTTGAACAGCTCCTGCAGCGAGACCCGCTCGGTGTCGAGCAGGAGCTCCTCGCCGGTGTCGAGGATCCGCAGGTCGCCGAGCATCTTGCCCTTGGGCGTCAGGAAGGTCGCGTAGCACCCGGTCCCGGGCACCAGGGCCTCCACGTCGTTGGACACCTGGCCCTGGAGGAAGCGCTTGGCGTCGGCGCCCGTCAGCGCCAGCTTTCCCCGCTCGGAGCGGTCCAGCAGGCCACACGCCTCGGTGACCGCTGCGTATTCGGTGGCGGAAGCATTGAGCGACGTCACTGTGCAAAGGATAGGGAGCCTCAGCCGCCGGCCGGCCAAGAGCCCGCGGCGGGCTAAAAATGATCCCGCCGCACCGAAAGTTGAATTTAGGGCTACCATAACTTCTGTGTCCGCCCATGAGACCGACTCCCTGCGCTCGACCGCAGTCGAGGACTACACCAAGGCCATCTACGCGCTCGAGGACCGTGCGCCCAGGGGCGAAGCGGTCAGCACCAACTCGCTGGCCGAGCGGCTCGGCGTCACCGCCGCGTCGGCCTCGGGGATGGTCAAGCGCCTGGGCGAGCTCGGCCTGGTGGCTCATCAGCCCTACCGGGGCGTGCTGCTGACCGATGCCGGGCGGCGGGTCGCGCTCGAGGTGATCCGTCACCACCGCCTCCTGGAGCTGTACCTCGTGGAGAGCCTCGGAGTCCCGTGGGATCGCGTTCACCAGGAGGCCGAGGTGCTCGAGCACGTCCTGTCCGAGGAGCTCGAGGAGCTGATTGCGGTCAAGCTCGGCGATCCCACTCACGATCCCCACGGCGACCCGATCCCCACGCGCGAGCTGACCATCCAGGAGCCGGCGACCGAAAGCCTGCAGGCGCTTGCGGCCGGGGCCTGCGGCACCTTCGTACGGGTGTCGGACTCCGACCCCGGCATGCTTCGTTATCTGGCCGAGCGCGGAATCGCCCCCGGCGACGAGCTCGAGGTGATCGAACGCCAGCCGTACGGCGGCCCGCTGTTCGTGCGCTTTCGCGACCACGTCCACCCGCTCGGCGGCGATCTGGCCCTCGCGATGCGCGTCGAGGTACACGCTTGAGGCCGCCGGTCGCCGAGTCCGCGCTGGAGGCGGCCGCCGCTGAGCCCGGGCTCGAGGCGTCCGCCGCAGAAACCGGGCGGCAGGCGACCGCTGCCGCGGGCCAGATCCCGCTGACCGAGCCGCCGCAGAGCGAGCTCGAGCGGATGCTCTCCCGCGGGCGGGTGCGGGCGATGCTGACCATGCTCGGGCCGGCCTTCGTCGCCTCCGTGGCGTACGTGGACCCGGGCAACTTCGCCACCAACATCCAGGCCGGCGCCCGCTACGGATACGCGTTGCTGTGGGTCGTGCTGTTCGCCAACCTGATGGCGATGCTGGTCCAGTACCTGTCGGCCAAGCTGGGGATCGCCACGGACCGCAACCTGCCCGAGGTATGCCGTGAGCGGTTTCCCCGCTGGGTCAGCTGGAGTCTGTGGCTGCAGGCCGAGGTCATGGCGATGGCCACCGACGTAGCCGAATTCCTCGGTGCGGCCATCGGGCTGAACCTGCTGTTCGGAGTGCCACTACTGATCGCGGGCCTGATCACCGGCGTGATCGCATTCGGGATCCTCGAGCTGCAGCGCCGTGGCCATCGCGGCTTCGAGCTGGCGATCGCCGCGCTCCTGGGGGTGGTGCTCGCGGGCTTCTTGTACGAGACATTGCGAATCGGGCCGTCGGTGCATGCGACGCTGCGCGGTCTGGTGCCGGGGCTGAGCGGCCCCAATTCCATCTACCTCGCGGTGGGGATCATCGGGGCCACCGTGATGCCGCACGTGATCTATCTGCATTCGGCGCTGACCAACGGCCGCATGCCGGTACGCGACGACGGCGAGCGCCGGCGCGTGCTGCGCTTCGAGCGTGTCGACGTCATGATCGCCCTCGGCCTGGCCGGACTGATCAACCTGGCCATGCTGGCCGCCTTCGCCAAGCTGTTCCACGTGCCCGGCCTGTCGGACATCACCACCATTCAGGTCGCCCACCAGGAGCTCGGGCGGCTCGTCGGCGGGGGCGCGGCGCTCGCCTTCGCGGTGGCGCTGCTGGCCTCCGGCGCATCCTCCTCGAGCGTGGGCACGTATGCCGGTCAGGTGGTGATGGCCGGCTTCGTCAACATTCGGATCCCGGTCTTCGTACGCCGCGCGGTCACCATGATCCCGGCCCTGGTGATCCTGGCGTTGGGCCTCGATACCACCGGCGCGCTGGTGCTGAGCCAGGTGGTCCTGTCGTTCGGCATCCCGTTCGCCCTGGTCCCGCTGGTGATGCTGACCGGTCGCCGCGACGTGATGGGCGTGCACGCCAACGGACGGCTGACCAGCCTGACGGCCTATGGCGTGGCCGCCGTGATCAGCGCTCTGAACGCGTTCCTGATCTACCAGCAGCTGCTGGGCTGAATCAGCGCGGCGTCGGCGGGCTCGGCGCATTTGGTGCGCGTCGCGCCGAGTACGCTAGCCCTATGTCCTTCACACAGAGCTTCGATCAGACGATCGCCGAGCTTCCCGACGACTGGACCGACCTAGAGCTCGACCTGCGGATCTTCGACGAGCGCCGGTATGTCGAGGCTGCGGTCGTCCTGGTCACCTGCAACGCTCAGCCCTACTCCAAGCACGACTGGCACTGGCGGCTGCTGGTCGCGCACCGTTTCGGTCACGCCGCCGCGGTCCCGTCGGTGCAGCTGGCGCTGAAGCTGCTCGACGACGCCGGGATCGACGGCGAGCTGGCCGTGCGCGAGGTGCGCACCGGACGAGCGGAGGTCGTGCAGATGTGGGGACGTACCGAATCGGTGCGCCAGGAGTTCAAGCGCCTTCGCGCCCAGTGAGGCGCGGCCCGCTATCGCCGCCGCCGGAGATTCCTCCGGCTAGGAGCGATTCACCAGCGGGCTGAACATCGCCCCGACATCCGGCCGCCGGCGCACGATCCCGAATCGCACCTCCCAATCCGCCCACGCCCGCAGCCGCCCCATGTCGAGACCCCCGACCGGCTCACCGGGCACGCGGAAGGCGGGTAGCAGCGCCTGCAGCTCGGCGCCGACCAGTGTCGGGTCGAGCCCCGGAACCAGTCGCTCGAGCGTCCGCGCGCCCACCAGGGGGTCACGCAGAACCTCGCTGTAGCCCTGTCCCAGCGCCCGGACCACCGACCGCGCGAGCCGCGGCTTCGTGCGGACCGTGCGCCCGGTCACACACAGCACCAGCTCGGGGTATGAGGGCGCTCCGTACCGGTCGACGCGGAACACGTGGAACCCGGGCCGGCGGCGGCTGAGTGTCACGCCCTCGTCGTTCCAGAACGCCGTGACCGCCGCGACCCGGCCCGCGAGCAGGTCGGCCACGGCGTTGAAGCCGATCGTGATCGTCTTGACCTTGGCCGCGGTGGCGCCGCCACCGGCGAGGATCGAGTGCAGGACCGCGGTGTCGCTGGGGACACCGGTGACACCGACCGTCCGGCCCTGGAGCCGGCGCGGGGTCGCGATCGCGGGAGCGGCGATCACCGCCGCCAGCGGCCGCTGCACCAGGGACATGATCCCGACGATGTCGGCACCGCGCTCGCGGGCGATCGCCAGGTCGTGGATGTCCAGGATCGCGAAATTCACACGGCCGCTCTCCAGCAGCTTGATCGAGTCAGTGGTGGCCGAGGGGACCACGACGTGCAGGTGCACGCCGGCCCGCGCGTCATAGCCGCGAGCGATCGCCGTGTAGATCCCGGCGTGGACCGCGTTCGGCGTGAAGTCGAGCACCAGGCTGGCGGAGGCCGGCGCCGGCGCGCCGGTCCCGGAGGAGCCGCAGCCGCTCAGCGTCAGGGCGCCGAGCGCGACCGCGGCGAGCAGGATCACGCTGAGTAGACGCCGCATCAGGCGGGCCAGCATAAGCCGCGGGGCCGGCGTCCGTAGAATCAGCACGACGAGCATGCGCCGCCGGGTCACGTTCAGCCGCAACCTCACCCTGTCGCTCTCGCGGACATGCCGCTGCTACTGCAAGTACTGCGCGTTCGCGACTCATCAGGCGCATCTGCACGCCCCCGACGAGGTGGAGGCGATCCTCGATCAGGCTGCCCAGCGCCACCGCGTCAAGGAGCTGCTGGTGCTGACGGGGGAGGCGCCCGAGCACAACGCGCAGGTGGCGGCCCGGCTGGCCGAGTACGGCCATGACGACTTCACCTCCTACGTGGTGTGGGTGTGCGAGCGCGCACTCGAGCGGGGTCTGCTGCCGCACACCAACCTGGGAGTGCTGAGCCGCGAGGACCTGGCCAAGCTGCGCACCGTGACCGCCTCGCAGGGGCTGATGCTCGAGTCGGTGTCCGAGCGGTTGATGGGGACCGTCCACGCGGGCTCCCCGACCAAGCACCCGGCCCGGCGGATCGCGACGATCGCCGCCGCCGGGAAGCTGCGGATTCCCTTCACCAGCGGGATTCTGGTGGGGATCGGCGAGACCGAGGAGGAGCGGATGCAGGCCCTCGCGGTGCTGGCCGACCTGCATCGCGAGCACGGCCATCTCCAGGAGGTGATCCTCCAGAACTTCGTCCCGCACCAGAGCTACTACGGCCGCGAGCCGGCGGAGATCGCCGACGCCGCGGCCCGCGAGTACTGGCGCACCGGCGTCGGACACGGACCCCAGCAGGATGCCCCCGCGTGGGCGTGCCCGGTCAGCATCGAGGACTGCAAGCGGCTGATCGCCGAGGCCCGCCGGCTGATGCCTGACATCGGGATTCAGGTTCCGCCGAACCTGTCGAACTGGTGGGCCGAGCTCGTCCAGGCCGGCGCCACCGATCTCGGCGGACTCAGCGCCAACGGCGACCACATCTCGCCCGAGCACCCGTTTCCGTCCCCGACCCAGGTGCGCAAGCGATTGGCGCAGGACGGGTTCGCGCTCAGCGAGCGGCTCTGCGTCTACCCCGAGTACATCGATCCCGAATGGATCTCCGAGCCCGTGCTCGACGTGATCAAGGCCCGCTACTGGTCGTTCATCCCGCGACGCGGCAGCGGGCGCCGACTCGAGCTGAGCGTCGCATCCGACGCCGCCCCCCGGGCGATCGAGCGGGCCCGGACGGGAACGGCCCTGACCCCCGAGGAGCTCTCGGCGCTGTTCGCGGAGCAGCGTCCCGAAGTGATCGAGGAGATGCGTCTCGCGGCCGATGAGCTTCGCCGGCGGCTGGCCGGCGAGACCGTGACGTTCGTGGTCAACCGCAACATCAACGTCTCAAACGTGTGCATCGTCGGCTGTGCGTTCTGCGGATTCGGACAGTCGCGCCGCTCGCCCGACGCCTATGAGCACTCCGAGGCGGAGTTCGCCCTCCGCGTCGAGGAGGCGGTGGATGCGGGCGCCACCGAGCTGTGCATCCAGTCCGGGATTCACCCCGACTGGGGTCTCGATGACTACCTTGGCTGGCTGCGCTTCGCCAAGCGGCTGGCGCCGCAGCTGCATCTGCATGCCTACTCGCCGATGGAGATCGCGCACATGTGCGACGTCAGCGGGCTGGAGCCCCGGGCGGTGTTCGCCCAGCTCCGCGAGGCCGGTCTGGGGTCGACGCCGGGGACCGCCGCCGAGGTCCTGCACGACGGAGTGCGCGAGCGCATCTCCCCCAACAAGCTCCCGGTGGCGCGCTGGGTGCAGATCATCGAGGCCTCGCACGCCGAAGGGATCCGCTCCACCGCCACCGTGATGTTCGGTCACATCGAGGAGCCCTGGGAGCTGGCCGAGCATATGCGCGTGGTGCGTGAGCTGCAGGAGCGCACCGGCGGGCTGACCGAGTTCGTCCCGCTCTCCTTCATCCCCTTCCACACCCTGCTGGGGCGGACGCACGGGGTGCAGGAGATCACCCGCGAGGAAAACCTCAAGCACACCGCGGCGTTCCGCCTGGCGCTCGGTTCGACCGTCCCCAACCTCCAGGCGAGCTGGGTGAAGATGGGGCTGGATGCGGCCACCGAAGCGCTTCGCTGGGGCGTCAACGATCTCGGCGGGACGCTGATGGAGGAGTCGATCTCGAGGATGGCCGGTAGCTACCACGGGGTCAGGCTCGAGCCCGAGGACCTGATTGCCGCCGCGCATCGGGCCGGACGACCGGCGGCGGAGCGCACCACCTTGTACGACGTTCGCCGCCGGTATGACATACCGGTGGCTGCGTGAGCTCGCCCGACCGAGCCACCGCGGAGCCGCGGTCACCCGATCGCGGCGAGCGTCCGCCATCGCTGTTCGCGGGAGTCGAGCCGCTCGAGGTGTTCGTGGAGCTGCTGGCCGAGCTGGAGACCGACACCTCGTCGACCGAGTTCTACGACCGGATCTGCGAGGCCATCTGCCGGCTCACCACGATGCGGCGGGCCGCGATCTTCCTGGCCGACGTGAGCCGCCGGCGGGTGCGGGTGGTCGGTTCCCACGGGACCTCCTTCGCCCAGTTGGCCCGCCTGCAGCCGACTCCCGCGCTGGTCTCCACGCCGATCGCCCAGCGGGCCCTGCTGGAGGACGAGGTGGTGGTGGTCTCCGACCGGATCGAGGACGCCCTTCCGCCGGAGTACGCGGAGCTGTTCGGGATCACCACGCTGGTGTGCACGCCGCTGAGCGCCGCCGGCCGGGCCTACGGCGTGATCTGCGCCGACCGCGGCGGAGGACGGTTTGAGCTCACCGATGGCGAGCGCCACCTGCTGTGGACGTTGGGCAAGACCGCCGCGCTGGTGGCGACCGCGCGCAACGCGACGCGACAGCAGGAGCGCAACCGGCGGCTGGGGGAGCGGCTCGAGCTGGCGCGGGAGATCCACGAGCGGGTCATGCAACGACTGTTCGGCGTGTCACTGGCACTGAGCGCCGAGAAGTCGCTGGATGCCGATCAGCGCGAGCGCTGCCGCGTCGAGATGCAGGAGGCGCTCAGCGATCTGCGCCGAGCCCTGGAGCGGCCCCTCGCCCCGATGCCGTTACAGACCCAGACCACGCTGGCGGCCGAGCTCGAGCGGATTGCGGGCGGGGGGGAGCCTCCCATCCAGGTCCACTGGCCGGCGTCGGTCACGGTGCCGTCCGATGTCGAGTCACTGGCGCAGTCGGTGCTGGCCGAGGCGCTGCGCAACGTCGCCAAGCACGCCGCGCCGTCGCTGGTGGAGGTGCAGGTCTCCAGCGACGCCGACACGTTCACGCTCGAGGTTCGCAACGACGGCGTCGATCCGGGGGCGCGGGGGGCCGGCATGGGGCTGCGGCTGGCGGCCTTCGAGGCCCTCCAGCACGGCGGGGTGGTCGATTTCGGGGCTCCGGAAGCGGGCCGCTGGCGGGTGCGGCTGGTCGTGCCGGTGGGGGAGGAGGAGATCTAGATGGACGACGCACCGGCCCGCCGGGTCGCCGAACGGCGGCTGCGGGTGCTGGTCGTCGACGACCACGATGTGGTGCACTGGGGCTTCCGGGTGCTGCTCGGCGAGCAGCCGTGGGTGCAGCGATGCGTGGCGGCGCGGACCGGAGCCGAGGCGCTCGGCCTCCTGGCCAGCTTCAAGCCGGATGTGGCGCTGGTCGATCTGTTCCTGGTCGGCGAGTCCGGCGCGGACGTGTGCGACTCGATCCGCAAGGCCTCGCCGTCGACCCGCGTGCTGCTGATCTCGGGCGCGGGGCGGATGTCCCCGGCGGCGGCGCGGGCGGCGGGCGCGTCGGGATTCGTGTCCAAGGACCTGGAGGCCCGCGAGGTCGTACGCGCGGTGCGGATGGTGGGAATGGGGATGACCATGTTCGCCCCCACCGCCGAACAGCCCGCCCCGCTGCTGACCGAGCGCGAGCGCGAGGTGCTCGACCTGATCGCCGCCGGCTCGACCAATCGCGAGATCGCCGAACGGCTGTTCCTCTCGCCCCACACGGTCAAGGAGCACACCAGCGTGCTCTACCGCAAGCTTCACGCGCGCAACCGGGCGGAGGCGGTCCAGCGAGCGCAGCGGGTCGGACTGCTCGGTTGAAACCCATCGCAGGCCGACCGCAGGCCCGCCGCGACCGCGAGCTAGCGCCGCCGCCTCGCCCAGCCGATGGCGGGCAGCTTGAACGCGTTGGGCACGTATCTCGCCGCGAGCATCGCGGTCCGGATCGGTAGCCCGGGTACGACCACCCGGCGGCCGTCGCTTAGCCCGTCGACCCCGGCGTTGGCGGCTTGCTCGGCCGTGACCCAGGCGGGGCGCGGAACCGCCTTGTCCATCGCCTGGCCACCGACTTCCCAACCGGCCACGTCCCAGAACTCGGTCGATACCGGTCCGGGCGCGAGCGCGGTCACGGTGATGCCGGAGCCGCCGAGCTCCTCGTGGAGAGCCTCGGAGAATGTGAGCACGTAGGCCTTGGCCGCGGAGTAGCCGGCCGAGTAGGGCATCGGCTGCATACCAGCGGTCGAGGCGACGTTCAGGATGGCCCCACGGCGCCGCTGCACCATCGCCGGCAGGAAGGCCGACGTGAGCGCGACCACCGCCTCCACCAGGACCCGGACCTGCTCGAGCTCGCGGGCGGGATCTGACTCGTGAAAGGCGCCGCCGGTCGCGAAGCCGGCGTTGTTGACGAGGATCTCGACGTCGAGGCCGAGCGAGGCAACGCGGGCCGGAAGCCGCTGGCGCGAGGCGGCCTTCCCGAGGTCGCACCCCACGGCCTCGGCCCGCACCCCGTACTCGGCGCTGAGCTCGGCCGCCAGCTCGTCGAGTTTCTCCTTACGCCTGGCCACCAGAACGACGCCGTGGCCGCGGCGGGCCAGCTCGCGTGCGATCTCGGCGCCGATGCCCGACGACGCGCCGGTCACCAGCGCCGCCGACGTCGGCTGAGGGTCGGGAGGCTCACCGCGCGATGGCCGGCGGGGCAACGACGATCGAGCACGGCATTTGCGGGAGCCTACACCGCGTGGGGCCCACCTCCCCCCGAACGGGGGGAACCGTCGGGGCGCCCTGTACCCGTACCGGGTCAGCGGCGTAGGTTGAGGCGAGATGAACCCCGCCAGCGCAATCCTGTTCCCCGGCCAGGGCAGCCAGACGCCCGACATGCGCGACCTCGTCGCCGACATCCGGCCCGACCTGCTGGCCATGGCCGTCGCGGTCGTCGGCGAGGACCCGTTCCCGCGCGCCGCCGAGGGGACGAACTTCGCGCAGCCGGCGATCTTCTGCGCCAGCCTGGCGGGCTGGAGTGCGCTGGGCGCTCCCACCGGAGACTTCATGGCCGGACACTCGCTCGGCGAGCTGGCGGCACTGGTCGCCGCCGGCGCCCTGGGAGAGCGAGAGGGGCTCGAGCTGGTGGCGTTGCGGGGGCGGCTGATGCACGAGGCGGGCGAACGGGCGGGGGACGGGGGGATGGTCGCGCTGCTGGGACGGGGTGCGGCCGAGGCCGCCGCTGAGCTGGCCCGCGCGCACCGCCTGGCGGTGGCCAACGACAACTCGCCCCAGCAGATCGTCCTGTCGGGATCCTCCGCCGAGCTGCCCGGCGCCGTCGAGCACGCCAAGGAGCTCGGGCTGCGGGCCATGGAGCTCGACGTGACGGGCGCGTTTCATTCGCCTTTGATGGCCTCGGCGGTCCCTGAGTTCACCGCCGCGCTGCGGCTGGTCCGGTTCGCGCCGCCGCGCGTGCCGGTCATCTCCGCGGTGACGGTGCGCCCGTTCGAGAACCCCCGCCAGGAGCTCGCCGACGCCCTCACTCATCCGGTCCGCTGGCGCGAGACGATGCTCGCGCTGCGCGAGCTCGGCGCCGAGCGGTTCGTCGAAGTCGGTCCCGGCCGGGTCCTCACCGGCCTGGCCAAGCGCACGCTGTCCGACGTGGAGCTCGTCAGTGCCTGAGCCGCGACCAGGATCGGCGCTGGTCGACCGGCGCCTCGCGCGGGATCGGAGCCGCGATTGCCCGCTCCATCGCCCGCGACGGCTGGGCGGTCGGAGTCAACTATCGCTCTGACCGCGACGGCGCCGAGGCGGTCGTTGCCAGCATCGAGTCCGACGGCGGTCGCGCGGTCGCGCTGGCCGCCGACGTGGCCCAGCGCCCCGCCGCGGACGAGCTGTTCTCAGCGCTCGAATCGCACTATGACGGCCCCGTCCTGGCGCTGGTCAACAACGCCGGGATCAGCCGTGACGACCTCACGCCCTCGCTCGGCGACGACGCCTGGGAGTCGGTGATCGAGACCGACCTGACGGCGGCCTTCCGCCTCACCCGCCGCGCGCTGAAGGCGATGCTGCGGGCTCGCTCGGGCCGGATCGTCAACATCTCCTCGGTCGTGGGCCTGCGGGCCAACCCCGGCCAGGCGAACTACGCGGCCGCCAAGGCGGGACTGATCGCGCTCACCCGCACCGCCGCGGTCGAGGTGGCGCGACGCGGAATCACGATCAACGCCGTGGCTCCGGGCTGGATCGACACCGACATGACCGCCGGCGTGGCCAAGGATCTGCTGGCGCAGGTACCGGCCCGCCGAGCGGGAACTCCAGAGGAGGTAGCGGCCTGCGTACGCTTTCTGGTCTCCGACGAAGCGAGCTACGTGACCGGCGCGGTGCTCTCCGTCGACGGCGGGCTCGCCGCATGAAAACCACCACTCCAAGGAGCAGCACATGTCAGTGACAACGGAACAGGTCGAGAGCCGCGTCGTCGAGACGCTGGCGAGCTTTGGCCCCGACCAGAGCCAGATCACGCGCTCGGCGACGTTCGAGGAGCTTGACATCGACTCGCTCGATCTCGTCGAGCTGGCCCAGGTCGTCGAGGACGAGTACGGCGTGATCCTCAAGGGCGAGGACATGAAGGAGCTCAAGACCGTCGGTGACGCGATCGACCTGATCGTGGAGCGGGCCGAGTAGTGAGCTCGTTGCCGGACAGACGCCGGGTATTCGTCACCGGCCTCGGCGCGGTCACCCCGCTGGGAGTCGGCGCATCCCTGCTGCACGAACGCTGGGCCGCGGGTGAGGTCGGGATCGCCGACGGCTCGGCTGCCTGCCGTGATTTCGACCCCAAGGAGTATCTGTCAGTCAAGGAGGTGCGGCGGCTGGATCGCTTCTCGCAGTTCTCGCTCGTCGCGTCCGCCGAGGCCGTCGCGCAGGCGGGATGGGACGGTGAGCCGCCCTACGACCCGCTGCGCGTCGGCTGCGTGATCGCCACCGGGATCGGCGGGATCTACACCGTCGAGAGCCAGCACGACGTGATGCGCGACCGCGGCGCCAAGATGGTCTCGCCGCTGGGGATCCCGCAGTACATGCCCAACGCCGCCGCCGCGGCCGTGTCGATGAAGCACTCGCTCCGGGGCCAGAGCTACGGCATCGTCTCGGCCTGCGCCAGCGGCGGCCACGCGATCGGCACGGCGCTGCGGATGATCCAGTACGGCGATGCCGACGCGGTGGTGTGCGGCGGCGCCGAAGCGACCCTGACCGAGTTCGGCTTCGCCTGCTTCAACTCCATGCAGGCGCTCTCGCCGACCGGGATGTCGCGTCCCTTCGACGCTCGCCGGGACGGATTCGTGATGGGCGAGGGAGCCGGGACGCTGGTGCTGGAGGAGGCGGAGGCGGCGATCGCGCGCGGCGCGCCGATCTTCGGCGAGGTGGTGGGCTACGGCTCCACTTCCGATGCCTTCCATCTCACCGCCCCCCAGCCCGACGGCGGCCCCGCGGCGCGAGCGATCGAGCTGGCTCTCGCCGACGCCGGCGCGGACGCCGGTGACCTTGACTACATCAACGCCCACGGGACCTCGACCCAGCTCAACGACGCCGCCGAGACGGTGGCGCTGAAGCGGGCGCTGGGCGATCGCGCCAAGCGGATCCCCGTGTCCTCCACCAAGTCGTCGATCGGCCACCTGCTCGGGGCCGCGGGCGCGGTGGAGGCGGTCGCCACCCTGCGGACGCTGATCACCGGCGTGATCGCGCCGACGCTCGGCTACGAGGTCCCCGATCCCGAACTCGACCTGGATTACGTGCCGGGAGAGGCACGCCCTCTGATCGCACGCAACGGACATCCGCCGCTGGCGCTGTCGAACTCGTTCGCCTTCGGCGGGCACAACGTCGCGCTGGCGCTGCGGGGAGCGCCGCGATGAGCGCCACCGCCCTGCCCGCTGCGCGGGCGCGGCTGACGCCGCTGGAGCGGTTGGAGGCTCTGTGCGATCCGGGCAGCGTCCGTGTGCTCCGCTCGCGAGCGCGGTCCTCACGGCTCGGTGACCGCGCCGTGGCGGGCGACGGCGTGGTCGGCGCCACCGGCACGGTGTCGGGTCGGCCGATTGCCTGCTACGCGCAGGACGGGGGGTTCCTGGGCGGTTCGCTCGGCGAGCGCCACGCCGACACGATCGTGCGGGTGCTGTCGATGGCCGAGCGTGCCCGGACCCCGGTGGTCGGTTTCGTCGAGTCGGGCGGGGCCAGGATGCAGGAGGGCACCGCCGCGCTGGCCGGTTACGGGCGGATCTTCCGGCACACCGTCGGGCTGTCCGGCGTGGTGCCGCAGATCTCGGTCGTGTCGGGGGCATCCGCCGGTGGGGGGGCCTACTCGCCGGCGCTGACCGACCTGATCGTGATGACCGAGGATGCGGCGATGTTCCTGACCGGTCCCGGCGTGGTGCGTGAAGCCCTCGGTGAGGAGATCGACGCCGCCGGGCTCGGCGGGCCGCATGTCCACGCCCGCAACGGCGTCTGCCATCTCGTCGAGCCCGACGAGATCCGCGCCGCGGCCCGCGTGCGCGAGCTGCTCGCCTACCTCCCATCGGCCGCCGGTGAGCCGCCGCCCCGGGCCGCCACCGCAGAGCCGGCTTACCCCGATCCGGCCGTGTTCGTCCCGGCCGCGTCGCGGAGCGCTTACGACGTACGCGACGCCCTGCAGGGAATCATCGACCGCGACTCGATGCAGGAACTGTGTCCCCGCTGGGCACGCAACATGGTCACCGGTCTGGCCCGGCTCGACGGCCATCCGGTCGGCATCGTCGCCAACCAACCCCGCTATCTGGGCGGCGTGCTCGACGCCGAGGGCTCCGAGAAGGCGGCCCGGTTCGTGGGCTTCTGCAATTCGTTCGGGGTGCCCCTGGTGGCGGTGGTCGACACCCCCGGCTTCATGCCCGGCTCCAAGCAGGAGCAGGCCGGCGTCATCCGCCACGGCGCCTCACTGGTGCGGGCGTTCGCCTCCGCCCGGGTCCCGAAGCTCACGGTGGTGCTGCGCAAGTCCTACGGCGGCGCCTACATCACGATGAATTCGCGCGACCTCGGCGCCGACCTGGTGCTGGCGTGGCCCGACGCCGAGCTCGGGATCATGAGCGCCCGCGGAGCGGTCGGGATCGTCAACCGGCGCGAGCTGCGCGCGGCGGGAGATCCCGAAGGTGAGCGCGACCGGCTCGCGGAGGCCTACGCCCAGGACCACCTGCGCGCTGA
The DNA here is from genome assembly GCA_963744195.1 of uncultured Solirubrobacterales bacterium. Classification (GTDB taxonomy): domain Bacteria; phylum Actinomycetota; class Thermoleophilia; order Solirubrobacterales; family Solirubrobacteraceae; genus Palsa-465. The sequence goes on from CAVUSY010000019.1 coordinate 172,509, forward strand.
GACGGCCGCCGCCGAGGGATTCGTCGACGAGATCATCGAGCCGGCCCAGACGCGTGACCGGCTCGCCCACGCTCTGCACGCGTTCGCGCGACCGCAGGGGGCCTGAGGGGTGATCCTGGCGGGCAAGCGCCTGCTGATCACCGGAGTGATCACCAAGGACTCGATCGCCTTCCACGCCGCCGAGCAAGCGCAGAAGGAGGGCGCCTCGGTGATCCTCACCAGCTTCGGCCGGGTGCGGCGGATGACCGAGCGAGCCGCGCAGCGGCTGCCCGAGCCCGTCGAGGTGCTGGAGCTGGACGTCAACCGGCCTGAGGACCTCGAGGCGCTGAGCGCCACGCTGGACGAGCGCTGGGGCGGGCTGGACGGCGCCCTGCACGCGATCGCCTTCGCTCCCCAGGACGCCATGGGCGGCCGCTTCCTGACCGCGCCGGCCCAGAGCGCCTGCGAGGCCTTTCAGACCAGCGCCTTCTCGCTCAAGGCGCTCGCCGTGGCGCTGGCGCCACTGATGCCGCGCGGCTCGGGCCTGGTCGGGCTGGACTTCGATGCCTCGGTGGCGTGGCCGATCTACGACTGGATGGGAGTGGCGAAGGCCGCACTCGAGTCGGTCTCACGCTATCTCGCCCGTGATCTGGGCCCGGAGGGGATCCGCGTCAACCTGGTCTCCGCCGGTCCGCTGGGGACGGTCGCGGCCCGCGGGATCCCCGGCTTCGAGCAGCTGGCGGAGCTATGGCAGGCGCAGGCCCCACTCGGCTGGGACGTCGAGGACCCTGCGCCCGTGGCGCGGGCGATCTGCTGGCTGCTGTCTGACTACGCCCACGGGATCAGCGGCGAGATCGTCCATGTCGACGGCGGCTTTCACGCCGTCGGTGCGCCGGCCCAGGCGTAGCGCTCAAAACCGCGTTTTCAGCGAAACAGGTCCTCGGAGGCGTCGCGCAGCAGCGCCACCGCGCCGGGGCCGTCGCCGCGGATCACGTGCCGCCCGGCGCCGCTGATCAGCACCGCGGGCTGCATGGCGTCCTTGGCCCGGGCCAGATCCGCCGCCGCCGCCAGCTCATCGCCGACGGCGATCCAGGTCGCCCTCAGCTCGCGCCCCCGCGCGTCGGCGCGCCCGCGCCAGTCCTCCAGCGGCGCCAGCCCGGCACAGCCGATCGCCACGTCGCACTGGCCGTGGCGCCACGCGCGCCCGAAGGAGTCGGTGATCAGCACCGCCGGCAACTCGCCGACGAGTCCTCCGAGGACGGCGCGCAGCTCGCGGGCGGAGCGATCAGGATCGGTGGGGAGCAGCACCACGGTGTCATCGTCCGCGGCGTTGGACGCGTCCACTCCGGCGTTGGCGCAGACGAATCCGTGGTGGGTGACAGCGATCAGAACCCCATGCTCGGCGCGCCGGATCTCGCGGCTCTCGTCGAGCACCACCTGCACATGCCGCGGATCCTTGCCCAGCTCGGCGGCCAGCGACCGGGCCCGTTCGCCGGGGTCCACGGCCGAGAGGGACCGGGTCCGGCCCTCGGCCTTGGAGACGATCTTGTGGGCCAGCACCAGCACGTCGCCCGGCGCCGGCGAGCCGGGCGGCATGCGCCGCCGCGATCAGCCCGGCCAGGTCATCGCCACGCCTGATCTCCGGTATCCCCTCCAGCGCCACCGCGCTGATGGCGCGCGCCAACGCTACCCCCGGCTGCGCGTCAGCTGGCGCAGCATGCCCCGGGTGTGGGCGGCTCCGCCGTGACTGGCCTCCAGCGCCGACTCCACGGCGGTGAGATCCTCGGGCGTGTCGACGTCGAGCGCGAGTGAAGCCAACTCGATCGTCTGCACCTCGAGCCCCGCGGCCCGCGCGCTCTGCTCGTGACGCTGGCGGCTGCCCGGGCCGAACGACGACGCCAGCGCGTCGGGCGGGGTCAGCACCAGCGCGTTGGTCCCGCTGCCGTGGCGATCGGGCACGATCAGCGCCGAGCGTGCGGCGGCGGGGAGTCGGATCAGGTCGTCGAGCTCGGTCGGGCTCAGCAGCGGCGTGTCGCCGGGAACCAGCAAGGCTCGCTGTGCGCCGAGCTCGATCGCGCGTTGCACCCCGCGCGCGGCGGCGTCGTTGTGGCCCTGATCGTCGTCTTCGAGGACCATGGCGCCGTACCCGCCGGCGATTCGCTGGGCGCCGTGGTCGCTGGAGACGACCAGCACCTGCTCCACCAGCGTGGCCCGGCGCAGCGCCACCAGCACGTCGGAGAACATCGCCTCCGCCAGCGCGCGCCGTGGCGCCGGCGACAGCTCCTCGCCGAGGCGCTGCTTGGCCTCGTCGAAGCTCTTCATGGGCAGAATCGCAAGCGTGCTCATCAACGGCTAAAGCTAGTTGGTCGGTCGTTCAGGAGAGCCCGAGCGCGAAGTCCAGGGTCCGCTGCGCCAGGTTTCGCCGGGATTCGGCGGTGTCCATCAACGTCTCGGTGATCAGTGCCGGCACCACGTCGGTGCCCTCGTCGGCCACCATCCCGTCGAGCAGGCCGTCGTAGCAGCCGGCCACGCCGGCGCTCGTGAGCGGCTGGCCCGCCCACTGCATGAAGGCGGCGGTGGGGCCCTTGAGCACGGCGCCGCCCACCAACGGGCTGACCGCCACGACCGGGGCCGGACTGTCGCGGATCGCAGCGCGGATGCCCTCCAGCGCGAGAATCGGCCCGATCGAGGCAATCGGATTCGACGGCCCGATCACGATCGCCCGCGCCTGCGGCCAGCACCTCCAGCACCTCCGGAGTGGGGGCCGCCGCCCGCCGGTGTCGGAAGTCCACGTCAAGTACCGGACCTTCGCCCCGCCCCTTGATCATGAACTCCTGAAACGGCAGCCACCCCGCGTTGGTCAGCACCCGAGTTCGCACCGGCCGGTCGCTCATCGGCAGCACTCGGGCGCTCACGCCCAACGCCGCCGTGACCCGGGCCTGCGCCTCGGTCAGCCGGGCTCCCTCGTCGAGCTCACGGGACCGTTCGAGGCCGATCGCCAGATCGCGGTCCCCGAGCGCGAACCAGATCTCGACCCCGAGCTCACGCAGACCGTCCATGACATGGAAGGTGTCGCCCTCAAGGCCCCAGCCCCGCTCATCGATGCGGTCAGCGAGCCAGAACGTCACCAGGTCCGGGTCCGGCGAGACATAGGCCCCGTGGATCTCGATGTCATCGCCCGTATTGGCGATCACCGCCAATTGCGGGCCGCCGACGACGTCCAGCATCCCGCGCGCCAGCTTGGCGCCGCCCGTTCCGCCGGCGAGGATTACCACCGGATTGTCTGCGCTCACTGAGACAGGCCGGTGATCTTGATCCCGGCGCTGATCTTGTTGCGCACGTTGATCGAGATGATCATCGCGGTCAGCGACTCGACGATCCGTGCCATCTCGAGCGGACCACAGTCCACCGCTCGCAGGCCGTCGATATGAGCCACCAGCTCCACCACCCGGGCTTTGTCCGCGCGACGGTCGCCGCACACGAGCACGTGCTCGTCGAGCTCGTGATCGAGGTCGGTCAGCAGCGCCGCGCTGACGGTGTGAAACGCCGACACCACGCGCACGCCATCGGGCACCATCTCCTGGGCCTGTTGCGCAGCGGAGCCCTGCCAGACTCCCAGCGTCCGGGTGGCCTTGCCGCTGACCGCCGCCGCGAGGGGAACGGTGGCGTCGACCACCAGCTGGTCGGGGCGGAGCGCCCGCTTGAGGTTGGTGAGGGTCTCTGACTGCGAGCGGAAGGGCACGCTCAGGATCACCAGCTCGGCCTCTGTGACGGCTTCGGCATTCTCCGAGCCCCGGAATGAGCCGTCGGGCACCTTCTCGGCGGCCCGCGCCGCCGCCTCCTCGGCGCGGGCAGCGTCCCGCGATCCGATCACGATCGGGACGCCGGCTCGGCCCAGGCGCAGCGCCAGCCCGAAGCCCAGCGCCCCGGTTCCACCGACGATGCAGACAGGGCTCGGCACAGAAGCTGCAGTCTATGGACCGACGTGCACTTATAGTGTCCGGCGCCGTGCGCGCCCGACTGTTCCTGACCTCGCTGCTGGCGACCGCTCTGGTCGCCGTTCCGCTGGCGGGTGCCACCAGCTCGCCGCCGCAACCACTGACGGTGCAGAGCTCCGCTCTGACCCAGGCCGGCCAGCAGCTGGTGTGGACGCTGACCCTCACCCAGCCGTTCTCGCCGTCGGCGCTGCAGGCCGACGGGCGGTCGCTCTGCCTGGCCCTGCTTCGCCCCGAGTCGCTGAAGCTGTCCGGTCGCCTGTGCGTCGCCGGGCCCCGCCCGGGACACCGGTCTCCGCGTCTGGTCTACCAGCAGATCAACGCCACCGGGGTGGCCCCCGGGCGCACGATCACCGCCACGGTAACGCGCGCCGGCCCCCGCGATCTGACCGCATCATTCGCGCCCCAGAGCGTCGGGATGACCTACCGCTCGCTGCGCTGGCAGATGATCAGCGCCCTGGACCCCCCGGCGTGCACGCCCACGCCGGCGACCCCGGACGCCTGCGTGAACGCGTATCCAGCCAAACCGGCGCTGGCCCGGCTGCATACGCCGCAGCTGGTCGGCTGCGTGCCGAGCGGAGCCCCGTTCATCAATAAGGGCCCCGCCACGCGCCGGGTGGTCGCGCTCACCTTCGACGATGGCCCCTGGTATGACACGGCGCAGTTCCTGACCATCCTCGAGCGCTACCACGTGCCGGCGACCTTCTTCGAGATCGGCGAGCAGATCAGCACCTATGGTCACGGTGGGGCGATTGAGCGACGGATGCTGGCCGACGGCGACATGATCGGCGATCACACCTGGAGCCATCCCAACGTCGCCGGTGGCGGCGCATTCGCGGCCGGTCAGATCCGCTCGACGGCGGCGGCGATCAAGCAGGCCACCCACGGCTTTCAGCCCTGCCTGTTCCGAGCGCCATACGGTGCGGTCAGCCCCGCTTTGATCTCGGTGGTGCGCTCGATGGGCATGACCGCCATCCAGTGGGACATCGACCCGCGCGACTGGGCCCGCCCCGGCACTGGCGCGATCTACAACACCATCGTCTCCAACGCCCATCCGGGCGCGATCATCCTCCAGCATGATGGCGGCGGCGACCGGTCCCAGACGCTGGCGGCCCTACCGCAGGAGATCCGCACGCTCAGCAGCCGCGGCTACCGGTTCGAGACCGTCACGCAGCTTCTCGGCCAGCGGCTGATCTACCGGTGACCGCCGGCTCGCCGGCCTCCCCGAGCTCGGCGTCGATCGCATCGACCAGCGTCAGCGCGAGCTCCAGCAGCGCGTCGGTCGACGCGCGGTCGAGCGCCTCGGGCCGGTCGCTGGGCTGATGTGAGCGCGGCGTCAGGCCGGCGCTGTCCAGACAACCTATGGTCAGGGCCGGCAGAGCGGCGAGGCGAGCCGGCAGCGCCGGCGTGATGCCCCGGCCGCGGTGCGGGCCAGCCCCCAGGGTGGCGCGCGGTCCCGCGACATGGCGGGCGAGGCCGGCCAGGCGGCGGGAATAGCGCACCGGGATCAGGGCCCCATCGCTGGTCCACCACCGGGGCATGCCGGCAGCGCAGGCCGCGATCCCCAGCACGATCACGTTCGCGGGCCCCAGTTCGCGTCGGCGGCGACGGAGGTAGCGGCGCAGGCCGATCATCGCGCCGTCACCGGCACCCTGGAGGACCACCTCCACCGTCAGCCGGCGCGGCGGCGCGACGTCAAGGGCCCGGGTGAGCGCCAGCGCCACGCCCACGCCGCTGGCGTTGTCGCCGGCGCCGGGTCCGTACTGGGCGCCTGCCAGCTCGAGCAGCAGAGCGAGCGCCAGTACCAGCGCCGCGGTGGGAAGCAGCTGCGCCACCCCGATCGGGGTTCCGGTCGCACCGCCCCAGCGCAGGGCCGCGACGATGATCAGCCACGCGAACGAGAGCGCCAGCCAGCCGAGCCAGCCAGGGGTGAGGGCGCCGTCACCGGCGAGCTGCCGCAGTCTCGCCGCGAAGCTTCGTGGTCCGGGCCGGTAGGCCAGACCCGTGCGTCCGGCATCGTAGTTGGCGGTGATGATCAGCCGGACCGGTCGCGGCTGGCCGCCGAAGTGGCTGACCACGTTCTGACTCGCTCGCTCCGGGGTCAGCCGCCGGCCCGGCGAGATCCCGGTCAGCGCATCTGAGCACACCGAGACCAGGGCGATCACGAGCATGGCGGCGCCGATCTGCGGGGAGTCGACGGCCAGGAGACTCCCGGCCACGGCGAGCGCGACGTGCCAGGCGTGCGCCAGCGCCCAGTTCGGTCGGCACCAGAACGTCTCCACCGCGGCGTCGCGGGCCGGCGTGCGCAGCTCGCGGGCGAGCCACACCGCGGCCCGCCGCTCGGCGTCCGTGCCGGCGCCACGCTGCTCGAACGCGGTCAGCGCGGCGACGGTGTCCGTGATTCCCATCTGCGCCGGATGATCTCAGGCACGCGTCGGTCAGGAGCCATGCGGTACAAACGATCCGATGAGCGACGCCGACCGGGAACGCGAGCTGCTGCAGATCGCGCACCTGGCCGCCGATGCGGCGGCCACCGAGCTACGTTCACGGTTCGGCCACGATCAGAGCGACATCCGCGCCAAGAGCGGGCCCACCGACCTCGTCTCCGAGGCCGACGTGGCGGCCGAAGCCGCGATTCGGGCGGTGCTCGCCGAGCATCGCCCCGACGATGCCATCCTCGGCGAGGAGGGGGGCGCCAGCGGCCACGGCGAGTTGCGCTGGGTGATCGATCCCCTCGACGGAACCACCAACTTCCTGTTCGGCGTGCCCCAGTTTGCCGTCAGCGTGGCCTGCGAGGACGAGGACGGTGGGGTCGTGGGCGTCGTGCTCGACCCGATCCACGACGAGCGCTTTGCCGCGTCGAGGTCGGGTCAAGCCACGCTGAACGGTGCGGCGATCGCCGGCTCGGACCGCACCGAGCTCGCGACGGCGCTGGTGGCGACCGGATTTGGATACGACGCCGCCGTTCGCGCGCGTCAGGCGCAGGTGCTCGGTCGGGTGCTCCCGCGGGTGCGCGACATCCGCCGCGCCGGCTCGGCGGCATTGGATCTGGCGTGGTGTGCCTGCGGCCGCTATGACGCGTACTTCGAACGAGGCGTGAAGCACTGGGACTACGCCGCCGGCAGTCTGATCGCGCGGCGCGCCGGGCTCCAGGTGCGCCCACTCGAGGCGGGCGACGAGGATCCCGCGGGGCTGATGGTCGCAGCGCCGGCGCTGCTCGACGAGCTGCTGGCCCTGGTCCTGGCCCCGTGACGCCGGGCGCCGACCGCCTGTAGACCCTCGGACCGACAGGGGTGGGCGGCGTGATGCGCGGCTGACAAGCTTCTGGTTAGCTTTATGTTTGCGCCGTGTTAGAACTGCCTCCCAAGCCAGCGACCTCAGAGGCGGTCTCGGAACACCCAGGCGGCGCGCCCCGCCGCCAACAGGTTCCGTTGCCCCGGCTGCCCTGGATCGCCACGATCGCCGGTCTGCTCCTCGTTTCGGTGGCGTTCGTCCTGTCGACCCGGATGCGCCCGGGCTTCGACGCCTACGGCTGGCTCGTCTGGGGCCGGCAGACGCTGCACGGGAACCTCAACACCGACGGCGCGCCGTCCTGGAAGCCTCTCACCTTCCTGTTCACGCTGCCCTACTCGCTCGGCGGCACTGCGGCCGTGTGGCTGTGGATGGTGACCGCGGTGGCGGCGGCACTGAGCGGATGCGTTTTCGCCGCTCGTATCGCCTACAGGCTGACGGGCCCCGCTCCGGGGCGGCGCTGGGCGCCGTTCGCGGCCGCCGGCCTTCGCGGGGGTGGGCGTGCTCATGCTCGATGGCTACTGGAAGCTGGTGCTGATCGCAAATTCCGACCCGATGGTCATCGCGCTGTGCCTGGCCGCGATCGACGCTCACCTCTCTCGGCGCCCCCGCTTGGCGCTGGCGGCGTTGGTGCTGGCGGCGCTGGGACGCCCGGAGGCGTGGCTGTTCGTGGCGCTGTATGGGCTGTGGGCCTGGCGGGCGCAGCGGTCGATGCGGTGGCTGGTGGCGGTCGGCCTGGGGCTGATTCCGATTCTGTGGTTCAGCATTCCGGCCCTCACCTCGAAGAGCTGGCTGAGCCCCGGAGACCTGGCGCTGAACTCGGCCAACGTGATCCATGGCAGCAAGATCACCGGCGTCTTCTCCCGGTTCGTGGAGTTGAACGAGCTGCCGATCAAGCTGGCCGCGGTGCTGGCGCTGCTGTTCGCCGTGATCCGCCGTGATCGCGGCTCGCTGCTGATCGCCGGCGCGGGTCTGCTGTGGGTGGCGGTCGAGATCGCGTTCGCGCTGCACGGCTGGTCCGCCGCTCCGCGTTATCTGGCCGAGCCGGCGGCGCTCGTGGTAGTGCTGGCGGGCGTTGCGGTGGGGCGGCTACTGACGCTCAGCGCTCCGCTTCCGCGGGTCGCGGGCTGGGCCGGCGCCGTCGCCGTCGTGGCTCTGGTGGCGTCGGTGGTTCCGCTCGCTCTGGCCCGCGAGGGCGCGGTGCACAAGGAGGTCCGCGCGCTGAGCCCCGACACCACCAGGATCCAGCGACTTCAGGCCGTGATCGACCTTGACGGCGGTGCAGCTCGGATCCTGGCCTGCGGTCAGCCGGTCAGCTACGTCGGCTACCAGAGCACGCTGGCCTACTACGTCCATCTCAACGTGGGCAACGTCGGCTACCGCCCCGGGCACGCCATCAACAGCGGCAAGCCGATCTTGTTCTTCAAGCCCCACCTGCTGGGCTGGGAGGTACGCCCGAACCACATCCACCGCCGCCACGGGGGCGGGTGCAACCGCCTGGCCGTGGATACGTCGTTTCGCTAGCGCGATCCGCGGGTCGGGGCGGGGGCCGTCCGGATCGGCGCGGATCGGTCCGCTCTGAACGTGGGTGCGGCGCGACTAGACTGTGCGCCCCGCGGCGGTGGTGGAACGGTAGACACGATGCCCTCAAAAGGCATTGTCCTTCGGGACGTGTGGGTTCGAATCCCACTCGCCGCATTGAGCGATCCGAGGGGCTACACGGGCGTTCGCCGGGGGGCTACGCCGCCGACGGCTCGGGACCGCGGTAGGCCGGCTTGATCCCACGCTTCTCGGCCTCCTCCATGGAGACCTCCACCTCGACGTTCCAGCCCTGAGCGAAACCGACCATCGCCAGCACGATCAGCAGGATCTCGACCGGAATCATGAGTATGGTGACCGCGCCGAGCACGTCAGGGGTGAGGCCCTTGCCGCCGAGCAGCGACTGCGCCTCCGTGTAGCCGTGATGGTTGCGGTCAGACCAGCTGGTGCCGGCCAGCCCGGTGCCGGCGATCACCGCGATGATCAGCAGCAGGATCGCGAGCGCCGCCGCCATCGGAAGCAGCCCGCGCGACCAGCGGAAGACATAGACCGCCACCACCAGATCGAGCAGGCACCAGACGAAGTTGAACGGCTTCAGGCCCTGGAGCTTGCTCCATCCGCCGATCGTCACGATCAACATCAGCGCGATGGTGACCAGCAGGACCAGCACCACGAGCAGCCGCGTCAAGTTGCTCGACGCCTTCACGCGGTTGGGATGGATGATCGCGTGGCCGGGTTTGATGTTCCGGACTTGGGCCATGACGCGGACGATACATTCTCCGGTCGGCCTCGTGCAGCAGTTTCGGGGCGGCGCGGGGGAGGGGGAGGGGCCTAGAATCGACGCTCGCGCTCCGCGGGCGTGGCGGAATGGTCTACGCGCCGGCTTTAGGTGCCGGTGGGCGAAAGCCCTTGGGGGTTCGAGTCCCTCCGCCCGCATCCGCGTTGCAGATACCATCGCGGGCTCCCAGGGGAGTGAGTTAATGGCTATGCGCATGGTCTCCAAAACCATGAATCCGGGTTCGAATCCCGGCTCCCCTGCTCTGTGAAAGCGCACACGGTCTACCGGACGTTCAACACCGACCAGCGGCGTCAGTTCATCCGGATCACCGAGGACGTGGCGGACGCGGTCGGCGAGTCGGGCGTCGCCGAGGGCATGGTGCTGGTGTGCGCGATGCACATCACGGCCGGCGTGTGGATCAACGATGACGAGCCGGGGATCCAGGCCGACGCGCTCGAGTGGCTGGACAAGCTGGCTCCGCCGAGCTGGCGCGAACCCGACACCGAGGTGGCCCGGGAGCTGCTCCCCAACCCGGGCGACTACCGCCACCACCGGGGCGGCGAGGACAACGGGGACGCGCACCTCAAGAACCTGCTGGTCCACCACCAGGTGATCGTTCCGATTACCGACGGCCGACTGGACCTGGGTCCCTGGCAGCAGATCTTCTACTGCGAGTTCGACGGCGGCCGTTCCAAGCGGCTGGTGATCAAGGTGCTGGGGGAGTAGACGCTGCCGGTCTCGCAGGTGTTCGCCCCAGAGCTACTAAGGGGGCAGGTGGCGCTCGTAACGGGCGGTGGCACCAACCTCGGCAAGGCGGCCACTGCCGAGCTGCTCCGGTGCGGCGCTCACGTCGTGATCGCGGGGCGCCGGACCGAGGTCCTGGAAGCGGCGGCCGGGGAGCTCGGCCAGCGCTGCTCCTGGGTGGCCGGTGACATCCGCAATCGAAGCGAGGCGCAGGCCATCGTCGCCGCCGTGCTCGAGCGCCACGGCCGGCTCGACTTCCTGCTCAACAACGCGGGCGGTCAGTACTTCGTGCCCGCCGAGAGCATCACCGACAAGGGCTGGAGCGCCGTGCACCGGCTGAACGTCGGGGGCACGCTGGCGATGTCGGAGACCGCGTGGGAGCTCGCCATGCGACCGGCCGGCGCCGGCATGATCGTCAACGTGACCGTCTCGCCCCACCACGGCATGCCGGCGATGGCGCACACCGGAGCGGCGAGGGCCGCCGTGGAGGCGATCACCCGTGAGCTCGCGGTGGAGTGGGCGCCGTCCGGCGTCGGGGTGGCCGCCATCGCGCTCGGCCGGCTGGCCACCGAGTCACTGCGCAAGTACCCGGCCGAGCTCTGGCGGCGCGCGGCGCTTAGCGTGCCGCTGCAGCGCCTCGGCGATGTGCAGGAGTACGGCTGGCTGGTCGCCCTGCTCGCCTCGCCGCTGGGCCGATCGTTGTCGGGCTCGGTGGTGACCCTCGACGGTGGGCTCGACAACTGGACCGGACCCTGGCCGCCGGAGGACCTCTCCCGCGACGGTGAGGTGCCCACCGAGGAGCGCCGCAAGGTGGGCTGAGCCGGGGCCTCGCGATACCATGTCGCGGACCCGCGGGCGAAGTGTTGTGGTTGCACAAAAGCCTTCCAAGCTTTTAGGGCGGGTTCGATTCCCGTCGCCCGCTCTGCGCCGGCGAGGCGCCCGGCGGCCGTCTCGCCGGTGGCGGCGCGCGCTCGTCGGACGCAGCGAGCCGGTTATGATCAGCTCGACCACGGGGAGTGGCGCAGTCTGGTAGCGCACCCGGCTGGGGGCCGGGCGGTCGCAGGTTCAAATCCTGTCTCCCCGATTGAAGGAAAGGTCGCTCAGGCGGGGTTTTTGTTTGCCCGGTCCGATCTGACTCGTGGGAGCACGTTGCGCGCTTCGCCCTGACAATTGGGGCTGTTAGCCTTGGCGCGGCATGCGCTTCCGGCTCCTTGGGCTGCTCGTGGTGGTGTGCGACGGGCGGCGGATCGAGTTCGTGCGAGGTAAAGAGCGTGCTCTGCTTGCGCTGTTGTTGCTGTCTGCGAACGAGCCCGTCTCGACCGACCGGGTCATCGAGGCTCTGTGGGGCGACCGACCCCCGGAGCACGCGACGAAGACGGTTCAGATCCACGTGTCGAGGCTGCGAAAGCGCCTCGACGCGCGACGCCTGACGACGACGCCCGGTGGTTACCTCTTGCGGATCGCGCCCGGCGAGCTCGACGTCGACGAGTTCGAAGCGCTGACCGCTCGCGGGCGCAGCGCGCTGGTCGACGGAGACATCGAGGGCGCCCTGAGTAGCTTGACCGAGGCTCTGGGGCTATGGAGTGGACCGGCGCTCGCCGATTTTCGGTTTGAGTCATTTGCGCAGAACGCCGCGAGAAGGCTTGACGAGCTCAAGGCCGCAGTCGAAGTCGATCTCGTCGACGCGCGGCTCGCCGCCGGCGAGGACGTGATCCCACAGATCGAGGAACTCGTCGCCGAGAACCCGCTCTGGGAACGGCCGCGTCGCCAGCTGATGCTCGCGCTCTACCGCGAGGGACGCCAGGGGGAGGCCCTCGACGTTTACCGGCGGACCCGAGAGCTCCTGGCGGAGGAGCTCGGTCTCGATCCGAGCCCGGAGTTGGAGGCACTCGAGCGCTCGATCCTGATCCAGGATCCCGAGCTGCTCGCGGCGCCTAGAGCGGTACGCGTCACGGCACAGGGTCGAGGCGGCCACGCGCGCGTCGTCGTCGGCACACTCGTGGCCGTGGCAGCGGCGATCGGCGCGCTGATCGTCATGACCGCGGCCGGCGGCAGCCCCGGAGATCGCAACCGGCTCGCCTCCGGCTCGGTCGGCGTCGTCGCGCCTGCGACGGGGTCGCTCGAGGCGAGTCAGCCCGGCGAGAACGTCCCCGGCTTCCTCGCGTCAGGCACCATCGGCGGCCGCACTGACGTCGTGGCCGCCAGCACGGCCGGGCGCACCCTGCGGGTGCTGACGAACGCGGGCGGTCGCGCCGGCGGCGACGTGTCGCTCGGCGCGACGCCGGCGGGTGTCGCGGTCGGCGGCGGATCAGCCTGGGTCTCGGACGCAGCCTCGTCGACGTTGGTGCGTGTCGATCCGGCGTACGGTACGGCCGATCGTGTCGCCGTCCCCGGCGTTGGGCCGTTGGGCGCGATCGCGTTTGGCGCTGGTGCTCTGTGGGTCTCTGACTACGGGCTGTTCAAAGGCCCGATCCTCTCGGACGGGATCGTGCGGCTCGACCCGTCGTCCGGTCGGGTCACCGCCCGTGTTGCTGTGTGGAGGCCCGGCCCACTGGTCTTCGGCGACGGGGCACTCTGGGTCGGGCGCGACGGTGCGGTGCTCCGGGTCGATCCGACGTCGGACGGCGTCAGCGCGTCGATCGCGCTGACGGGCCGGATCTCGAGCATCGCGTTCGGCGGCGGCTACGTCTGGGCCAGGACCGACTCGACGCTGTGGCAGCTCGACCCCAACACGACTCGCCTTGTCCGGGGCTTTCCGGTGCCGGCCGGACCCGGCCAGATCGCCTGGGCCGCCGGGTCGGCGTGGCTCGCCGACACCGCCTCGAACCGATTGCTTGCGATCAATCCGACGACGGGCGTCTCACGGTCGCTCAAGATGGGCGCCAGCCCGATCGCCCTCGCGGCCACGGGCAGCGGCGCTGCCTCCAGATTGTTTGTGGGCATCGGACCCACCACGCTGGCGAGCGGGTCCCCGCCAGTCCTGCGCTTTGACGGCGACGTCACGCTCGACCCAGCGTTCGCCTGGGACCCCGCGAGTTGGCGGCTCGAGCATGCGACCTGCTTGTCGCTCGTGACCTACGCCGATAGCAGCGGCCACCTGGTGCCTGATGCCGCGGCGGCCATGCCGACCATCGGCGAGGGCGGCACGAGCTATCACTTCCGCATCCGACCCGGCCTGCACTTCTCACCACCGTCCGGCGGTGTCGTCGACGCTGCCGTATTCGCCGCGACGATCGAGCGCAGCCTCTCGCCGGGGCTGGGCGTCGGCGCGGTGCTTGCGCAGACGGACTTCGTGCACGACATCGTCGGAGCGGATGCGTTCCACGCCGGGCGCGCGCCTCATGTCTCCGGGATCACCGCGAGCGGCGACGAGTTGACGATCCGACTTCGCCGGCCCGCCGGCGACCTGCCTTCGCGGCTCGCGATGCCGATGTTCTGCGCCGTACCACGAGGGACGCCGGTGACCGCCGGCGGGCTCAACCAGCCCGTCCCGTCGGCAGGCCCGTACTTCATCGCGATTCACAGCTCGTCGCGACTCGTATTGCGGCGAAATCCCGGCTACACGGGCCCGCGGAGCGGTCGTCTCTCGACCATCGTGGTCGCGACCGACCTCGGCGCTGAGGCGGCGGCGGCCGACGCACTCGCCGGGCGGGCCGACTACGCCGAGAGCAATAGCGTCCGCCACCTGCCGAGCCTGTTCACGCCCGCGGGCCCTCTCGGCGGCGCTGGGGCGGGCGGCCCCGGCCCGCACCAGATCTCGACACAGCTGGCCGGGCTCCAGTTCCTCGACCTGAATACCGCCCACGGCCTGTTCCACAATCCGCGAATGCGGGCTGCGCTGAACTATGCGATCGACCGCTCCGCCCTCGCCGGCGCGGTCGGGGCGCAGCCGACCGACGCCTACCTGCCCGCCGGGGTGACGGGAGGGCCCGCGGGCGGGGTCTATCCTCTGCGCCCGGATCTCGGGCGCGCGAGGTCGCTCGCCGGCCGGGGGGACGCGCGATCGTGCTTACGCGCGAACTCTCCTCGTGCCCGCTCTGTGCAGCTGAGCTGCAGCTTCTGCGCACCCAGCTCGCGAGAATCAATATCAAGGTCGTGGCGGTGCAGGTCGAGGAGCCCGCGGTCACGGCGCTCGCACCGCACGGTCGCTGGGACGTCGCATTCGACAACTGGGAGTTCGACTACGCCGACGCCGCGGACTTCTTCGATGAGGCGCTCGACGGACGGCGGATCGGCAAGCCCGGAAACACCGACGTCCCCGCGCTGAACAGCTCCTCGGTCAACGCCCGGTTGGACCGAGCGAGACGGCTAGCAGGGCCGGCCCGCGACCGTGCGTACCATGGCCTCGCGTTACGGCTCGAGCGACGGGACGTGCCCTTCGCCGTGTACGCGACGCTCCCCGCGTCAGCGATCGTCGGCGACCGCCTCGGCTGCGTGAAGACGTCACCTGTGTTCGGGCTCGATCTCGCCGCGCTCTGCCTCCGCGGGCGGAGCTGAGAAACGAGTTAGTCGCGCGGCAGGCCCGCGGGTCCCACACGCCTGCATGGTCCTCTCGGCGACCTACGGGATGAGCAACCATCGGCCGCCGGCGATCGAAACCTTCCGTCTGCCTGTCCCGGGCACGGCGATTGCGCTCAGCGCCCCAACCCGGCCCGAACGCTGCCTTGAGGCTCCTACCACTCTGCGCTCAGCGGCCCCCGCCCCAGGCAGACCAGTAATCGAATGTCGGTCCGGCGACGAGGTTCGTCTGCGCATGCGTCTGCAGGTCAAGCCGCCAGACATCAGCGTCGTCGAAGCTCGCGTCGAACCTCGAGTACGTGAGCGAGAGGGCGTCCGGTGAGAAAGCCGGAAGCTGGGAGCTGCCGCCGTCAGTGTCTCTCGTCAACTGATGAACAAACAGACCGAACGGGTCACGAACAAACAGGTGCGACTGCAGCTGGTCGCAGCCGCCGGTGTAGGCGATCAGGTCGTTCGGGCCCCAGTCGGGCTGACAGGCATCCGCGGCATTGTCTGTGATGCGATGCAGATCCGTTCCCTCGGAGCGCACAACCCAGAGATAGCCGTTGCCACTGGCGGGAAGCGTGTCGAAAACGATCCAACGGCCGGACGGGGACCAGCTTGGGTCAAACGACTCCGATCCCGGAATCACCGGCACCAGACGGGTCAGCCCCGAGCGAAGGTCCAGGACGGCGATTCTCGCGTCTCTCTGGCCGCTCGTGGCCGTCGAGTAGGCGATCGCCTTGCCATCGGGCGAGATGTCCGGCTCGACGTCGCTGGTCGCGGGCGAGTTGGTGAGATCGCGCGCCTGCGAGCCGTCCGCTCTGGCGATGAAGACGTCGGTCGTGCTCTGCCCGGGCGGGATGCTGTCGTACGCAATCCAGCGGCTGTCGCGGGAGATGTCGGCGTGGTGTGCACCTGTCGTCGTCAGCTGGACAACTGCCCCGCCGCACGGGCTCGTCGAGAAGAGATTCGGGATGCCGTCGTTACCGGAACGCGTGAAGACGATCCGACCGCGGTTGTCACAGCGCTCGCGGCCCGCGAGGGCGGGCGGTGCGATGGTAACCGCGACAGTTGCGACCGCCAGGACGACGGCGGTGACCATTGCGTGCTTGCTCCTCACTGTCCGTCTCCTTCTCCAAAGCGGCTGGACACGATCCTTCAGGGCTGGTGCCGCCGTCCAGACAGCAGCTGATCGAGCGACGATGAACTGCGCCGCCTTCACCGAGGTTTCATCCGGTTTCACGGCGAGAAAACACCCGACTGTTGGGCTTTGCACGCAGTCCGACCGAGGAACGCGGCCACTCGCAATCTCGGGCACCGGATCCGCGCCCACCGGCAAGCGTGCATGGCTGTCGCTTCTCGGGACACAGGCGGCCACCGGTCCCGTCAGCGCGGAATGCCCGCCCGGGCACGAAGGCAGATGTCAGCGCGTTCTTCATGAGCGACCTGCTCCTCGCGCCAGTTGCGCAACCGGCTGGGACGCCGGCACCCGAATCCTCCCGACAGCCCGCCGGCGGCTGGGACGCACACGGCGTTGACGCAGGTCATTCCCGGTCTATGACTGCGGGTATGTTCGATTTCGTCTTCGATGACGCCCGGCGCGTCCTGTCGATCACCGCTGCGATCGGCGGGACCATCGTCGTGTTCTCGACGGTGCTGCCCTGGTACTCGTTCGACGTGGTGCTTCCGGCGGGCCGTGTCATCCACATCTTTGCGGTTACGGTCACTCAGTGGGGCTTCACCACGCTGGCACCGATCCTGGAGCTCGCCGGAGCTCTGACCGCGCTGCTCATCGCCGGCCTGGTCCCGCGACCGGCGGCCAACGTGACCATTGCCCTCATCGGCCTGGCGATCTTCGTTTACGGCATTGTGCGCTGCTTTGTGGTGCCCAGCCTCGGCGTCGCACTGCTCCCCGGTGGGGTACCGGCGGTCACGCAGCTGGAGGGCGGGCCGTTCATCGAGCTACTCGGCGGGGGGATCCTGTTGCTCGGAGCTGTCGGTGACCTGCTCACTCTCCCCGCCGCACATGAGGGCGGGTCGCGACTCCGGGGCTGGCGGGTCGGCCGCTCAGTACCCCCGGCCAGGGTCGGGTAGGCCGCCGTGCCGGTCAGGCGATCCGGAGGGTACACGCGCACTGGTGGTCTTGACCCTGGGCGCCTGCGTCCTACCCAGACAGGGTGAGAGCACTCCCCATCGACGAAGGCCGGGTGCAGCATGGCGACGCGGATCGTCTTCCTAAACGGTCAAGAGACGGCGGTTACACAGACCGAGGACGAGGTGGTCCAGGCGGTCAGACGTGACCACCCCAACCCGGTCAAGCTGGAGGGAGACGACGGCGTGGTTCTCTACGTCAACTGGGCGCACATCACCTCGATTGGCCCCTGGCCCTCGCCCGTGCCCTAGGCCGACGGTCAGCGGCGATCGTCGAAGGGCCATGCCAAAGCCACCTCCCGCCGGACCTGGTCACTCGCCGAGCCCAACCCGTCGGTCATCGCCGCCATCCGGCCGGATGGCGGCGTGCTCTGTGTCGGCGTGGAGAACCGGACGATCGGATGGCCTGCTGGCGTGATGGTTGATCAGGCCCGACGTTCGGCGTTTGACGGCGGGGGTTCGACTAGCCCGTAGTCGCCGTCGTGGCGCAAGTACAGCACCTTCCCGCGTCCGTCGGTCGCATCGATGAAATAGAGGAAGCGGTGGTTGAGCACGTCCATCTCGTCCCGGGCCTTGGCGAGCGGGATCGGCTGCGCGTAGCGGCTCGGCTTGGGGACGACGGTGTCGTTGTCATCCTCGAGCGGGCTGTCGGGCGGATGCAGCAGGCCGATCCGCCCGTCATCGCGCCGGTACACGACGACATCCTCTCCCGTCCGTGCGTGACGAAAAGCAGGAACTCCAGGTCGAGGTCGAGCAGGTCGGCCACCGCGTCGAGTGTGGACTCGGGCCATGGGTACGCGGTGCGCTGCGGGATAATGTCGCGCAGGTCGGGCCGCTTGAGACTCGGCTGCGGCCGGTGCTTGTGCTCGTGGGCGAGGTGCGCCAGCGCGCGCTGGATCGCTCGTGGGTCGTTGCGCATTGCCACGGGGGCGTCCGCTACGCGGCGTATCTGGCGCTCCAGGCGGTCGGCGGCCTGCTTCGTCGCCTGGAGCGCGTCGCTTGCAGTGGTGTGCGCAGCTAGCCGCCTGCCGCCCAGCACCAGCGATGCGTCGGCCACCCACCGCAGGCGCGCGGCTCGCGTCTGCGGGTGGCGGAGCGTGAGGCGTAGTTCCTGGATCGGCTCGTCGGTGTAGCGCGCCAGCCTGGCGAGCCGTTCGCGAATCTCGGCTCGCTCGCTGCGCGAAAGATCGTCGGGCGCGTGGACCTCGATGGCCGCCGTTGCCTGATCAGCGTTCACTCCCAACCAAATAGGACAGCGGGTACCAGCCAAAAGCGCTGAGACCCCCTGACCGCCGCCGCCCGGTCCGCCCGTCAAGGAAGCCGCTTCGCGGCTCGCTTCGCTCGGCCTGCCGGGCCGCCCTTGACCGCCAGACCGCTCCGGCTATGTGGCGATGATCGGTCCGCTGGCGCGGACCGGCGAACAGATCTCAGGCGTCGTCGGCAGTTACGAAAGTGCGCCCCGCGAGGTCGCTGGCATCGACATGGACCTCGTGCGGAAGCGTGATCATCAGATGGCCGTCTCGCCTCAGCGTTAGAGCACGACAACTCCCGACTGCTAGTCGATGAGTCCGTGACGCAGGGCGGTGGCGACAGCAGCACATCTGTCGCTCACGCCGAGCCTGGAGTAGATGTTGTCGAAGTGCGTTTTGACGGTGGTGGCGCTGACGCCGATCTGCTCGGCGATCTCAGCCGACGTGAGGCCGTTGGAGGCCAGGCTGAGCACCTCGGCTTGCCGTGACGTGATCGATGGGGGATCCCAGGGCTCAGTGGAGACGCATGGCTGCAGGCGCTGCGCGCTCGCTCTCGCTCGCTCTGCGCCCCGGCGACTAGTCGTGGCTGTGTGCCGCTCGGCGAGCTCTTGGTCGCCGCGACCAGCGAGGCGGTATCGCTCGGCCCGCTCCTCGGCGAGCTCGGCCGAGCGGTCCAGCCGCTCTGCCGTTCGCAAGTGCGCAGCGACAGCCGCGGCGTAGCTGTGCGCGGGGGTGGCAACCGCCAATACCGCACTCGACGCGGTCGTCCTCGCCTCGCACGGGCACGGCGTCCACCGAGTATGCGTGGCCGTAGCTGGTGAACGCGAATCGGTCTCGCTCACCGGCCAGGGCTGCCGTGTAGTTCTCGACGCACAGCCTCCGCACGGGCGTCGGCATCTCGGAGATCTCAGGCAGTTGGCGACCCACGAATAAGCCATCCTCAAACCATGGCAGCCGCAGGATGGACTGGCCCTGCGCAGCTTGCAACGACCAGGTCCTCGTTCATCAGGAACGACGTCGGGTCCTGCAGGCGCCGCGCCCGCGCGGGGCGATCCGCAACGCGTCCGGCGAGGATGCCAAGAGCGAGCGCCTCGCGCGCGGAGGTGTCACCGGGGAGTCTCGCCACCAGCTCGTCGAAGTCGTCTGACAGGCCGTCGAAACGATCGACCCCCGGCAGATCGAGCCCCGCGGCCGCCAACGCCGCCGCCGCACCGGCATGCTCCCGGGCCCGGTCAAGTGCCCAGACGAGCGCCGACGCAGTATTCGTTTGAAGTGTCATAAATTCCCAGCGCGGCTCCCCCCGGAACCGCCGCCAGCCACGTGGCGAGAAACAGTACTGGCGGCCATCTTATACCAACATATGACCGGCAATGATGCCGGGTCGACGAAGACGGATGAGCGCTGCCGTCCGCTTTGAGGAGGATTGACGAGGTATAGCGCTACCCCTTAGCGGACGGCGGATGGCGCGAGTCCTGGCAGAGGCGCTTTTGTAGCGGTGTTTGCCCTCGCGGGCTTGTCAGCCACAACGGGGCGTGATTCGAAGGCGGTTGGTGGCGCTCCGTGACGGTGCAGGTGAAGGAACGCTTTGACGACGTGGGGGTCGAATCGAGTTCCGCTGCACCGGGCGATCTCGCTCAGGGCATTCTCGACCGAGGAGGCGGCCCGATACGGCCGGTTGAAGGTCATGGCGTCGAAACTGTCGACGACAGCGACGATACGTCCAGCGATCGGGATCGCTTCTGCAGCGAGTCCGGCCGGGTAACCATTGCCGTCCCAGCGCTCGTGGTGCGTGAGGGCGATCTGCTCCGCGACTTGGAGGATCGCGGAATCGCACCCGCTGAGCAGACCGGCGCCGAGAACTGTGTGTTGCCTTATCGCGGCGAACTCTTGTGGGTTCAGCGGTCCGGGCTTGAGCAGGATCCGGTCGGGGATTCCGATCTTTCCAACGTCGTGAAGGGGAGCGGCGTGGCGAATCAGCCTCACCATGCTGCCGGGGAGGCCGAGGCGGGTTGCGAGTTCTGCCGCGACGGCCCCGACACGCTCGGTGTGCTGGAAGGTGTCGTCGTCGCGGTACTCCGCTGCGAGCGCAAGTTTGTGAAGCGTCTCGGCTCGCGAGCGCCGCAGTTCGCGCGTGCGTTCGCCGATCGCGTTCTCGAGCGCGTCTCGGGTCCGAAGTCGTTCGCTGATGTCGCGGTAGATGCCACAGAAGCCGGTCAGCGAGCCGGCATGCATGATCGGCGAGACGGTCACCGAGAGATTCAGCAGCGAGCCGTCTTTGTGGAGACGTTGAGTGTCGCATTCGGTGGTCGCGTCGCCTCGTGCCGCCGCTACGATCAGCCG